>JBHGXS010000081.1:0-4199 GCA_041920565.1 Bacillus sp. (in: firmicutes) | reverse complement strand
TTTTTGCCATTTCGTCAACGTTTTCTTTAACGATACAACGTCGATTTCGCCCACCTTGCTTCTATCCCAAAGATCCAAGTGTTCGAATTGAAATACCATGTTGAACTTTCCGTTTTCTTCACCAACCCATTCGCCGGCATCTTCAATCTTTACTCCGTTTGCTTCTCCGACTGTCATAATGTCGTATTTGGCAAACGTTTGCTCTTTGAGTTCTTGTAAAAACTCCTGTATTCCTTCTTGGTTCATATGACCATCGAAAGACGGAACATAATCCAACCCTTTCGGATTCGGCATATCAGGGAAGCCTTCTTTCTTCTTTATGTGAGAAATCGCGTCAACACGGAAGCCGTCGATTCCTTTGTCTAACCACCAATTCATCATTTCATACAGGGCAAAGCGAACATCTTTATTTTCCCAGTTTAAATCCGGCTGTTTTCTGGAAAACACATGCAAGTAATATTGATCGGTCGTTTCATCATATTCCCATGCAGAGCCGCTGAAAATACTTTCCCAGTTGTTCGGTTCCTTGCCGTCTTTTCCATCTCTCCAAATGTACCAGTCGCGCTTCGGATTGTCCTTAGAAGAGCGGGATTCAATAAACCACGGATGCTCATCGCTCGTATGATTGATGACAAGGTCAATAATTAGTTTCATGCCGCGCTTGTGCACTTCCGCAAGCAGTTGGTCAAAGTCTGCCATTGTGCCGAATACATCCATTATTTCTTGATAATCGCTTATGTCATAGCCGTTATCATCGTTTGGAGATTTGTAAAACGGACAAACCCATATAACATCGATTCCAAGGTCTTTTAAATAATCCAGCTTGGAAATGATTCCTTGCAAATCCCCGATGCCGTCCCCGTTCGAATCCATAAAGCTGCGAGGATAAATTTGATATGCTGTCGCTTCTTTCCACCACGTTTTTTTCATGCTGCTTTCTCCTTTTTAAAAATTGCCACCTAGTATCTAAACGGTTTTAGGAAAGGGCGTACAGCCCTTTCTTGCTAAAACTTTATTTTATATGATAAACAATTGTTTCATACGGACGCAATGTAATACCGTTTTTCTCCTCAGCCGGATAATTGGCAATAAGAATTTCCGCTTCTTTGATTTCTTTTTCAAGAGAAGCATCCGCGATGGTTTGCACTTCCGGACTGAAATTACATAAAACAATCAATTTTTCGTTATGCCAACTTCTTTCGTAAGCAAATACTGCTTCATGCTCTCTATGAAGCAAACGATAATCGCCCTCTGTGATAATCTCCATTTCCTTCCTAAGCTCAATCAGATTTTTATAATAATAGAAAATGGAATTTTCGTCTGCCAATGCTTGTTTTACGTTAATTTCTTTGTAGCGTGGATTAATTTGTATCCATGGCTCCCCTGTTGTAAAACCGGCATGCTCCGTATCATCCCATTGCATCGGGGTTCTTGCGTTGTCGCGCCCTTTTACATAAATGGATTCCATGATTTGTTCGTGCGTATAGCCCATTTGCGTGCGTTCTTTATACATATTTAACGTTTCAATATCACGGTAATCGGACAAGTCAGCAAACTTTACGTTTGTCATTCCGATTTCTTCCCCTTGATACACATACGGAGTGCCTTGCATCATATGCAAGCAGGTAGCCAGCATTTTTGCGGATTCTACACGATACTCCTTGTCATTGCCAAAGCGGGACACGATGCGCGGCTGATCGTGATTGTTCCAGTATAGACTGTTCCAGCCCTTCCCGTGCAATTCCGTTTGCCATTTTGTTAAATTGTCCTTCAAATCAATTAATCGGAGCGGCTTCAAGTTCCATTTTCCGCCCGGAGCGCTATCTAAGTCCATATGCTCAAATGTAAAAATCATATTGAGTTCTTTTCTTTCAGGGTTCGTGTACAAAATAGCGTCTTCCGGAGTTGCACCCGGCATTTCGCCTACTGTCATAATATCGTATTTGGACAGAACTTCGCGATTCATCTCTTGCAAAAATTCATGGATGCGCGGACCATTTACATAATATTTGCCTCCGTCCCCGTAAAGCCGGCCTTCCCCCACTTCCGCATCAGGAAGCCCCGGTACTTTGGAGATTAAATTAATAACATCCATACGGAAACCGTCAATGCCTTTATCCAACCAATAACGCATCATGTTGTAAACTTCTTCCCGCACCTTCGGATTCTCCCAATTTAAATCCGGCTGCTTACGGGAGAAAATGTGCAGAAAATACTCATCTGTTGTTTCATCATATTCCCAAGCGGATCCGCTGAACACAGAACCCCAATTGTTCGGTTCTTTTCCGTCCTTGCCCGGACGCCAAATATAGTAATCTCGGTACGGATTGTCTTTGCTTTTTTTAGATTCTACGAACCACTTATGTTCATCTGATGTATGGTTGACGACCAAATCCATGATGAGCTTCATGCCGCGCTTATGGACCTCATCCAACATGCGGTCAAAATCATCCATTGTTCCGAACTCTTCCATAATCGCTTCATAATCACGAATATCGTAGCCGTTATCATCATTTGGAGAGTCGTATACCGGGCTTAGCCAAATTATTCCCACTCCAAGCTCTTGCAAATAATCAAGCTTGGAAATGATGCCGTTAATATCCCCGATTCCATCGCCGTTGGAATCCATAAAGCTGCGAGGATAGATTTGATATACTGTGCTTGTTTTCCACCAGTCTTGATTTCCTTTTACAAATGTTCGCCTCATCATGTACATCTCCTATCTTCCAATTGTGTTGGATTGTTCGTATATAGGGGCTTGGAATAATTGGCGAATCGCCAATAGTGCCGCACCTTGCAGCCAAGAATCATCTCCTAATTCAGAAATGACGATATCAGTGTGTAAATGTACCGCAGCAAAAAAGTTCTGCTTTGCTGTTTCCAATGCAAACGGCAAAAAATAACGGCTGTAATTCATTCCTTCACCGATAAGGACGATTTTTTTCGGGTTAAGGTTGTTGATGATATTCACGATTCCGTATCCAAGATGAATTCCTAATTGTTTCATTAAACGATGTGCTAACGCATCATTTTGCGCAAGCGGTTGCTTTAATCCGTCAAATGTATACTCTTTTATTGCGGTATCAGGGTATTGTGCTTTAATAAGCGGTCCTTCATTGGCAAAATAATTCTCGGAGGCATACATTTCTAAGCATCCTTTTTGCCCGCAATGACATCGGAATCCGTTCATTTGAACGATGGTATGCCCAAATTCCCCCGCTCCACCAAAATCACCATAATACAAGGTTCCGTTTATGACTAAAGATAAACCTACCCCTGCTCCTACAGATAAACAAACAAAATCAGACAACTTTTTTCCGACACCAAACCATAGCTCGGCCAATGTGTAAGCGTTTATATTTTTATCGATAAAAACAGGGATATTCCCAAGACGCTCACTAATTTGTCCGCAAATCGGAACATTTGTCCAGCCTAGCAACGAGGAACGAACGACGCAGCCCTTTTGTCGGTTAATAAGACCCGAAGCTGCAATTCCCATTCCAATGATGTTCTCCAATGACAATTCATGCTTCTGGAGTATAGCATGTACTTCTTTTACAAGTAAGCCGAGGACATGCTCCGGAGCACTTCCTTTCGCAAAAGGTATTTCTTTCTTATAAACGATATCAGCATTTAAATTGGTCAACGCAATACGAATTCTTGTTTCCTCAATTTTAACGCCGAACGTATAGGCGTATTCGTTGTTGAACTGCAAAAGCACCGGTTTCCTGCCTCCGGTAGAAATTGCCGTCCCTGCTTCCAATACAAGTTTTGACTGCAAAAACTCTTCAATAATATTCGTTACAGTAGATTGACCGATTTTTGTTTGCTTGGCAATTTCCGACCTGTTTATTGGTCCATGCTTTCGAATATAATCCAACACGATATACCGATTCATATCTTTAATCAGTTTTTTGTTGCCTTTACGAAATTGGTGCAATGGGGATCTTCCCTTTCCATCTTCGTTGACTTATTTCGTTGAGTGAAATAAGTTGAGTTCATTATAACTTAGTTCACCCAGTGCAACAAGCCATTTTTATAAAAAATTTCGAATTTTTTATAAACCAAAACCAGCATCTTTTCACTGATGCTGGTCATCTGTTATTTCTTTTATAATTGCAGTAAGTTTCTCTTTTGCTTGCTGTATATTTTGTTGCTTTCCATAGAGCGTTTGTTCTAGCGTTTCCAAATTCTTTTTT
>JBHGXS010000020.1:0-4929 GCA_041920565.1 Bacillus sp. (in: firmicutes) | reverse complement strand
GAAGGACTAAAAATTTCCAGTCCATATTACAAAATGGGAGTTAGAGCTTCTAACACATTTGAAATCATTTTAGATAATGTTCGCGTGCCGAAAGAAAATATCTTAGGCGATCCAAATAAAGGCTTCGGTCAATTTTTATACACATTGGACGGCGGACGCATTTCCATTGCAGCATTAGCAGTCGGAATTGCTCAATCTGCATTTGAAAAAGCATTGGCGTATTCCAAAGAACGTAAGCAATTCGGAAAAAGCATCTCTTCTTTCCAGGCGATTCAATTTAAATTAGCGGACATGGCAATGGAAATTGAACTGGCTCGAAACATGGTACATAAAGCGGCATGGCTCAAAGACAATAATAAACCGTTTACGAAAGAAGCGGCATTCGCGAAGCTCTTCGCATCCGAAATGGCAAGCCGCGTCGCCAACCAAGCAGTGCAAATCCATGGCGGTTACGGTTATATGCAAGAGTACGAAGTAGAACGTCACATTCGCGATGCAAAATTATTAGAAATCGGCGAAGGCACATCCGAAATTCAACGTCTTGTTATCGCTAGACAATTAGGCTGCAGATAGAGAAGGGAGCTTGCATATGTTCTCAAAAATTCTTATTGCAAACCGCGGCGAAATTGCCGTTCGCGTCATTAAAACATGTAAAAAGCTGGGCATTCAAACGGTTGCCGTGTATTCGGAAGCTGATGCACATTCTCCTCATGTCAAGCTTGCAGATGAAGCATATTGCATTGGCGGTCCGCGTGTACATGAAAGCTATTTAAACTTGGAAAAGATCATTGAGATTGCAAAGGAAACAAAAACGGATGCCATCCATCCGGGTTACGGTCTTCTTTCGGAAAATCCATCCTTTGCCGCTCGTTGTGAAGAAGAAGGAATCGTATTTATCGGACCTTCCAAAGATGTCATTACAAGAATGGGCAGTAAAATCGAATCCTGAAAAGCAATGATGGAAGCCGGCGTACCGGTTGTACCGGGCATTACTACTTCTATTCCTACTGTAGAAGAAGCAAAAGCAATCGCGAACCAGATTGGCTATCCTGTGATGCTAAAGGCATCTGCGGGCGGCGGCGGGATCGGCATGCAAGTCATCGAAACTGAACAAACGCTCGTTCAGGCGTTTGAAAGCAACCAAACACGTGCGAAAAACTTCTTTGGAAACGGCGAAATGTACATTGAGAAGCTAATTACAAATGCACATCACATCGAAATCCAAGTGTTGGCAGATAAACAAGGAAATACAGCGTATCTTTGGGAACGCGAATGTTCTGTACAGCGTCGCAATCAAAAAGTGATTGAAGAAGCTCCTTCTCCGTTTTTAGATGAAGAAACGCGCCGTGCAATGGGGGAAGTAGCAGTAAAGGCAGCAAAAGCGCTGGGATATGTCAATGCGGGAACAATCGAGTTTTTAGTAGATAGCGAGAAAAACTTCTATTTCCTAGAAATGAACACACGCCTGCAAGTGGAGCATCCAGTAACAGAAGAAATTACAGGGCTGGATTTAGTAGAACAACAGATTCGCATTGCTGAGGGTAAGGAACTTCCATTTACCCAAGAAGAGATTGTGAGAAACGGTCATGCGATCGAAGCCCGTATTTATGCAGAAGATCCAAAAACATTTTTCCCGTCTCCAGGTAGAATCCACACGCTGGAATTACCATCCGATGTTCGTATCGATCATTGTTTAGAAGACGGAATTACCATTACTCCGTTTTATGATCCAATGATTGCGAAAGTGATTGTTCACGGCCTTACTCGTGAAGAAGCAATCCAAAAGCTAAAAACCGCTTTACAAGATGTAAAAATTGAAGGAATTAAAACAAACACTTCGATGCTGCTTTCTGTATTAGAGGACGAAACATTCCAAAGCGGCGTATACACAACCGCATTCGTGCAGCAGCAGCTCGTAAAAAAATAGAATGTCAAGGAGGCTATCCGTATGGAAAAAGTATACTCAAACATGGCAGGAAACGTATGGAAAATCACAGTAAACGTAGGGGACAGCGTAGAAGAAGGGCAAGATGTAGTAATTTTAGAATCAATGAAGATGGAGATTCCAATTGCGGCTGAAGCCTCCGGTGTTGTAAAAGAAATTTTTGTAAATGAAGGGGACTTTGTAAACGAGGGCGACGCATTACTCGAACTCGAATAAAGGAGGCAAGGGTCGGATGAAACTTCCGCAAACCGTGACGATTAAAGAAGTGGGTCCTCGAGATGGGCTGCAAAACGAAAAGCAAATCATCTCAACTCACGATAAAGTCCAATGGATTAACATGTTATCTGCAGCCGGTCTTTCCTATATTGAAGTTTCTTCATTTGTTCATCCAAAATGGATTCCTGCTTTAGCAGATGCGCAAGACGTGTTTGCAGGGATTGAACGCCGCGACGATGTCACCTATGCGGCACTTGTTCCGAATATGAATGGATTAGAACGAGCTTTACAAGCCAACGCCGATGAGATCAATGTCTTTATTTCTGCAAGCGAAACTCATAACAAAAAGAACACCAATAAGACGATTGCTGAAGGACTAGAAGTGATCAAAGAAATAGTAAAGCAAAGTTTATTTGAAGGAAAGCGTGTACGAGGCTATGTTTCTACCGTTTTCGGATGTCCGTATGAAGGAGAAGTGAGCATCCGCTCGGTCGAGGCATTGTGTGAGGAACTATTATCACTAGGAGTCTACGAAATTTCATTGGGAGATACCATAGGGGTAGCCAATCCGAAACAAGTGGGACAAGTGTTGGAAGCGCTGCTTCGTTCCTATCCTGCCCATGCTTTCGCCATGCATTTTCATAATACATATGGAATGGCATTAGCAAATGTTGTGCAATCGTTGGAATTTGGCATCACGACATTTGATAGTGCTTGCGGAGGACTCGGAGGATGTCCGTATGCTCCCGGTGCCTCTGGAAATGTAGCGACGAACGACTTGGTGCATATGCTTCATAAAATGGGAATCACCACACAGGTACAGGAAGATTCCTTACAAAAAGCCAGCCAATTCATTCAAAATCAACTCGCTCAGCCGCTGCCAAGTCATGTGTTTCGTGCTTCGCAAAACAAAACAGTAAGCAGGTGATGTCATGCTTCTTTTACAACATATCTTAGTAGAAAAAGTAACTCCGCATATTGCAAAAGTTACATTGAATCGACCGCAGCAAGCAAATGCTTTGTCTCTTACTCTATTAGAAGAACTGCAAGCCGTGCTATCTCAGTTGCAAGAGGATACTGACATTCGTGCCGTTCTGTTGATAGGAGCCGGAGAAAAGGCATTTTGTGCCGGAGCAGATTTAAAAGAACGTGCCGGAATGAACGAGGAACAAGTGCGTCATGCCGTTTCCCTGATCCGCTCTACTATTAACGGTGTCGAGAGTCTCCCGTTTCCGGTTATTGCTGCTATTAACGGCGTTGCCCTAGGAGGCGGAACAGAGCTCAGTTTGGCATGTGATATTCGCGTGGCAGCTGAGACAGCTACTCTCGGACTGACAGAAACATCGTTAGCCATTATTCCGGGTGCAGGCGGAACGCAGCGGCTGCCGCGCTTAATCGGATTGGGACGCGCAAAAGAGCTGATCTACACGGCCCGCCGTATCTCCGCTTCCGAAGCGAAGGAGTATGGCTTAGTAGAATATGTCGTTCCGTTTTCCAAATTAGAACAAACGGCCCTTTCCATATGCGAACGAATTGCAGCAAACGGGCCGATTGCGGTGCGGCAAGCAAAAGCCGCTATCAGTCGAGGAGTTGAAACGGATTTACAAACCGGATTGGAAATCGAAAAACAAGCGTATGAAGGCGTTATTCATACGAAAGACCGTTTAGAAGGTCTGCAAGCCTTTAAAGAAAAGCGCAAGCCGGTATATAAGGGGGAATAACAGTGTTAGACCAACAAGCAAAAGAAACCAACCCGACGTTTGCAGAACGAGTAGAAAAAATTTACCAAGGCGGTGCTCCAAAGTATCACGAGCAAAATAAAGCAAAAGGCAAATTGTTTGTTCGAGAGCGCTTAGCCCTATTGTTTGATGATGATGACTTTGCCGAAGATGCTCTGTTTGCCAACTGTGAGCAGCCCGATCTACCGGCAGACGGCGTTGTGACGGCGATTGGAAAAATTCATGGCCGTACGGTGTGCGTTATGGCCAACGATTCTACAGTCAAAGCCGGCTCATGGGGAGCGCGTACGGTAGAGAAGATTTTACGTATTCAAGAAACAGCGGAAAAGCTGCGAGTACCGCTCTTTTACTTAGTGGACTCTGCAGGCGCACGTATTACGGATCAAGTGGAAATGTTCCCGGGCCGCCGCGGAGCAGGACGTATTTTCTACAACCAAGTAAAACTATCCGGTAAGATTCCGCAAATTTGTTTGTTATTCGGTCCATCTGCTGCAGGCGGAGCGTATATCCCGGCGTTTTGTGATGTCGTGATGATGGTCGACGGAAACGCATCTATGTATTTAGGCTCTCCTAGAATGGCCGAAATGGTAATTGGCGAAAAAGTAACGCTTGAGGAAATGGGTGGTGCCAGAATGCACTGTTCCGTGTCCGGATGCGGAGACGTGCTGTGCAAAACAGAAGAAGAAGCCCTCTTATTAGCTCGTAAATATCTCACATATTTCCCTAATAACTACTTAGAAAAACCAGCTGTGACAACACCGATCGAGCCGAAGCAATTTGAAAAATCATTAGAACAAATTATTCCGCAAAACCAAAACGCACCGTTCAACATGATGGATTTAATCAACCGTATCATAGACGAAAACTCTTTCTTTGAAATCAAAAAATTATTTGCACAAGAATTGATTACTGGCTTAGCCCGCATCAACGGTCAGGCAGTCGGAATTATCGCGAACCAGCCGCGCATGAAAGGCGGCGTATTGTTCCATGATTCTGCAGATAAAGCAGCAAAATTTATTACGCTTTGTG
>JBHGXS010000019.1:0-29847 GCA_041920565.1 Bacillus sp. (in: firmicutes) | reverse complement strand
CTGCAGACACACGAGAACAATTGCTTATGGATGAATTTCATTCTGTAATCGATTCTCTTGCAAAAGAAAAAGCGACATTAGAACACCTGCTTCTGCATGAACAAACGGATGCGGTGACATGGATGGAGCTGGACGTGAAAGGAACCATTCATTCAACGGTTATATACAGTCAGCCGATCGATATAAGCGCCAAGCTGGCTGATGACTTTTTTTCCAAAAAAAAGAGCGTTGTGTTAACTTCAGCTACATTAACAGTCAATGACTCATTTCAATACATCGAGTCCATTCTTGGATTAACGGATATGCAGCCGTCGACTTTGTCCGTTTCTTCTCCCTTTGAGTATGAGAAACAAGTCCAAATGATGGTCCCGACAGATGTGCCGAACATAAAAGACGTTTCTCAAGAAGAATATGTCACAGCAATCGCCGGCTGTATAGCAGACATTGCCAAAGTGACCCATGGACGAATGCTTGTGTTATTCACTTCTTACGATATGTTAAAGCAAACATACACCCTGATAAAGGATGATGCTGCATTAGAAGAATTTGCTATTTTGGCGCAGGGAGTAAACGGAGGGAGCCGGGCGAGGCTTACGAAGAATTTTCAGCAATTCGATAAAGCGATTTTATTTGGAACGAACAGCTTTTGGGAAGGAGTAGATATACCTGGACAGGATTTAACATGTCTTGTCATGGTTCGTCTTCCGTTCTCACCGCCTGATCAGCCGATTTTGGCAGCAAAAACGGAAAAAATAAAGCAGAGCGGGGGAAACCCTTTTAAAGAGTTGTCCCTTCCGCAAGCCATCATTCGCTTTAAGCAAGGTTTCGGCCGGCTTATTCGAACGAACCAGGACAAAGGAACGTTTTTCGTGTTAGATCGCCGCATTACCACTACATTTTACGGAAAGAGCTTTCTTCGTTCCATCCCGTCTGTACCTGTTTATGAGCAGCCGTTAGAGGACTTGCTGGAATTTATGCAAACTTCACATAAATAGCTGCCTGTAGAATACCTACAGGCAGAATGTGGGTAGGAAGTATTTTTATGTTGAACTTAAATTGTAATTAGTTACTGTTAAGCCTTTTTTATGAGAAAATGTCCTGCTATAATAAATGAAAGATAAAGCAGGGTGTGCTGAATGTATTCTTATTGTTACCCTCACATCTCGATCTATGATTAGAAAATTTTGTGCAGCAGCCAGGAGGAATAAAAATGGAGAAAAAAATAGAAGTATTAGCAACCACGCGAATCCAGTATACTTCAGATTTGTATAAAATCGTGGACAGTTTGAACCGCACATTGAAAGAACAAGATTTGATGTTCGGTCTTGCTTTGGACGAAAAGGACAAAAATATTGCAATATTTACTATATACAGAACGTAGTGATACAATGAAAAAGTGGGTTTTTATATTGGCATTTGCTGTTGGGGCAGCGGTGTTCTACGGTGTACATATCTATCAAGAAACAATAAGTCAAAAAGTACAAAGTGAAAGCCGGGCGATCGCTGCCGCTAAAAAGAAAGCAGGCGTGGTCACCGTATCTTCCGTTGATTACTACAACGGAAAAGATCCTTATCAAGTTGTTAAAGGAGTAAACAAGAAAAAGCAGCAAGTGATTGTTTGGGTGCCGGAGAAAAAAGGAAAAGTCGTAACAAGGAAAGCAAGCGGGGGCATTTCGAAAGAGCAAGCAGTACAGATTGTGACGAAAGAGCGCAGCCCGAAAGAGATTATAAAAGTAAAATTAGGCATCGAAAATAATGTTCCCTTATGGGAAATTACATATATTGACCAAGAGGATCGTTATACTTACTATTACATGGATTATGAAGATGGTAAGTTTTTAAAGCGATACAGTATTCAAAAATAGATGCGGAGGGAACCCTGGATGAAATTAGCGAAGCGCGTATCTTCTTTGACACCTTCAACAACGCTTGAAATTACTGCAAAAGCGCAAGAATTAAAAGCTCAAGGATATGATGTAATCGGTCTTGGAGCAGGAGAGCCGGATTTCAACACACCGGATTATATTATTGAAGCTGCATATAAGGCAATGAAAGAAGGGCACACAAAATATACTCCTACGGGCGGATTGGCATCCTTAAAGAAGGAAATCATTCAAAAGTTTCAGCAAGATCAAGGATTGCAATATGATGCCTCTGAAATTATTGTTTGCAACGGGGCGAAGCATGCTTTATATACGCTGTTTCAAGTGCTGCTGGATGCAGGAGATGAAGTGATTATCCCGACGCCTTATTGGGTGAGCTATCCGGAGCAAGTAAAGCTGGCAGAAGGAGAGCCCGTTTTCGTAGAAGGATTGGAAGAGAATCATTATAAAATCACACCGGAGCAATTGGAGAATGCCATTACAGAAAAAACAAAAGCCGTCATCATTAACTCTCCAAGCAACCCGACAGGGATGATCTATACGAAAGAAGAATTGCAGGCACTGGGACAAGTATGCTTGAAGCACAACATTTTGATCGTATCGGATGAAATTTATGAAAAATTGACATACGGCAGTGCAGAACATGTTTCAATCGCGCAGCTTTCTGAAGATCTGAAAAATCTCACCGTTATTATTAACGGGGTGTCAAAGTCTCATTCCATGACGGGGTGGAGAATCGGATATGCTGCGGGCAACAAAGCCATCATTAAAGCCATGACCAACTTGGCAAGCCACAGCACATCCAATCCGACGTCTATTGCTCAATATGCAGCGATTGCCGCTTATGCGCATTCCCAAGAAGCGGTAGAGAAGATGCGCCAAGCGTTTGAAAGCCGCTTAAACATCATTCATGAAAAGTTGATTTCAATTCCGGGTTTCACATGTGTTAAGCCTCAAGGAGCCTTTTATTTATTCCCTAATGTACAAAAGGCTGCAGAGTTAACCGGGTTCGACACAGTAGACGAATGGGCAAAAGCTTTGTTAGAAGAGGAAAAAGTAGCTGTTGTGCCTGGATCCGGATTCGGGGCGCCTAACAACATAAGATTATCCTATGCTACTTCATTAGAGCAGCTTGAAAAAGCATTAGACCGCATCCATGCGTTTATGAACAACAAAATGTAAGGAATCAGGAACAGAGCATTCTGTTCCTGGCTTCTGTAAGGACATCCCAAACGTTGCCACGTCTTTTTACAATATGTATAATGAATAATATAGCTTTGGAAGTTTCTTTGGAGGGACAATGTAAGTGAAAACGACAATTGCAGAAGTAAAAAAATATGTAAATGAGGAAGTAACCATCGGAGCATGGCTCGCAAATAAACGTTCCAGCGGCAAAATTGCCTTTTTGCAGCTTCGTGACGGAACAGGATTTATCCAAGGCGTAGTTGTGAAAGAAGAAGTGGGAGAAGAAATCTTCCAAAAGGCAAAATCCATCACGCAGGAATCTTCTTTATTTGTAACAGGAGTAGTTCGTGAAGATGAACGCTCTCCGTTCGGCTATGAGCTTACCGTTAAAAATATCGAGGTTATTCATGAATCAGTGGATTATCCGATTACACCGAAAGAACACGGAACTGAGTTTTTGATGGATAACCGTCATTTGTGGATTCGTTCCAAACGTCAGCATGCAGTGCTGCGTATCCGTCATGAGATTATTCGTGCTACATACGAGTTTTTCCATGAAAACGGCTTTGTGAAAGTGGATCCGCCAATCTTAACAGGAAGTGCGCCTGAGGGTACAACAGAGCTGTTCCATACAAAATATTTTGATGAAGATGCTTATCTTTCTCAAAGCGGTCAGCTTTATATGGAAGCGGCAGCAATGGCGCTAGGAAAAGTATTCTCATTCGGTCCGACATTCCGTGCGGAAAAATCCAAAACTCGCCGTCATTTAATCGAGTTTTGGATGATTGAACCGGAAATGGCATTCACGGATCATGAAGATAATCTGAAAGTACAAGAAAATTACGTTTCTCATCTTGTGCAGTCTGTCTTGAAAAACTGTCAGCTTGAGTTAAAAACGCTTGGAAGAGATACTTCGAAGCTGGAGCTTATTAAACCTCCGTTCCCTCGCATTACGTACGATGATGCGATTCAGCTGTTGAAAGACAAAGGATTTGACGATATTGAGTGGGGAGATGATTTCGGCGCCCCACACGAAACTGCGATTGCAGAAAGTTTTGATAAACCTGTATTCATCACTCACTATCCGGCTAAAATCAAATCCTTCTATATGAAGCCGGATCCGAATCGTCCAGAAGTTGTGCTTTGTGCAGATTTAATTGCGCCTGAAGGATACGGAGAAATTATCGGAGGATCTCAGCGCATTGATGATTATGATTTGTTAAAACAACGATTAGACGAGCATGGATTAAGCGAGGAAGCTTATAAATGGTATTTGGAACTGCGTAAATACGGTTCTGTACCTCATTCAGGCTTTGGATTGGGATTAGAGCGTACGGTTGCTTGGCTGTCCGGCGTGGAGCATGTGCGCGAAACCATTCCGTTCCCTCGCCTTTTAAACCGTCTGTACCCATAATAAAGTATTGAAAATCCCCCTTTTTGGGGGATTTTCTTTGCCATTGCTCACTTTTGTATACTCTTCCAAGGATAAGTGACGGACTCGATGCAACTTCGTGATATACTAGAAGGTGAGGTGTCAATTCATGAAAAAGAAAATTATGATTGAATGGTTTGAGCAAGGAAGCATTGCGATACCGAAGCTGCTGATGATCAATTACAAAAAGCTCGGTCTAAATGAACTGGAGTTTATGATCATTTTGCATGTTCATACCTTTTTAGAATGCGGAAATTCTTTTCCTACCCCTGATGAAATTGCAAATAGAATGACCATCACTCCTGCAAAGTGCATGGATATTTTACGGAGCCTGCTGCAAAGAGGGTTTTTGACGATTGAAGGAAATAAAAAAGAAGCTTCCATGATTTATGAGAGCTATTCGTTACAGCCATTATGGGAGAAGATGCTGCAGCTTCTATTAAAAGAAGAGCTGGAAGAAGAGCAAATCGGAATGCAGGAAATGCAAACAAGCTTATACAGTATTTTTGAAAAAGAATTTGGACGGCCTCTTTCTCCGTTTGAATGTGAAACATTAGCAATGTGGCAAGACCAGGATGATCATGATCCAATGTTAATTCAAACCGCATTACGCGAAGCAGTAATGAGCGGGAAATTAAATTTCCGTTATATAGACCGTATTTTATTTGAGTGGAAGAAAAACGGTATAAAAACGGTAGAGCAAGCACAAAACTACGGAAAGAAATTTCGGCCTCATCAAAACAAATCAAATGTGACTCCAAGACAAGAAGTAAAGTACACCGGAAAGATCCCATTTTATAATTGGTTAGAGCAATGATAAGTAAGTTCTGTTCTAAAAGATTGTTTCTTGGAAATGACAGATTTTTGACCATTTCTGACAAGCTTTAGGGTTTCATAGACCGGACAAGGTTCGGGTAATTCTTTCACGTGCTCCGTTCGGCTCAATGTGGTCAAAAAGCAACAAAGTGTACGAATACACCCAATCATTATTGCGTGATAAAGCGAGAGAGTCTCTCGCTTTTCATATAAAAAATGTCAGGGGGGATATCCATTGTTAACATTAAAGCAAATCCGGCATTGCTTGGATGTTATGGGCGAGATGTTTCCGGATGCCCATTGTGAATTAAATCATACCAACCCATTTGAGCTTATAATAGCAGTTTCTCTTTCTGCGCAATGCACGGATGCACTAGTAAACAAAGTTACAAAAGATTTATTTCAAAAATATAAAACGCCGCAAGATTATTTAAATGTTTCGTTAGAGGAGCTGCAGCAGGATATACGGTCAATCGGTCTGTATCGAAATAAAGCAAAAAATATTCAAAAGCTTTGTCGGATGCTGTTAGACGAATATGGAGGAGAGGTTCCGCAAGATCGCGATGAACTTACAAAGCTTCCGGGAGTGGGAAGAAAAACGGCAAATGTGGTAGTCTCTGTTGCTTTTAATATTCCTGCGATTGCTGTAGACACTCATGTGGAGCGGGTAAGCAAACGGCTCGGGTTTTGCCGTTGGAAAGATTCCGTGCTGGAAGTAGAGAAAACCCTGATGAAAAAAATACCGGAAGAAGAATGGGGCATCACGCACCATCGGATGATTTTTTTTGGCCGTTATCACTGTAAAGCACAACGTCCACAATGCGAGGTTTGTCCGCTCCTGGACTTGTGCAGAGAAGGGAAAAAACGAATGAAGGGGAAAGATGCAGGATGAAGCAAAGTATACATATTCCTGAGGAGTTTCACATTCTCCCATTCTTTTCTAAGGAAATAAAGGAACTTACATATGACTCATCTCAATCGTTTGAACAAGCATTACAAGCCGTGCATTTCTTATATGATATTGCGGATTATCATAAGATGGATCTGTATAAACCGTGGGAAGAGATTGAAACTGCAATACCCTTGGTTTTTGAAAGCTGGAAAAAGAATAAAGAAAATATTGCAGCCCTTTTTCGTTTGCGAAAGCGCGAGGAGACGAAAGCTCCTATGGTCCTTTATGCGGCCCATTTAATTTCATCTCTCTACTGGATGAATGAAGGACCGGTGCTGACACTGTCTGAGTTAGAAAGCAGTTTATCCAGATTAACGTTGAAACCTGTCAATCTTGAGGAAAGATTAGGTTTTATATTGCAGCAGCCAAATCATTATCATTCTTTTATACAATTATCGGAGCTGTATGAAGAAACAGAAAAGCTGTTCTTTAAAGCGATGGTGATGAAAAAAAGACATCTCCTTTAATGCCAAGGAGATGTCTTTTTTGTTCTCATTTAAGTCTACTGATTTGAAGGTGGAGTGGTTGGACCATCTGTACCTCCAGGGCGTCCGCTGCCGGAGCCAGGTAAACCAGGAACAGTGCCACCTGTATCATTCTCGGTGCCAGTATCATTATTGCTGTCTTGGTTTCCATTTCCATTTCCATTTCCATTGCCTTGGCCGTTGCCGTTATTGCCTTCCGGATTTACAGGATTTACAGGAGGAGTAACAGGCTCTTTTGGCTCTTCTCCAGGAACCACTACTGTTACAGTAGCCGGATCACTTTTCTTCTTTTTATTGACAGCGATGATAGAGAAGGAGTATTTACTTCCCGGCTTCACACCGCTGATAGTGACCGCTGTTTGTTTTGTAGTAGTCAGTTTTGTTGTACTGCCGCCGTCTACGGAGTAGTTTATTTCGAATACAGTATCCTGCTTCTTGTCAGCCGGATATGACCAGCTTAAAGAAATGGTGCTGCTGGCTTGATCATAGTTTGCTTTTACACCGCTAGGAACATCTGCTTTTTGGTTTGGAACGTCATCAACCTTCTCACCTTTAATATAAAGCTCGTTGTCAATGCGATATACACTGTTCGGCTGCTGGAACGATGAACGGTCTGTAGCGAAATGAGACATCATAGCCTTAAAAATGTATTGTGCAATTTTTGTTTGGCTCTTCCATATATAGTTTTCGGACGTGGTTTTCTCATAGCCTGTCCACACTGCTATTGTATATTGAGGCGTATAGCCTGCGAACCAACTGTCGTTTGTAGCTCCTTGTGGCAGTCCGTATTTTGCTCTGACATTTTTATCGAAGTTGGTTGTACCTGTTTTACCTGCAAGATCTAATGAAGGAATATTAGCGGCTGTACCGGTGCCTGATTTTACTACTGTACGAAGCATGTCTGTAATCATATAAGCTGTGTAATCCTTCATCACTCGCTTTGGTTTCGGCTTAAAGTCAATTTCTTTGCCGTCAGGATATACAATCTTAGTAACAGTATGAGGCTGGATAAACTCACCGTCATTTCCGAATGCGCTGTATGCCCCTGCAAGCTGTAAAGGAGACACGCCGTTAAAGCCGCCGATCGCATATGATTCATAAGCGGTTTTCAACGGAATTCCGAGGCTTACTGCGAAATCTTTCCCTTTGTCTAATCCTACCTCTTGCAATGTTTTTAGGGCAGGAATATTTCGAGATAAGCGTAAAGCCTCTCGCATGGAAATGTTGCCTAAATGCTTGTTATCTGCATTTTTGATAGGAGTGCCGTCTGAATATGTGTAAGGCTCATCGGCAATTTGGTGATAAGTAGACCACTTCAAATGTTCGATAGCAGGACCATAATCCATGATTGGTTTAAATGTAGATCCCGGTTGTCTTCTAATGTCAACAGCATAGTTTTTCCCGGCAAACTTAGCCGCACCCTCATTTCGTCCGCTGCCGATAGCGCGAACTTCGCCTGTTTTCGTATCAAGCATTGTAAATGCCGCTTGGAAGCGTTCATTTGGATACGAAATATGCTTATCTGTATTCAATATTTCTTCAGCGTAAGCTTGAGCTTTCGGATCTAACGTTGTATAAATTTTCAGGCCATCGCTGCTGATGTCAACATCCTTTATCGTACTCTCAACTTCTTTTACCACTGCATCCAGGAAGGCTGGATACGGCATGTGGTTGTCTTGTTTTCGAGGTAAAATTCCTTGAGCAACTGGAACCTTTTTTGCTTCTTCCATTTCTTGCTTGGATATATAGCCATGCTTATGCATCAATGATAATACGATATTTCGGCGTTTCTCAGCTGCGGCACGATTATCTTCTTCAGTCGGATCATAAGCGCTGGGAGCCTGAGGAAGTCCAGCAAGCAATGCGGCTTCCGGCAGAGTTAATTCATCCAACTTCTTGCCATAGTAGTTTTGTGCCGCTGTTGCGACACCATAAGCATAGTTGCCAAAGTAAATTTTGTTTAAATACATTTCTAAAATTTCGTGCTTCGAATACTTTTCTTCCAGTTTGTATGCCAAATACCATTCTTGTACTTTACGTTTAATGGTTTTTTCAGGTGACAAGAAAGAGTTTTTAACAACCTGCTGTGTAATGGTGCTTCCGCCCTGTGACCCGAAACCGCCTGTAATATTGGCAAAAATGGCTTTGGCAGTCCGCTGTATATCAATGCCGTGATGCTTGTAGAAACGGGAATCTTCGGTTGCCAAAAATGCATTTTCCACTACTTTCGGTATTTGATCGTATGTAATCTTTGTTCGCTTTTCTTTCCCGTATTCATAAATGAAGTTATTGTCTTTATCATAAAATTTCGTCGATAACGGAACACGTAAAAGAGATTCGTCAATTTTAGGAGCGTCCTTGATCATGGCAAAAAAGGTGGCACAGCCCGCCCCAAATGTAACTATACCAATTAATAAGCAAGCAATTAAAAATTTCTTGAAAAACGAGCTCTTTTGTTTTTTAGAGGTTTTTTCTTTTTTTAATTGCTCTCGCTTCTGTCTTTCTGCTTGTTTTCGTTCTTCGCGAGAACGATAGTTTTCTGACATTATACTTTCTCCTACCTTTCACTTTCCAAAAAAGTCGAAACACGATTATTGATGACTTTATCACGAAAAATAAAGCCTGTCTAGTACAGGGATGTAGTGTATTATCGGATTGTATGAATACTGAAGGCGGTGTCCTTTTTCTTCCACTTCTTGTTTGGATATAGACTTTCTTCCTCCAGCCAGCTGCCTGTTCCAAAATTCAATTACATGTTGTGCTTCTAGTAAATATAATTCGTCATACAGCGTAAATTTAATAATAACAAATGAAATTCCTTGTTGGTTCAGCACTCGCTTCATATGCTCAATTTGATGAGGATGAAAATTTTGCAAAGGAAAGCTCGTTTTGTTTCTTGTTTCTTTTGCTTCAAAATCGATATATTTTCCCTTGTACACTCCGTTGTAATCCGTAGTGGAAGGCTGCTTAAAATAAGCCTCTCGAATGACAGCGGCGCTTCTGCTTGGATAATCTACCTTTACTATTTGAAGAGGAGTCGGCTTTTTATGTATGCAGGCAATATCATGAGCCAAATAAAATTCATTGGTTTCGTTCAGTTCCTCTTCAAGCGTCATACCACGGTTGCTGTAAGTATGCTGCTTTTGAGATAGATTGCGGGCAACAGGATTTTTGCTATACCTTTTTCCATTTGGGTAACGGATGGTCATAATTAATCCAACTCCAACTTGCTTCAAATTGACTTACAAATGTGATTATATCAAAAAAAACAACGGAATAGGTCATAAACTTTTTCGATATTGTAATCAACAATAGAAAAGGGGTGAAAAAATGAATGCAGAGCATAGAGAGAAGATAGAAGAGATTCAACAGCGAAGGCAATGCAGAAGGTTTTCGCATGAGGAACAAAGCTTGATTGAAGCTATTCGCAAAGAGGCCGCAGCCAGTAACGTGGACAACATATCACGTACTATAGCGTATAATGGATACTTTATTAGAAATACAGAAATTCAATGGGCATTTTTAGCCAGCATGGTTTCACGAAATGCCGGCTGGAATATGACAGATTTAGAAGGAGATTATTATCCAAAAATATTATCGAACAAAGTGCGAAAACATTTGTTTTTAACATATGAGAGGGCAAATTGGTTCATTTTTTTAGATGCGTACCCTCAATTGCTGCTGTATGAACATTCTAAAAAAATCAATCGCCCCCTTTTCCATTTATTATCAGCTTTTCATGTTTCAGTGTTTATGGAAGCGGAGTGGGAGACATTTTGGAAAGTGAAAAATATAAAGCGGCTTGTAACAGCATTAATTATTAATGAACAGAATATGATTCAAAAACCTGTTATTGAAAATCCGTATTTTCAAAAGCATGTGTTTCACTCTCTCATTTATAAAATTCAAGAATTGTTTCATTTCAGTTCGGTTATTTTCCCGACAGCAAAGGGTAAGTTATACGGGTTTTCCGTGCATAACTTTGAACAGCTGCAAAAACGGATTGAGCTGGGAAAAAAGCTTGCATGGTTATTGTTTCATCCTGATTATTATGGAGAGTTTCGAATGTTTTCAGATAATACGTTACATACAGGATCGCGAATGGATTATGAACAATATTTTCCTTTTTCAAAGAAGAAAGATACTCCTGCATTGCGAGACGTTTTTCCGCCAATTCCGCATCAGCGCCATGAATGTGTCGACTGGTACGATGAATCGATTGACGTGTCGCATTGGTTTACGGAGGTGTCCGTGAAAGGTAAGCTTGAGCTTACAGAACGGTTTTTAGTAAAACAAAAGCAGCTCCATCTGTTGGCGGCTATTGATATCTTGCGTGAAGAAAAATAAAACAAGAACCTGATGCGGGTTCTTGTTTTTGTACTTAAAAATATCTTTAACCGTCTTGAGAGGTTTGTATTCTAATTATGTTCAGGTAAGGAAATGATGTCTAGCATTTCCACCCAGCTTCCATATCGGTTGGTTCTCATTTTCAGAAGTGGGGGGTCTTACCGAAAGTTAAAGCGGGATAAAAGCAAAAAGCGCTTTTGGTGCGAAGGAACACAAGAGATGCTTCTTTGAATCGACTGCGCCGCAACGCACCGCGCGATTTGCGCACCGGGTGTGTTGCATGGGAAGCTGAGCGCGGGTGAAAATACTTTTCGTATTTAAGTAGCCGGAAAGTTTGGTCCGTCTAATTTTGGATTTCCAGTTTCCGGAGTGTTTCTATTTTGCTTATTTTGCTTTTTCTTGTTTTCGTTTTTATTCTTGGCCATTGTAAACACCTCCCTTTTGTATTGTAGCCATCTTCATCATTTTCATACCGAAGAGGAAAATGATGTCGACAAGCAAAAAATTAACTTTCTTTGCCGAATGGAAGCTAGTTTTGTCAATAGAGAAGGGAGTTTTTTTTAAATATAGAAATTAGTTAATTAATAAAAGCAAACAAGGAGGTATAATAATGAAAGTGATAAAATTAGATCACGTGTTAAAAGGAATTGATCAGCTGCTGAGTACTCTTGATTTGCTTGAAATGAATATGTCGTTGCGCATTAATCACGCCATTAAACATAAAGAAGATATTATCATGGATGCAACAGAATACACGGATATGCGTTTAACTCATATGGAAGCAAAAATAGAACATCATCAAGAGAGAGGTTTTTGGCTTAATACCATAAATGGAATGAAGCCCCTTGCTGCCAGCTGAAAAGAAGAAAAGCAATGACCAGAGATCTTAGTAACTATACATTACAACTGATGCAATATAATGAGAACATATTAAGGAAATTTGAAGAGACACTTCAATCGGAAGAAGAAATAATTGACTTTTATTGTGAAATGAAGCCTTTTGTGGATGGATTGGACGAGTTAGCGGAAAAATGGAAGGCTGCGGCAGAGGCTTGGATTGCAAAAGAACGTCCGAAATATATTCATCTTAATCAAGTGGAGCAGACATACGATAACATAAAAAATAATGCATTGCAGGCATTTTCCAAGAAGACGAAGGAGAAGCGATTTAAACAGACCTTCCAAGCTGTAAAATACGTTCTTGAAAGCATTCAGGAAGAACTAAAAAAGGAGTCTCCTTTTTAGCAAGGAGACTCTTTAATGAAATATCTTCTTTGATTAAGCGTTGTTTTGAACGAATCTGTCCAACACATAATCCGGTTTTCTTGCGCCTGTTGCTTCTAATTCACGAATTAAGTTGCGATACTCAGATACGCAAATTTTCCCTTTTAAGTAGATTTGCCCGGCAAAATCCAATAGCTCATTCATATCTGATGGTTCATATTGCTTCATACCGAAAAAAATAGTTCGTAATTCCCCCAACGTCATCGTAACTTCCCCCTTGATATGAAGAATCTATAGTGCTATCGTAGCATAAAAAATGAATTTTCCTTGATTTTTAAATATTTAAACTTCCGACAATAATAGACATTCCATGCGAATTTTTTATATTGCTGAAGACGAATTATGATTTTTGGTGATTTGTAAATGACTTTTTATAAATGGTTACACACCTAGAGCATTTCCATCATACCCTAATATGTAGAAGAACATCATAGAGGAGGGGAGAAATGATGTATACAAATCCCAGAGGAATGCAACAAGATATGAGAAATCCGCACATGTTATACAACATGTACCCATTTGCTCCTTATTACACAAATCAAATGGACTTTTATCAGCCGTTTCAAATTTCCTTAATGCAGCAGCAGCAGCCCATGTTTTATCCGCCGCAGCAGCAGAATTCTTTTGTGGGCCCTTATACTCCTTATCCAATGACGAATAAGCAGAATTACAAGAAACAACAGACTCAAGGTCAATTCTCAAACATTATATCACAATTTAAGACATCTGACGGGAACTACGATATAAATAAGGTAATGAATACCGCAGGGCAAATGATGAACGCGATGAATCAAATTACTGGCATTGCAAAGCAAGTGGGAGGATTTTTTATGAAATAAGAGAGCAGCTCTGCTGCCCTCTTATTTATTTCGACAAGTATGATAATATAAAATGAAGGCTAGCCGGATATTCCTCGTTTCAGCTTATGAACGAATTTGTATCGGTCCGCACGATAAGCGGAAATGACTAATTCAAAAGGTGTTCCGTCGGATAACCATGATTTTCGCTTCATTAATAAAATAGGGTCTCCTTGTCCGAGCTCCAAATGCTTCAAGTGTGAATCATCGGCAATAGAGGCTTCAATCTCTTGCTGAGCACGACGGATAGTATACCCTCTGTTCTCAATGTACTTATATAAGGATTGTTGAACAATCGTTTCTGTCAACCCTTTTGCTAAATTTGCAGGGATATAGGTCGTTTCGATTGCCATCGGAATATCATCAGCCAAACGGATGCGGCGAATTTCAAACACCGGTGCATAGTCTCCAATTTTTAATGCATCTGCAATCGCGAAGTCGGCAGGTATAATTTCGAAACTAAGCAGCTTGCTGGAAGGAGTAAGCCCGCGGGCAATCATATCTTCCGTAAAGCTGGTCAATCCATTTAACGTTTGTTCGACCTTCTTTTTTCCGACAAACGTACCTTTCCCTTTTTGGCGGTATAGATAGCCTTGAAGAACAAGATTGTTTAAAGCTTGTCTTACAGTCATCCGGCTGATTTGAAACATTTCCGCGTATTCTCTTTCAGAAGGAATAGCTTGTTCTTGCTGCAAGATACCGCTTTCAATTTGGTGTTTAACATGCTCTTGAAGTTGATGATAAATAGGAATTGGAGAATGTTTGTTTATCAAAGTCCGCATACCCCCTTTCAACTCTATAAAAAGATATACTAATAAAATGATTTTACATCAGATATAATTGCATGCTCATACTTGTTTCTATCACTAATTTTATTAAATGGAGGACTTTTCAGCAATCATTATTCTATATCAGATAAGCATGCGAAATAATAAAATTTTGAATCGATTAATATAAAGAAAATTCTTAATATAAAAACTTTATATTCTGTTTAAAAAGTTATTGTTTCCTTTTCATAATGGCTTTAAAATTATATTTTGTGCAGAATATTAATAAATTGGAGAGGTAGAAAGTGAAAAAGGCAATTTTGTATATGTTCTTTGCTATGGTAACGTTAACATTTTTGGTTTTCACGAGCTTTAAACATGTTTTGTACACTATTTTCTCATAACAAATAGGTGTTTATATTAGTCATGTACCACTCTTCTTTCATATTGTAGAATGTAAACACATTTTACGATGGAGAGGAGAAAAAACCATGTTTTGTAAGCCGTGTTTTGGAGGACCTTCTTATGTGTCACCTGCAGCTACAGGTCCGGTAACTACCACACCGCCAGTTGTACATCCTACAAAGTATTGTGAAACTCACACGTGTTCTACGACGATAGTACCACACATTCATCCAACTCATACAAAATTTGTGAATCATCAAATGATTCAAAACCAACATTTCTTCCCGCAAACACAATCTTTTGGGCAAACTGTTCAACAAACAAACGTACTTGGTCAGGGGCCAGGGCCGCAAGTAGCAGGTGCTTATGCGCCAGGCTATCCGGGCGGTTATCCAGGAGGAATGCCGGGTGGTTATCCAGGGCAAGTAGCAGGCGCTATGACAGGAATGCCTGGTGCAGCCAATATGGGACCGCAAGTAGCAGGTACTATGAAAAGACCATTTGGTAGATAATGATGAGCGAGAAAAGAACCTTATAATTGCTTAGGTTCTTTTCTTTATGTACACTTTTGAACTAAGGGGGGGACATAGTGAAAGTAGTCGCAGTGACCGGATACAAGCCGTTTGAATTAGGGATTTTTTCCAAGAAACACGAAGGCATTACATATATAAAAAAGGCGATTGAAAAACAGTTAAAAGCGCTGATTGAAGAAGGATTGGAATGGGTCATTATAAGCGGACAGCTTGGCGTTGAACTGTGGGCTGCCGAAGTGGTATTTGATCTGCAGCTGGAGTATCCTCATTTGAAGCTGGGCGTTTTCACTCCTTTTTTAGATCAAGAAGAAAATTGGAAGGAAGATAATCAAGAGTGTTACCATTTCATTCTTTCGAAAGCGGATCATGTGGACAGCATCACAAAGAGAAAATACGAAAGTCCCATGCAATTTCGCTTGAAAAATCAGTTCTTTATAGAAAAAAGTGACGCGTTGATTGCAGTATATGATGAAGAAAAAGAGGGGTCTCCTAAATATATGGCGGAACTTGCATCCGCAGCGGAATCCTATCCGTGTTATTTCATTCGTTTCCCTGATATACAAGCAATCGTAGAGGAAGAACAATGGAATGAATGGGAAAATGAAGGGAAGAATAAAGACAATGCTTATTGACAAAATGCTTTCTTTCTGAAAAAATTTAAATATTGAAAGTTTTGGTAAAGACTTGAGGTGAAATAGATGCTTTCTGAAAAACTGAAGCTAAGTGCGAAGGAAATTTTAGAAAAAGAATTTAAAACCGGATTACGCGGCTATCAACAAGAAGAAGTAGATAAATTTTTAGATTATGTCATTAAGGATTATGAAACGTTCCATCAGATGATTGAAGAATTACAGCAGGAAAATATGCGATTAAAACGCAAATTGGAAGAACAAAAACGTTTGGCGGATACACAGGCAGCAAAGCCAGCTGCAGCGTCGCCTGTGTACGGAAATACGAACCCGGATATTTTGCGAAGATTGTCTAATTTAGAAAAACATGTGTTCGGCAGCAAATTATACGATTAATGGATGAATCTGCAGCAAATTACATAAAAAAGAAGTTGCGAAAACCGCTTTTTTTTACTATACTAATATTCGTTAGTTCAATAACGTTTGGGTAATCGCTGCAACGCAAGTTGTAGAGGAAAGTCCATGCTCGCACGGCCTGAGATGGTCGTAGTGTTCGTGCCTAGCGAATAAATAAGCTAGGGTAGTCTGGTGTTGTACTGGGCTAACGGCAGGGAAAAAACCTAAGTCCGTACGGATATGGTTTGACTACCTTTAAAGTGCCACAGTGACGTAGTCCCGGAAGAAATGACGGGAGTGGAACGCGGTAAACCCCACGAGCGAGAAACCCAAATTATGGTAGGGGCACCTTCTCCAAGGAAATGAACGAGGGAGAAGGACAGGCGCAAGCGCCTGTAGATAGATGATTACCGCCGGAGTACGAGGCAAATAGCCGTCTGAAGTACGAAGGTACAGAACATGGCTTACAAAACGTTATGGACATTCACAACGTATAGTCAAGCTCTCCTTTAAGAGGAGGGCTTTTTCATTGTATTGATCACATGTGCTTGAGTTAAAATGGTAAAGAAGTACAATTGTTAGGAGAATGCAAATGGGCAAGGTAACATTAATTGCGACGGCGGCAATGGGCATAGAAGCATTGGTGGCAAGAGAGGTCAAAAATCTCGGCTATGATTGTCAAACGGACAACGGCAAGGTTACATTTGAAGCAGATGAACAAGCGATTTGCCGGGCAAACTTATGGCTGCGTACCGCAGATCGCGTCAAATTAAAGGTGGGAGAATTTAAAGCCACTACGTTTGATGAGTTGTTTGAAAAAACAAAAGCGTTAAATTGGGGAGATTATATACCGGAGAATGCTGAGTTTCCGGTAATAGGAAAGTCTGTGAAATCTAAGCTGTTCAGTGTATCGGACTGTCAAAGCATCGTAAAAAAAGCAATTGTTGAAAAATTGAGCCGTACATATAAAAGGACAACACGCTTTGAAGAAACAGGGCCGCTCTATCGCGTTGAAGTCGCATTATTAAAAGATATTGCAACGCTGACTATCGATACAAGCGGAGTCGGACTGCATAAGAGGGGATACAGAGTTGATCAAGGAGAAGCACCATTAAAAGAAACTTTGGCTGCCTCCCTGATTATGCTTACAAATTGGAATCCGGATCGGCCGTTTGTTGATCCGTTTTGCGGTTCAGGAACAATCCCGATAGAAGCAGCGTTAATCGGACAAAATATAGCGCCGGGATTTAACCGTGATTTTGCTTCTGATGAGTGGGAATGGATTGGGAAAGAACGATGGGACAGAGCGAGAGAAGAGGTCGAGGATTTGGCGAACTATGATCAGCCGCTATCCATTTCCGGTTATGATATAGATCATCGGATGATTACGATTGCCAAAAACAATGCAGATGAAGTGGGTCTAGGGGATTTACTGACATTTAAGCAAATGCAGGTAAAGGATTTCACAACGAAAGAGGAATATGGATATATTGTAACAAACCCTCCGTATGGGGAACGATTGAGCGAAAAGCCGCTTGTAGAAAAATTGTATCAGGAAATGGGCAACGTCTTTCGTCCGTTAGATACTTGGTCCCTTTACGTATTAACAAGTTTTCCTGAATTTGAAAAATGGTACGGAAAAGAAGCATCAAAGAAACGGAAGTTGTTTAACGGGTTTATTCGCACAGATTACTATCAATACTTTGGAAAGCGTCCGCCTAAAGAATAGAATAGAATAGAATAGAATCCCTTCAACCTATATATACTATTTAGTATGGAAAATGGTCTGAAGGAGGGGTTGTTGGGATGAAGCCGGGATTTTCCGAGTTTGATATTATTCATAAAGCCATTCATCAAACATATCAAATGTTGACACATAACGAAAATGTAAAGCAGACAACTTTTAATGAGTTAAAGGCTGCACATGAACAATATTTAGAGGCATTAGCACATAAGACATTGATTGATAAACAATACTTACAGTTTATGATAGAGTAAAAAGTTTTCCGATACGGAAAACTTTTTACCTTTTAAAGAATATCTTCTTTATAGTACGAGAACGCAGAAAAATAAGGCTGATTAAGCGACTATGCTGCCGTCAGCCATTGTAGATTTTATTATGGTAAGGAAGGTCAGGGAGTATGGTGACAAGAGAACGATTGCCGTTTGAGGTTGGAAAAACAGACAATTTTTTTGAAAAGCTGAACGAATGGATCGGAGATGTATTTTACGATATTCTGCCGGATGCAGGTTTTGATTTGCGGGATGAGCAGGTGTTTATGGCATTTCAGCTTGACCGTGCGTTCCGGGAGAAAAAGGTCATGTTTGCCGAAGCGGGTGTGGGAACAGGGAAAACCATTGTGTATTTGTTATATGCCATTTGTTATGCTCGCTATATGGGGAAGCCCGCTGTGATTGCTTGCGCAGATGAAACATTGATTGAGCAGCTCGTCAAAGAAGAAGGCGATATTGCCAAGCTTTCTCGAGTGCTTGGTTTAACCATCGATGTGAGATTGGCAAAATCAATGGACAATTATTTATGTTTAAAGAAAATAGACCGAATTATGGAAGGGGATCCGTCAGAAGCGATTGAAGACGCCTATGACAGCTTGCCGGAATTTGTGTTTGAACATGGTACGCTGCAAAGCTTTCATCACTATGGGGACCGCAAGGAATATCCTCTTTTAAACGATGAGGAGTGGAGGCAGGTTGCATGGGATCCGTTCCAGGATTGCCTTACGTGTGAAAAGCGCCATCGCTGCGGACAAACTCTATCTCGGAATTATTATCGAAAAGCAACCGATTTGATTATTTGCTCGCAAGATTTTTTTATGGAGCATATTTGGACATACGAAGCAAGAAAACGGGAAGGACAGCTGCCGCTGTTGCCGGAAAGCAGCTGTGTTGTGTTTGATGAGGGGCATCTTGTAGAATATGCCGCTCAAAAGGCGTTAACATACCGTTTGAAGGAAAGTGCATTAGAAGAGCTTTTAACAAGACTGCTGCAAAATGACGTTCGGGAAGAGTTTGCCTTATTAATTGAGGATTCTTTGCAGGAAGGAAGCCGCTTTTTTGAAACGCTGCGCCTTCATGCAAAGGAAGTATCCGGATCGGACCGATTGGAGCTTGTGTTTACAGAGGAAGTGCTGAAGGCAGCCAAGCGCTTGTATAATAAAGTTTCAGAAATTGGAGACGCTCTTGTATTCGAAAGCGAAATGCACACGATCGAGGAATATGATTTGAAAATTGTGGATGAACATTTGGACATGCTCGAGCACTCGCTTCGTTTGTTTATTCATGAGCACAATGCAATCAGCTGGATTGAAGACGAAAAACAAAGCGTTACACTTGTCATCATGCCGCGTGCAGTTGAAGAGGTACTGCAAGAGCAAGTGTTTTCTAAACAAATTCCATATATTTTCTCTTCTGCAACGTTATCGGAAAACGGCAGTTTTAGTTATATTGCCGCCAGCTTGGGAATAAAAGACTATCTATCTTTTTCAGTAGCATCTCCGTTTGGCTATGAGGAACAAATGAAGGTCATGCTTCCAACGTATACAACAGACAATCTGTTTGAAAAGAAAGTGAACTATGCTTTAAACGAAATTGCCAAATTGGAAGGAAGGACTTTGATTTTATTCCGTACAAAGGAAGAATTGCAAGCGTTCAAAGCAGAAATGGAAAAAAGGCAAAGCTCTATCCTGTTTCTATATGAAGGAGACCAGGAAATCAGTGAGCTGGTCGCACAATTCCAACGAAAAGAAGAAACGGTTCTTTGTGCGGTCCATTTATGGGAAGGATTGGATATTCCGGGTTCGTCTCTGTCTCATGTCATCATTTGGTCACTGCCGTTTCCTCCGAATGACCCTGTGTTTCAAGCAAAGCGAAAACATGCAGCTGATCCGTTTGCAGAAGTGGATTTGCCGTATATGATTTTACGATTGAAGCAAGGAGTAGGACGCTTGATTCGAACAAGTGAAGACAAAGGCTGCGTGTCCATTTTCTTAACCGATGATGAACAGGAGAAAGTCGTGAACGCGGTTAAAAACGCATTACCTGTTGCAGGAGAAGTGATACAATAAGCTTGGGATGAACCCCAAGCTTATTTTTTAAAGGAATTTTCTCGTTTTTGTGGAATTAGGAGAAAGAGCCGATAGTAAGGAGGAAAAAAGATGCAGACAGAACAAGAATTTCTATCCTACGTCAAAAAGATGATGAACTATAACGAAGCATTGAATTTGCTATATTGGGATTTACGGACAGGGGCCCCGAAGAACGGAGTGGAGCAGCGATCTGAAGTCATTGGAATGCTTTCTGCAGAAGTCTTCAATATGTCCACTTCAGATGAAATGGCCGCATATTTGGAAGAGCTGGAAGCGCTGGCAAAGGAGAACGGGTTGTCCGAACAAACAAAGAAAGTAGTAGAAGAGTGCAGAAAAGATTATGACCGCAACAAAAAAATACCGGAAGAGGAATATAAAGAATACGTAAAGCTTCAAGCAAAAGCGGAAAGTGTTTGGGAAACAGCCAAGGCAAAATCCGATTTTCAAATGTTTCAGCCATACTTAGAAAAGCTTGTGAAGTTCAACAAACAATTCATTACATACTGGGGTTATAAAGATTATAAATATGACACACTTTTAGACATGTACGAGCCGGGCATGACGGTAAAGGTGCTCGATGAGGTATTCGGTCAGCTCCGTGAACGAATTGTCCCGCTTGTAAAGCAAATTGCCGAGTCAAAGAAAGAATTAAAAACAGAGCCGTTTTCCTCATATTTTTCGCAAGAAAAACAAAAAGAACTAAGCTTGCAGCTGTTGAAGCAGCTTGATTATAACTTTGATGCCGGACGTTTGGATGAAACGGTGCATCCGTTTGCCATTACATTAAATCCGGGTGATGTGCGCATCACAACGAAATATGACGAAAATGATTTCCGTACGGCTGTTTTCGGAACGATTCATGAGTGCGGTCATGCGGTCTATGAGCAAAACATTTCACCGGACTTAGTGGGCACTCCATTATGTGACGGGACGTCCATGGGCATTCACGAGTCCCAGTCCTTATTCTTTGAAAACTTTATCGGCCGTAATAAATCGTTTTGGAAGAAGAACTACGATTTGCTGAAGCAATATGCAAACGGACAATTTGATGATGTAACATTGGATGAATTCTATGATGCAATCAACGAATCGAAGCCGTCGCTTATCCGCATTGAAGCAGATGAGCTGACGTACCCGCTGCATGTTATGGTCCGCTATGAAATTGAAAAAGGGCTTTTTGATGGTGACATACAAGTGCAAGATTTGCCGCAAATTTGGAACGATAAAATGGAAGAGTATTTAGGAATTCGCCCGGAAACGGATGCTGAAGGAGTTTTACAAGACGTGCACTGGGCAGGAGGCAGCTTTGGCTATTTCCCTTCATATGCGCTGGGGTATATGTATGCGGCTCAATTTAAACAAGCCATGCTAAAAGATATCCCTAATTTTGATGAATTACTGGAAGAGGGGAACATAACACCGATCCGTGAATGGTTAACAGCCAATATCCATCAGTATGGCAAGATGAAAAAGCCGTTGGAAATTTTGCGGGATGTTACCGGAGAAGGGCTAAATGCAAATTACCTGGCAGAATATTTAGAGAAGAAATACAAAGAAATCTACAATTTGTAATAGATAAACCCGAGCTTTGTACCAGCTCGGGTTTGTTTTTACCAAAACTTATATCCTTTTGATCCCGGAGGAGCATTTTGAATCATATCCATAAATGGAATGGTATAAGCGAATAAGATTAAGACGACAGTGATGCCAAGCCAAAGCTTCCAGTTTTCAAATATAAGCGGAGGTTTTTCTGATGCATCTGACACTTCACCGACAGGGAATTCGGTTTCTCCTTTTGGCGCCAAGAAGGCTAAATCAATGAAAATGATGAGCGCGCAGAGCATTCCGACAAATCAAATACTTCCCCCGACAGCTTGTGCAATTTGATATGGAACCCATTCTGCTGCCTGCGCCGCATTTCCGTATGTAGAGAACGCGGAACGGCGAGGCGCGCCGAGCAATCCTGCAAAGTGCATAGCAGAAGACATGAAGAACATGCCGACAGCCCATACACAAGTTTGAATGATGGCAAGCTTATTTGTTTCTTTTGTCATCACCCGGCCGGTTAAATGCGGGATCAGCCAATACCCGATACCGAAGAATGTAAGAACAATAGATGTTGCTAACGTTAAATGGAAATGTCCCGTTACCCAGATGGTATTGTGAACAACTTGGTTTAATTGGTGGCTTGCGTTCACTATTCCTCCAGCTCCAGCAGGGATAAACATAAGCATTCCTACGAATGGTGCAAAGAAGCGCGCATCTCCCCAAGGAAGCATGCGGAACCATCCAAACAATCCTGTTGCGCCTTTGGAACGGCCGTATTGTTCAAATGTCGCGAACAAGGAAAAGGCAGTCATCAAAGACGGAATTACAACCATGAACGTTAAAACAACCTGAAGGAATTTCCAAGCTGGATCAATTCCCGGCTCCATCAGCTGGTGGTGAAATCCAACCGGTATGGAGAAAAGCAAGAATAAGATAAAGGATAAACGAGCCAGCGAATCACTGAAAATCTTGCCGCCAATTACCTTCGGAATGATAACATACCAAGCCATGTAGGCTGGCAAGAGCCAGAAATATACGAGCGGATGACCGAAATACCAAAATAGAGTACGGCTGACCAGAATGTTAATTTTATCAACGAGACCAAGGCTCCATGGCAGAAATTGCACCAATACGGTTGCTGCAACACCTAACGTGGCAACAAGCCAAAGGAGCATCGTAATGATAGCCATAAAGCTCAACAACGGACCGGCTTTCCCGCGGTTTTGTTTTTTCCAGTTCCGATAATGCGCAAACATGGCAAACCCGCCGATCCAGCTGCCGACTACTACGAGAGTGAGTCCGATATAAAATCCCGGATGTGCTTGCAGCGGAGCATAAAATGTATAAAGAACCGTCGCTTTATTCAATAAAATGAATACCGCTGTAATTGCAGTTCCGATTGTCATGCACCAAAAACCGATCCAGCCCGTTTTCCGAATCCCGTTTGTAAGGGTGCCGGCTGTTTTGCTTACACAAGCGAATAAGAAACCGATAATAAAGAAGGTAGTAAGTACAAGCCCTAATAATACCCCGTGAGTCGTTAATACTTGATAATACCCGATATTGGCCGGCAGCGTAAATTTTCCGGATCGGACGAGCACTTGGAGAAGCCCGGCAACTCCGCCGAGAAATAAAGCGATAAAGGCTACATAAATATGGGCCATGGCTAATTTTGCATCTTGAGCATTTACTCTCTCAACCGCTTTCATCATTTGTCCACCACCTCAATTTTGGCACTCATCATATGGTGACCCGTGCCGCAGTACTCATTGCATAAAATCAGATATTCTCCAGCTTTGTTGAATTTTTGTGTATAAGTGCTTACATAACCGGGCTCAAGCATCATATTGACATTTGTTCCCGCAATTTCAAAGCCGTGTACTACATCTTTTGTCGTAACAACAAAATCAACCGTTGCTCCCTTTGGAACTTTGATCACGTTTGGAGTAAAGGCAAAAGCTTGTGTAACAATTGCGACCTGATAGCGATCTTTTCCGGTTTTGGTCACTCCCGGTTTGTCAAATGGCGCGGTAGTGTCTACCTTTTCCGGGTCTATAGTCGTCAAGCAGCTGGGCGGCTGATTACCCATGTAAAAGGCGCTGATTCCGATAACGATTAAAAAGACGAGAAGTGAACCGATTCCGAATGTCATCCAAATTTTTTCGTATTTATGTAAATGCATAATTTCTCCCCCCTTCTTGCGGTCACAGACGATCTACAAAAATTTGGTGCACGCAAACCCATGTGAAAATAAGAAAAAATCCGAGCAGGAAAACGGCTGCCAGCGTCCCTTTAAGCGAAGGACCCGATTCCACTTTCGTTTTTTTATTCACCTCATGTTTTAACATTGTTGTTCCCCTCCCCCAGCAAAATAAATTGGAAATGACTACACTTTCATCATACAAAACTCGTAATAATTTTCTACATGCGGGAAAAGGGTTTCAAAAATTGTTCATTGATACATTAAAAACTATGTCTATGATGTAAAATTGATTTGACGCAGTTTTTCGTAAAAAGTGATGGGGAAGTGTGAATTTTTTGTGAAGTGCTTGACGGATGATTCAGAATATTTATGAGTAAAAGTCGAACGAAAAAAATAAATTTTTGTATTTCGTACGGATTTTTTATTGCAACTACTTTTCATTTTCTGCAACATGCGTTATAATCCAACATATGAAAAATGAATAATCACTCATATAATCGCGGGAATATGGCTCGCAAGTTTCTACCGAATTACCGTAAATAATTCGACTATGAGTGGGGACGCGCAGTGCGTACTTTTGATGAGCTCAAAAGATACAGCCTCACTTGTAGTTATGGCTGTGTTTTTTGAGCTTTTTTTGTATGTAAAAAGGGGGAAGCAGCATGAAGTTATTGCAAGAAAAGATTCAGGCAGAAGGTAAAGTATTGTCTGACCATGTATTGAAGGTGGATGCCTTTTTAAACCATCAAATCGATCCGGTTTTAATGAAGGAAATAGGCTTAGAATTTGCAAGAAGATTTGCAGGCAAGAAGATTACAAAGGTCGTTACTATTGAATCTTCTGGCATTGCTCCTGCTTTGATGACGGCACTTGAGCTGGGAGTTTCCGTTGTGTTTGCCAGAAAACGTAAGTCTCTTACGCTGAAAGATAATGTATATACAGCAAGCGTCTATTCGTTTACAAAGCAGGAGACAAATGAGATCTCGTTATCGAAAGAATTTTTATCGTGTGATGATCAAGTGTTAATCATCGACGATTTTCTGGCGAACGGGCAAGCGGCGCTTGGTTTAATGGAGCTGGTACAGCAAGCTGGCGCAACTGTTGCAGGTATCGGAATCGTCATTGAAAAGTCCTTCCAAGAAGGCGGAGCAAAACTGCGCGAAACGGGAGTTCAAGTGGAATCGTTAGCGGAAGTTGCTTCTTTGCATGACAGTAAAGTAACATTTTTAGAATATGCAGCAACAGGAGGCAAATAAAATGAAACAAGGACCATTTAAAGTATTTTCACTCGGCATTCAACATGTATTGGCCATGTATGCCGGAGCCATTATCGTTCCGTTAATTGTCGGGGGAGGACTCGGCTTAAATCAAAAAGAGCTGACTTATCTTGTGGCAATAGACTTATTAATGTGCGGGATCGCCACTATTTTACAGGCGCTTAGCAATCGATTTTTCGGGATTGGTCTGCCGGTAGTATTAGGATGTACGTTTACAGCCGTCGGTCCGATGATTGCCATCGGGAAACAATACGGAATATCTGCTATTTATGGATCCATTATAGCGGCGGGACTTTTCGTTGTTTTGTTAGCAAGTTTCTTTGGAAAATTAGTAAAGCTGTTTCCTCCTGTCGTTACAGGATCTGTTGTCACTGTTATCGGTGTGACGCTTGTTCCGGCTGCCATTAACGATATGGCAGGCGGCGTGGGAAATAAAGATTTTGGCAACATGAGCAATTTAATGCTGGCGTTTGGGGTATTGTTATTTATCGTGATTGTGTATCGCTTTTTTGCCGGTTTTATTCGTTCTGTTTCGATTTTATTGGGACTGATTTTCGGCACCATTGCAGCTGCATTTATGGGAAAGGTAAGCTTTCAAGCAGTAACAGAGGCACATTGGTTTCATATGCCGCAGCCGTTTTATTTCGGAACGCCAACATTTGAGCTGACGCCTGTGTTGACGATGATTTTGGTTGCCTGCGTCGGTATCGTAGAAGCGACAGGAGTATATTTTGCCCTTTCGGATATTTGCGGGAAAAAGCTGGAAAGCAAAGACTTAGCGAAGGGATATCGTGCAGAAGGATTGGCAATGATATTGGGCGGTATTTTTAATGCCTTTCCTTACACTACGTATTCTCAAAACGTGGGTCTTGTTCAATTAACGGGTGTAAAAAATCGCGTCATCATTTACACATGCGGTGCCATGCTTATCGTCCTTGGATTTATTCCTAAGATTGCAGCATTAACTACCATTATCCCAAAGCCAGTATTAGGCGGCGCTATGCTTGCGATGTTTGGAATGGTGCTTGCGTATGGGATTAAAATGCTAAGCAAAGTAGATTTTGCAAGACAAGAGAATCTGCTTATCGTAGCTTGCTCCGTCGGAATCGGGCTAGGGGTAACAGTGGTGCCGACTTTATTCTCCAAGCTTCCTGAAAGCATCCGCATTTTAACGGATAACGGAATTGTGTTGGGAAGTTTAACAGCTATTGTATTGAATATTGTGTTCAATTTTACGGCCAAACAACAAAAGACAGTAACAGAAGTAAAAGCCGCTTCTTAATGAAAAAAACACTGAAGGAATCCTTCAGTGTTTTTTTCTTAGGAAGCTTTTTCTGTCTTTCGCAGTTGCTGTTTTTTACCGTAGGTGCCCACTCGCCATACGTATTCCATGGGACCGAATTGATAGTTTGCCAGCCACCATTTGCTGAAGAAGATTTGAATGGTATAGAAGATGATGCAATAGAGAGCTCCCTGCCAAAAGTGCAGCGTCGCCGTATTTTCAAATAAAAACGCAAATAAAAAGGTAGTAACAACAGTTTGGCTTAAATAATTGGTAAGAGCCATGCGTCCGACATATTGGAAAGGAATAAACACTGTTTTAAATCGATCATTTTCTGCCAGAAGCAAGAGGGTTGTCACATAAAATAAAGACAATGTTTTTCCGCTCATAATGACAAACGGCATAACAGCAGCCGGGTTATATACATCTGTTCCTAAAAAATAGGTAATGATCATATACCAGCTTGGAATTGTCAATAGCAGTGCTGTTATTTGAGTAATTTGTATAGGCTTCTTGAGCTGGCTTACACATCGGAATATATTTTTTTTGCCCGCGTACAGCCCAAGCAAAAATAAACCTAATATTTCTGGAAGATAAATGATATTTACAAATATATTTTCACCAGTAAAATAACGAAGCCGAAATTGCATTTCTTGGTACCATTGTTGAATCGCGTTGTACGGTTGAATTTCATTGACCGTACTCGCAGGAATCGGAGCAAGATAGGTAAGAAACATAAACAATTGGAACAATACAAGAAGTACGATAGACCAAATAAGGATGGTTTTCGGTTTACGGCGATAAAAAAGCAATAAGAACAGACCTGCAATGGCATAGCTATGTAAAATGTCGCCGTACCAAAGAAATACAAAATGAAGAAATCCGAAAATAAATAAAATAAGCAGCCTGCGCGTAAATAACCATTTTACATGTTTCACTCGTTGTTCGGCGCGGGTCATAAAAACATAGAAGCCAAGTCCAAATAAAAATGAAAAAATAGTGTAAAATTTCGTTTGGACAAACATGTCGTAAAACAAGCGGAAATAAGCATCCATCCCGCTGTATGAACGTTCATCCAGCAAAGTCTCTACTCCTACCATGGACGGCCAATTTACAAGAAAAATACCAAGAACGGCAAATCCGCGAATGATATCCATGGAATGAATCCGTTCTTTTCCTAATACCGATTCGCTCATAAAATTCACCTCCTTACCATTACAAATGATACACGTGTGAAAATTTGGAAGTCAACGAATTTTAGAAGAAATTACAAACGACATTTCCATTTTTTTATACTGTTAACATTTCCGAAGTGAGTTATAATAGAAATGCACAACAATGAACTCCTTTAAAACGGCAGTACAGATTGGCGAAGCTCCTGGTTCAGGGGCTTTTTTTATTGGGTTGGGAATAGAATGAGCTGCAATTGAAAAAAGTAAAGACAACGCTGGAAAAACGGAGATGAAACAATGCCAAAAATTGTGTCTGTCGGAATTTGCCCGCCAGAGCATGTCATTACGCAAGAAACGATTGTTGCTTTTGCGAAAGAGCTGTTCGGAGGGGCTTTTAAAGATATTAAAAGACTGCTGCAGGTCTTTGAGAACGGACAAATAAAAAAGCGGCATTTTGCAAAAGATGTATCTTGGTTTGAACGGGATCATACATTTGAAGAAAAAAATAATACATATATCGAATACTCCGTAAAATACGGATGCCAAGCCATACAAAATTGTTTGCAAAATGAAGCATACTTAACGGCACCTGTTCACGAAGAAGAAATTGACGCTTTTTTTTATATTTCCTCGACCGGAATTGCCACTCCTACCATCGATGCGAAAATCATGAATCGTCTTCCTTTTTCAGACCATACAAAGCGGATTCCGATATGGGGATTAGGATGCGCAGGGGGAGCTGCCGGATTATCAAGAGCTTTTGAGTATTGCAAGGCATTTCCAAAAGCAAAGGTTATTGTTTTGGCAGTAGAATTGTGCAGCTTAACGTTTCAGCGAAATGACGTATCGAAAAGCAACTTGATAGGTACGTCTTTGTTCGCGGATGGGACAGCATGTGTGCTTGTTGCAGGAGACGAAGCAGATGTTTCCTCTGTCATTAAGCTGCCGGTTTTGCCGCACTATATGACTTCACAATCTACTTTAATGAAGCATGCGGAAGATGTTATGGGCTGGGATGTTCGAAATGAAGGCTTGTATGTTATTTTTTCAAAGGATATTCCCACTATTATTAAAAATTGGCTGCGGCCCAATATAGAAAATTTCTTGAAAAAGCATTCCTTGACAATGCAAAATATCCAGCATTTTATTGCTCATCCGGGCGGAAAAAAAGTGCTCGACGCGTATCATGAAGCACTTGGGATAGACAAAAGCATGACGGCCGTTTCCATGCAAGTATTACAGGAGTATGGAAATATGTCGTCCGTTACCGTTTTATATGTTTTGGATCGATATATGCAAAGGATAACGAAAAAAGGGGATATTGGAATTGTAGCGGCGTTAGGCCCGGGCTTCAGCTCCGAGTTTGTGTTGCTGCGATGGGAGTGAGAGCATGAGTTTTTTTCTATTGATTGGTTTTATTGTATTGCAGCGAATGATTGAGGTCACCATTGCAAAACGAAATGAACGATGGGCGAAAGAACAAGGGGCGGTAGAATTTGGGAAGAGTCACTACAAATACATCGTGCTGCTTCATATCCTTTTTCTTATGTCTACCGTTTTTGAGGTAGTTGTCTTTCACAAGCAGCTTTCACCTGTATGGGTCTATTTATTTGCCGGCTTTTTGCTTGCACAATTGCTGAGAGTATGGGCAATTACATCGTTAGGGTATTATTGGAACACAAAAATTCTCGTCGTTCCGCAAGCAAATATTGTGCAAAAGGGACCGTATCGTTTTATCCGGCATCCCAATTATTTGGTGGTAATGGTTGAGTTTTTTGTAATTCCGCTCATGTTTCAGGCCTATGCGACAGCTTGTTTGTTCAGCATCCTTAATATGCTGATTTTATCCATTCGTATTAAAGAAGAAGAGAAAGCATTGATGGAAGTAACCAATTACAAAGAAGCATTTAAAAATATTTCTCGATTTAAACCATAATTAGTATTGATAATCGTTCTCTCTGGTGATAAACTGGGAATAAGTAATGATAATCATTATCATACATAGGACGGTGGACAGTTATGATTTATTCTTTTATTGCAGGCACAGTGGTGGTTTATGCGCTTTTAACAAAATATGTATTAAATAAGGTTGCGGGTGAACAGCAATAATAAAATATTCTTTCTAAAATCCCCTTCGTATTGGAAACGAAGGGGATTTTTTATGATTCTTAATGTGAATATGATGAAAATCTAGTAAAATGAGTGTAGAAACATCTTGGGCAAAGGGGAATATGGGGGATGATGGAGATCACACATGAACGAACGCTCGCTCCGCTTATTCATTTGTACGA
>JBHGXS010000013.1:0-16749 GCA_041920565.1 Bacillus sp. (in: firmicutes) | reverse complement strand
TTAATCCGCTTCAGACGTGAATTTAAGGTAGTTGGTTTATCGCCATTATCTTTGCAAAACATCATATAACGTTTAGCAACACGAGGAGAAATATCTTTGACTTGCTCGATACCTTGAGTAACAAGAAAACTCTCCAAATGTTTGTAGTTGTACTCAGAAGTCTTAATGCTTTGCTCTGTTACATTTTCATAGCGTTTCTCAGCAATAAACTCGTCAATCAAAAATCGTACTAACATAAAAAAACACTCCTCACAAATTAGTAGAGAAGTGGTCAGTCCGTCACGTTTTGGATAGCGTCTAAGACTACTACACAAAATTGTCTTAGAAAAACCCAAAAACCGTTGGTAATATTGATTTTATGGAGCATAGGGGGCTCGAACCCCTGACCTCTACGCTGCCAGCGTAGCACTCTCCCAACTGAGCTAATGCCCCGAATGTAATACCCGTCTTTATTTTAATCGCATAAAAACAACAGGTCAATATATATTATTAATAATTGTACGTGTTTTCAAAGAAATATACTTATGAGTAATGTGAGTACACAATGATTTACTTTAATTTTAAGGGGATAAAGAAACCAACATCTGTTCACCAGATGCTGGTTTTAAACTATCTGTTATCTTTTTACATACTGAGCAGAAACCCAGCCTGAAGTACCGCCAGCTGTAATTCGATACCATCCATTATTTGTTTCATGGATCGTGATGGTTGCTCCAGCCCTTAAAGTAGTAATGCGCGTGGCAGAAAGGCTAGGAGCTGTCCGTACATTCAAGCCAGTAGTTGTTCGACCTGTATTTTCGCTAGATGCAGGCTGTGAACCTGATGCAGTTACATATTGACCAGAGACCCATCCAGTGACGCTGCCGGCTGATATGTGATACCAGCCATTGCTTGCTTCATGGATTGTGATAGCGGTTCCTGCGCTTAAGGTTGTGATACGTGTAGCGGAAAGGGTGGGAGCAGTCCGGACATTTAATGCAGTATTTGTCCGTCCTTCACCCAAACTAGGTGCTGATGTTGGATTTGACGGTGCTGGATCTGGTGGTGCTGGATTTGGTGGTATTGCAGTGACAGGGACGGATGAAACGCCAAGTGTGATATCATACGAGGCAGCAATTGATTCATAAGATTCTTCCGCACGTTTTATAATAACGGTTGCTGTCACATTGATCTGGTCAAATAACCAATGAATGTCGGCGTTATGCATACGGACACAACCGTTGCTGATCCATTTGCCAATGGAGCTTGCGTTATTATTTCCGTGAATGGCGTATGTATTGCCAGGTGTTCCGTAAATATTCATTCCTAACCAACGATCTCCGAGCGGATTGCGTGGGTCGCCGCCTTTAATCTTCATCTTGTAGTATGGGCGATTTTTAATTTTGTTTACAATGGAAAACTTGCCTTGGGGTGTAGGAGTGCTGCTTTTTCCCGTTGTGACAGGAAACTCTCGAACCAAATTCCCATTTTCGTAGAATGCAAGTTTATTTGTTGCGGTGTTAATAATAATGAGTTGTGAAGGTGCTGAGGAAGCTGCTGCAAATTCTTGAGGAATAAGGAATGCGAGTAATAAAGCACAGACAAATACTATTTGTTTCATTTAATTCCCCCAATCTGAATATGTATTTTTCCCTAACAAACTTAGATATTTTAATTCAAAAAATGAAGATAATTAGGGAAATTAGTAACTTTATAGAGATATTCGCAATGTAATTGAAAAAATCCTTCTTTTTTTATGTATCGATTAATAAATATAAATGCACAGTTAGGAGCATGAGCAAGAGATGGTTGATAAACTTATAATCTATTAAATAAAAAAAGATAGAGGATTATCCTCTATCGAATTAGAGATTACTATTTACTTGCAAGCACTTTTTTCGTCGCAGGACCGACAATGCCATCTGCCGCTAGATTGTGAGCAGCTTGAAATTGCCGGACGGCCTGTTCAGTGTTTGCGCCAAAAATCCCGTCAACTCCTTTTGTATTATAGCCAAGGGAAGTAAGCTTTTGTTGCAGTTCTTGAACAGCATTGCCCCGGCTTCCTTTTTTCAGAATGCCGCTGCTGTTTAAGGCAGTTCCTGTAGATGGAGGATTACTTGGAGGTGTTGTCGGAGGTGTGGTACTGCCTGTTGTTCCTTCAAGTGCTTTTCTTGTGGCAGGGCCCACAACACCATCAGCTACTAGACTATGTGCTGCTTGAAACTGCCGGACGGCCTGTTCAGTGTTTGCGCCAAATACGCCGTCTGCGCCTTTCGTATCATAGCCAAGAGAAGTAAGCTTTTTCTGGAGTTCCTGAACAGCAGCACCTCGACTTCCCTTTTTTAGAACTTCTCCGCTTGATCCAGCAGGGGTAGAAGGTGTACCGCTATTTGCTGTTCCGCTTAGTCCATTGGCTGCTGCTATGGCGTCAAACGATTGTCCGGAGGTTGTAATAACAACAGGTGTATTAACTGTTACTTGATCAAACAACCATTCCACTTCATCATCATACATTCGAATACAGCCGTTGCTGACATACGTGCCGATGGAGCTTGGATTATTATTGCCATGAATTGCATACGTTGTCCCCCACGTTCCTCGTGCATTTAGCCCAAGCCAACGATTTCCGAGAGGATTACGAGGATCTCCGCCGGGAATTCCGCCTTTATAGTAAGGTCTGTTTACAATTTTATTTACAATCTTAAATTTTCCCTCGGGCGTATACGATGGCTTCTTTCCTGTTGCTACTTTGAATACTTTTACTAGCTTCCCATTTTCATAGTAAGCAAGCTGGTTATTTGCTTTGTTAATGATAATGAATTTGTTTACGGCTGCAGAACTAGAGGTTACACCTATGCTGAAAAACATAAGAAAAGCTAAAACAAAGAAAATGAACGCTTTTTTTATCAATTGTGTCCCCCCGTTTGAAGTTAGAATGTTATCGACGGTTTATCCTATGTTCAAAAGGATTGTCTACTTTACATTTTTTTTAAATATTACAGTTTACTTAAAATAAATCTAATGAAAAGAAGTCTCTGCTTTTTAACATACATTTTTAGACTGAAGATAAAGCACGAGGAATCCGATAGTCCAGTAGTATTTGTAAATACATACAGCGATTTTGATGAAGAAATTGTGATTTCGTATATGATTTGAAAGCATGCTTATTTATAAAGGATTTAACGCTGGCAATGAAGACGACAAAAGAGATTGAAACAGGCGGCCTGATAGTCAATGATCCATCTGCTTACCGTGTAAATCATATGTCGTATGGAGGAGCCGGACGAAGCGGGTCTTGCATAAGTTATTGAAGAAATGCCGGAAGAATGTAACATTATTGTTGGATTGTAATAAAATTGTGAACATATATGATAGAATAATAGTAAAAAGAGCCTGGAACAGCCGGGCTCTTTCCTATTAACTAGCATGAAAAGAGAGGAAAAATCGTGGAATTTTTATTAGTTTTATATCCCATTTTTATGATTTTTGCGATAGGATATATTGGACAAAAAACAATAGGATTTGAAATACGTTCTTTGTCGACAATGGCGCTGTATTTAATGTCGCCAGTCTTGGCTTTTCGCACCTTTTATGAAGCAAAGTTTGATGAAACATACGTGTATATATTTATTTATACATTCGGCTTATGTATTTGCTTAATTGGTATCGTCTATCTTTGGTCTTATTTAAAAGGATACTCCATGAATGAAACTTGCGGAATGATATTGGCTTCAGCCTTCATGAACAATGGAAACTACGGAACACCGCTTGCGTTGTTCGTGTTTGGAACAACAGGCTTGCATTATGCGGTTATTTTAATGGTGGTACAACAACTTGTCATGTGTACGGTAGGAGTATACTACGCTGCAAAAGGAAGCCCGGATAATAGAGGAGTAAAGGAGGCGCTTTATGCTGTTAAAAGGATGCCTATCGTATATGGTGCCATTATTGGCATAATATTTCATTTTGTTCCTGTCCCGCTGCCGAAAGAGTTTAGGCAGGCTGTAGATCTTGTTGCCGATGCCGCTGTACCAACAATTATGATCATTCTAGGAATGCAGTTGGCAAATGTATCCGTGAAGAAGTGGGTTTTAGAGAAGCTGTCAGTATCATTAACTATTAAATTAATTCTTTCTCCTCTTGTTGCTTTAGCGTTAACATTGCTATTCCCGGTTGAACCGTTATTGAAGCAAATTATGATTTTAATGGCTGCAATGCCGACTGCTGCGAACACCACTATGTATGCTTTACAATTTAAAACGGAGCCGGATTTTGTCGCCAGCGCCACCTTGTTAAGCACGACTTTAAGTATAGTAACACTGCCGATTTTATTATTTATCTTATCTGTGAAATAATGAAAAACCTGAGAACCAAACTCAGGTTTTTCATTTAAGCCGCTTTGTCATCATTATCCAGTCAACTGCATGCAACTTAATTTATGTTATACTGCTGTTTGTTGTGCCATGTCCGTTGCAAAATGACATCAGCTGACAAATACATTTTTGGAACAAAAAAGAAGAATATATAATGCTGCACCAATCAGCTATATATTTTGTTTTACATATTGTTTTGCTACATATCCGCAGCTACCGTTATGTAAAATTTTATACCAGCCGCTATACTCTTCGGCTACGACATTTAAAGATTGTCCTTTGTGGACATAGCCTTTTACTGCGGCGCTTGTGCTCGGTTCCGATCGTACTCGCAGTGCATCAACAGCTACAACATATCCGTTTCGCTGAGAAGTGGAATCGTTTTTGGATGAAGCGGATACGATCAAGTGTTGTCCGGCACGAATCAAGTCTGATTTCAAACCGTTCCAATCTTTAATATTTTGAATGGAAGTCCCGTATTTTTGGGCAATCAGTGTGAGATGCTCGCCGCTTTCTACCTTATGGATTATTCTGGATTTTGCAGCAGTTGAAATTACCATTGAGGATGCAGCAGAATCCGTTGTTACACCCGACGTTAATGGTGGACTGGGTCGCCCAGTCCGTTGATTTGTTCTAAATTTGGAAAATGCATTGTTCATAATTAATACCCCATACCAATTGTATCTATTTCACTCCGACAAAGAAAAAGTATAGCAAATGTTGAATATTTGTACAAAATATTATATGAAAAAGTAAAAATTTACCATATGATACTGAACAGAAAGAAGGCGCTGCTACACGTCTTCAACAGTTAGTTTGAGGCTTTTTTGCGTTTATCTTGTTTTTCTTTTGGTGGTTTGGTTCGTTCGATGCTTGCCGTTAAGGCCTCCATAATATTTAAAATGCTTTCTTTTTTCGGATTTATAATAGGCTTCAATTCTACTTCTTCTTTTTCAATCTTTTCTTCGATTAAGTCCATCAGAGCCGTTCTATATTCATCAGTATAATTTTCCGGTGCAAAAGGTTCTGTCAGTTGATTGATAAGAGTGATGGCAGCCACCAGTTCTTTTGTATGTACAGTCAGTTGTTCGTCTTTTGGTAAATTAGGGACATTTTCCACTGAACGGACTTCATCTGGGTAATGAATGGTTTCTAAAATTAAGCAATGTTCATAAACTCGGATAACAGCCAGGTGCTGTTTGCTGCGAAGAGAGATTTTAACGATGCCGATTTTACCGGTTCGTTCAAGTGCTTGCCGAAGAAGTACATATGCTTTTTCGGAACCCTCCGCAGGACTGATAAAATAAGATCGATTAAAATAAACAGGATCAATTTCCTCTAATTGTACGAAGGAAATAAGATCAACGGATTTTACTTCAAACTCTTCCTTTAATTTTTCTAACTCTTGTTCATCAAGAATAACGTATTTATTTTGCCCATATTCGTAAGCCTTCACGATGTCGTCGAGCTCTACATGATCGTCACAGCCTGGAGCTGTTTTTTCATATTTAATGGGCGTTAGACAATCTTTATGAATATTGACGAGTTTTACATCTTTTTCTTCTACCACGCTGTGCAGTTTAACACCGATATTTACGAGGCCGAACGTGAGGTTCCCTTTCCACACTGTATGCATAGCATCACCTGATTTTCATAGTATCAGTGTTACTTTTCCCCAAAAGCTTGTTTTCATTACAAAAGAAGGTGTTCCAAAATCAATTCTTTTGGAACACCCTCCGAATTTATGCTACTCCATTTGTTGCTTGTGATGCAATAAGACGTTGTTGGAGTTTGAAAAGTCGAAATGATAGAAAAGCAGCAGCAAAGGCGAGACCGGAAATCAACCCGACCCAATAGCCTTTTGCTTCTAACGAAGTATAGTTTGCTAAAATAAATCCAAGCGGCAATCCGATCACCCAATAAGCAACCATTGTCATAATGAGTGTAGCATTGACGTCTTTATACCCGCGTAATGCTCCTTGAACAGGGGCCGCAATGGCATCCGAAACTTGAAAGAGGATAGCGAACATTAAAAATTGCTGAGTTAATTGCTGAACGTATATTTCTTTTGTATAAATGACCGCAATTTCGGCATGAAACACAAAAATAACCGCTGCAAACAGCAAAGCAAGAGCAAGAGCTGTGCCCACCCCTATGAAAGCGTATTGGCGAGCGTCGCGATATCGTTTCGCACCTGCTTCAACCCCGACTGCGATTGTCATTGCCATGGAGATACTGAGCGGTGCCATATACAACATGGAAGCAAAATTCATAGCCGCTTGATGTGCTGCGATGGTTGCTGTATCAAAGTTGCTCATAAGCAATGTGACAGCAGCAAAAATGCTTGTTTCAAAGAAGATGGCAAAGCCGATCGGAACGCCGAGCTTTAATATGTTTTTCCAGGCAGAAAACGAAACCGGGTAAAAGCTTTGAAGAACTTTATAGCGAGAAAACGGCTGTTTAGTCCGAATGATAAACATGCAAATGAATAAGATGCACCAATATGTTACGGCAGAAGCTACACCCGCTCCTATGCCGCCGAGGCGAGGAAAGCCCAAATTCCCGAAGATTAAAAGGTAGTTCAGAATAACATTGATAGGCAAAGATGATAAAGTAATAATCATTGTAACCCGCGTTTGCCCGAGAGCATCGATGAAACAACGAAGAACTGTGTAAATAAACATGGGAATAATACCGAATGAAAGGGTAATGAGAAATCCCTTGGCAATTTCACGCACGTTTGGCTCAAGGTTCATAGTTCCTAAAATCGGATTTAAAAGAACTGCGCCCAAAGCAAGAACAGTAAGACTGATGGCAAGTGCCAGATACATTGCCTGTGTAACAACGGGTGCCACTTCTTTATTTTTCTCAGCACCAACCAGCTGCGCGACCATAGGGGTAACAGCGAACAAAATACCGGTCAATCCCGTACTAATCGGAACCCAGACGCTTGCACCGATAGCAACGCCGGCAAGGTCTTGGGCACTGGCATGCCCCGACATCATCGTATCGAAAAAGCTCATGGCAAAGAGTGTGACTTGTGTAACGAGAATAGGAAAAAGCAACGTTAAAAAATGCTTTCCTTTTTGTGATAGCGTTTGTGTTTCTAACATTTATATCAGTCCTTAAAATAAAATACGATATATTATACCATATTAAATATTAAGGAATGCGTAAATTGATGCAAAAATATATCTTTCAGAAATTAAAACAGAAGCAAGCAGACTCACTGCTTGCTTTGCAAATTTATAATAGGCAGAAGAACAAAGGATAGAGACCAGGTTTCAATTTGGAGAATGTGGAATGGTATGGAACTGTGATGCTCTTGTAATGTTTTTTCTCAAACTTCCTTCAGTATTGCAAACATAATGATTCATTGAAAATGTTAAGGAATTGTAATGGAAAAAAGTCATGCGTATTTCACAAGAATGAGGTAATATGATAAAGTGACAAAAGAAAGGTTTACAGAAATAGGAGGAAGTAAAATTGGCTGAGTGGTTAATAGGGCTCATTCTTGGAGTCGTAGAAGGATTAACGGAATTTTTGCCTGTTTCTTCAACCGGGCATATGATTCTAGTAGGACATTTACTAGGGTTTGAAGGAGAAAAAGCAAGCACTTTTGAAGTAGTGGTGCAAATGGGTTCTATCATGGCAGTAGTAGTAGTGTTTTGGAAACGCCTTTGGTCTTTAGTAGGAATCGGCCCGAAGAAAGATGGACCATCTTTAAATTTGATTCATATCATTCTCGGAATGATTCCAGCCGGTGTTATGGGAGTATTGTTTCATGATACAATCAAGTCTGTTCTATTCGGACCGGGTCCTGTAGTGATCAGTTTAATTGCCGGCGGTTTGCTTATGATTTTTGCAGAGCGCTTTGCCAAGAAAAGCACAGCGAACACGTTGGACGAGCTTACATATAAACAGGCATTTACAATCGGACTGTTTCAATGTTTAGCGTTGTGGCCGGGGTTTTCTCGATCTGGCTCCACGATTAGTGGCGGAATATTGGCAGGGGCTTCTCATACGGTTGCAGCGGAGTATACATTTATTTTGGCAGTGCCGATGATGTTTGCGGCCAGCGGTTTAGATTTATATAAAAGCTGGGACATTTTATCTATTAGTGATTTGCCGTTGTTTATCACAGGATTTATAGCAGCATTTGTTGTGGCTATGCTGGCGATTGTAACGTTCCTAAAGATTTTAAAACGAGTGAAGCTGACACCGTTTGCTTTTTACCGTTTTGCTTTAGCGATTCTTTTTTATATCTTTATTATGTAAGCAGAACCCTTCTTAAAAAGAGGGGTTTTTTTTGGCAGTGATATAAGTGCCGGCTTACCATATGTTATGAATAAGATGATTTGTCAAATAGTGTAGCAGGATAACGAATTTTATGGTAATTTTTGTTATTTTGTTATGCCCCTTTTGTTCTTTCGCCATATAAAATAAAGATAGTGGTTATATATTAAGGGGCAAAAGGGTGAGAATGTGGGGGAACTGACAACGCGAGTTGGGAGAAGAAGAAAAAAGAGGTCTGTTTGGATTGCGTTCATTTTTTTCCTTACTACGATAGCAGGAGGATTATTTGTTTATGACAGGGCTGTTTCAAAAGAAAAAATAACTGTAACGGCTCAACTGGTTACTGCGCTGCCAGCTAATGTTCCGAAATACAGCTTTGATGAACAAACGATGAAAGAAATGCTTACGCCCGTTCCCGAGCAGCTGATTATCATTAACCGTGCTACAAATCAATTAGCCCTTTTTGTGAACGGACAACTAGTAAAAGTATTTCCGGTTGCGACCGGAAAGCGCTCGACCCCTACTCCTGAAGGGATTTTTCCAATAAGTAATAAAATAAAGAATCGCCCGTACTATAAGGAAAATATTCCAGGAGGAGACCCAAGTAATCCGCTGGGAGATCGCTGGATTGGTCTGGATGTAAACGGTACGAAGGGTACCACATACGCGATTCACGGAAATAATAATCCATCGTCCATTGGAAAGTATATTTCAGGAGGATGCATTCGTATGTATGATAAAGACGCACAGTACTTATTCGAACAAGTAAAAGTAGGGACTGTTGTCATAATAAAAAGCTTTGATGAACCGTGGAACGTACTTGCATTGGAGTATGGCTATAAGATTTATGCATGAAAGAAAATTTCTGTTCGCAAGAGCGAACAGAAATTTTTTTGAAGAATAAGCACGGCGATATACGAACGAAGTTCCGCCATTGCAATTCATTTCAGGTTTCTTTCATGAAAATCATTAAATTAACAGAATTTTATGATAATATTAAGCTTGATAAAATGCGAATTTATTAAGGGGGAGCTATGGGAATTACTCTGCAGTCCTTATTGTTTTCGTTTGGAACAGTTTCAATTTTAACACCTTTGTTGATTCGATTTTTAAAAGCGTATAATCTTACACAACCGATCCGGGCTGAATTGCCTCCTGACCATCAGGCGAAAAAGGGAACTCCTTTGATGACCGGGCTTGTTTTTCTTATAAGCGTCCTGATTTCGTGCTTGTTTATGCAAAATACTAATATGTATATGCTGAGTATCATTTTTATTTCGTTTGGATGCATCGGATTTTTAGATGATTTTAAGAAAGCCTATTTTCAAGATCCGAAGGGTGCTTCCGGTAAAATGAAGCTATTGCTGCAGTTTTCCATTACAGGAGGAATTATCTATTATTTTCTACATAACAATACCTTGTCAACAGAGTTTCCTATTTTCCGAGACATAGTGTTAGATGTACCGGACTTGCTTTATATTGGAGTGATTCTGTTATTCATCGTCGGTTCTGCCAATGCGATTAACTTCACGGACGGACTAGACGGTCTTCTTTCCGTTGTTGCAATTCCATCATTCTTCTTTTTCTTTTTAATCTCTGATCATATAGAAGTGAAAATCTTTTGCTTTGCCATGATTGGCGGCCTGCTTGGATTTTTAATTTATAACGCATATCCTGCAAAAGCGTTTATGGGAGATACAGGTTCTTTGGCGATTGGAGGAATTCTGTCCTTTTTGGTTGTTCTTGAGCATGTAGAAGTGCTTGTACCTCTATTGTTTATTATTTACTTTGCAGAACAATTTTCTGTCATCCTGCAAGTAGCGTCCTTTAAATTGACAGGAAAACGAATTTTTCGCATGTCTCCCATTCATTATCATTTTGCTTTAAAGTATGGATGGAGCGAGAATCAAATTGTCATTCGCTTTGGTTTTACAGCCTGGATATCCACTTTTGTAGCATGGCTGTACTGGTATTTCTTTTTGTAATGACTGCATGTTCGTGCAGTCCTTTTCTTTATCATATGGTGTCGAGGAAACTGAAAATAAGAAAGAACGGAAAAAGTCTTGGGAGTGAAAAACATGATTGAGATCATAGAGGTGTCAAAGAGCTACAGCGGAGCCAGGCATGCTGTTAAAGATTTAAATCTAACAGTGCAGAACGGGCTGGTAAATGACGTAGAATAGAGGCATGTACAAGTACATGCCTCCTTAGTCCGGCATAGGAGTTGGCGTCGGTTTAGCATATCCGATTTTATATTTATTATCAATATATGTTCGGATTTCTCGAATAGTTTTCCCTGCATCTTGCCATGCTGAAGCTTCTCTTGCTATTTCTAAACAGTTCATGCAGTTCATGGCATGGGAATCCCATATCACCTGTCCGTTCCTTTTTATGCCTCTGATAAAACAATCCTGATTATTTTTATGACGCACGGTTTGTCCGCAGCCGCAATAGCAAGGAATCCACTGCAGCAATTCATAATGGGCAGCAGCTATTGTATATGTTTCGCGGGCATATGCATTTCCATATGACAAAAAGGATGGAAGTTGATGGAATCCTTCTGTTGTTTCCGCAATATCACCGCTTGTCATTTGAGAAGGCATACAATATTCTTCTGCTTCGGATTGCTGCTCGGCAGTCACAGGGATAAACAACGTATTAAAGAGGAATAAAAAAAGCCATATCAGCTTTTTCATTTGCGGCTCCTTTCATTTCTTTTTCTTCTTTAATTGTGATGCGCAAATAAAGAAAAAACAATGCATGATTTGTAGTTTTTATTGTGTATTCTTACGGAAAATTACGGATAAGCAGGAGTCCTTAAAAGGAGATTGTGTATACGTTAAAGCCCATTTTCTCCGTCCAAAACTCAAGTGCTTTTTGCTGGTCCTCTACATATACTGCTGCTGTTGTGATGTGAGTAATCATGAAAGCTTTCCTAGCCCCCTAAATATAAAATAACTCTCTTAAAAAGAAATGAAAGATATTTTTATACTGTTATGAACAGAAAAAATGGCTTTTTCCCTGCATTTCTTATCTTTTTACCACATATGTTTTTTCTTTTCCGTTTGGAAAACGAACTTCTACCTTCACTGTTTTATATGTGTGTTCCAGCTGGAAGGCTTCTATTATTTGATCAATCACTTGCTGTTCGGGGGTAGCTTCGTCTATTTCTATAAGCTTAAGATTATTTTGGATGATTTCAGCCGCTTCTTGTCCTTTTATTAATTTTTGATGAATAAAATCTTCAATTTCCGCTTCTTCTTGCGCTTTTAACGAATCATATTCTACTTCATAGCTTTTATTTGCATCGTATTCAGCCTCTAACTCAAATTTTGTAAAAGGAGGGTTATCCATATCACGAGGCAGCTTTTTTTCTGTTGCTGTTTTCTTTATTTGCGTTTCTTGTTTTGGTGTTGTTTTTTTCTTTTCGGCATCTTCGTTAGCACAAGCTGTTGCCAACAGTAACAGTATAAGAAGGAATAAAAGTCTTATATAATGGTTCATAGTGCTCAATCCTTTCGAATAATGTAGTATCATCTATTGCCAACATTATTGTTGTTCATACTGTAAGAACAATAACAAAAGGAGTGACAAATTATATAATATATATTATAGTTAACAATGCGTTTATTTAACTTAATTAAATATTAATGCTGTTTAAATAGAAAGGAGATTCTATTTTTTGGAAAACAAGCGAGAGGAATTAGGGAAAGAATTATCTGTTAATTTGGTTTCCGCGATGCGTTTATTCCGAACCGAAGCTACAAAGCTGTTTGAATCGTATATTCCTTGGAACGAGTTTACCGTACTGCGTATACTCTATCGTCAAAATAAAGAAATGGTTTCAAGAATTGCATGCCAATTGAATGTTTCAAACAGCCATATTACCGCTGTTTCAGATAAGTTAATTCAAAAAGGATTATTGACAAGGTCGCGTTGCGATAGTGACAGAAGAGTCGTATTCTTAGAAATTACAGAAGAAGGCAAGAAGATAACAGAACAGATGGAACAAACGAAGCAAAATTACTTTCAGGAAAAGTTTTCTGTATTGACAAAAGAAGAGATGATGACGATGATCTCATTATTGAAAAAAATACTATAGTTCAAGGTTAATCTTGTTTATTATTTACAAAGCGAAAGGATGGAGAGTGTGGAGCATTTAGAAACGAGAAGAAAAGTCATTATTATGCTTTCGATTATGGCAGCCATGTTTTTTGCCTCCGTCAATCAGACGATTGTAGGGAATGCATTGCCGCGAATCATCGCAGAGCTTGGAGGAATGGATTATTATAGCTGGGTCTTTACTATTTATATGTTAACGTCAGCAGTAACAACTATTCTTATCGGCCGATTATCAGATATTTATGGAAGAAAACCGTTTTTGTTAATCGGGATTTTTGTTTTTACTGTCGGGGCATTTTTAGCCGGAACTTCAGAGGATATTTATCAATTGATTACATACCGCGGCATCCAAGGGTTAGGGGCGGGTATGATTATGTCGTCTGCTTTTACAGCGGTAGGAGATTTGTTTTCACCTAGAGAGCGCGGAAAATGGAACGGGCTGATGAGTTCTGTTTTCGGATTGGCAAGCGTATTCGGACCGACAATGGGCGGCTATATTGTAGACCATTTTGATTGGCATTGGGTGTTTTGGGTGTTCCTGCCTCTTGGTATCGTCGCGTTTGCACTGATTTGGATTTTATTCCCGAAAGTGGATAAAAAAGAATCTCAGAATGTGGATTATTTTGGATCTGCCTTTTTAACATTGACGATTGTACCGATGCTGCTTGCATTTTCATGGGCAGGTTCAAAATATGATTGGGCTTCCTCCCAAGTAATCGGGTTATTTGCCGGGGCGGCTGCTGCTCTTGCAGTGTTCATTGTAATTGAAAGAAAAGTGAAGAATCCGATTCTTCCGCTTTATCTGTTTAAAAATTCTATTTTTACTATATCTAATATTGTCGGATTTACTCTTGGAATCGGAATGTTCGGGGCAGCAATGTATATTCCATTTTTTATCCAAGGGGTCCTTGGATTTACTGCGACACACTCCAGCTATTTAACGATGACAATGACAATAAGCCTCGTAGTCGCAAGTACGCTCAGCGGGCAAATTATCTCTCGAACTGGGAAATACAAATGGCTTGCATATGCAGGTCTGGCTGTAACGACAGCAGGAATGATCGGCTTAGAATTTATGGATGTTTCCACGACACAAGGTATGTTGCTCGTATATTTAATTACAGTCGGATTTGGATTGGGAATTTGCATGCCGGTATTTACATTAACTGTACAAAATGCGGTGGACTATAAGATGCTAGGAGTAGCTACAGCCTCTTCTCAATTGTTCCGTTCTCTCGGGGGGACTGTGGGCGTTGCCATAATGGGCACTGTAATGAGATCGCGTATGACAGATAAAATGAGTGACTTAGCAGGGAAGACAGGAGCGAGTGCGGTAAACATTCCCCCTCAATTGGCTCAAAAGCTAGAGACCTTAAAAAACCCGCAAGTACTTTTAGATCCAAAAAAATTAGATACCATTCATCAATCTCTTCCGGCACAAATGCAGGATATGTTTGTACAGCTCATTGCATCATTGCGTGATGCCATGAGCTTCGCATTATCAGGTGTGTTCTCTATGGGAGCTATCATGATGGCATTAGCAATTTTCTTTACGATATTTCTTAAAGAAATACCGTTGCGAACTTCTGTAAAGAAGCCTGCTCAGGAAGAACAACATAAAACAGCAGTGCAAGCCTGAAATAGGAGCCTTCGCTTATGAAAGCGAGGGCTTTTTTCCTTACATGAAGATTTTCAATTAGGGAGAAGATACAGAAGAAAAAATATACGAGGAGGACTAAAATGAAACAAAAGTTACTTGTCGCTTTACTTATGGGAGCTTTTGTATTCCCAAGCATGAGCCATGCTCGGCAGGAAGCAGATTGTAAGTCTTTAGAAAAAATATTTCATACAAAAGCAGAAACGGATGACGGGATATGCAAATTGGAAATTGTACGAAAAAATAAGCAAATAACTCATCAGGGGCAAGCTGTCAAACCTGACATGATCGAGTTTGTATATCATATAAGTTTTCAAAAGAAAAACGGCAGCACAAAGGTATTAGGAGAAATGGCATTATTGGAACAAGAAATTAACTCGGTTATTGATGAGCTCCGGAAAGGAAGTATTGAAATCTCTGCGATACATAACCATTGGATTGGAGAACATTCGCGTATTATCTACTTGCACCTGCAAGGAACGGGAAAAAAAGATGAGTTGGCTCAAACAATAAAAGCTGCCATCGCCAAGACGGATTATAAATGAGTAGAAGAAAAAGAATGTGGAAGAATAACTATATCCGGTTAAAAGGAGGATGCATTATGACAAACCGAAATGGAAGTAAAGGAAGCGGCAATCAAGGCTCACCGCAGGCAGGACAGTATCAAATGGAATTTGGAAGTGAGTTTCAAACAGGAGACGACAACAAGGGGAAAGAATACAACTCCCACAAAGGCAGCAAATCAAAGAAAAAGCATGAAGATTAAAAGCGTGAGGATATCCCTCATGCTTTTTCATTGTAACAAACAAAACCCTTACTTCAAACGAGTAAGGGTTTTGTTTGTTAGGAAAGGGGGGTATTTCAACATCAAAAAAATGGGGTTAGTGTTTTATGTTATGACCTCGTTTGTAGTATAGTAAAGGCATGTGAATTTCATGTGAATTCCATAAGAATTTTTGTCCTTATTTATTTTTTGATAAGGATGCAATTTGAACAGGCAATCGGAATGGAGGATCAATTATGACACAAAAAGTGGCGCTTATAACAGGCGGTACAAGAGGAATCGGGAAAGCGATCGCAAAACGATTTGCAAAAGAAGGCTATCATTTAGTATTGAATTATATGCGAAAGAAAAGCGACGCAGAAGAAACAAAAAGAGAAATTGAAAGTGAATATAATGTGAAAGTGCATCTTGTGAAAGCGAATGTCAAAGAAATTGAACAAATTCAAATACTGTTCCAGGAAGCAGAGGAGACTTTCGGAAGGTTGGACGTATTTATTAATAATGCAGCTTCCGGAGTATTGCGTCCGCTTATGGAAATCGAGCCAAATCATTGGGATTGGACTATGGAAATCAATACGAAGGCTTATTTGTTTGCTTCTCAAGAAGCGGCGAAAATCATGGAAAAAAACGGAGGAGGCGCCATTGTCGCTCTTTCCAGTTTAGGTTCTATTCGTGCTCTTCCAAATTATGTGACCGTGGGGGTTTCAAAAGCAGGGGTAGAAGCGTTGACGCGCTATTTGGCAGTTGAGCTGGCGCCCAAAGGAATTGTTGTGAATGCGGTATCCGGAGGGGCGGTCGATACAGACGCTTTGAAGCATTTTCCAAATCGTGAAGAATTGCTGCAAGCAGCAGCAGAGCGAAATCCGGCCGGCCGTATCGTAGAACCGCAAGATTTGGCGGAAACAGTTTACTTTTTATGTACTCCTGCAGCAAGCATGATTCGCGGTCAAACGATTATAGTCGATGGCGGGCTGTCCCTCTTATGTTGATCAGCTGTGCATACGGACATTGAACTTTTTGAAAAGAGGGTGTCCCCATAGCCATCAAGTTAAGAAAATGATATAAAAAGACAAAAAAATGACCATCCTGATTCAGTGCACGCCTGAATATGAAAGGATGGTCATTACTTTGCCTATAACTCCAGTATCTCCGAAGCAAATCGATTGGATACCTTTTTTAGACACATGTAAACAAATTTTCTCTCCTGCACGCTTACATGAGTTAGCCGTACAACACGGGTTTACAAAACGGAATCGAAAAATTAAGCCCGAAGATTTTATTACCCTATGCGCTCTTTCTAACAAAGAAACAGGGATAAACTCATTAGGTCAACTCTGTGCTCGTTTCTATGAGTTTACCCACATACATGTAACAGAAGAAGCATTGAATCAGCGGTTTAATCAACAAGCTGTCCATTTTCTGAAAGATATTTTCCAATCGCTTCTTCAAAACCAACTGTCAGAACCTCTATCAGATAGCGAACACTTGCCGTTTACCCGTATTCGCATACTAGATTCAACAGGATTTAAAACACCAAC
>JBHGXS010000008.1:0-4299 GCA_041920565.1 Bacillus sp. (in: firmicutes) | reverse complement strand
CCCCTTTTTTTCTGCAACATATGCCTATTCTCCTTCTTTTTTGTGAAAAAATCAAAGTAATGACCTTTGTGTTTTGCGGTGGTAGAGCAAATAGGAAAAATGGAAATCGACCATGGCGATACGTCTTGTAGAACACCGGATACGATAGAGTATAGTGAACTACCCGCCACCTACGCTTCGCTTAGGGGTGGGGGCTTCTAAGGTACTCGTACCTAACGATACGAAATTAACTGAGCTATCGAGCCTGTTCCATGCTCAATATGTTATGATGCTAATAGTCGCAATCCTTCGTTTTTGATGTTGATAGAAGCGTTATGGTCTCTGTCTGCTACAAAACCGCTCTTTGTTCAGGAAATGGTGCATGACTTGATAATATGATGGGAGGGGATGTCTCGCTGTTGTTTCATTTTCACACGTTTGAGTTTCGGTAATCTGATATAGCCATCTACTAGCATAATGTTCCTGTTGATTACTGTCATTGGTGCTGTCATACCTTCACATTTAGAAGCGGGAGACTTCTTTCGGGATAAGTTAAAAAGATGAGAGAACGATATAAGAAATAGTATGCACGACACTCATTGAAAAGGGAGTGCCGTTTTGCTCTTAAACTAAGAATATGGTATTCTTGTAAAAAGGTATATTTTGCTATAGGGACAAATGTAGGGAAAAACAGCAGGGGAAAGTGCCTCTCTGCAATTTTGGGACAAGTGTACAGTGTTTTGTCGAAGAAATTAAGGAGGTTCTTAATTATGAAGTATACGAGGCGCATCAGCAGCTGTGTATTGGCGAGCGTTCTATGTGTGTCAGGCACATCTGTCGTTTGGGCGGAAACAAATCAAGATAAATTGAACAATGTGCAAGAGCAGCTCGAACAAAACAATGCAAACGTACAGCAAAAAGAACAAGAAAAAGAAGCTGTAATGCAAGAGATACATACTTTGCAGCAAGACTTGGAAAGCTTAAATGCCATCATCGCCCAAAACGAGAAAGAACAAAAACAGATACAAGAAAAAATAGATGCGACCAATAAGCTCATTGAGCAAAAAAAAGAAGAGATTATTAAGCTTGAAGATAAAGTGCTGATGAGGAAAAACATCATTAAAAACCGGATGATTTCTCTTCAAAGCAATGACAATACAAACCTGATTATCAGTGTATTAATTAACTCTGATAGTATCACAGAGTTCTTGGAGCGGGCGAATGCCGCGGCAGCGATTTTAAATGCCGATAAAGATATATTGGATATGCAAAAGCGGGATCTTTTGCAGATTGAAAAGGATAAAGAAATAATTAAGCAGCAAGAAGAAGCGCTGGAAAAAGCTAAGGAGCTTTTAGCGGCAAAGGAAGAGGAGCTTGAAGCCAACCTACAGAAAAAACAAGAGTCACTGCAAACCGTGCAAGCAAAATACAATGAGATCACAAGTCAAATAGTATTAGCAGAACAAGAAAAAGCATCTTTGCAGGCGAGCATGCAAAACATTCAAGCGGCAATTGCGAAAGAACAAGAAGCGGCAAGAGCGGCGGCTGCCGCGAGAGCGAAACAAGAGGCAGAGGCAGCTGTTAAACCTCAACCTGCCAAAGAGCCGCCGGCAAGCGGAAAAGAGATGTATGTAGAAGCGACCGCATACAGTGTAGAGGGGAGCCCGACTCATGAAAGCATTACAAAATACGGATATGATATCGGCGCAAATCCAAGCATGAAAATGATTGCGGTAGATCCAAGCGTCATTCCGCCTCATTCCAAAGTATGGGTAGAAGGGTACGGGGAAGCGATTGCCGGCGACACGGGAAGTGCCATTGCGGGACATAAAATCGATGTCTTGATGCCGAGTGACGCGGCAGCTCGTCAGTGGGGACGAAAGGTAGTAAAATTGATTATTTTAGATTAATAGAAAACTGTGAAGAATCATCTTCACGGTTTTCTCATAAGCAAGCTTGTTGCTTGGAACGGCATAGTATCGTATTTTACAAGAAAAACTAAAAAATATGTTGACAACATAGGCGTAACAATTTTATAATACAAATCATAAAATGATTTATTATTTAGAAAAATTAAAAAATAAAAATGCGAAGAACGGAATGAAGTAGTGCGCATCTCCCTGTGTCAGAGAGCTGATGGTTGGTGAAAATCAGTACAAAGATGAGCATGAAATACAATCCTGGAGCATCTTTTTCGTAGTAAAGGGAGACCTTTATGAAGGGAAAGACGGTGGAAGCCGTTATGGAAATGAAGAGGTGAACGACTGTTCACAACTAGGGTGGTACCGCGTATAATACGTCCCTATCGAAAACATCGATAGGGGCGTTTTTATATACAATTATATATATGAGCAAAGATGGGAACGAAGTAGTGCGCATTTTCTTGTAGCAGAGAGCTGATGGTTGGTGCGAATCAGTACAAAGGTGAGCATGAAATACAGTCCCGGAGCATCTTTTTCGTAGTAAAGGGAGACCTTTATGAAGGGAAAGACGGTGGGAGCCGTTATGAAAATGAAGAGGTGAACAGCTTGTTCGCAACTAGGGTGGTACCGCGTAAATTACGTCCCTATCGATGACATCGATAGGGGCGTTTCTGTTTTTTAAAGGAGTGATTTATAACAAAAAAATTCAAGTTGGAAAACAAAAAAATCAATTCAAAATTTAAGGAGTGGGGATTTATGAGCAATCAAAATTTAGAAGCATTACGTCAAAAGGTGGACGAAATTAACTTGCAGATTTTAGAATTATTGAATGAACGTGCAAAATTGGTTCAAGAAATTGGACTGGTAAAAACAACACACGGCATTAAGCGCTTTGATCCGGTTCGAGAGCGGCAAGTGCTGGATTTAATTGCAAAGCACAACAAAGGACCGTTCGAAACATCAACAGTACAGCACATCTTTAAAACGATTTTTCAAGCCAGCTTGGAGCTGCAAGAAGACGATCATCGTAAGGCGCTGTTAGTATCTCGTAAGAAAAAAGCTGAGAATACAATTGTCGATGTGAAAGGAGTAAAGCTGGGAGACGGCAGTCAGCACTTCATTATGGGGCCATGTGCGGTAGAAAGCTATGAGCAAGTTCGCCAAGTTGCACAAGCATTGAAAGATCAAGGCGTAACACTGATTCGCGGCGGCGCCTTCAAGCCTCGTACATCTCCATATGATTTCCAAGGACTTGGAGAAGAAGGATTGAAGATTTTGCGTGAGGTAGCCGATGAATTTGGATTGGCAGTAATTAGCGAAATTTTAAATCCGAATGATATAGACATGTCATTAAACTATGTGGATGTTATCCAAATCGGCGCCCGTAACATGCAAAACTTCGATTTATTAAAAGCGGCGGGACGGGTAAACAAGCCTGTGTTATTAAAACGCGGATTGGCTGCGACGATTGAAGAATTCATCAATGCAGCAGAATATATCATTTCCCAAGGAAACGACCAAATTATTTTATGTGAACGTGGCATCCGCACATACGAAAGAGCGACACGCAACACATTAGATATTTCCGCAGTACCGATTTTAAAGAAAGAAACGCACTTGCCGGTTGTAGTCGATGTTACGCATTCCACGGGACGTAAGGATTTATTGCTTCCTGCGGCAAAAGCAGCTTTAGCAATCGGAGCTGACGCTGTCATGGCAGAAGTGCATCCGGACCCTGCCGTAGCACTATCCGATTCCGCTCAGCAAATGAACATTCCTCAGTTCCATTCCTTTATGGAGGAATTAAAGGAATTCCGTGCCCGTCTTTCTGCGGTCAACGCTGTATCCAATAAGTAATCGATTCCAGAAAAAGAAGCCATTTCGGCTTCTTTTCCTTTTGTTTATTTGTTTGTGCCCTATATAAAAAGAAAGAGATAGAAACTTTAAGTTTTATATAAAAAAACATACTGATCATATAATTTAAGCGCTATTATAAACGTTTGATTTGGCCGCGAATTTCTCCGTTTGGATATCTTTCGGTATGGGCATTTACGTACGCGTTACCTTCTTTCATTTGTACTGCCAGCTCTATTAAAGACATTCCTTGTAACGGTCCAATAAGATCAGCTTTTGTAATTGTTCCGGTTACTACTCCGGTATCGACGCTGATGCCGCGCGTTATTGGGCCGAAAAGGAAAGCCACTACCGGTCCGTTCATTCCTTTCATTCCTATATGAATATGAGCAACGATAAACTTTTCAAGATCATTTACAACTAATTTAAAACGAAGCTTTGTAAAATCTTCATTAAATATAAATTGAGCGGAACCGAAGGCATCTGTGTTTACAGGAGGTACTTCCTGACGACCTGATAAATTGGCAAAAAAACGTGTTGTCAT
>JBHGXS010000002.1:0-1968 GCA_041920565.1 Bacillus sp. (in: firmicutes) | reverse complement strand
CGGCGATGGCCTTCTTTGACCATGAGCCGGTATGAATATAATCGGCTTTTTTACTGTTGCGGAACAAATTGAGCGGCACCATCGCAAATTGCAAAGATGCCCCGCCTTGTAAAAACAATACTTTATAGTTGTCAGGAATGTTCATTAAATCACGAAGTAAAGCCTCTGCTTCTGAAATAATGCTCTGATAAACACCGGAGCGATGGCTCATTTCCATTACTGACATGCCGCTGTTTCTGTAGAAAATCAGTTCCTTTTGTGCTTTTTCTAGAACAGCAAGCGGCAATGCTGCAGGTCCAGCTGAAAAATTAAACACTCGTTCCACTTCAATCCCCCCATTTATGCATTGTAAAATCCTATTGAATATTTAGATTTTTCAAATTATAATCCACTTGCTGTAAATGGTCAATACTGCTGTAAAAGAAAACTATATTGATTATTATTCAGGACAAATGATGCAGCTCCCTGCCATTTACAATTTTTTAACACCTCCATAAAAAAGACAAAAGCACCTGATCATAAAAACCAAGTGCATGCCCAGGCGCGCGGCATATCATCTATATGCTCCCCCATGGTTATCCATGTTGCGCCAGTTACATATAGACCAAATTTTAATCATTACTATACGTTGTTTTCGGAAAATTTACAATACATTTTCTAATAAATGTTCGAATTTTTTATAAAAACACTTTATTTATAAGTATGTTTGAATGATATGAAAAATAGTAAGACAACTCTATAGTCTCTGTTATGTGATAAGTAAAAGGAATAATTTTCTAGGAGGGATTGTTTTGAATGAAAAAGCAGTATCTTTAGGTGCACTTAACACGTTTTTAATAGAACTAAAGGATATGAACGAAAAAGATTTCTTTACGCCGATCGCGGATGGCAAATGGTCCGCTGCAGCCATTGTTGCTCATCTTTATTTTTGGGATCAGTACTTTTTGGAGGAACGTCTCCCCTTTATGACCCAAGGAGCAAAGCTTGCTAAAATTCAAATAGACATAAACAAAAAGAACAAACAGGCCGAAGACTATGCTCATTCCGGGATTTCAATGGAAGAATTGATCGATCAAACAATAGAATATCGAAGAAGAGTTGTAGATTCGTAGCAAAGTAAAGATATGAATCTTACATTTTATATAGGTGACAATCAATACAGTTTAGGGGATTATATCCAAGGTGAGATTGACCATACTCATCATCATATAAAACAAATACAAGCGTTTAGAAAGGCAAGTACAGACAGCGCAAAGTAAAAAAGTGTTAAGTCCAAGACTTAGCACTTCAAAAAAAGAATAATAAATATGATGGCTATTTATTAGTGAAAAAACGTTCATAAATTTGATACAATGCAGAAAGACCAACAAGCCAATAGACTGTTTCAGTAAGAGTGGAAGAAGATCCGAACAGCTCTTCAACCAAGTTGAAGTCTAAAGCTGTAAATAACCAATTCAATCCTCCGATAACCAGCAGAATAAACGTGAGGTACGTCAAGAATTTCATGGTGCCACCTCCCCTCGCCGGAAAATATATGAAAGGCCTTTCATCATCATTATATGTTCAGAAAACGGTTTCATTCCTAAACGCAGGAAGAATGATACTTCAAGTTTCGAGTTGTTCTGCTGTATGCAATTAAAATTAGAAGTCTCTCGTTGCGGCAAAACAGGAGGCTTCTCTACAAGAATTCCTCTGTCTGACGCAAAGCAGCGCTAAGTAAATTTCTTTCACTGCCTCTTTTTTTACCTTTCACTTCACTTTTAAATGTAAGATTATGATGCAGGTACGCAATGCCGTATGTTGAATTTATCAGTATTACGTTTCATTTACATTACAAGTCTTTTACAAATCTCGTTAACCTGTTTTATTGCTTGCCGCATTCATGGTACAACAAAGTAGGAATCATTTTTGGGACGGGGGTATGAAGAAATTGAAACAAGCAAAGAAAGCAATCATTATTGCAAGTTC
>JBHGXS010000078.1:0-1629 GCA_041920565.1 Bacillus sp. (in: firmicutes) | reverse complement strand
GTTTTGCGATTGTTAATCGGGGTAGGGGACCACATGCTGCATGTAGGTACACAAACATGGATCACTACCACTTCTGATAAGGAACGCCTTGGACGAAATGTTTCGATTTACGGGGCGTTTTTTGGAGCGGGATTTGCATTAGGACCGTATTTAGCAAGCACTGTGCAATACGGACAATCCATGCCGTTTATCATTTCTTCCATTCTTTGTTTTGCAGGATGGCTTTTATTATTGCCGACGAAAAACACGTTTCCAGAGCAAGCAACAAAAGAAGAACAAAAGGATAATTCGATTTCACGGTACAACAAAGTGCTGCGGTATGGATGGATCGCCTTATTGGCTCCGTTTGTGTATGGATTATTAGAAGCCATGCTGCACAGCAATTTTCCAGTATATGCGATGCGGCAAGGCTTAACGATCCAACAAATCTCTTTTATTGTACCTGCTTTTGCCATCGGGGGAATACTCACGCAAGTGCCTTTAGGGACATTAAGCGACCGGTACGGCAGAGGAAAGCTCTTGACAACAATATTCTTATGCAGTGCATGTATATTTGCAATCGGAGCTTTTATCGATAAATATTATTGGTTGTTATTTGTTGTTATGCTGCTGTCGGGAATGGTTGTCGGTTCATGTTTTTCTTTAGGGCTAGGATATATGACAGATTTGCTTCCGAAATACTTATTGCCGGCCGGCAACATATTATGCGGTATTGCCTTTAGCATAGGAAGCATTATTGGTCCGGTTGTTGGGGGAATATTCATTCAAACTGTAAAAGGAATCAGCTTTTTTGCCAGCATCAGTGTTTTATTATTTTTAGTTTATGGACTTTACGCTGTATATTGAAAAAAGACCGAACAACAGATTGTTACAACAAAAGCGGAAAACATGTAAAAAGCCAGTCGTTTGACTGGCTTTTGTTATTCAATCGCTGCCCACATGTCTTTCGGATTCAGTTCATAGTATCCGTTTTCCCGATACATAATTTGACTCATGATAAACTCCCTGCGAATGGTTGCGTAGTCTTCATGAAACTTTTTAATATATTCATTTACTTCTTTTTCATGGTATTTTCGGCCGACTTCAAATCCTCTTGCAATATGGTATAAGATAATCAATTTTTTCTTGCGCTGTGCAGGGATGGTTTTTAATCGGCCGTCTTTTGCAAGGAAATTTTCGAGAATTTGCTGATATTCTGCCGCTTTTGCATTATCCATATCAGTTTGCTCCTTTCCAAGCACCATTTTTAAAATTGCCTCCGAGAAATGCTCCAATGCAGTTTCGTTTAAACGGAAATAGACAGTATTTTTTTCTCTTCGTTCAGTTATCATGTTGATTTCTTTTAACTTTGCAAGATGATGAGAAATAGTAGGAGGCGTTAAACCTAACATACCGGCAAGCGCTTGGCCGTGTTTTGGTTCTTTGGCCAGTAAAACGAGTATACGGATTCGTGTAGGATCTCCCATGACTTTGTGAAATTGCACGAGCTTATTTAACTGCAAAATATCACATCTCCTCGATTAGATACATATCTAATCAGATAATAGCCTAATTAGATCAGGTCATCAATAGTAAAACAGAAAATTATAAAATTTTAGCCAATTATACAAAATTTCATTCACCGTATCT
>JBHGXS010000138.1:0-2808 GCA_041920565.1 Bacillus sp. (in: firmicutes) | reverse complement strand
GGGAAAACAAAGCTCAGTATTGCGCTTGCCAAACGGTTGAACGGCGAAATTCTAAGCGGCGAGTCCATGCAAATTTATCGTCATATGGATATCGGAACTGCAAAAGTGAAGCCCGAAGAAATGGATGGAATTCCCCATTATATGATTGATATTAAGGACCCGACGGAACCATTTTCAACAGCGGAATTTCAGCAGCTTGTCCGCCGCTATATTCATGAGATTTCAGAAAAAGGGAAATTGCCGATTATCGTCGGCGGCACCGGACTATATATTCAATCCGTATTATATGATTACCAGTTTTCTGAAACCGGCGGGGATGAAGCGTTTCGAAGAGAGCTGGAGGAACTGGCTGAACGAAACGGGCCCGAGACAGTATTTGAAAAATTAAAAGAAGTAGACCCGCTAAGCGCAGAGCGAATCCATCCGAATAATGTAAGACGGGTCATCCGAGCATTGGAAATTTATCATATGACAGGCAAAACAATGACAGAAAGCTTAGAAGCGCAAAACAATGAATTGTTGTATGATGCAGTGCTGATCGGATTAACGATGGATCGGGAGAAGCTGTATAACCGCATCAATTATCGTGTAGATTTGATGATGGAAGAAGGATTGCTTGAAGAAGTGAAGAGATTATACGATAATGGAATTAGAGACTGTCAATCCATTCAGGCAATCGGATATAAAGAACTGTATGATTATTTCGAGCAGAAAACGACGCTGCAAGAAGCGGTGGAGGCATTAAAAACAAATTCCCGCCGCTATGCAAAACGGCAGCTGACTTGGTTCCGAAATAAAATGGACGTCACTTGGTTCGATGTGACGAATGGAGAAAAAACAGAAGAAATTTTACAATACATAGAAGGAAAGCTGCAACTTTAGTCGAATAATATACAGGCAGAGAAAAAGAGGAGGATTTTTACCATGAAGCAATCAATCAATATTCAAGATCAATGTTTAAACCAGCTTCGAAAAGATAATACGTTTGTTACTTTGTACTTACTGAACGGATTCCAACTTCGTGGTTTAATCAAAGGATTTGATAACTTCACAGTATTGTTGGAAACAGAAGGTAAGCAACATTTAATTTATAAACATGCCATTTCCACATTCGTTCCGCAAAAGAATGTATCCATCGAATTAGAATAATAGGTACATAAAAGAAACCCTCTGAATCAGAGGGTTTTATTTTTTGCCATTAACTTTTCTTTTTTTTGCATAGTCATAATACCGCTTTAAAGAGAGCTTCGTTTTAAATCCGACACGTCTCATAATTTCTTGTTCGCTTATCCCTTGCTGAATGAGACGCAAAATAAACGTATTTCGCAGGTGCTGCCCCGACAATCCTTTTCGCAATCCGGCCCGCGCCACTTCTTGACGAATCATTTTTTGTACCGCAATTTCGGTCAATGCTTTTGGGGCATCGTTTTCGTACACCCATCGATACGTATTTCGATTGAAGTCAAAGGCGACAAAGAGGGGATCGGCTGTATGATATTTCGGTCTGACCGGCTCCGGTATCGTTTTGTAATACGTATACAGCTTTTTCTTGTCTTCTTCTTTCAGTGTGATTGTTCGCGCTACACCGGAAACGTGCGGAATCATCAGCGTATTATTTTCAAAATGAACGTGATGCATATTTAAACAAACTAATTCCTGCAGCGATAAGCCATAATCCAAGAGAAGCATAATGATGCATACATTTCGGTCAATGAGAAGAGGTCGTGCAGGAAGCTGCTTTTCTGTCAATCCTTCAAATGAAACGAGAATCTTTTTTAATCTTTCTTCTTCTTCTGCAGTTATAAAATCGTCATCATGCAAGCCGCGGTCCGGCTGAATGATCATTTCCATATCCTTCAGCGGATTGACAATGTCGGTGTAAGTTAACTGCAAGAATTGATAGAGGCGATTCAAAACGATAAAGACGCGATGCAATGTCTTGTCTGAGTAGTGCCGTTCATGTTTTAGCTCAAAAAAATAATTTTCATAGTCTTTTGTACGAAGAGAAGACCATATATTGTTAGAAGAAACTTTTTTATTTCGTTCCAGCCAAGTGAAATAGTCTTCTACATCGTACACATAGCGTCTGATTGTCGATTGCTTTCTGCCCTTGCTTGTCAAATAAGCAGCAAAGGCCTGTACCGTATTCGCCAATTCCGGATGATCGATTCTCGAAATCATCATGCCACCACCCTCAACGTTTTAATAAATTATAACAGAAAATTAAGGAAAATAAAGCGAAACTTCTAAGATGGGAAGGCTTCATGTCTCGCGTTATACGAAGGTTGGAAATTCGTTATTTCTTGGGAAAGCGCAAAAAACGACAAAAAACAAGAGGGAAAGTGTAGGAATATAGAACTTTTGCTCGAAAATGGGAGGGGAGAAGCGTGGAGCAATCAATGCGTAAAAAAAATAATAATCAAATCAACATTGTTTTGAACCATAGACAGAAAATCCCGGTTCCCGCTGAAAAACCGAAAGCGGCATTAACGGAAGAGACGGTTTCAAAGCACGAGATGTTAAAACAAATCGAAGAGGAAATGAGCAAGCTTGTCGGAATGGAAGATATAAAGAAAATTGTGAAAGAAATTTATGCATGGATTTATGTGAATAAGAAGCGTCAGGAAATGGGTCTCAAAGCAGAGAAACAGGTGCTTCACATGTTGTTTAAGGGAAATCCCGGAACGGGGAAAACGACCGTAGCCCGCATTATCGGGAAATTGCTCCATCAAATGAATGTCCTGTCCAAAGGTCATCTAATTGAAGCGGAACGTGCGGACTTGGTGGGAGAATATATTGGACATACGG
>JBHGXS010000137.1:0-5199 GCA_041920565.1 Bacillus sp. (in: firmicutes) | reverse complement strand
CAGTAAATAAAGAACAGATCGATTATCGGTTAGATATCTTAGATTCAGCACTGGCAGAGTATGAAGCGGAATTGAAGATTTTAGTAAAAAAACTAAAACAGCATGTTATAAAGGAAAGCCTCCCTTGCTTTTGATAAAGGGAGGCTTTCCTAAGCTTCAAGTTAAAGTATTTTTATAACTGATACATATTTGCTTCTCTTTTAGGCAGAAGTTTCCCGGGGTTCAAAATATTATGCGGATCTAACATTTGTTTTATATTGTACATTACATCTAAAGCGTCTTTGTGCTCTAAGAGTTGATATTTTTGTTTTCCGATTCCGACCCCATGTTCTCCGGTGCAGCTCCTCCCCGAACTCTAATGCCATATGTACAATTAAATCATTTACTTTCTCTACAGCTCGCACCTGTTCTTGGTCACTTGGGTCGTATACAATGATTGTATGAAAATTCCCCTCTCCGACATGGCCAACAATTGCTCCGTCCAAGTTATAGTTCGTAATTTGTGTCCGGGCATATTCTACTACTTGTGACAAATATGAAATCGGTACGCATACATTAGAACCAGTTACCTTATAATGAGGGTTAAGGTGCTTGAATGCGTAAGATAAATCATGGCGCGCCTTCCATAATGCTAGTCGTGCACCTGTTTCTTCTTCAAATATAAACTGTGTGCATTTAAATTCTTCGAATAACTGTTGTATCAATTGAATGTCTTCATGGTTTCCAGATTTGTTTCCATGAAACTCCAGAAAAAGCGTAGGATGTTCTGGATATGAGGTTTGATTATACGTGTTCAATTGAGTAATGAGCATCTACTAACTCTACTCGTGCAATGGAAATACCAGATTTTAGAATAGATACAGCCGCATCTGCGCACATTTTAGTAGATGGAAAACTAGCGCGAGCAGCAATAATGGACTCCGGTATCCCGTAAACTTTTAAAGTAATTTCGCTGAATATCCCTAATGTACCTTCCGAACCAACAAATAGGCTATTGAGATGATAACCAGAAGAAGATTTGGCTGCAAGACTTCCTGTTTGAATGATTCTTCCATCGGCAAGTATTACTTCTAAGTTCAATACCTGTTTTCTCATTTCTCCGTATCGAACAGTCATAGTGCCGCTTGCGTTAGTTGCAGCCATTCCGCCAATAGTCGCATCTGCACCTGGATCTACAGGAAAGAAAAGACCGTACTTTTTCAATTCTTTATTTAATTGAGTTCGGGTTACACCTGGTTGCACTCTTACAATCAAATCATCTGGACGAATTTCAATAATTTTATTCATCAATTGAAAGTCTATAGAGATTCCGCCTTCATACGGGATGACATGTCCTTCAAGGCTGGATCCAACTCCAAAGGGCACAAGGGGAATTCGATTTTCATTGGCATATTTTACTATGCTTTGAATGTCTGATGCTGATTTAGGAAATACCACCACATCTGGACGGTGGGGAGGGTGATGAGATTCATCTTTACTATGGTGCTCCAGTACAGTCTCATTAATAGTTACTTGTTCTGGAGACAAAAATTGAATCAACTCATTATAGAACTTCATAAAAAATGCAGCCTCCTTAATTGTTTTGAATATTCAATTTATTAAAAAGGTAACATAAAGCATAATTTCTGTATAGGTTAATGCTTAGTTTTAGGAGAATAATAAAATGAAAAAACAGTAAAAAGTTTAATAATTATGGTATTGTTTTTTCGCTTATAGTCAGAAATATTGCTTTTGCAGAACAACCGAGAATTGCTTCTAAACAAGCCAAACAAATTTCACTTCCTTTTTAACATATAGGATTTTTGCATCAAATGAATCATGCTGGGTTAATTGATGGTGTCTGGAGAGGATTTCTAGCTTTAGCGAGGCATATCTTCATAATGTGCGTCTTACATTTTATTTTTATTTATTTGTAGCATTCTCTCATTAACTATGATATACTAAAATTAGTTGTTTTTGTTCGGTATATGACTTAAAGAAGGAATGTCTTAACAATCGTCTTGAAAGAGTATGTGGAACAAGAATGGTAATACAAAGTGGAAGCATCCACACAGGAGGAATATTATGTTACAAGGTAAAGTAAAATGGTTTAATGCAGACAAAGGTTTCGGTTTCATTGAAGTAGAAGGTCAAGACGATGTTTTCGTTCACTTCTCTGCTATTCAAGGCGACGGCTTCAAATCTTTAGAAGAAGGTCAGACAGTTACATTTGAAATTACTCAAGGTGCTCGTGGACCGCAAGCTGCTAATGTTCAAAAGTAAACATTTATAAGAAAGGGCTCCTGACAGGAGTCCTTTCTTATGATATTTACTTCTCTTGCATTTCTTCCCCTTTATAATCTGGACATAAATATTTTACACTTGTAATTTACGGAATATTTGTGATATTTCGGGTTAATAAACAAGGGAGGAACTATTCAGCTAACAAATGACCTGGATTTTAGGTTGGAGCCCAAATTACGAGAACTATATGAAGAACATAAACAACGAGCTGGAAAAATCGATTGGGGGGTTATCATGACTTCTTGCCATGGGACAAGGCGACAGATTTCCGGCGAGTTCCATGGAATGAAAGCCAAATCACACTTCCAAAACTCATTATTACTGCAGTTGAAACAGCACTTTTAACCGAAGTTAAGCTCCCCTGGTTCACCTCTTACCTAGATCAAACCTTTAAAGGCTCTTTGTCTGTTATTCGAGATTTTGTACATACTTGGACTGCGGAAGAAGACCAACATTCCAACTTGCTTAAAACTTACCTTCTAATCACACGTAATGCAGATCCGAAACGTCTTCACCAACTGCATAAACAAACCGTGGAAAACGGCTGGAGTCCAGACTGCCATACCCCTTTTGAAACAATGGTTTATACTTCTTTGCAAGAGTTGGCTACAATGGTGTTTTATAATAATGTAGTGAAAATGGCAGGTCAGCATGATAAAGATTTAGCTGCTCTCCTTCATCGTTTATCGAAAGATGAAATTCTGCATTCTGCATTTTACATCCAAATCATTAGCTAAAATTTCATCCCATTCACCGTATATTTCTGTAAATCCTAATTTGTTATATATATGCCGAGCAGATTCATTTCCGACTGTAACAACCAGATATAATTCTTTGTACCCTATCGTTAGTAAAGCGTCCATGCTTTTCTTGATAAGATATGTTGAATAGCCATTATTAACATGATCGGGGTGGGTTACTGTATAAGTTACTAGCGTAACTCCTTTGAAAAGGGAAATAATCGTTGCTGCGACAGGTTTTTGTGTGACTTCTATAAGAAAAAAACAGTTTTGAAGAAAAGGTCCGTATTGTCCTTCTAAAGTGTTTTGAACTTCCGTAATGAATTCTTCTATTGTTTCATCTTCGTAATCGATTGTATTTCTACATCCATGATACATTAATTCACCTAATGATTTTGCATCTCTATCGTCAATATTTCTGAGCGGAAATTCTTTTCTATATGATTGTTTAATCAAATTGATTTTCACTCTTTTTCTAGACATAAAATACCTCTTTCAATTGGTATATATTTCATGTAAGAGTTTCAAACAACTGGATAATTTTCTCAATAGACATAAATCTGATTATAGATGAACAAGTCCAATTAATATTTGTGAATGAGATATACAACAAGGAAAGATATATTTTTTGTTATTTGTGATACAATGTTTTTTTGTTTTATACAATTAATAACTAATTTCTTATCATTTTTGGCAATTCATTCCCACTTCAAGCGTTGCTAAGTGAGGGTAGTTCAATTTAGCAATAATATCCCTGATTATATATTGCAGTCATTATCTACAAGCATCACTTCGCCTTTAACGAAAACGCTAAGAAGTTCTCTTCTTCAAGTGGTGTAAGCCGGTAAGGAGGAGAACACTAATGTTATAGGAGGATTTACATATGATTAAAGGTTTAGATCACCTTGTACTAACTGTGAAAGATATTTCTGCAGCATGCAGCTTTTACAGTAGGGTTTTGGGAATGAAAGTAGTGACCTTTGGGGAAGGAAGGAAAGCGCTCCAATTTGGAGAACAAAAAATCAACCTCCATGAAGTTGGTAAGGAGTTCGAACCGAAGGCTTATAAGCCATTACCTGGTTCAGCCGATCTTTGCTTTATTACGGATGTACCTATTGTAGAAGTCATAAACCACCTAAGGGCCTGCGAAGTTGATATAGTAGAAGGTCCCGTACAGCGAACAGGTGCAGTCGGTAAGATTCTTTCCATATATATAAGAGATTTGGACTTAAACCTTATCAAGATAGCAAATTATGTAGAAACAAGTTAAATTTTAATATCTATGGTGTTGAATAATCATGATAGACATTTAAATATTTTTCCTAAAAACAGCTATCTAATCTAAATTAGGTACAGAGGGGGAGAAATAATGAAGAAATCAATAGGAAGTAAAATAAGTATAGGTTTGTTAAGTCTATTCATAATTGTTTTTGCCATTTATGTAATTGTGCAATATTTTATTTTAGGACCGCAAACTTCACCTTTTATAAAAGAAAAACAAGAAATAGTGAAAGGGTTTCAATATCATTCTTGGATATATATCCTGTACATTCATATTCTCTTTGGGATACTTGCTCTTATATTAGGACCGTTTCAATTCAGTAAGAAATTATATCAAAAAAAGAAGAATTTGCATAGAAATATCGGGAAGATATATGTATTTTCCATCTTCATTGCATCGATGGTTGGATTGTATTTATCTTTTTACGGAACTGGAGGAATAGTTAGTGTTATTGGTTTTTATACATTAGACATTGCATGGTTTATAACGACATTTATGGGATTTTTAAAAATTAGAAAAAAAGAAATTCAAAGTCATAAAGAGTGGATGCTGCGCAGTTACGCAGTTACTTTCACCTTTGTATCATTTCGTATCTGGGGGATGTTTGTATTAATGATTTCACCTGAACGTGGTTTTTTGTACGGTCTTACCATCATTTTTTCTTGGGTCATGAACATTTTAATCGCTGAGTGGATCATATTACGTTCAAAAAGACGGATTGATACTTACAATGGGATTAAAACGACGGTTAGATAGAGTAGATGGCTTCTGGTGAAAGAGGGTCACTTACAGAATTCATAATTATGACTTTCTGTTCATTAAGCCCTCTTTTTACTATTGATTTCTTTTCGATTTGTTTTGTCTCTTGTACTTCCTGTGACCGCCAGGCAGATT
>JBHGXS010000077.1:0-2734 GCA_041920565.1 Bacillus sp. (in: firmicutes) | reverse complement strand
TCGATATCACTTGTGCTTCCTTTGTAGATGCATGCTAATATTATTTTTTTCATTAAAATGTATACAAACCTTTCGCATCATGGCCAATTAAAAACGGCTGCAGTGCCACATTGGATGTGGTACTTCTTCTTCCTGCAATCCAAGTTCCATTCTCTTTTTTTGCCTCATAAATGTTAGTTCCCGAAAATTTCCCTACAGTTTGTCCGTCAGCCGCGAATAAAATCGCAAACCCATCTTTCTCTTTTTTTATTTGCAAGTATCTTGGATTTTCGAACACCAACCCGTTTTGTTTGTCTCGAAGTTGAATTAATTTCGGGCGCGATGTTTTTTGCTTGTCATGTAAATCGATATTCCATTCATATGCCCGGTATGTTCTTGCTCCTTGTGCAGAACTGTACGTTCCATAGATGATTGCAACGTTGCTCCCATCTTGACCAAATAGCACTTCTTGCATTTTCTCGGAACCGATTTGCTCGAGCGAAGATATTGCTGTTTGTTCATATCCTCCTGATTGATTTGGCTGAAATAATACAAACTTTGTCAACAACTCTGTTTCTTGCAGTATTACAAGAAATGAAGATGAAGAAGAGTCAAATACGACATCCATGACAGGCGATAAAAATTCAGCAATTAATTTACTTTGCCAATTGTCTGTATCCAGTTGAAATAACTGATTGTTTTTCCAGTAGACAACTGTTTCATCATGTGAACTGAAACTTGTAACTCCTTTCTCAATTACAGCTTCTTTCCCGTTTTTGTTATGTACAATTAAATTGGAATCCTTGTTAAACAGAAATTGTTGCTTCTTGACAAAAAGCTTAGAAAAGAATGGAACTTGAATCGGTATCTGTTCCTGTTTTTTCAGCTTGAGCTTGGAATCATAAACAGCATGAGCAATGGTTTGTCCCAGTGGAACATAAACGTGGTTGGAGTTTCCTTCATGACGCAACACCGGCTTAGCTGGATTTTCAGATTGGATGTCTAATGATATAGAACGGCTCCACCCCTTACTCGGCAGCTAAGTTTGCATGCTCATATATTGATATAATAATAACCCTACTAAAAGAACGACTGTGATGATTGGAAATAAAACAGCTTTTTTCATATTGTCCCCCCTTGTTATTTTGATTGCTTTCATCTGTTTATTTCAAATCTATACAATAACGTGCTTCTTATCTTACAGTAAATCCTAGTTCAGCGTTTGTCCGTAAAGCAGAACGCTTTTCTGTTAGTACTCAAAGCTGAGTTTCTTTTATAATCAAACAAGACTTCCATGTCCGATCTTCTTCTCTGGGTCACCAAAATACAGCTTCTCCATTCTTCATAATTTCGTTGCACAGTTGAACAACAGCTGGTTGAAAGGCCGAAGTATACTTATCCTCCCCGCACGAAAAGAGCATACTGCTCGTGCGATATACTTCAACAATAAAAAAGCACATGTCACGACAGATGGGTGACTTGTGCTTTTTTTATGTAAACGGAAACAAATCAAAGTGCAAAACATACAGGACAGGTCACGCCGATATTTAAATGAATACTATGGAAATTTCTTTTCATGACGTGCCCTCCTTTACCAGTTTCTAACATAAAATGTATCATAGACTATTGTATTCAGTCAATTTTTATTTTTCTGTATTTTTAGTTCGTGATTGAATATTCTTGACTGAGCGAGATGATTCAGTAAAAACGCTACGAAAACCTCATCTCTTGCAAGCCAACGTGATATCGTTTGACATATCGTTCTGCCTCCTGAAATGATGAAAGGGTTTCTTTTAGCACGTCTCCATTGTGTTCTACTTTCCAAGTTCTTTTCTTTGTTGGATAAATAAAGGTTTTGTCTTCTTGTCTATTTCCGTATAGAGCACCATGTGGAGAATCTTTGACGTGATAAATCCTCCTTTCCGTTAGTATGGGTGTTTTTCAGTTAAAAATATGAAAAAAAGTTTAAATGCACAGTTGAATTATAGGATTAATAGGTATTATAATGTGGAATATGAATTAAAAATATTCAAACAATAATCAGCGGCTGATTGGAAAACCGAAGGCTCCGCTCTTTTACCGTTGTGTAAATGACCGGAGCCTTTTTTCTTTGCAGAAATCATGGAAGGAGTGAGAATAGGAAGGATTTCAACCATTTTCTATAAAAAATAAAATTGGAAACGAGGGTGAAATATGCAGAGATTAATTGTATTTGCGTTTATTGGATTTTTAGCCCAATTGATTGATGGGGCTCTGGGAATGGCATACGGGTTAACCTCTTCTTCTCTATTGCTGATGTTTGGGATTGCTCCTGCAGTCGCTTCTGCTTCCGTTCATTTTGCGGAAGTGGTCACAACTGCTGCTTCTGGTGTATCTCATATTCGATTTGGCAACGTGGATAAGTACACGGTATATCGTCTGATTATTCCGGGGTCTATCGGAGCCTTTGTCGGCGCATGCTTTTTAAGTAATTTGCCTGGTGACATAGTAAAACCTTATATCTCCTTATTTTTGCTGGCTCTTGGTATTTATATTCTGTTCCGTTTTCTGTTTCAAACATCCGCTCAAGTAAAAGGAAAGCCGTTAACAACAAAACAGCTCATTCCGCTTGGATTGATTGCAGGTTTTGTGGATTCTACCGGCGGCGGAGGCTGGGGGCCTATAACGACTCCTGTGTTATTGGCTCGAAAAGGCAGTGAAGCACGAAAAGTTGTCGGATCGGTAGATACAAGCGAATTTCCGGTTGCTCTTTCCG
>JBHGXS010000123.1:0-8245 GCA_041920565.1 Bacillus sp. (in: firmicutes) | reverse complement strand
CTCAACATTAGTATGCTTGAAGACGCATGATTTATGTAAAAAGCGGCTATTCTGCTTGCTTCAAACGAAGCTCCAGCCGTTTTTCCAAACAGTCTTCTATTCTTTCGATAGCATCCCGGTCGCTGAGCAGCTCCCGTTTATTTTCCAATACAAGTTCTTCAAATGTTTTTCTTCGTGTTCTTCTCATATTCATCATCCTTTCTCGTTCCTTACATCGTAGTATAGGCAAAGAAAAGGTTGTTTAATCGAAGTTGTAAGAAAATTTACTTTTTAATGAAGATATAGAGAACAAAAAAGAAGCTTGTCAGTTACAAGCTCCTACTTCATTTTCTTGATCGTCTTCTTCATAAATTCATAGGTCATCGGTCCGATAAACTTCTGCTGAATGATACCTTTCGAATCTATAAAGTACGAGGTTGGTATCGTAATGACCTTGTACATATTGCTCACACTGGAATCTGTATCAAGCAAAATTGGAAATGTTACCCCTTGTTCCGTTGCAAACTGTTGTACCCCTTGGGCTTTTCCCTTTTCAGAAATGGTATAGTTTACAGCCAATATGGCAATATCTTTTCCATGCTTTTCATTGAATTTTTGCATTTCAGGTATTTCTTTTTTACATGGCGGACACCATGTTGCCCAAAAATTTAAGATGACCTTTTTGCCTCTTAAATCAGAAAGCTTCACCTTTGCCCCGTTTAATTGCTGCATTTCAAAATCCGGGGCTTCTTTACCGATTTCCAGTCCCTTACTTGCAAATATTTCTTGTGCCGTCGGTTGTGCCGCTTCTTTTTCTTTTATAAATTTTTCGTATCCCGCATAGCCTATTAAGACGAGAACTAAGCATACTGCCAGAATTTTTCTGAACACTTTCATCATTCCTTAAAATTGGCATATTTTAATTTTAACTTACACAAGCTCTTTATAAATTATTCTTTATTTTTATTAAACCACACGGGCCCGTTTTTTTCTACAAACAAAAACGGGCTGTGCAGCATGCACAGCCCGTTGTATTAGTTCGCTACTTTGGATTCTTTTAATTTCTCACGCAATACCATTTGCAGGATACCGCCATGGCGATAGTAGTCAATTTCTACTTCGCTGTCAAAACGAGCGATTACTTCAAACTCTTTCAAGTTTCCTTCCGTGTCGATTGCAGTTACTTTTACAAGATCGCGAGGCTTCACATGCTTATCGATGTGAATTTCAAAAGATTCGCTGCCTGTTAGACCAAGTGTTTCTGCATTTTCACCTTCTTTAAATTGAAGAGGAAGCACGCCCATTAGCACTAGGTTGCTGCGGTGAATACGCTCGAAGCTTTCCGCAATAACAGCCTTAATGCCTAACAAGTTTGTACCTTTCGCAGCCCAGTCACGAGAGCTTCCCATACCGTAGTCTTTGCCTGCAATTACAAGAAGACCTGTACCGTCTTGTTTATAACGCATTGCTGCATCGTAGATGGAAGTCACTTCACCTGTTGGCCAATATGTTGTAAATCCGCCTTCTGTGCCAGGAGCGATTTGGTTTTTAATGCGAATGTTCGCAAATGTACCTCTCATCATGACTTCGTGGTTGCCGCGGCGAGAGCCGTAAGAGTTGAAATCAGCAGGTGCTACGCCTTTTTCAAGCAAATAGCGTCCTGCCGGTGTATTCTTACTGAAAGAACCGGCCGGAGAAATGTGGTCTGTCGTTACGGAATCGCCAAATTTACCGATTACGCGCAATCCCGCTAGCGGCTCCACTTCGCTTGGCTCTTCAGATAAGCCTTCGAAGAACGGAGGGTTTTGAATATACGTAGATTCTTCATCCCAAGTATAAAGCGCTTCGTTGGAAGTTTGGATTTCGTTCCAGCGCTCGTTGCTGTCGAATACGCGCTCATATTCTTTTTTGAACAATTCGGCAGTAACAACGGATTTCACCACTGCATCCACTTCGTCTGCTGTCGGCCAGATGTCCTTTAAGAATACATCGTTGCCGTCTTTATCTTTGCCGATTGCATCATTATAAAGGTCAATGTCCACAGTACCTGCAATCGCATATGCCACCACAAGCGGCGGAGAAGCAAGATAGTTCGCTTTTACAAGCGGATGGATACGTCCTTCGAAGTTGCGGTTTCCGGAAAGAACGGATGTTACAAGCAAGTCGTTTTCCGCGATTGCTTTTTCCAGTTCAGGCGCCAATGGACCGGAGTTACCGATACATGTAGTACAACCGTAACCTACTGTATTAAAGCCTAACTGATCTAAATAAGCCGTTAAGCCGGATTTGTTCAAGTATTCTGTAACAACTTTAGAACCAGGCGCTAAAGATGTTTTCACGTATGCAGGAACGTCAAGCCCTTTTTCAACCGCTTTTTTCGCTACAAGACCTGCACCGATCAATACGTACGGGTTAGAAGTATTCGTACAGCTTGTAATCGCCGCGATTGCGATCGCCCCTGTTTTCATTGTTGTTTCAGCACCGTCAAGTGTTACTTTTACTTCTTTATCAAATTCGCTTTCCGTGAAGCCGAAGCCTTGGTTGCCTACCGGAGCAGTAACTGCCTTGCGGAAGGATTCCTTCATATCGGAAAGTAAGATCAAGTCTTGCGGACGCTTCGGACCGGATAAGCTTGGGACGATTGTAGAAAGATCGATTTCCACAAGCTCAGTGTAAATTGGGTCTGCGCTGTCGTAAGTGTAGAATAATCCGTTTGCTTTGCAGTATTCTTCTACAATGCGAACATGCTCTTCGCTTCTGCCCGTTAAGCGCAAGTAGTTAAGAGAAATGTCATCGATCGGGAAGAATCCGCAAGTTGCACCGTATTCCGGAGCCATGTTTGCCACTGTTGCTCGGTCAGCTAACGGCATGCTTGCAAGACCAGGTCCAAAGAATTCCACGAATTTGCCTACTACGCCTTTTTTACGCAATACTTGCGTTACTTTTAACGCGATATCAGTCGCAGTTGTACCGCTTGGAAGCGTGCCTGTAAACTTCACGCCGATTACTTCGGGCACAGGGAAATAAGATGGTTGTCCAAGCATTCCCGCTTCCGCTTCAATACCGCCGACACCCCATCCCAATACGCCGATACCGTTGATCATTGTTGTATGAGAGTCAGTACCTACAAGAGAGTCCGGATACGCTATTGCTTCGCCGTTTCCTAAATCCTGCACGTGCACTACAGGCGCCAAATACTCAAGGTTTACCTGGTGTACGATACCTGTTGCAGGCGGAACCGCACGGTAGTTGTCAAACGCTTTTTGAGCCCAGCTTAAGAATTTATAGCGCTCTTCGTTGCGTTGGAATTCCAAGTCCATGTTGAATTGAAGCGAGTCGGCTGTACCCGCCTTGTCAACTTGCACGGAGTGGTCGATCACAAGGTCTACCGTAATTTCAGGATTGATTTTATGAGGATCTCCCCCCATGTCTGCCATCGCTTTTCGTAAAGAGGCTAAGTCTACAACTGCAGGCACTCCTGTAAAGTCTTGCAAGATTACGCGAGAAGGCTTGAATGGTACATCGATGTCTTGTACGTCTTTTGTACCCCATTTCGCCAAGTTTTCTACATGCTCTTCTTTGATAACTCGGCCGTCCACTTGGCGAAGAACGGATTCGAGCAATACTTTAATAGAATAAGGAAGACGGGAAACATTTCCAATTCCTGCATCTTCAAGTGCTTTCAAACGATAATAATGATACGTTTTGCCGTCCACCTCGAATGTAGAACGAGCGTTGAAAGAATCATTCTTTACCATTTTGAAATTCCCCCCTGTTTGAACTTGTAAGCAGTGTTGAATTGTCGGAAAATACTATATATCCTAACTTTTCAATACCTTATGATAATATCTTATTACAACTTGTTAGATAAGTAAATAATAAGAAACTTATAGTTTTTTATAAGTTTTCATTATTGCAGGCGAATGCGCATAGAGCGTTTTGTTATTTGCAATACTATCCTCATAAAACAATGCTCCCATTGATGGAGATTTTTCTCCACTGATGGATCATTTTAGGAGGTGAGAGAAAATGGCAGAGCGCAAAGCAAACCATATCATTCCGGGAATGAATGCCGCTTCCGCACAAGGAAAAGGTGCAGGATATAACGAGGAGTTTTCAAACGAGCCGCTGACTCCGGAGCAGCGCCAAAACAATAAGAAGCGCAAAAAGAATCAATAATAGTGAGAAAAGCATTTTCATCCGCGGTTAGGGCGGGAATGCTCGACAGCTTACCAAACACACTATAATGTGACAAACTTATATTGTATACTTCAGTATTCTTTTCATAAAAAACCCGCGAAAATCGCGGGTTTTACTCATAATCATTAATGCTGCTCATAATGCCTTGCAAATCTTGCCGATACTTTTCAAGCTGGCCGCGTTGCGTTTCAGATGCCACTTCCAGCGCATTTTCAATTTGCATATACGCTTCGTGTACTTCCTGCTTTAAATCTTTTAGATGATGTGCATAGTCCGGGTCGTTTCTGACGATGTTTTGATGGGCTTCCATCGCCTCTTTTGCTCCTTGCTGCGCAGCTTGAAATGCTTGTTGTTTATCCTTATGATACGGCACAACCTACACCCCTTTTACTGGTTTTCTCCTTTATCATTCGTTTTTCGGAAAGAAAACATGCAAGTATAAATATAAAAAATCACACCATCCTAACAGAAAGGGGAACTTCAATCAGAGATTCTTTCTTCTGATGGTTGGAACCTGACATGAGGACAGAACAAAGGAGGAAACCAGCATGAATAAAAATACAGGGAAAGACATTCGCCAAAACTCACCGAAAGGACAGCCGTCCGGTCAGCCTGAACCATTAAGCGGCTCTCATAAAGTAAAAAACCGGCAGCATACGCGCCAAAAGAATCACAGCCATCATGATATGTAAAAACGAAAAGCTTTCTCGACCCGCTTAGCTTTCCCTTCTCAACACCCCGCACACAAATCGTGCGGTGCAGCTTATTCAAAGAAGCTTTTCTTTTGTTCTTCCCCACCAAAGACGTTTGTTGTCTTTGTCCCGCTCTAACTGTCGGTAAGATCCCACTTTTATAAGCGGAATCGATCGACAGTTAGAGCTCGATTGCTTCAACTAGCCATCAGTGAGGGATGTAATCCATCACTGATGGAGTTTCACTTTATGTGGGGAAGATTATTTTGTTGGCGAGAGCTGGTCGAGCAAGCTAGACATTAAACCGAAGGGCCTACTTAGCTATATCCCCACCTCTCACGCACAAACCAATAAAAATTATTTTTTCGCTTCTCGTCTCGCCTCTCATAATCAAAATTTTGCTTTCATAATGTAGTAATGAATTGGGATTCCTCGCCCTTCTTCTTTCTCTTTTCTTGCCTCTTCAGCTTACTATATTTTATTTTTCATAATGCTTGTCTTTTTGCCTTCACTTCTTATTTTCACATGAATATTGTAGTACTAATTAGAACATACGGAGGTTCGCTTCATGTGTACAAAAAAGAAAAAGGACTGCTATTTCCAGGTAGAAGGTTTTGAACAGTGGATGGACCAATTTTTCGCAGATCCTTATGCAAGTTATCATTATCCAAACGGCATCCGCGTCGATTTATTCGAAACAGAAAGAGAATATATATTGGAAGCCGATTTGCCATGCGTATGCCAACAGGAAGTTTGCATCGAAAAAACGAATGACGGATTACGTATTATGGTAATAAAAGATAAACAAAAAGAGTGTGCAATTATCCGCGAGATCCAATTGCCAGTTAACGTGATGTATAAGAAAATGGAGGCAATGTTTGATAACGGTCTCGTGGAAATCCATATATCAAAGATGGAAGAAGTAAAAACGAATGAGAAAACCGTTTTATTTATAGATTAGCTCAATCGCATGCTTTGCTTTGCGGCAAGACGTTGCCGAATATGCAGCAAGAATCGAGCTTGAAGAACAGCTCATCGTCTGTGACGCCTTTACTTCAGAAGGTCTGTTAACCAGCATGCCTGAAGACGAAGCAAAAAATATGTAGAGTTGTTACATACAAGCGGTATCACAGAAGCAGCCAGCATTGGACGGGTGACAGAAAAATGTATTTATGTAAAATAAAAGGACGTGAATTCACGTCCTTTTTACGCATGCATTTTTAAGTTATTGCTTTGAGAGTTTCTCTTTTTCAGGATGACTTTCACGATGAATAACATAGGAAAACCAAGCGCGCATAATAAAGCCAAATAGGAAAAGACAATGGCCCCGTTACCATATCCATAGGAATCAAGCAGCATGCCGCCAAGCCACGGACCGACCACTCCGCCCAGTCCGGAAAAGCCCATTGCCCCGAAGTATGTTCCTTTTAAGTGCGGCACCGCAATCTGATCCACAAATAAATCTGTCATGGAAAACATCAATACTTCTCCGATTGTGAACAAGACGGCACAAGCAAATAATAAAGGAACAGATTCCAGCATGCCAAAGCCAATTAATCCAAAGCTGACAATCAAGGTTCCGAACATGATGGAGACAAGCGGCGAGTATCTTTTCCCTACACGAGTGACCGGATATTGCACAACAAGAACGGTAATTGCATTCAATACGAGAACGTGCGAAAACAGCTCTATCCCGTCTTGAAAAGCAGGTGCATTCGCAAAATACTGGGACAATGTAGAGGAGAACTGAGAATAACCTGCATTTCCTAAAATAATGCCGATAAGCGCCAGCAAAAAAACGGTATCTTTACGCAGCACTTGAGCAGACCGCTTCATGGACACCCGTTCTTTTTGTACTGCCGCTGTTTCCCCTATTTCATATTTCTTAAACTGAATAAGAAGAGAAATCATATATACCAAGTTCACTGCTGCAGCTATCAAAAACGGCATTGTTGACTTTGCGCTTCCAAGCTGCAGCCCGATCAGCGGCCCGATTGCAACCCCGACATTAATGGCGGCATATCGTAAATTGAAAACTAACAATTTATTTTCCTGCTTTGTCATATCTGACAGCAATGCACGTGACGTCGGTTCAAAAAAGGATCGGCATACTCCGTTTAGGGCATTCAGTACAAAAAACCATGCTACATGATCCGCAAATGCAAACCCGACAAATACAAAAATCCATACAAAGATGGAGCCCGTCATAATTCGCTTTCGCCCGTATTGATCCGATAAGCTTCCCCCGATAAAACCGGAAAAGACTCCTACCAACGCGCTAACCGCGATAATCATCCCTGTCAACGCAGGCGAAATACCCTTTGTTGCCGTCAAATAAATGGCCAAAAACGGCATGCTCATGGAACTTGCCAATCTTGCGAACAAGGTTCCAATAATAATGTTCCATCCGATTGGGTGGACGGATGCTAATTTACTGCTCAAACCATCACCAGCTTTCTCGCTAAGAAATAAAAAAGTTATAATGCTCCGAAAATACAGAAATTATCTTCTAATTATAAATGAAATCTAACTAAAGTGAAGATAATTTTTAAAGAAGATTAATGGTAATCATCTATTTTACCTCCATAAAAATGAAACTTGGTCTTTAAAGGCAGGATAGAAAAAGAACAAACGTTCGAAAATTGTTTTTTGGATAAAAAATCCTAAAAATAAAAATAATACCCATAGAAAATATAAAAAGAAGGTGTACATATGAAAGATGCGCTGCTTGCAACTCTTGCAGGTTTCATTGTCGGGGTACTATTTTCAGCGATTAAGCTTCCAATTCCCGCTCCTCCTACTATAGCGGGGATATTAGGGATTGTCGGCATTTATCTGGGACAGCTGCTATATCAAATGTTTGTAAAATAAGACAAACTGAGCACGGGTAACTGTGCTCAGTCCTTTTTCGATTCCAGTACATCTAAATTCGGATGAACTGCACGGAAATGAAATGGAATTGCAGGTAGATTATAATAATTGCAACAAACACAAAATATGCTTCAGAATAGTTGCCCCCATATAAAAACCCTGCCACAGTGCTGTCCATTGTGGCAGGGTGGAAAATTTATGATTTTCTTTTCTATGCTCGTCCGCTGCGTGAGAGCTCCATATCTAAACCATATTCAAATTGCAGCGATTTCAATACGTCTTCTACTTTTATATTTGAAGTATGGCGGCGATTAAACTCAGCGACCCAGCTTTCCACTTCACCGCTTTCAAATTTATATTCACCGGCTAGCCAGCTCTTCATGTCAAAGCATTCATTGATGCAAATTTGAACCAGCATGGCGTCATACACTTCCGTCAACCACGTGTTTTTGTATAACAATTCCTTTATGTAAAGAGGGTCAAACCGTATGCTTTCCTTATTA
>JBHGXS010000102.1:0-5551 GCA_041920565.1 Bacillus sp. (in: firmicutes) | reverse complement strand
TTGATCGGCGCGAACGGCTGCGGGAAATCAACGATTCTGAAAACAATTGCTCGCATCCAGAAGCCGACAAAGGGAACGATTTACCTCGATGGAAAAGCGATCAGTCAATTAACAACAAAAGAGGTTGCAAAGCAACTGGCTATTTTGCCGCAGTCAGCAGAAGCTCCTGCAGGTATGACCGTGTTTGAGCTTGTATCGTATGGACGCTTTCCTCACCAAAGCGGTTTAGGAAGAATGACCGCTCATGATAAAGACGTGATTGAGTGGGCGTTAACAGTTACAGGTATGCACTCTTACTTTGACCGTTATGTAGACGAGTTGTCAGGCGGACAGCGTCAACGAGTATGGATCGCGATGGCATTGGCACAGGAAACAGAAATCGTTCTTCTGGATGAACCGACTACGTATTTGGATATGGCACACCAGCTGGAAGTGCTGGAGCTGCTGAAGAAATTAAACGAAGAGGAGAAGCGCACAATTGTAATGGTGCTTCATGATATAAACCAAGCGGTTAGGTTTTCTGATTATATTTGTGCACTCAAAAACGGAGCCATTGTTCATCACGGTCCTGCAGAGGAAGTGATGACAAAGGAAGTGCTGCGAGAGGTATACAATATTGATGCGACTATCGGTATCGATCCAAAAACAAATAAGCCTATCTGCATTACATACGACTTGTTAGCCAAGCCTTCTGTATCAAATAAAATTTTGGAAGGAGTGTAGAAAATGAATGCCACAATAAAACAAACGATAGTAGAGAGAAGAACCATTCGCAATTTTGTGGATACACCGATTGATGAAGCTTTATTGAATGAGCTATTGGAAAAAGCAGCGTATGCACCATTCCACAATAAAGTAGAGCCGTGGCATGTAATTGTTGTCGACGATTATGAAACAAAAATGCACTTTTTAGAAAAAGTGTTTGAAAGTTATGAGCGCAATAACATTCTTAAAGATGTTTCAGAAAGCAATTTAGAGAAACTAAGAGCCAGCTACAAAGAAGCGCTTGTAACGCCTGCGGTCAGTTTAATAGTAAGCGCGGATCAATTTGATGATGAAAAGCAAAGCTTTGAAGCATTGGCAGCGACATGTGCATTTATCCAAAACTTTCAATTGCTGGCTTGGGAAGAAGGCATCGGAGTCGTATGGCGCTCCAATCCATTCATTTTTGACCCTGAGTTCGCTAAAGAGCTTGGTGTACCGGCTGATCAAAAAATCGTTGGCGCACTCCAAGTAGGTTATTTCGATGAGGAGAAGAAGCCAAAGACAAAGAAAAGACGGGAGCTGACGGAGTGGGTACAGAAAGCGAAAATTCCGCAATATGACAAAAAATAATTGTCACGGTAAATTTTTTGAATTATAATTGATAACGATAATCATTATTGAAATTACATCAAGAAAGAGGAATGAAACAGATGAAGAGTATTATGGGGAGATCCTTATTTTTATTAATAATGTCACTGGTGTTGATCGTAAGTGCCTGCAGCAACAGCAGCTCAAGCAGTGAAAAGGCAAGCAGTGATAAGAAAGAAACAGTTACGTTTCAAGCGGATAACGGCAATATTGAAGTACCAAAAAATCCAAAACGAATCGTTGTTTTAGCTGATTCATATGTAGGTTATTTATTAAAGTTCGGCATTAAGCCAATTGCGGCACCAAAGCTGGCATTAAACAACCCGTATTTTAACGGTATGCTTGACGGTGTAGAAGAAATTACAAGCGATGCGTTAGAAAAAATTACGGAGTTAAATCCGGACTTAATCATTACGGGGACGACGGACGAAAACTTAAAGCAGCTTGAAAAAATCGCTCCGACCGTTGCGTTCCAGTGGGGGGAAAAGGATTATTTAGAAACAGCAACGGAAATCGGAAAGCTCGTAAATAAAGAAGAGGAAGCTAAGAAATGGCTAAACGAGTGGGATAAAAAAGTTGCGGTGAATAAAGAAAAAGTTCAAGAAGCATTAAATGGAAAAACAGTTTCGATTATGGAGACATTCTCTAAAGGAGTTTATGTATTTGGAGATAACTTCGGCCGCGGCGGCGAAGTCATTTATGATGCATTAGAGCTGAAGGCGCCTGAAAAGGTACAAAAGGATGTGATCGAAAAGAACGGCTATGCGGAAGTTTCTTTAGAAGCAATTCCAGAATATGCTGGTGACTACATCTTCTTTGGAAGATGGGCTGGAGAAGAAACAGAGAATGATAAAATCGAGAAAAGCGACATTTGGAAAGGGCTTCCGGCTGTAAAAGAAGGCCGTGTCTTCCCGTTAGATCCGCGTACATCCTTCTTCTCTGATCCGGTTTCCTTAGAGAAAACAATGGATCAAGTAGTTAAAAGTTTAACAACCGGCAAGTAATAAGAAAACGACAAAAGCTATTACAGTTTTTGTCGTTTTTCCCTTCTATTCTATTAAATTGTGTAAGTAGGTGCAAAAAACGTGACTCATTCCTCCGTTCAAACTAGACCTGCCAAAGGAGCAATGGTCTTGGTTGCCAGTTTCATAGTTTTATTGTTTTTAATACCTGCGGCTATCGCTGTCGGTGCAGCAAATATAGATATGAAAACCGTTTGGGCAGCTTTAAGTGATTATGATAAAAGTGTGCTGAACCATCAAATCATTCGTGATATTCGCTTGCCTCGTGAGCTAAGTGCGGCTTTAGTCGGTGCGGCCTTTGCCGTTGCTGGCGCGATGATGCAGGCGATGACAAGAAATCCACTGGCGGACTCCGGGCTGCTTGGGCTGAACTCGGGCGCAGCATTTCTATTGGCAATATGCTTTGCGTTTTTCCCTAAGATGAGTTTTATAGGCTTTGTGGCATGTTCTTTTATCGGTGCTGGTCTAGGAGCGTTTCTTGTGTTCGGAACAGCATTTGTTGTGAAAGGCGGATTATCTCCGCTGCGGCTTACCTTGGCGGGGGCAGCGATTAGTGCATTTCTGGGAGCACTTGCTGAAGGGATTGCTCTGTACTTTAACGTTGCAAAGGAATTAACGTTTTGGTCGTCTGGAGGCGTAGCGGCGTCAACATGGGAAGAAGTGAAATTCATGGCGCCTATTATTTTGCTTGCACTTGTCGGAGCGCAAGCATTGTCCAAGCAGATGACAATTTTAAGCTTTGGTGACGAAATTTCAACAGGTCTAGGCCAAAATACGAAGCTTGTAAAGATTATGGCTATACTCCTGGTATTAATTTTAGCAGGGACCGCAGTAGCACTTGTCGGTTCGATTGCGTTTGTTGGACTTATCGTTCCACATATTGTGCGCTTTTTAGTTGGAACCGATTATCGATGGGTTATCCCCGGCAGTGCCATGATGGGCAGTGTTTTACTTGTCCTGGCCGATATGGCGGCGAGAACGATCAACCCTCCGTTTGAAACGCCAATCGGCGCCATTATTTCGCTCATCAGCGTGCCCTTCTTTTTGTATCTAGTAACGAGGAGGAAGGTACGATGAACATAGAGCACTTCAATCGTCAAATAAGCAGGCGGAAAGTAAATATTCTATTTGTTTTGGCTGCTCTTATATTGGTAAGCGTTGTTGTGAGTATAAACTTCGGACAAATTTATTTAAATCCTGTGCAGCTTTTTAAAACATTGATGGGTTATGGAACAGATAAGGAAAATATGATATTGTTTGATTTCCGATTACCAAGAATTTTTATTTCCATCCTTATCGGAATGGGATTGGCTGTGGCCGGCTGTATATTGCAAGGCTTGTCCCGAAATGAACTTGCAGATCCGGGAATTCTTGGGATTAACAGCGGTGCCGGCATTATGATCGTTATTTACATCAGCTATTTCCAATCAGAGAACATCAGTCATTTAATTGCGCTCCCTGCAGCCGCCTTTATCGGCAGTACTTTAACCGCATTTTTCATTTATGCACTTTCGTATCGAAAGCACGAAGGGATTGAGCCGACGCGTCTCATCCTGGTCGGAATCGGCATCGCAGCCGCTATTTCAGGGACAATTATTGTATTTACGATAAGATTAAGGCCGGAAGAGTTTCAATTTATGGCCAAATGGCTGTCAGGGAACATTTGGGGCAAAGATTGGGACTTTGTGCTGGCGTTATTGCCGTGGATATTGGTGCTTTTACCATTGGCTTTTCAAAAAGCAAGAATTCTCGATATATTAAATCTCGGCGATACTTTTTCGATCGGACTGGGCATTCGCATGCAAAAAGAACGTATTTACTTGCTGTTGATTGCAGTCGGATTGGCAGCTTCATGCGTATCAGTAAGCGGAAGCATAGGATTTGTCGGATTGATTGCTCCTCATTTGGCAAGACGGATTGTAGGGTCGAATCACATCTTTCTCATCCCTGCTTCAGCTCTTGTCGGTGCGCTGTTAGTTTTAAACGCCGATACAATTGCGAGAATGATTTTACAGCCGGCCGGCATCCCAACCGGCATCGTCGTTGCTGTGATTGGGGCTCCGTATTTTATATACTTATTGACGAAAACGAGAATATAATAAACTCCCCTGCTTCAGCAGATGAAGCAGGGGGATGAATAATCAAATACCAAAATGCAAAAGATAGCCTTCTCCATTTTTTTATACAGTGCAAGGCTTGCTCCAAATTTGCCGAAAATCAGCCCAGCCGAAATGATGCAGAGAAACGCCTTCTAGCAGCGGCGAAAAGGAACGCTTCTTGAGCGCATGGTCATTGAACAGGAAGATATGCTCTTTTTGAATATAATCCTCTACGTCATCCATCAGTTTGTTCCTTTTATGAGCATTGCCCTCTCGCACAAATTCATCCAGCATGCGATCCAGTGCTTCTTTAAAGTTCCCATGCAAGAAACGATAGATGAACGAGCTTTTATTTTTGAAGGCGCTCAAAAAAGAAAGATGGATATTGCGGTTTGTCTTTATTGTCACCTTCCTCTTCATCTGTTGCGATCACTTCCTGTTCCTCATGGAACGCAACAACCGATTGTCCGGTGATGTGGTCAAATGGCGTATAATATGCTGTTATGATTCTCTTTTTTACGAACACTTTGTAAAATCCGATCAGTGTTAAAATCACAATCGCCAGCGGAAAACCTATTGCAGCTAAATCTAATGTATTCATTGGACCAGCTCTCAATCTTATTTGAAATATACTTTAATCATAATCAAAATCAGCTTCCAGTACACTTCAAAAATTCTGCCACCGCCCAGCTATGATGGTCATGAACTAAAAGGTGTATTGCGTCAGATGGGGCAATCCACGAGAGTAAATGATCTTCTTCAATGGGACTGTATACCTTTTCTCCTTCGCAAACATAAAAGTGCCCTTCATTCAAATAATACAGGTGATCGTTGGGAGAATAAAAATATCGTTTTGCTCGTCCTAAAAACGTTTTAATATGGACTTCAAATCCAATTTCTTCTAAACATTCCCGTTTGACACATTCTTCCGGAAGCTCTCCATTTTCAATACCTCCTCCGGGCAAAAAATAATGGCCGCTTCTATTCTTGACGACAGCTATTTTGCCGGTTTCTTTTTGAGGAATAACAGCATAAGCTGCCGGTCTTGATATATAGTTCTTATCTTTTTCTCTCATT
>JBHGXS010000099.1:0-3579 GCA_041920565.1 Bacillus sp. (in: firmicutes) | reverse complement strand
CATGATATGCGCTACACCTTGTAATCCGGCTGCAGAGAAAACCTGTACGAAAGGACTGCCGTGCTTTCCTATTTCGTTCCATGGAATGAGTCCGGTAATCACAAGAATAGGCAGCGTGTAAAATAAAATGACTCGGAACATAACTCCTTTTATTACTTTAGGAAGCGTCTGTTCCACGTTTTTCATTTCTGTTACAGTCAATCCGATTAATTCCGAGCCTCCAAAAGAAAAGACTACTATCAAGAGGGAGGTAAAAATACTTTCCCACCCTTTCGGAAGGAATCCGCCGTGACCGGTATAGTTTTCAAAATATACTGCTTCATGATTAGGAAGGAGTCCAAATAATAAGGCGAAGCCAAGCAAAATAAATAAAATAAGCGTAATAATTTTGATGCTCGCAAGCCAATATTCGATCTCACCGTAAAATTTGACGCTAATTAAATTAATCGCGACAATCAGTGCAGTACATGCTAAACTGAGCACCCATAACGGAGCAGAGGGGATCCAGTATTGTAAGAAGCTTGCGCCCGCCAACACCTCAACAATAATGACCAAAATCCAGTCAACCCAGTAGAGCCAACCGATGACAAAGGAGAAACGAGAACCGAAAGCTTTTTGAATCATCCCTTGAATGTTTAAACCCGGATAAGCAATAGCCATTTCCGCTAATGCAGCCATAACAATGAGTAGAAGAAATCCTGCAAATAAATAAGAAAAAATAATGCCGGGTCCTGCGGCTGAAATTGTATCTGCACTTCCTTTGAAAATTCCCGTCCCAATCATCCCGCCTATTGCCATAAGTCTGACGTGGCGCGGCTGCAGTGCACGTTTCAAACGTTGTTGTTCCATGTCTAATCCCACCTTTTATAGCAATGAAAATGTAGTTAAATAGATTTTAAAATTGAAGTTCCCTGCCTTCGCCATGAAAAAGACCGAGAGCTGAGATTCTCATTCATTATGATGTCCCCCTTTAGAAAAGTCCCTTTTGGTATCAGCAGGGACGAATAGACTTTCGCGGTGCCACCCTAATTGTAAGCAAAAGCTCACTACTTCATTTAGATAACGGATTCCTCCGTCTTTTCCTCCTTAAAGACAGTCTTTAATTCGAAAAAGAAGCTCCGGGATTGTAATTCATGATTGTTTATATACTGATTCACACCAACCATCAGCTCTCTGAAATAGGGAAACAATCACTACTGAGTTCCTTTCATTGCTTATCCTGTATATTTTACTTTACATTATGTATGTTTGTTATTATAAAGACAGCATTTAAAAATTGTCAAATATAATAGAAGATAATTATATATTGTATAGCCAGAAAACAGATGGAAATCATATTAGAGGATGTTGAAATGGTTTATAAAAAAGGGATAAATATATGAATATCTCTTTTTCAGTTAATGATAGAGGAGTGAAATGAGTGAGACGTGAAGAAACTTTTACAATCGATATTTCTGTAGGAAGCGAAAGAGTAGCTACGCATAAAATTAAAGCACATGATGCTCAAGAAGCTATCGGAAAACTGGTAAATCAGTATTCGACAGCAAAAGGATTGAGTTCTTTTGAAAATAAAGAATAACGTCTAAAGTATTAGAATACTGCTTAAAAGGTGTAAATTCCTATGTTCCATCGTAAGCAAGGATATTTCCCAGCCAAAAAGCATGAATTATAGCATAAAAAGAAGACCAGCAAGAGGAGGAACAGCATGACATGCACGAATAACACAAAGCAACAAGAGAAGCAGAAGGATTTAAAGTGGTGGCAACTTTCACTTATAGGAGTCGGTTGTACAATAGGAACTGGCTTCTTTTTGGGATCGAGTGTAGGTATTAAAATAGGCGGACCTGCCATAATTATCGCCTTTGTCTTAAATTATTTCTATTGTAGGTTTTATTGGCATTGCAGTTACAGCCGTTCTTGGGGCCTTTCATGGCGGCAACTATAAACCTCAATTCCCTAATAATATGAAAGATCTATTTCCAAAAGGCATAACAGGCTTTTGGTCCTCCCTTATTTATGCGTTCTATGCATTTGGCGGGGTTGAAATTATGGGTTTGATGGCAATACGATTGAAAGAGCCAAAAGATGCCCCGAAATCTGGAAAAGTAATGTTGCTCACTCTAACTATTATCTATGCTTTGTCTATAGGATTGGCATTAATAATGGTTCCTTGGAAAGAGTTTCATGTAAAGGAGAGTCCATTTGTCATTGTATTAGAGAGCTACCATTTGCCGTATATCCCCTTCATTTTTAACATTGTGCTGATTGCTGCCGGCTTCTCTACCTTGGTCGGTTCCATGTTTGCGGTGATTAGTATATTAATGAATTTAGCAGAAGAGGGGGATGCACCGGCTATATTTGCGAAAAAGGAGGGAAGAAAGGTTTCTCTTCCAGCCTTCATACTTACAATTGCAGGGTTAGCAGCCTCTATCCTTATATCACTTCTATTACCGAAAAATATATATGAGTATATGACAACAGCCGCAGGTCTCATGTTTCTATATACTTGGATCTTAATTCTTTTATCTTTTAAAAGATTAATGTATCCGAAAAATTGGGATCAGGCAAAAACTATCATGGGCATTATAATTATTCTAGTCGTTATTGGAGGAACAGTATTTCAAACAACAACCCGACCAGGATTTATGGTTAGTTTTTTGTTTTTAGGTATAATTGCATCGGTGACAATCATAATGCAGAGGATATGGAAAAAGAGGGGGGAGAAATTCTATAATGAATGACGATGATTCCCTCTTCCGGCACATTGAAACTATCATTTACATGGCCGATATTGCGTAAAATTCTTAAAAAAACTATGTATTGACGACATAGCATTCATTAAAATTTAATTAGTAATACGGAAAAAATATAAAGTGATTGGCCCTCTTATTGAAAGATTGTTCGATAAGCTTGAAAGCCGAAATAAAAACCATAAACGATTAGCGATAATCCTGAAATAATCGTGATAAGGGATAGAATACGGATATCTAAAACTCTCCGAAAGAGCGCTGCGGTACTTGCCATGATTATATCCCACAATAAAATCCCCAGGATAATTCCTAAGCTATACAAAAGAAGCTGGTCCTTACCATAAGAACTGGCCGTTTTGGCCAAAATAGAACCAAATATACCTAACCAAAATAAGATAGTCAAAGGATTAGATAATGACATAAGGAAGCCGGAGAAGAAGGACCTGAAAATCGAGTCATCATTCGACGTACTTCCAATCACAATTTTATTTGCTCCTTTCAAGCATTCTACCCCTGTATAAATGAGGACAAAGGTTCCAAATAGCCAAAGAAAACTTTTAACAATATCTGTATCCAAGAAACGAGCAATCCCTAAATAGATTAAAAGCATGTATACAACATCCGCTATTAATCCTCCTAGACCCAACAGCCAAGCATGAAAAAATCCACTTCTAATGCCTTTATCCAACTGAGCAGCATTGATAGGACCAATAGGGGCAGATAATGATAAACCTAAAAAGACATAACTTAAGAATACACCCACCTTAAATAAAGCCTCCTTTTCGGCTTATATTTTTCACCTGTACAAAGTGTATTCGGCAAGGCTGGT
>JBHGXS010000095.1:0-50546 GCA_041920565.1 Bacillus sp. (in: firmicutes) | reverse complement strand
ACAGCCTCATTTTATAAAATGAGGCTGTTTATCCCGACTCTTTCTTATCGAATCAGTCAAATAAAGAATTGCAAAATTAGAAATCTATTGTTACAAAGCTTTTTGTTACACACGGGATACCTACTAATAAGGTTATTTTTGCTATATCGTTACAGCTAATAGTTTGCACTCTTCCATTGATTGTAATTTCCACTACATCTTCAGAAATTCTTGGCACTATCGAAACCGCTCGACCGGGTTTTAATATTTCCTTACGATTTCCATTCGTAAAAACAACGGAAACTGGCAAAATAGTACCGCTTTGCCCCTTAACTTTACTAAAGATGTCTTGTAATTTCTGGCACCCGTTACTGAAGGATTGTTGTGCTCCGTTTTTATTGCAGCATGATTGCGACAAGATTATCTAACTCCTTACCTTTTATATAATAACTGACATTATATTGTATTACTCAACATGCAGAGTGCTTGTACAAATAACCAGTTACTACAATAAATTGAATATGCTTCGTCAATTTTTAACTATGCAAAAAAGCTGCCAAATCCGGCAGCTTTTTTATGATTCATGTTTCGTTACTTTTCTCCTTTTATATATTTTGCATCAAACAAGAACAGACGAAGCAACAAATATAAAGAAGGAATTAGCAAAAGCAGGCCTAAAATAAATACGACTACCAGTGCAATGCCCATTGTCTCGTTTGTATAGCCGGAGTAAATGGTAATATACGGATCTAAAATGTACGGCAAATGTCCGGCACCATATCCAAAGAAGGCAAAGAAAAATTGAAACATAACAAAAAGGAACGCAAGTCCAAATCGCTTTTTATGATAAATGTAATGCGTGGCTCCTAGGAAACAAGCAAACGATAAGAGGAACATCCACCAAATGTCTATCATGTTTTCAAAATGACGAAAATTGTGGCGCTGCAGAGAGATGAATACTAATAAACTCGCTAAAATGGTGGGCACACTCCAGAACAGAGAAAACTTGCGCATAATCCTCATAGATTCTGCATCTCCCGCACGATCAGCGTAATATGTTAAAAATGCAGCGCTGATAAACAGCACGGACACAATCGCTAAAAACACCACGCTCCAAGAATAGAAGCTCGTAAATAATTTCTCCGCCAAAAAAACGACGGTATTGCCCTGTTTTTCTAAAAAACCGCCTTCTGAAATTGTCAGTGCAGTCGATAAAGAAGCCGGTATTAACAATCCCGTTGCACCGTATAAAAACATATAGACACGGCTTTGCTTCGAACCGTAATTTTCAAACGCGTAAAAGGAACCGCGTATAGCAAGCAGCACCAACGCCACGCTTCCCGGAATTAACAGTGCTGTCCCATAATAGTAAGCTGTGTCCGGGAAGAATCCGACCAGACCGACAAAGAAAAAAACAAAGAAAACATTCGTAACTTCCCAAACCGGGTTTAAGTAACGATTAATCAATTTTACCATCTTAGGGTCCTTTTTTTTCCACTTCGCATAATAAGCATAGAATCCTGCTCCAAAGTCAACGGAAGCCACAATTAAATAACCGTATAAAAACAGCCATAGTACCGTAATCCCCAATATTTGAATGCTCATTCTATCCCTCCTACTTAATTACTCTCGTATCCATATGTTTTTCGAGTTCAAGCTCAGCAGGATTGGACTTAAACATCTTCAGCAATACCTTTGTTGAAATGAAAGCAAGAACGATATAAAGCAGCATGAACAAGATAAACATCAATCCCACGTGCTGAGGAGGAGCAGTCGTTGCTGCATCGCTTACCTTCATGTATCCCCGCAAAATCCATGGCTGGCGCCCCACTTCCGCAAAAAACCATCCGATTTCAATCGTCAACATCGCTAACGGTCCGCCTATTAAAATGGAACGAAGCATCCACTTGTTTCTCGACCATTCCGGCTTAAATTTTAATAAACCTAAAAACAAGAAGGAAACAGCTACTAAATACATGGCAAACGTGACTTTCAAATCAAATAAATAATGCACATATAGAGGCGGACGTTCATCTTTAGGTATGTCATTTAATCCAGTTACTCCCGCATCAAAGTCATTGTGAGCTAAGAAGCTTAAAAACTTTGGAATGCGAATTTCATATTTTATATCCTGCGCATCTTCATCAAGCACTCCGAATAAAATGAGGTCCGCTCCTCGTTCTGTTTCAAAGTGCCATTCCGCTGCAGCCAGCTTTTCCGGCTGATATTCCGCTAAAAATTTTGCAGACAAGTCTCCTGCAACAGCGGTTCCAATTCCAAAAATGGCACAAGCAATCATTGTGAGCCTTAACGCCTTTTTATAGTACTCTCCCCGTCTTCCTTTTAACATCATGAATGCTGTAATGGAGGCCAATACAAATGCAGATGTTAAATAGGCTGTTGCGATTACATGTAATGTCTTTGTCGGTGTAGCCGGGTTAAACATGGCAACCAGCGGCTGCAAGTCTACAATTCTTCCATCCACTAACTTAAATCCTTGCGGTGTATTCATAAACGCATTGACAATGGTGATAAAAAATGCTGATAATGTAGAACCGATAATAACTGGAATCGATAATAACCAGTGAAACATCGGATTCTTGAAACGATCCCATGTATATAAATAAATACCTAAAAAAATAGCTTCAAAGAAGAAAGCAAACGTCTCCATAAAGAGCGGTAACGAAATTGCCTGTCCGGCAAGTTTCATAAAGCTTGGCCACAGCAGTGAAAGCTGCAAGCCGATACATGTACCGGTTACAACTCCGATTGCTACGGTAATGGTAAACCCTCGCGTCCAGCGTCTTGCCAGCAATATATAATGCGGATCCTGTTTCTTGATCCCATATATTTCAGCTAATGAAATCATCACAGGCACTCCGACTCCGATCGTGGCAAAGATAATATGGAATGCCAATGTAAGCTCCGTTAAGCCCCTGCTTAATGTCACACTATCAAAACTCATTCTGTTCCCCTCCCTGACATGTAAATTCGGAATGAGTTACAATAACACTATTTTAACTATATTCATAGGGTAAACGTATTTTGCTGCCTTGGTACACTCAAGAATCGAACTTTTTGTGACTAATTTCACAATATTACTGAAACGATTTCCGTTCTTTCCAATCCTTTCCTTGCTTCTATCTTACGATCATACGCCGGTCAATTCAAGAAATAAAGCCATCCTTACCGGACAGCCTTTTCCTAGCATACTTTTCAAAACATGTTAGCGTTCAAGTGGCGGATAGTTGGCCTCTGCATTTCCTCCATTTACCCAATCCCAAGAGACTAGTTGTTTATACAGGTTAAATGTATCATGAATATATAAACTATATAAATACCTCGTAAACTTTGAGTAAACCCGACAACATACTGCAATAAAAAACTTGGCTGGCACCAGGCTTTTAGGTGCCGGCCTTAGTTGCCCTTCAAAAAAATCCTCCCTTAAAAAAGAGAGGATCGATGTCCATTATTCGGCTGTTTGTGCCGCTTCGTCCAATACGCGGTTCACGCGTTTTGTCAGCATCGGCATACCGCCTCCCCCCGCTTGGAAGTGACGAAGCACACCTGTTTTATCAAATACGTAGTAAGATGGTACGTATTTGTTTTCAAATGCATCTGTAATGGTATGTTGGTTATCGACTAAAATCGGTTGAATAATGCCGTGTTCTTCGGCTACTCGCTTCACTTGATCTAAATCTAAATCTTCCTCGGAACGAGGCATATGTACAGAAATTACGTTCAGCTTATCTTTATATTGATCCCGAAATTCGTTAATGTTCGGCATTGCTTCTTTACATAAATGGCAGCTGACAGACCAAAAATGAATGAGTGTCGGCTTGTCGCCAATTAAGCTTTCACGACTCACTTCTCCGTTTAATACTGCAGTTGCGCCTTCTAAAGACGGCATTGGTTCACGCAATCTCATTCCGGACTCCTCCTTATGGTAAAAAAGGCCTAACAAGCTTTGTTAGACCTTCTCTATAATTAAACTGTTAATGTTGCTTGACCAGGCTTCCAGTTAGCTGGGCAAAGTCCGCCTGTTTGCAACGCTTGAAGAACGCGTAATACCTCGTCAACTTCGCGTCCGATGTTGTTGTGATGCACTACTTGGTACATTAATTCGCCTTCAGGGCTGATGATGAATAGGCCGCGAAGCGCGATACCTTCTTCTTCGATTAATACGCCGTATTCGCGAGATACAACATGGTTAGTATCTGCAGCTAATGGGTAACGTAATTCGCCTAAACCGTTTTTGCTGCGGTCAGTGTTGATCCATGCTAAGTGAGTATGGATTGTATCAGTAGATACACCGATTACTTCTGCATCAAGATCTTGGAACTCGTCGTAACGATCTGATAATGCGATGATTTCTGTCGGACATACGAAAGTGAAGTCCATTGGGTAGAAGAATAAAACTGTCCATTTGTCTTGCTTCATAATGTCTTCAAGACTTACTTTACCGAATTCTTTGTTTGGCAATACAGCGTCCATCTCGAAACGAGGAGCTTGTTTTCCAACCATACGTTCTGCCATATGTATCAACCTCCGACTAAATTTTAGTGGTTATACCCTTATTTACAATTGCTATTATATAAAAGAAGTTATTTTTAGTCAATGTTAAATGATAATTATTCTAAACAATACTTAGCAACACGTTCCAAAATAACTTCCTCAATACCCATTATAAAGTATTGTGCAGAAATTACAAAAAATATGCTGTGGAATTGAAAAATTAGTCGAAACAATGAATTCCTAAAAAATCAACTTTTACTGTCTATTTCTTTAAATATCCTAACAAGTAAAACACCCCTGCAGCTAACAGCACTGTGCCCGTTATCATAATAGAAGACGTATAGGATTTTGTAATCATATGGTAATAGTCCGTATTAGCACTTCCACCTTGATTTTGTAACCATGATTCGGCAAGTGAAATGCCGATAGCAGTGCTTTTTAATACTAAAAATAACCCACTCAATGCAATAATAGATAAAACGATGAATTTATCTTTTTGCTTCAACATCATCTCCTACTTTCTTCCGTAAACTTTTACAAATCGAATGAACCAGTATAGAAAAATCCATAGAAGGATATAGAAAATAAGAACTTTGACAACAGGAAATAAAACAGCTCCCGCATTAATCCCAACAAGCGGAAGTAAAACATAATGCCTGCTAAACTAAGTAAACCAAGACATATGTATACTATTTCTACCAAAATCCAATTCTTCCTTTTTATATAATCATTTATGACGCCTTGTGCCGCTTCAATTAATGCTCGATCTTCTTTCGTCAGTTGTTGTATGTTCATGGTTTAACTCCCTCCCTTATTACTCAATTTCCCTCTGTTTTCTTATCGAACAGCAAGTCCATACAAAACAATAGAACAACAAGGAATACTTCAATAGAAGGGCTAATTGTTATGCTTTTCATACATTCATCAACAGTATGGATAGTAATCCACGAAATGTGATGTCAATAGTAGAAACTAAGAGAAAAAGTTGCCTATTGCGCAGACCAAAAAGTGAAAATAACACAGTAAACGCAATTTCGAAAAAACTTAAAATGGAGCTTAAGACAAAACAGAAAAGAATAAATAAAATCAGCGAGGCCCCTGATGTGTATGTAACCCCTACCAGCTTGAAAAAGCCGCTCAAGCCGAAAAATACAGTTCCTCCCGCGAAAGCAACAACAAACAATACAAGCAATGCGATGCTTGCAACAACGATCACTTTGTCTTTTAACATTAACTTTGAATGATCCATCGCTATTGCTCATAATTTCTTCCCTCACGTATTTTTCTCTGGAAACGGATTAAGGAAATAATGATGGTACCGAAAATGACTATAATTAAGGCCGGCAAGTACCAAATCCCTAAACCCGTTTCTTTAAATGCCGCTTGAACCGAATGCCATGAACCAAGCGAGAAAAAGAAGACGAGTTCGAAGTTGAGCCATTTCATCGTCTGACGGCCCCATAAATACAAACGAGGTGCATTTTCTGCTGTCACTTGAACAGGATAGTTAAACAGCTGTGGAAATTTGCAAAGCACGGATATAAAAATAAATAACAAAAGACCGATTATTGGCAAGGTCCATATTTCCTCTTTTCCTCCCCAACCGTCCGGCTCTCCTGCCGCATTAAAATGAGTTGGTATTCTTTGTGGAAGGTCATTCCAAATGGACAGTAAATAAACAAACGTCAACAGCATGAGCAATGCGGACGCTATATCTAGCATGCGCTCCGTCTTCGATATCGGAATCGATATGACCGGTCGTTTCATCACCTTTCCCCCAAATGATAAGTCTAAAATTTTACTACAATCATAAAAAATTCTCTATATTATATATATTCTCCTTCTTTAATAAGAAAAACTGGACACGGGAAAAACCGTACTCAGTCCTTTTTCGGTCGAGCTTCGCATGAATTGCACGAAAATGATAAGAATTGCACGAAAATGATAAGAATTGCACTAAATCTACATAAATTTGCACCAAAACCATGGTCAATTGCACCAAATCCAGAATAATCGCACGAAACATAACGTTCTCTGCATCACAACGCCAGACACTGTGATGGGGAGAAATCCTTCAAAAAAAACAGACAGGCAAAGCCTATCTGTTTCCTTTAAAACGAAAATATGCAGTTAAAAAGTCAATAGCTTTCTCAATGGCCTCTTCGTTCGGCTGCAGCTTCGCGTGATGCAAGCCGTATTCAGACTCTACACCGAGCCAAAACATGAAGCCCGGAATTTCACGAAGCATATAGCCGAAGTCTTCGCCTGTCATGGCTTCTTTACATTCGATCACGTTCATGTCGGTTTGCCCTTTTGCAAAGTTCATAAACTCGCGGGTCAGTTCTTCGTGATTGTATACTTCGTGATACATGGACCCGTAGTCGATGCTTGCCACACATTGGAAGCCGGCTTCAATTCCTTTTACGATAGCTTCAATACGAGACTTTACCCGTTTCATCGATTCTACGGACAACGTGCGAATTGTACCTTCGAGTCTTGCTTTTTCGGCAATGATGTTTTGGACGGTTCCGCCCGTAATTTTTCCAATTGTGATGACTGCACTGTCGAGCGGATCCACATTTCGGCTGATAATAGATTGAAGCTGTGTCACCAAGTAACTTGCAGCAACAACCATGTCGTTTGTGTGCTGCGGATATGCAGCATGTCCGCCTTTTCCTTTTAAGTCAATGAACAGTTCGGATGTATTGGCAAATAACAATCCTTCTTTTGTCGCAATCGTGCCGACCGGATATTCCGGTGCAATATGGAGGCCTACAATCATTTGGGGCATCCATTCTTGCAGCTCTTCACTTTGCATCATCGGCTGCGCTCCGCCCGGACCTTCTTCCGCCGGCTGAAAAATAAAAACAGCATCATCCTCAATCGGATTGTTGACAAGCTCCGTTAACAACCCTAACGCAATGCTCATGTGAACGTCATGTCCACAAGCATGCATATATCCCTCATGAACAGAAGCAAATGAATATCCGGTTTCTTCTTCGATCGGCAAGCCGTCAATATCGGTACGATAGCCGATCGCTTTTGTCGGATTGGTTCCGTGAACTTTCACGATAATGCCCGTTTGCCATGTTTTAATATCAATACGTTCCTGCGGCAATGTTTCTAAGTAGTTTAATAAATACGCCTGCGTTTTAAATTCCTGGAAGCCGAGCTCCGGAATTTGATGCAGGTCTCTGCGAATTTGTACGAACGGATTCAGTTCCATAGTCTCACCTTCACTTAAGAAAAAGCGTAAGCACCGGGCTTACGCTTTTTGCATTATTCTGTTGGACTTAATTCACGTAATGCTTGAATAATTTCTGTTTTGGATTTTGTTTTTTCGTCGATTTCCTTAATCACGCGAGCCGGCACACCTGCTACTACTGTATATGGAGGCACGTCCTCTGTTACGATTGCGCCTGCGGCGACAACTGCACCTTTACCAACTGTTACGCCTTCAAGCACTACTGCATTTGCACCGATTACTACATCATCTTCTACCACAACAGGCTTTGCAGAAGGCGGCTCGATTACACCTGCAAGAACTGCCCCTGCACCAACATGACAATTCTTTCCGACAGTTGCGCGTCCGCCAAGCACCGCGTTCATATCGATCATTGTTCCTTCGCCGATTACAGCACCGATATTGATAACGGCACCCATCATAATTACAGCATTGTCACCAATTTCCACTTGGTCACGAATAATTGCACCTGGCTCAATACGCGCTTTAATGCCCTTCATGTCCAGTAATGGAATTGCAGAATTGCGGCGGTCGTTTTCTACCACGTAATCTGTGATGTCTTGACCGTTTGCTTCTAATACAGCTTTCACTTCAGACCATTCACCGAACAATACGCCTGTTTTTTCATTTACAAATGCCTGAACGGAATCAGGAAATTCAATGTTCTTTAATTGACCTTTTATGTATACTTTTACCGGAGTTTTCTTTTCGCTTTTTTGAATAAATGAAATAATTTCGTTTGCATCCATCATTTTCATCGTCTGTTCCTCCAATTTACAATGTGATACTGATACTCTACCAAACACCGGCAAATCTCGCAACCAGCACTGTCTAAATTTTTTTACTTTGAAGCATATCGGCAAACGCTCGCACTTGTTTCAGCTCCAATGCGGATTCGTTAACAAACATCCACGTTTCGCGTGTAAACTGAACTGTTCCATCGGTTAACGGTATTTTATAAAGAGACGTGTTTACTTCCTGTAACACAGTGGACGGCAAAATGGCATAACCAATGCCATGCAGCACCATCTGCTTGCATGTTTCAATCTGATCAACAACGATGGTGCGGTGCGGTGCATGAGAAAACGTGCTGTACCACCATTGTTGTATTTGTGAATAGTAAGTCGAATCACTTTTGAATTGAATAAACGGTTTATTTGTATGACGCAGCATTTCCACATTTTGAATTTCCGTATCGACTAAATATAGCTCATCCGTCAGCAAATGAATTCTTTTTCCTTGCAATTCATGAGTGCCGCGAAGGATGGCAATGTGGACGTCTCCTTCAAAAAAATGCTTTTGCACTTCGCTGCTCCACCCTGTGAACAAGGAAATTTGCACGAGCGGATATTGTTTGACAAAAGATTTTAATATGTTTGGAAGCCAGTATTGAGCGATGATGGAAGCAACGGCGATTTTTAACGTTCCATGTGTTTCATTTTGCATGGAGGCCAACTCGTTTTTTATCGCTTCCTCTTTCGCTATCATCTCTTTCGCATATGCAGCAACTCGTTCCCCTTCCGGTGTAATCGTCAGCCCCTTTTGCGAACGAATAAAGAATTTCGTACCCCACATCTTTTCCATCGTTTGCAATCGCTGACTTAAGGCCGGCTGCGAAACGAACAACCGCTCCGCCGCTTTGCGCATATTTAACTCCTGCGCCAGAACAATCATCATTCGCAAATCATCTAACTGCATGTCTATCCCTCCCGCCAAAAAAAGTGCAGCTTCTTAAAGCGGCTGAAGCTGCACTTGTTATCTTATTTATTGTAGCGTTTTACTTTTTTGTTCAACAGCTTTAAGATGGCGCGGCGCGTTAAAATGCCTTCAAAATACCCTTCTTCATTTTCTACGCATACGAATGGATGGTTGATGACCATTTCCAAACCCTCCATAAAATTGGCGTCGAGCTTTAAACGCGGAATCTCAGCATTCATCACTTCTTGTACCTTCATATGTTCAAGCTTTTCAAATTCGATTCGTTCGAGCCCCAATATGCTGTCTAAAATCATGGCGGTGCTTAACAGTCCGTGCAATTTGTACGTCGGGTCCAGTACCGGAATGGCTGAATATCCAGACTTTGTCAGGACGAGCAATGCGTGTTCAAGATTATTACCGACCTGGACATGAGCCACTTTCTCCGATGAAATCAATAAATCTTTTACAAATATTTGTTTAAACTCTTCAGTCGGAAGACTAATCATTGCTGCTTTCCCCCATCTTCGTTTTTCATTCACTTTATTCTATGCGTCTTTTATGATAGCGTTTTCGGTATTTTATATTTCTTTTAGTTTGTTCGTTTAATCCCTTTTTACACAACCACTCTTATTGTATCATAAAACATGAAAAATGAGGTAAAGAAAACATTTGCTGCCAAGCTTGCAGAATAACAAAAGAATGTCATCCAGACACTCTTTTATTTTAATATCCGGCGCCTTTAAGACGCGCATATAAACTTGTAATTTTTTGATACTGAACAATATCTGCTGTTTTTAAGCCGGTTTCGATATCAGAAAGCTGACAAGCAAGAATTTCTGCCGCATAGTTTTGTTCAAACAGCAAATCCACCAATAGATTTTTTTCTTCTTCTGTTAAGCGCAGGTTTTCTTGTTTCATGTTTTTCTCCCCTCTGTCTGGCAAACTGTCTCACATTTTGATTATATAAAACTTATACTTCGTTTAATAGAATGAAAATTCAAAAAATTATTTCGTGTAGCGATTGGCATAGCTGAACGCCGCATAAGAATCAGGTTTAATTTTTGGAGTCAATCCCATATCCGTAATGCGTGTCGTCATATCAGAAATGAATTCTTTTGTCAGGCCGTAGTTTCCGATATCAAGGTGGATTTCCATAAAAAAGCCGGAACCTTCTTTCTGATATGGATAGAGGATCTCAGCCATGGTGCTGAGATGATCAGCGGTAAACAAGTAAGCGATATCTTGACTAAAGTAGGTTTCTAAGTAGATTTTTTCGCGGAGACTTTCCATTTTTTTATGTATCGTTTCGTTTCGTAAACAGCCCCATGCTCCTTTGCCTACACGGTGCAAATGAATGGCGGAGATGAATTTCGTATAGTTTTGATGCGCTTGAGAGTCTGTTCCGATTGACAAGCGATATGTATTGACAGGGTCCGCTTTCATGAAATCGCAAATGCGGGAAAACACGGTGTCAAAATCCATGTGCGTTTCTGACAAGTTATAGAAATCCCTCATACAGCCACATCCTTTCTTCGTAATGCCCGTCACTGTTTGGCATTCTCATTGTATTGCACGGGAATGCAAATTATGTCACTTTTTTTGCAGCTGTATGAGAGGAGCCTTACCCTTTGCTTGTTTTTATATTTCGTAAAACATACGAGCAAAATGGACAAGTATAAATTACGTTTTGATTGGATTGTGCAGTAAGGACGTCTTCCAGTTCTGCCTTTTGCCCGCATTTCGGACAAATGACCTGGGGAGTATGCATATAATTCCCTCCTTTCTTTTCTTAGTTTCCATTCTTTCTTTTAAAACATGCAAAAAAGCACCCTCGAAAGAGAGTGCTTTTCTATGTACGGTAATTATGAAATCAGATCGTAAATTTCAATGGCAACCATATCAATGTTATCGAACTGATACATTTGCGGCTTTTCACCTGGCTGATATACTTCCAGTTCATACGTATCACTTTTATCAAAGTATTTTACGCTGCATTTTCGTTCGCCGTTTACTTCAAAATAGCGCTGTGCTACTTCTCCGTTTGTTGCTTGCTCCTTCAAGCTGACAAGACGAGTTAAAATTCCTTGGAGCAGAGACATTACAATCTCTCCTTTCACCTGTAGTAACTATCAATAGCTTTTGCAATACAATAGTATTTCTATCCATCTTTCAAAAAAGCCATTGTCCATTAATTAGAATAATGGACAATGGCAAGAAACACAACAAAAAACGACTTTTTTGTTAAAAGATGATTAATCCCTTTATTCTCTCGCCTTGAACAAAAATGTAAAACCCTCTTCCCAGTTGCTAGCAGTCCACTCTCATCTTATAATAGAAAGCATCTATATAAATCAATGAGGAGCATTTATATGTCAAAAAAGGTAGAAGTATATACACAGCCGGATTGTCCGCCGTGCAAAATTGTAAAAGAGTTTTTACATCATTATAATGTACCGTTTGAAGAATATGATGTAAAAAAGGATGCAGCCGCTCGCAACCGTTTAATGAACGATTATGATTCTTATTCTACTCCGACCGTTGTGGTAGATGGACATGTGGTGGCCGGATTCAACATCGAAGAATTGCAAAAACTATTGGGAATTCAATAAAGAAAGAAGCTGATTCAAAAGTAAATATGAATTGGCAACTCACATTATTCAGTTTAGAAAACTATAAATGAACCTATATATGGCGTCATAAAAAAGGCTGACTCATGACCTTATGAGTCAGCCTTTTTTACGTACGGAAAAATTGCCGAACCGTTTCTAAAAATGACACGCTTGTTTCCTTCTTTTCCTTTTGCAGCTTTTGAATTTCCGGAAGCAACTTTTTGTTTGAATAGTACCCTGCCATCTTCCAAACATTTCGATCTCGCTGCATTGTAATCACTTCGTATTTCGTCTTCACTCGTTCATACACATAAAGAAGGTCATATTGCTTGTCATGGACAATTTTTGTTTTGCCGTCAAAAGAAAACGGGGCCTTTTTTGCCAGCAAATATCCTTTGCTGACTCCAGAATTTTCATCCGTAAACACTTGAAGGAAGGTATCGACAAAATACGGCGACAGCTTGTTATACATGTTTTCCATGGAAAGATTTTTTCCCCGAATGGATGCTTGTGCTTCATATCCCTTTCGGATTGTTTCAAACACTGCCTCCCTGTTGAATGGCGTTCCACTTTTTGCAAAGGAAATGCCCTGATATGCAAGCAATAGTAATGCACAAAGCAAGACAAGAACAATCGGCCTTTTCTTCATTCATACGCCCCCTTCTTCTTATTCCGTGCATGCTTGTCCAATTAACATTATTGTAGCAAGCTTAATATTGGCACAGGGAAAGTTTCGTTCGTAAAATAAATACAACGATAGACAGCATCCCATATCACTATTTCCACTTTATGAACGAAACAAACGAAAAATGCACGAACACTGTAAAAAAGTGTTCGTGCATTATAGAAGACCGTCTTGTTCATATAAAAATTCATACGATAAATCAATAAATAAGTAATGTTCCTCATCAAGAGGAAAAGAAAACGTGCGGATCATTTCCCCCGTTTCAATATCTGCGTATAAATCGGATAGACGCCCTTTCTTTTCAAAGCGCATTTGCATAATATTTGCCAGGAAATACGGACGCCAACTCCAATTTTTCAGCATATATTGCGGTTCAAGCTCCCAGCTGCCGTTCTTTTTCACAAGGTTGGCTGACTGCTGAAAGCCATCTTCATCACAAATATACATCCGAAAGCTCATCTGAGAGAACTCGTTTTTAATCGCAAGCAAAAACTTATTCATATCCTCTTGCTTTTTATATTTCGTCACAAGCACTGCTAATTTGTTGCGCAGCTGTTCCGTCAACTGGTAGATTTTTTGCAGTTTTCCTTTTTCGTACACAATAAATTCATGACATTCTTTGCGAAGACGGTCTTTTAGAACATCCGGTGCTAACAAGCCGGGAAGCGATGCTGTTAAGTAATTTCCTTGATAATATCTCCCGCCGTTGCGCCATGCATATTGGAATTGATAAAACGCATCAATATCTTCGTATAAAAGAGTCGCTCCGATGCGGCGCGCCAGCAACGAGATGGAATACAACACATCCTGATAGGACTGCATCAGAGTTGTTTGGCGCAAGTTTTTTAGATCTACCTTTAATATATCCGGTGCTAACAGCCCGATTCGTTCCAAATTGCTTGCACCTTTTCCTATTCGGTTAATCGCAAGCTGAATTCCATATGTACGATGGTAAACAAGCAAATGATTCAAATGCTCGATATTGCCCTTAAACTCTTGCTCTGTTATTTCCAATACGATATTTTCAAGCTTTAACCCTTTTTTTTGATAGTCTAAGAGAAGGGTCAAAAACGTTTCGCTTTCATCGTTCTTCAATATATTGGCATTCCGATGCACAAATAAAAGAAACGATTGATCTGTCCCAATCATCTTTTGCAGCGCTTTTTCTAAAATGATATTATCTACTTCCAACCGGTACTCATCAGGAACCGAATCATCTTGAAAAAACGGACCAAGGCTCAGAGCGCCTTCTTCTGTTTCTATCCGTCCGACAACCTCATAGCCAATCACGGTATGTTCATCCGCACTAAAAATAGCCTGGTAATGCGGGATGACACGGTCGAGGTTTGCCATTACATCTAAGGCATCCACCATCTTCTCACCCTTTCCTATCCGTTGTCACAAATTATATCATGGAAATGTGAAAAGCTTGCAAGTATCTATTGTCAACTATCCCCGCTTATCGACTACAGTCGCTTGAAGCGGGGCTTGTAGAGTATCTATCAATAGTAAAGTTTGCTCTTTTGTTAGCAAAATTTTTGTTTTTGCGGTAATTACTAATTCCATTATATCCCCTCTTCTTTTTTCAGTATGCACTTATAGTGTAGATGTTTACTGAACTAAAAGAAAGCGGTATCATTATACAAATTACGACAGACAAATCGGTTTTCAGCTAACGCCAAACACCCATTCTTCTCGAACTATGACTGGGCTGCCTCCTTTACTCTCTTGGGGGAAGGGAACTCCCTGGTAAACACCGTTGAAACATATTCCGATTTTTCTTGTCGTTTTTTCTCTTTAAAATGAATCCCACTTACTCGCATTCGCTCCTGCAAGTGGCGGTTTCTTAGCACCAGCAACGACAAAACCCCACGAGAGATGGATGTGCCATCTTTTCGCCTAAAAAAACAGTCCCTTCCAAAGCGGAAGGGACCAAGGGGTATATGCTAAGGGGAATTAGCAATGTTTATGAAGAAAAAAGAGATTTTCTCTCAACAGTTTTATACTTTACCAAGTGAACAACTTCTTGTAAAGCACTTATATATACCTGTCACAAAATCGTCACATTTTCTGTCTTAAAATGGATATTGATGCAAAGACTGTCCGCCATCCATCGTAATGCACGCCCCATTTATGTAAGCGGCTTCATCAGATAGCAAATAATAAGCCAGACCGGCAATTTCTTCCGGAGTTCCTAATCTGCCAAGCGGCACACTGTCTAATGTACGCTTTGCAGCTTCTTCTGATACCCATAATTTATCTGCGCCGCCTGTTCTTTCAATCGGACCCGGCGCGATTGCATTCACTCGAATGCCGTATTTGCGTCCCCACTCTACTGCTAACGTTCGAGTCATCGCCAGCACACCTGCTTTGGCAGAAGCAGAATGAATAACACCCGGACCGGCATCCCATGCATACGTGGCGACCATGTTGATCATGCTTCCTTTTATTCCTTTTTCAATCCAATACTTGCCGACAGCAGAGCTGCAATAAAATGTTCCGTTCAATACAATGTTAATGACCGCATTCCATCCGTTTACAGATAAATCTTCCGCAGGACAAATAAAATTGCCGGCCGCATTATTTATCAAATAATCGATTCGCCCAAAGGTTTGATCCGTCATCTGTACCATATGCTGTACGTGCTCTGGCTGGCGGACATCCATCTGGACCGTCAATACTTGATTCTCAAATTGCTCAATTTCCCGCTTGGCTTCTTCCAGCTTTTCCGGCGTACGTCCTGTAATGACAACGTATGCCCCTTCCTTCGCAAAGCGGGCTGCCATCGCTTTTCCCATTCCGCTTGAGCCGCCTGTTACAATTGCTACTTTTTCTTTCATGTATGGTTCCTCCTCCAAAAAATGAATACACATTCATTTTACCATTTTCTTCTGCAAATTCGTTGTTATTTTTAAAATTTTCTAAAAAGTTAGAGTTTCAGTTTTTTTTCTTTTCCATGCTATAATGAAACGGCTATCGGCAAAAGGGTTTTAGCCTTTACTGAGAATATAAACATGTGACAAAAGCTGTGGTCATACTTACAAGCGGGAAAAAGTATAATGACATGAGATGAGACTTGCCTTATCTTATGGTTGAATTTCATAAATTTAGTGAAGCGTACTAAACTCCTAAAAGGTAGATGATAATGACAAAATTAAGCAGAAGAAACTTTTTAAAAAAAGGGATTCGGTGGACATTTTATACGGCTCTTACATCTGGATTAGGATATTATTATGCACGCTATATAGAGCCAAAGCTCCTTACAACGGCTTATCATACAATTTCTTCTCCGCTTATTCCGAAAAGCTTTAACGGAGTAAAAATCGTGCAGTTCAGCGATCTTCATTTAGGCTACAACTATACATTGGAGCAATTAGAAGTGCTAATAAACAAAATAAATACAGAACAACCGGACCTTGTGTTTTTTACAGGAGATTTAATGGACGACCAGCGCACGTATACACGCACAAACGAGATTGCGCCGGTTTTAAAACGTGTACAGGCTCCTCTCGGCAAATTCGCTATATATGGCAATCATGACCACGGAGGATACGGAACGGAAGTTTATGAACAAATCATGACGGAAGCCGGATATGAGATTCTCCTGAACAGCGGCAAAACAATTAAACTTGTAGATGGCAGTCAAATTGCCGTACTTGGCATTGATGACTTGATGCTTGGAAAACCACAAATTGAAAAAACTATTCAACTAGCCAAGCAAAATATTTATACGATTCTCCTATTACATGAACCCGATATTGCTCCCCGCATTGCGGCGTACCCTGTTAATTTGCAGCTTTCCGGCCACAGTCACGGCGGACAAGTACAAATTCCGTTTATCGGCCCGGTCATTACTCCCCCTTTAGCCGAAAAATATGTCGAAGGATTTTACAAGTTAAATGGCAAAAGTGGGAACGAATTGCTTGTTTACGTAAATCGGGGGATTGGCACCACTCGAGTTCCATTTCGCTTTTTGGCGCGTCCCGAGCTCACAGTATTTACATTGCAAGCTGAATAAAAAGCTGGAGAAAACTCCAGCCTTTTCTTTTCATTCACCCATTTTCTACATTTTCCGCCTCCGGTACTTGCTCGGATTCGGACAGTTTTCCATACAATAAAGAGAACCTGTCATCAGCAGCTTTTTCATTGACTGATGCATTCTGATTGCCTGGTTTCAATCGACAGTCAAAATGAAAAAAAGAATTCTACTAAGGAGGTTTAACGATGTATCCTCATTATCAGCCGATCGACTTCCGTTCCAACCCGCCTGTTCCCTATGGACATGAAACGCGTTTCTTTCCTTTTCTCGGCGTTCCGTTTTTAGCAGGTATTGCAGGCGGTTTATTAGGCGGAGCGTTGGCTTTCGGATTTGGCAGACCATACTATCCATATCCATACGGACCATATGGTGGCGGACCGTATGGTGGCGGATCATTTGGCGGCGGACCGTATGGCGGCGGACCATTTGGCGGCGGACCATTTGGCGGCGGACCGTATGGCGGTGGACCATATGGTGGCGGACCGTATGGCGGCGCACCGTATTACTACTAAAATAGTAAAATGAAAAAACTATAATGCTAAAAGGAGAAACAGCGGTTTCTTCTTTTTTTATTGCTTCTTAGCAAAACGAATAAAATCTTTCCAATTTACTTTCTCGCTGTAATTCATGACGCCGTTTACATAGATGCGGCTGGCAAATATATTCAATACCGCAATTGCTCCCAACAATAAAGCGATGGTAATGATCACTTCCAATATTCCGGCTTCTCCGGCAACAATACGAGAGAACGTAATAATTGGAGAGAAAAACGGGATGTATGAGCTTACCATAACAAGCGTTCCATTCGGATCCGTCATGGACTTAATTCCGATGAACAGAGCGGCGATAATCAAACCTGTAACAGGCATTGCAACGGCTGAAATGTCTTCTGTTCTGCTTACAATTGATCCTACCGCAGCATACAGCATGGCATATAATATGTATCCCAAAATAAAATACACAACAAAGGCAACCATTACAGCCGGCGTTAATTCGCTTAAATCCACTAACATGCCAAAAATGCTGAAATTGTCTTTATCTATCCAGCCGGCCAAATATCCGATTCCATATGCTGCCAGAATCACAGCGATTTGAAATAACCCGAGAACCAACATGGAAAATATTTTTCCATACATCATATAAATCGGCCGTACTTTCGGAATCATGATCTCCATGACACGAGACGATTTTTCCGCAGCAACATTCATCGCAATGCTTTGACCGAAAATGACAATCAGCATATAAATTAAAAAGACGAAGACATACACAATCCCCGCTGTTTTCATCGCGTCCTTCAGCACATTTTGCTTCACTTCCACCGCTGTTAACAGCTTGGCTGCCGTTTCAGGATGAATCTTGTTTTCTGCAATCGTTGCATTTAAGTATTTTTGCTGAACATGCTGCGACACAACTGCAACAAGCTCGTTGTCCGGAAATGTTTTATATGTATAAGTAAGGACCGGTTTTTGGTCTTTTTCTTCCACTTGGAGAATTCCGTCCAAATCTCCTTTTTCAACTTGCTTTTTCAGCTGATCGAAGTCTTGCTCTTCTTTGGTAACAAACTTTACATAATCTAAACTTTTAACAAGCTCTTTTTCTTCAATACTATATTTCTGTGAAGCTGAAATGACAGCAATCTTACTATCTTTGTCATCGTCTTTCGTCAATTTTCCAAACCCGAGAATGGCTAAAATCCCAAAGAATAAAATGGCTGCCGTAATGATAACTGCCTTAGAGCGAAAGCCCTCTTTTAAATGGAATAGGAATACTTTACTGAATTTCTCCATCTATCTCGCCCTCTCTACAAAGATTTCATGCAGCGTCGGCTCTAACAGCTTAAAGTAGCGAAGAGATATGCCATTTGTTTGTAAATCTGTCAAAAGAGCAAGCGCTTCGCAATCATTTTTCACCTTTACAACAAGATCATTTAGTGTTGTTTCGTAAGAGATTCCTTTTTCTTTGAAAAGCTGCACGGTTCTTTCGCCAAACGGAAGAGATAAATTTCGATATCCGTAGTGCTGCTTAATTTCATGGAGATTGCCGCTTAACACCGTCTTTCCTTTGTTTAAGATGACGATGTGTTCACAGAACGCTTCCACTTGGCCCATGCGGTGACTGGAAAAAATAACCGTTTTTCCCGCTTGTATCTGCTCTTCAATAACAGAGGCAAGCATACTTGCATTAACGGGATCCAATCCGCTGAACGGTTCATCCAAAATGATCAGCTCCGGATTGTGAATTAAAGTAGCAATCAATTGAATTTTTTGCTGATTTCCTTTGGACAGCTCGCTTGCCTTTCTATTTTTATATTCGGGAATTTCTAATTTGTTCATCCAGTAATCAATAGCTGCATCCGCTTCTTTTCGGCTCATTCCTTCAAGCTCTGCAAAATACCGCAGCTGATCCATCACTTTCGATTTTGTATACAATCCTCTCTCTTCCGGCAAATAGCCAATTGAGATCCGATTGCGGTTCAGTTTCTTACCGTTCCAAAGAATTTCTCCGTTATCCGGTGATAGCAGTCCCAATATCATCTTAATCGTAGTCGTTTTTCCCGCGCCGTTTCGTCCCAGCAAACCGAGCACTTGTCCTTTTTCTAGTGAAAGCTGCAAGTTATCAACGGCTGTATTTGTTCCAAATGTTTTGCACAGATTTCGTATTTCGAGCGTCACGCTTTCCTCCCCTTTCTAGACAGCATAATATCAGTATATCATACATTTTGTAAAATTTTACCTTATAAAAAATAAAGAAAACTCGGCTTGCATCCTCTTGATTTCTTAAAAAACATGCGATGCAGTACTTCATGTACCATGAAGCACGGGAGGAAAGTACGATATTTTTACTTTTTCTTCATCGGCTGAAATGCGATAAGCCATGGAGAAAAGCTCCATTTAACTATCAATTTCCGGACAGTACGCCGGCTTGTGACAGATAGTTTCCAGTCTGACTGTTATCTTTATGTTTTCTAGTTCGCGGTACATTCCGCTGCTTCATTTTATATATATAACGAGACACATAACATTATATCGATAATGCCGTATTGTTGTTTTAATGTCCGTTTCACCTTTTTTTCAAAGCTTTATTATCCATTATAAGGAAATTTCTTTCATCAAAAAAGAGGGAGTCATTGAAAATTGCAGAAAATCCATTATAATAGTGGAGAATAGAAAGGGGGGAAACAATGGAGCGTTCTTATCTAGGAAAAGAACCCACTATTTCAGAACTATCGCAAGCGGTTTTTGTGGTAAATCGTCATGCAAAAGCAGCTCCTGACCCTAAGTATTTGTATTGGCTCAAAAAGAAAGCGCTCGAAAAGTTCATTCAAGAGGGAAAGGCGCAGAAGGAAGGGCTTCATTTTTCGAGAAATCCAAAATTCAGTCAGCAACAGTCCGATGTTCTTGTCCGTGCAGGTGATTATTATTTTCATATCCCGCCTTCAAAAGACGACTTCAAAACTCTTCCTCACCTTGGTGATTTAAATCAAACATATAGAAATCCAAAATCCACCATGTCCCTTTCCATAGCAAAAAAACTGCTGCAGCAATATGTAGGCAAGGAAGCATTCGCACAGGAACAACAGATGAAGCAGCCGCAATTTCCATGGCTGGGAAAAAACTATTTCAGCGGTAAAAAATAGTAAAAACACTCAACGGCAGTTGAGTGTTTTTACAATGTCTTCTCTTTAATTTTAAAGCCAGCTTGCTTATAAAAGCTCAGTTTTTCTTTATTATATCGTCCTGTTAAGTCGTTAAACTTCGCATTCAGCTCGCTTACTTTCGCATAATTCTTATTTACTGCTGTTACTTTGTCGTTAACTTCCTTCAGCTTTTGCGTCTTTGCTTTCAGCATTTCATATAATTCTTTTTCGGATTGCAGCGCTTGTTTATACGCCTTATGTAATTCTTTGAAAGCGGCAAAGCGGTCTTTATATAATGTTTCTATCTTTCTTGCTTTTTCTTGAAGCTTTGTATCTTCTATTTTATGAATATGCTGCTTTGCATCTTTCATTTTTTTTTGCGCAGCCTGCAACATCGTTTCTTCTTTTTTTAAGATTGATTCACGTTCGGCAATTTCTTTTAAAGCTTCATCAATCGTTGGCTGCACCGCTCCGTTGTTTTGCTTTCCGTCCTGCAACATTTTGGCATACAGCTCTTGGTTTTTTTGTTCCAGTTTTTCTAAATTGGAAGCTTCTTTATAAAGGCCGGCTTCTTGCTTTGCAGCATTTTCAAACACAATATATAACTCTTCTTCTGGTTTCGGACCGAAGCAACCGGTTAAAAGGATGATGATGAAAACAGCGGCTGCCAGTTTTGTATACTTCAAATGAAACTCCTCCCTTTACAGGCGATTATCATGCCAGAAATTCAGCGGAAAATGGGCGTTCTCATGGTACACCTCAAATTCATATCCCTGTTGCTTTAATGACTCGATAATCGTTGGCAGCGCTTGGATGGTTTGTTCTTTTTCATGGAACAAAATCACTTCTGTATTTTGCTTTGTATGGGAAATTACATTTTGGACTACGGCGTCAGGGCGTCCCGGCAGCTTCCAATCAAATGAGTCTATGGTCCAATCCCATTCCTTTAAACCGGCTGCTGCCATTTGATCTCGCAATCCTTGATTTAACCCCGGCATACTTCCATACGGGCAACGCGTAAGATGAGCTGTAATGCCGGTGACCTCTTTAATAACCTCTTGAGCTTGAATCATTTCTGTTACAAATTGTCCGTTTGTATATAACTTAGAGTAGGAGTGCGACATGCTGTGAAGCCCCGGATAATGACCTTCTTTTACCAGTCTCTTGACACTTTCCTCGTGTCCCGGTACGTTCGAACCGATCATAAAAAACGTCGCTTGAATCCCATACCTTTTTAGTATATCCAGCAGCTGCTCGGTATACCGGCTCGGTCCATCATCAAAAGTCAAATACGCAACTTTTCGCACTTGTCCGTTGTATTCTTTCGGCATTTCTTTTCTTGCATTTATCATTTTTTGTCCGCTCACCAAATGAATAGTATTCACTTGATCCGAAATGGCTTTTGCCGATGAGAAGAGCGAGCGGACAAAAAGCAAGCCGCACATACATACTCCCGCTGCTGTTAAGAGTAAAATAGCCCTCCTAACAGGACGCTTGAAACGCCGTTGCCAAAAGCGTTTTTTCGTCATTCTATCAATTCCTTTCTCCGTCCCTTTATTGCCTTGTCTATCGCAATATATCTCTCTGCCAAATCGTTACGAAAAAGTTACATTCTTAGTAAGCGGTTCAATTGTTTTGCAGCAGCAATAGCTTGTTCATCGTTCTTCACGTCACCCGGTTGATTTCCTTCTCCAATGACGTACCCTTCAAATGATATGCCTACAAAATCAAAAATATATTGAAATTGCGCAATAAGCGGCAATCCTTTTATTTTAGGCTTGTCTCCCCCTGCTAAAACCACGTATGCTTGTTTTTGGCCCATTCGTTCTTTAAATCGAAGCTCCGGATCACGTAAACTTTGTGACCAACGATCCACGAAATCCTTCATTACACCGGACATTCCGTACCAATAAATCGGTGTGGCAAACACAAGAATATCATGCTCCAGCACTTGTTTGATCATGATTTCATATTCATCATGGCGCGGCTGAAAGCCTTCCTTGTCATGCCGTTTATCATCGATAGGCAAAATCTCAAGGTTGCGCAGATAAAAATTTGTGGTCTGCAACCCTTCCGTCATTACATTTGTTAAATATTCTGTATTTCCGTTCTCTCTTGAACTGCCATGAAGCACTGCAATTTTCATTAAAACCATCCTTTCAACTCGCAAAACGAAAAGTGTAGAGTCACTTCTCTACACCTTTTTTGTTGTTACACTAATTTTACCGTTTATTCTACATACCATTATATGTCTATTTCATTTTTTTTTGAAGAACTTTGTGTAACATTTTTAAAGAATTTGTAACATTAGTAATCTATGATTCTTCTTCCTTTTGTGCTTTATATAATCGTTCCCTGGCAATTTCAATTAAGGTGTCAAAGTCGTTTCCCTCTATCGGATACGTTGCGGCTCCGACAATTAATTGAATTTTTACGACGCCGGATTCCGATAACGATGCTACGCTCTCTTTTATTCTGTGTACTAACGCTGATTCTTTATGACCTCGGTCTGCAGCGACCACGATAAATGTATGCTCGTCCCACTTGGCGACTACGTCACTTTTTCGAGTCGTCATCATCAAGACTGTTTCAACGGATTTGTATACAAGGGTAAGCTGCTTTTCCGTCAATGCCTGTTTCATGGTCCGTATATTTTGAAGCGAAATTAAGTAAATGCTGATTCGTCCTACATCTCGGTTAACGAGACCGGATATTTTTTCAAAAAATGAAGCAGCAAATATACTCCGCCTACGACCAAAATCGTTTGCAAGTCGAGATTTGTTAATATGTCATGCAGTGCAGCTAATTCGAAAATACCAATCGTATTAAAAACAAGCAACCCGCCAATTTTTCCTTTATGCTTCAACGCTCCTCCCCCTTCTTATTCATGTTATGCAAGTTTATACAATATGCTTGTACATCAGAAGGAGAAAACAAAAATATGCTGCGGCTTTCGCCCATTTTCCTCAAAAAAGTTGTCTTTTTCTTGATTCATTCATATGTATATAGGGAGGGACAAGCATAGGAAAGGAGTATGAAAGCACAATGAGCAATCTTGCCGATATAGTTCGCTTCATAACCGGTTTTTTAGTGGCTCTTAAGCTGCTGTTTGAAGCCTTCGGTTATTCGTTCATCAATGATGAACAAATCGATGCAATCGCGAACGTTGCTTCCTTTTTGTTTATTTTGTATTTTGGCTTCAAAAACAACTACCTCACCAAAAAGGGAAAAGAGCAAAAAGAGATTTTGAAAAAGCACGGACTTCATTAAAAAGAGGCTTCTCAACAAGCCTCACTTTGGGACAAACTGCATGAACAGTTTGTTATTTTTTTTCGAGAACTGCTAAATTGGATTGATACGGACCATACATGACATGTTTGTCTGTTTGATATGTGTAAGTAGCTTGTATAGGAGTAAGCGGATTGGGATTATCCCTTTTTGTTTTTAAATGCAGCGTCAGCCGGGCTTCCTCTCCGCTTTTTAAAGACTGAATGTGCCACCGGATTAACTGAAACAATACTTCGCCCATTCCCTTATCTGTTTGGAGCGAATTGGGTACATAGGACAAATAATCACGAATCATGTGATTCACATGCAGAAGCATGGCGGAATCCGTTCCCGTATTTTTTACATGTATGGTACACTCTACTACATCCCCCGGATTATAGCTCAATCGGTCAGCAGCTTGAGAATCCGCTGTAATATTACGTAATGAAAGGCTTGTTATAATATATGGCTCTTGAGATGCTTCTATAAGCAATGATTTCTCTTTTATATGCTGTTCGTTATTCGGGTCTGAAGCGATAAAAAGAATCGCACCATGAATTCGTTCCACCATTTGAAGCGAAACAGTCAATGGAGAAGATATAACCTCGCATTTCCTCCATTTTATGATCGTGCGAGCTTCATTCATGTCAGCAGGGGGGATGGAGGAAGCTGCAAACTGTAATCCGTACGGAAGCCGTATTTCCAGCGCAACTTGTGACGCATCAGGAACAAAAATCGTAATGTCTACATCCACCGTTTGCCCAACGTCCATCTTATATTTCTCTCGCGAAAGCACAATATCCAATGTTCCCCATCCGTTTGACATTTTTTAACCTCCTTTAACAACGGCTCCATTATAGTATATGAAGAAAGCCAAAGATTTCATTTCATTTTTTCAAGGAATGCATCATACTAGTCAGAGAAGATGATCTGTACTGAAAGCAAGGAACATTTTTCTTTTGAAAATCAAGGAACTTCTCTTTATTTCTCCGAAGTGTATACGGCAAAAGGAGGAATGAAACAATAAGCACAATTCAATCCAAGTTTAAATGCGCAAAATGCGAGCATCGCTCCTGTTCGATTAAAGAGGCGGCAATGACTGGAACAGGTTTAAGCAAATTGCTTGATATCCAGCATGATCATTACTTATTTGTCAGCTGCAGCCGCTGCGGATATGTAGAAGTATACAATCCGCGCATTTTAAACTCAAACCGCGGGCAATTGGGTACAATTATGGATATACTATTTGGCTAATTTTTGTGAGCACAATCACACCCACTTCCTATGTTTTGCTTTATACTATATTTGAGAACAATTCTCAAATTTTTCCTTTACAGCAGGAGGGATATTCCATGAAAGATAAAATTTATGAACAGCTTGAAGAGGTACTCGACCCTGAATTAGGAGTTGATATTGTCAATTTAGGTCTTGTTTATGATGTAGATATTGATGAAGAAAACAATATAACCATAACTATGACGATGACCTCAATGGGGTGTCCGCTGGCCCCGCAAATCGTGACAGATGTAAAATACGCTTTATCTAAAATACCGGAAGTGCAAAACGTAGATGTAAATATTGTTTGGAATCCGCCTTGGAGCAAAGATCGCATGTCCCGTTTTGCTAAAATCGCATTGGGAGTTCCTGAGTGATAAGACGTGCATCGACACGTCTTTTATTCATGTGCTCCTTGTACCGGAGGCAAACTTTTGTATACCTCCTTCTTTTCGACCGTTTCAATAATGGCCTTAGCAAGCTTGGTGTCGAGACGATAAGTAATTTTACCGTTTTTGTAGATTGCTTCTTGGAAGATAGGGTCTCCTTCAACGGTGTATGATGCAACACGAACGGAATCATCTTTATTATCTTGGACATTTTCAAAAAATGCCGCAAGTCTTTCTAAGTTTTCCACAGATCCAAATTTCATTACCACATCTTCTTTTTGTATCGTCGGTTCACTTTGCTTAGCACACGCTGAACATAAAAACAGCACGACAAACGTGCATACGATTGTATAAACAACTCTATCGCTCCCCCCCTTTTATATAATTCTCTCTCTTTTTTTAAATCCTTCTTAATTAAAGATATTTAGCCTTTTTAAAATAAAACATAAAAAAGAATAAAGACGTATCTTTACCCTTTACTCATAACTTATCTTCATTTCACTTTCAAATACATCAGTATATCATCAACGTATGTGCCATCCAGCTGTTTAATATGATCAACGCGCCGTCCCTCTTCTTGGAAGCCAAGCTTTTTGTAGACATGGATTGCCCAGTCATTTGTTGACAGCACTTCGAGGCACAGCATTTCAATTGAAGGCTGCTCCTTTGCCCAAGCAATCAATGTTTCCATCAGCTTTGTTCCCAGCCCTTGATTGCAATATTCTTCACGAATACTGATGCCGGTAAGTCCGTGATGAAGCAGCTTTTTGCGGGGAGTTACACGAAAGTTCAGCATACCCACAACTTTTCCGTTTTCTTCCGCCACAAACACAGCGCCGCCTGTTTTCCTTTGCTCCTCTATCCATCGCTCCTCCTGCTCTATCGAAAACGAAAATTCTTCCGGCGAAGATACCATAAACGGGCTTGTTTCGATGATATGCTTAGAATGAGCTAACAATTGCTCTGCATCTTCCTTCACTGCTTCTCGTATGATGACCATACTGTGTTCCTCCTGTTACATTGCTGTACAAATTTCAATGTAATGACCATCCGGGTCTGCAACGTACGCGACGACTTGTCCCCACGGCTTCGTTTTTGGCTCGACTAATACAGGCACTCCTTTTTGACGAAGGCCCTCAATCATCTCTTGTACATTTTCCACAACAAACCCAAGCTCAAATGTATTTGAAGTCCTTGCTTCTTGCGGTACATTCAAACCGGTCATTTCTTTTGCCTCTTGAAGCGGCAGCATTGCCAGAACTGTGCTTCCTGTATCAAATTCTATGTACGTACCATGAATGCCGCGTACCGGAAGTCCTAACTTATCGCGGTAAAACGTTAAAGAACGTTCTAAATCGGCCACATATAAAATAATGTAATTTAATTTTGCTTTCATGATTCTCTCTCCCTTCCCTTATTTACAGTTCGCTTCCTTCCTGCAATCTCCTGCCATATCGTGCATTTTTTGTCGTATACTAGGGAAAACAAAAGGCTTGTTATTTAGTCAAGTTTGACTATAATAATTTGTATACCTTAATGAAACAGAGAGAAGGAAGGGGAGCAATTTGAATACAAAGGAGAGCAATACAAAGCTTGTCGTTGCCGGCTTGTTACTTGGTATTTTAATGGCGGCAATGGACAACACGATAGTTGCAACTGCGATGGCGACCATCGTCGGAGACCTTGGCGGATTGGATAAATTCGTTTGGGTTACATCGGCTTATATGGTTGCAACGATGGCGGGAATGCCGATTTTCGGGAAACTATCCGATATGTACGGACGTAAACGGTTTTACATAGGCGGATTGCTTCTGTTTTTAATCGGGTCTGCCTTATGCGGAACAGCCGGGAGCATCGAGCAATTAAGTATTTATCGAGCCATTCAAGGGATTGGCGGCGGCGCATTGATGCCGATTGCTTTTACGATTATGTATGATATTTTCCCGCCGGAAAAACGCGGAAAAATGACAGGCCTGTTCGGAGCCATTTTCGGCACGTCCAGCGTATTCGGTCCGCTATTGGGCGCTTATATTACAGAATATATCAGCTGGCACTGGGTGTTTTACATCAACATTCCGTTAGGTCTTATTTCCTTATTCTTTCTTGCAAAGTATTATAAAGAGTCCTTGCAGTACAGCAAGCAAAAAATTGACTGGGCAGGTGCGATTACGCTCATTATCGGCGTAGTAAGCTTAATGTTCGCGCTTGAGCTCGGCGGAAAAGAATATGCTTGGGATTCTAGTGTGATTCTCAGCTTGTTTGCCATCTTCGGCGTCATGCTGGTCGCTTTCTTCCTTATTGAACGAAAAGCAGAGGAACCGATCATCTCTTTCCATTTGTTCAAAAACCGTTTATTTGCAGCCACACAAGGAGTCGCGTTCTTTTACGGAGCAACGTTTATCATCGCCACTGTCTATATTCCTATTTTTGTGCAAGGCGTGCTGGGCGGGTCCGCTTCCAATGCAGGTCTTATTTTAACACCGATGATGCTTGGTTCTGTTGTCGGCAGTCAAACGGGCGGTCAATTGACAACACGCACAAGCTATCGCAACACCATGCTGTTATCGGGCGCGTTGTTCATAACAGGCTTATATTTGTTAAGCACACTTACTGTTGATACAAACCGCACCATGGTTACCTTGTTCATGATTTTAGCCGGTCTTGGCGTCGGCTTCTCGTTTTCTGTGTTAAGCATGGCTTCCATTCACGGATTGGACATGAGATCCCGCGGTTCTGCGACATCTACAAACTCGTTTGCGCGTTCTTTAGGAATGACGCTCGGCGTAACCATCTTCGGTACAATTCAAAACAGCATTTTTACGGACAAATTAAAATTGGCATTTCCGCCTGAATTCGCAAGAATGGCCCCAAAAGGCGGCGACACAAGCTTCTTGCTTTCACCGGAAGCTAGCAAAAATATTCCGCCGCAAATTTTGGAAACCATTAAAGAAGCGTTGGCAAACTCCATTGCTGACACTTTTATGTGGGCACTGATTCCTGCAGTGTTAGCCATTATATGCATCGTACTGATGGGCAACGAACGCCTGAATATTCCTTCTAAGAGCAAGCAAAAGCAGGTAAGCTAAATAGGAGAGGTTTGAGTATGATAAAATTGGTCATTCTTGGTCTCTTGATGGAGGGTGAAAAACACCCGTATGAAGTGCAGCAAATCGTCAATGAACGCGGGATGAAGCATTATATAAAAATGGCAAAAGGGTCATTGTACTATGCCTTTGAACAGTTAGAAAAGAAAGGATGCATCGAAGTCATTGATGTCGTGCGTGATACAAACCGCCCGGATAAAACGATTTACCGCATTACCGAAAAAGGAGAAGAAGAGTTTCAAGCTCTTCTCCTCAAGCAATTTCGGGAGCCCAATCATATTTCCAAGCCAATTTATGCAGGTCTTACCTTTGCTACATCAGGCAACCAACAAAAATTGGCAGCCATTTTAGATGAGAAAATAAAAGAAACGGCTAACCTGCTTGAGCTCATGAAAGCTATTTATAAGAAAAAAATAGGCGTTGTCCCCCGCTCTCAGCTTCATATTTTAATTGGAGTGATGGAGCACGCCCAAACGGAAATAAACTGGCTCACCCGCTTGCGCAATGATGCTCTTAATGAGCGTTTATCTGAAATCGGAACAGAAATAGAAGGAGTAAATATAGAATAACCGACTGTTTTAGGGCAGTCGGTTAATTGCAAGACTTTAAAGGAACGGAGCTTGTGAACGTTCAGAGTCATGATGGAACTAAGGTTATCATTACGTTGTAATATGTAATAAAGAAAAGCTGATCATCTTTGGTCAGCTTTTCTTTATTCATCCTTTCTCATAACAAATCCCACCATTGCATACCAAATTTTAACACATATCCCCCTTTTCTTTATTGTTTTTATCACAATCTTTACGATAACAACGATTTCTGTAGAAAAGTTTCCCGCTATCCGACATTATTTTTCAAAGGAAGAAGGGAAGAAAACAGGGAAATTGTAATTACGATAAATTTTGAGGAGGATTAGTCATGGGAGCGAAATATAAAACGAAAGATGCAGAGAATAAAACAGGCATTCCAAAGAATGTCATTCGCAAATACAGCTCGATCTTAGAGCAATACGGCTATACAATCGATAAAAATGTAATGGGCGAACGTGCCTATAAATTAGAAGATATTAAGCTATTAAAAACCATTCATGACCACGTGTCCGATCTCGATAAAGATGTAGTCGAAGTGATTGCCGATCTTGTCCATGAAATAAATAGTGCTGTTTCCATTTCTGTTCCTGAAAATCATCCTGAACCGTTGCAACCCGCAGAAACTTCTGCTCCGGCAATAGCAGAAACACATGATGTAAATACCACTATCCTGGAGCAGAATAAAAAGTTTGAGGAGTTCATGAACAAGCTCGACAATTTAGCCCAATTAAATGAAGCCATCATCCATCAGAACTCCACTTTAATTTCCCAAAACAGACAAAAGGACGAGAAGCTGGACGATTTATTGCATCATGTATATATTAAAGAATCTAAGCAAGAAGAAAAGCTGGGCGAACTGATGATGCATGTTCAAAAAAATGAATCGCGCCAAGAAAACAAATTAAACGAGCTGCTGATCCAGATGCAGAAAAAAGAAACAAAGCAAGAAGACAGCTTGAACAAGCTGATGCATCACATCTCCCAAAAAGAGTTTAAACAGGAGCTCAAGTTGAATGAGTTTATGCACCATATGTCCGAAACGGGAGCCCGTCAAGAAGAGAAACTGAATGAGCTTGCTTATAAAGTAAAACGAAAGGAAGCCGGCCGCGATGAACAGCTCATGCGTCTCATCCGGGAAATGCAGGAAACAAAACAAATGATTGCCGCTGCAAGAGAAAACACTTTTATGAAAACTTTAAAATCTTTATTTGTAAAAGAAAGACCGCAAAAACTTGATTCTCATTAAATACAAAAAAGTTACCGAAATCCCGGTAACTTTTTTATGTATGTTCTGCGGCAGGCAGCGTAATTATCGCTTCCGTTCCTTTGCCGATTTCGCTTTTATAAGTAATTTTTCCGTTATGCGCTTGAATGATGCTGAATGTAACCATCAGACCCAGACCCGTTCCTTTTTCTTTTAAGGAGTAATACGGCTGTCCCAAACGCTCAATCTGCTCTTTCGTCATGCCGACTCCGCTGTCCTTCACTTTGATGACGATTTCATCGCCTGTTTGCAAAGCTGTCACCTTCAAATATCCTTTGTTTTGCTGAATAGCCTCTACTCCGTTTTTTACGATGTTCATTATAGCTTGCTTCAGCTTTGCTTTATCCCCGATGGTATACAATTGGTCTTCAATCTCCACTTGCAAGTAAACTCCCTGCATCGCTGCGAAAGAGGACATGAGCGTCGTCACTTCAAAAAGCTGGGAAGACAAGTGAATGCGCTGCTTGACTTCAATTTGCGGCCGCGCCAAATTTAAATAATCCGAGATAATCCCTTCCGCCCGGTCGAGCTCCGTCAAAACGAGACGCATATATTCTTTATTTTTCACTTCTTCACTGCTTTCCAACAGCTGAATAAATCCGCGTACAACCGTCAGCGGATTGCGAACCTCATGGGCCACGCTTGCCGCCAGCTCGCTTATGATATTCAATTTTTCGGATTTGTGCATTTCCACCCGTAGAAACGCATTTTCATACAAATATTCTGTTAAATAAATTTGAAAGGTCATGGTCATGGCCATAATAATGGAGGCAACAACGTAATAGAAATACATCCGTGACACATCAGTCGTGAAACTTTCATCCGTTATTATAACGATTCCTGCTGCAAAGATGTACACGAGAACATAAAAAAATGCAAGAATACAAGCTACCATAATTTTTTTGTTCTTTGGATATTTAAACCATTTTGTAGAGATTAAAAACGGAATAGACGATAAAATCGCAACGTCTAACACCCGAACCCAGATGCCGTCGAAGCCGTTGATAAATGAAAAATAAGCTAAGGAAGCAAGAGCGGTAAAAATGCCCACCCCATATCCTCCGTATAAAAAAGAAGTCATAATGGGAATTTGGTGAAAATCATATGTACAGCCCATGCCCAGATGAACGGGATAGATGATGCAGAAGATGAGCGTGAGATTGGAAAGAATCGTCACAAAATAACGATTTGGCTTTGGCGATGCAATATAATATCGATTCAGCCGAATCGTTTCATATAAAAAGAGCGGTAAAATAACGATGGCAACTTGAATAATAACATCTTTCACTTGCTCCAATCCCCTCATCTCCCATGTTGTTTTTCTTGATTATATCATTTTGCTTGGCAATTTAGGGTAAATATTTTAATTTTTCTAACAATTGATATTATAAAGTTAATATGAAGGGAAAGTTGAATTTGTTACAACTTTTCAAAATGATAGTAAAGCTTATACCAAAATGTTCCTTTCGGGAGTACAATTGCTTTGGATAAACAAATAGGGGGCTAAAAATCATGGGAACAGCGATACTTATTTCAGAGACTGAGAGACTAATGGTGCTGGAGAAAGTGGAAAAATCAGTTTTTGAAGAGCTGCAAGAACAAGCTGGAAACGAAGATTGCACTTGTTCAATCAATGAAACCGTTGTTCATTTCGGAAAAGTTTCACCTGTACTTTGGAGCGAGAACGACATCGACTGGGATTATGGATATTAATATAGAAGAAAAGGCTTGGTGATGTTACCAAGCCTTTTTTAACAAGCCCCCACTTCAAACATCATCAGACGCTACGTGGTGGGTGGTTGACTCCGCCAAAAACCTCTCCTTAATTTCTTTAGTCGGCATCATACATGCTTCTTGTTTCCCAAACAGCTGATAACGATGTTTCGCAATCCAGTTATAGAGTAAATCCCGCAGCGGTTTCGGTATAATAACACTAGCATATAAATATTTCCATACACCATCTAAATGTTTGCATATACGCAAAGCAGCGGCAGAATGCGTGAAATAAACACCATTTTCAATCAGGACAATAGAATCGACATCTTTGGGAACATGATAAGCCGCCAGATACTCTTTCCCGACGTTGGATTGCAAAGAAGCGAAGCGATAGCGCCCTTTTTTATCATGACGAATGATAAATTGGACGGATGCATTGCAGAAGTTACATGCACCATCAAATAAAATGAGGGAACTGGAATTCTTCATACCGGATTTCATCCTTTTTACTTCGATTGTAGCGAAAACCGCTTTTTCTTTCCATTGCCATGCCTGTCTCTTTTTTTAATAATCCCCTCAACTGAGGGTTTCACCTTCTTTCATACGTGACATAATATGTTTTCATCAGTTCCCGAATTTTTTTCAGTTTCTGTTTTGCTTCTTCACTGTAATGAGTAATAGGAGATCCGAGCACTAATACTTCTTTATCATAAATCTTCTTTACATCCACCTTCAGGGCGCCTTCTTGTTCTTCTTCCGTAATCATAATGCGATGCGGCTCCCATAAGATGACATTCATCAGTTCCTGTGCTTCTTCACATTCGCTCGTCTGCAAGTGATAGATGAGTTCATAATTGGTGAGCCGCTCAATAAAGCTCGGCTGAACTTCATGATAGTTTGCATAGACCGTAACCGCTTTTGCAAGCAAACCATCAATCGCAATCGCCTGCGGATTTAAAAATGCAAGATGATCGTGTACCATGGCTTCCATGATATGCAACCCGGTTTCGACATCCGTTTCGATATAATTTCCCGAGAAATGGATATTGTTAACTAGTTCTGATGGCTTTTGTTTCATATCCCCTGCCAAATAAGAATCCCGCAAAAAGCTATCAAAATGGTCGGCCCCTAAAAATTTTGTTTTGCTTGTTAGCGGCGTATCCACGTTAAGTAAAGCAACTATTTTCTCCGGTTCGAATCCATGCTTTTTTAAGATTGTACCGACTTCTCCTTCACGAATCAGTTTTTCCGTGTTAGCATGATGATTAAATCCAAGCGTTTTTTCAACGGCATGGGAAAACGGTAAATGCCCGATATCATGAAGCAATGCAGCCAGCCGCAGCTCCAAGTTTTCCGAAAAAAATCGCGCAATGACAGACCAGACACCGATGGTATGATCTAAACGGGAATGCATAATAGGAGAAAATAAGGAAGCCGTTCCGTAATGGCTTAGGAATTTTAATCGACGCAACGTTTTGCATTGAAACAGTTCCAGTTCACACGGAAGAACCTTCATTTCATACTGGTAAAGCGGCTCATACAATACTGCTTTACAAAAAGTTTGCTGCATCCTGCTCACCACCGTCTTTAATGAGATTATCTTCATAGTATGATAGGATTGATATTATATTCATGTTTTCTATGAAGGGTTAGAGGGATTTAACTATTTTTTAACAAACTTTCTTTCGTAACCGTTTTCATTTGTAAAATAGAGGAAATCAAGAAATGAAATTTACGTTTTAGTATACTAAAATAAAATTCGCCCATAAAAACTTCATAGACGATACATATTAGCTTCGAATGGTAATACCCCTGCATCTGTTTCTATTTTACTTGATATTTTCTGAACAAACTCATAGCCGTACCGGTCTTTTTTATCCAGCAGCACGAGCACGCATAATTCCAAAACACCCTTTTTGAATTGTACATTCAATGTAACATCATCCTATCTTTCTGTATTCAGTACTGTTCACTGCAAGGTACGGAACAAAAAATATATATGAATATTTTTTGTTATACTTCTACAAGGACCCACTCCTCTAACGTACCGCCTTTCCTAATGAGCAGCCATATTTTATCGTACGGGTTTTGTTCCATGTCCAGCTGATGAAGGCGAATTGAATCTGCCGTCAGTTCTTGCGTTATGATGCGTATTAATAAGTAACATGGAAACGGAATATCGTATTTCTGCCCCTTTTCATATTTTTTTCTTAGCTGAGCGTTCAATCTGTCCACAATCGTTTCCCGCTGCCGCTTATCTGATGTTTTCTTTCTCTCTCGTCCGAACAAACGCATGGCTTCCAAGTGGTCGGCAAATAAATGGACCACTTCTAGGCCATATTGATTGCCGCATTGATCTCTTAGCAAAAAATCCGGCATTTCTCGTTTTTCCGATTTACAAAGAGCATTTCTATGCGTTTTATTATATAAGTGTAAAAATAGAGACAATGCTTCGTGCTCCAATTCGTATTTTTCTCTGTCATGTTTTCGCACCTGAATCCCCACTCGCTCTTTTCTATATCATATGCGGAAACTGAAGAATCGGAAGCACAGCAAAAGCCGCTCTTAAACGGCCTATGTATCAAACCATTTTCTCTAACTCTAAACCACATTGCATATCTTTACCTTCTTTTATCGCACAAATCCGAATTATACGATCCTCCACTTTGCTATTTATGCTTTCAGTATATTATGTTCTTTAATAATCTCTCACTCTTTTCTATCATTTGTTGTAAAAAATTGAAAATGAGAAAACTTTCGCACCAAAATTATCACATATGGTACAATATATCCAAATTGTGAACGGAAAGGAAAGAAAACATGGAGCACTTACTGAACTCACGAGTCAAAAATATTCAAATTTCCGGCATTCGCCAATTTTTTAATATGATTCAGGATTACGACAATCTCGTTTCCCTTACGATCGGGCAGCCCGATTTTCCGACACCCTCCCTTGTGAAAGAAGCCGGAAAGCGTGCCATTACCGAAAACATCACAAGTTATACCCATAACGCAGGGATGCTCGAGCTTCGTCAAGCTGCTTGCACCTTCGTACACGAACGATACGGTTTACGGTATGACCCGGCAACCGAGACCATCGTTACGACAGGGGCCAGCGAAGCCATCGATATTGCTTTTCGCACTATTTTAGAAGAGGGGGCAGAAGTCATTTTACCGGCACCGATTTATCCGGGATATGAGCCCATCATTAAGCTGTGCGGCGCTGTTCCTATCTATGTCGATGTTCGTGAAACCGGATTTCGTCTTACTGCAGAGGCCCTAAAAGAAGCTATCACCGAACGGACCCGCTGCGTTGTATTGCCATATCCGTCCAATCCGACAGGGGTTACCCTATCAAAAGAAGAGCTTGAAGATATCGCGTCTGTGCTGCACGACAAAGATATTTTCGTATTATCTGATGAAATTTACAGCGAACTGGTATACGAAGGAACGCATGCATCCATTGCCGCCCTTCCTTCCATGCGCGACAAAACCATTATCATTAACGGACTGTCCAAATCTCATTCCATGACAGGCTGGCGCATCGGCTTCTTGTTTGCCCCTGCCTACATTACGAAAGAAATGCTGAAGGTGCATCAATACAATGTGACGTGTGCCGCTTCCATTTCGCAATATGCCGGCATTGAAGCTCTAACTTCTGCAAAAGATGCACCGCGTATGATGCGCCATCAATATAAAAAACGAAGAGACTATATCTATCATCGCTTACAAAGCATGGGCTTGACAGCAGAAAAACCAACAGGGGCATTTTATGTATTCCCATATATCGGGCAGTTTGGCATGAGTTCGTTCGACTTTGCCATGAAGCTTGTCCAGGAAGCAGGTCTTGCTGTTGTGCCGGGCAGTGCATTTTCTGAGTACGGCGAGGGCTACATTCGGTTGTCTTATGCTTACAGCATGGAAACATTGATTGAAGCTTGCGACCGGTTAGAACGTTTTTTGCAGCAGCTGAATTCTTAAAATGATAACTACAAAGAGGAGAATCCATTACGGGTTCTCCTCTTTTATCTGCAATCTCATAAGCGCTTACTATTAAGAAAATAATCATTATCCTCTAAATGTTTTCCAGGCATCTTTCAAGAATAAGAATCCGAAGAAGGCTGTCGCTAACCATCCGAAGAAGGACACTAAGAAGCCAAGGAAGTCAATGACTCCTTTGAAGGACGTCACGGAGAAGAAGCCAAAGAAAGTATTAAGAGATTCAACAATTGCATCGGCAGCCATAGTCCATAACCAGCCTACGAACGCCGCCAGGAAAAACTTCATTAATCGATCCATATCGTCACCTCCTCTTGGGGTGATGCTTTACAGTATCATATTATTCATGTGGACAGGTCTTGGTTCTTCCAAGATTCGACAAAAACAGAAAAAAATATGCCCAAAATAAAAACTGTCCTTGCAAGTACAACATGCATACTCCCAAGGACAGTCCGTACCTTAATATAAGCTTACAACCGACGTTTTCGCCAGCAAATCATGATATCCTTTTTTGTCTTTCCGAACCGCAATCACATATACGTTGATAATCGCAGGAATTCCTAACAAAATTATGTTCGGCACAAGCACCAAGAAAAAGCGGAACACCAATGACGATGCATCTGCCTTTTCCCCGTCGCTTTTTGCTATGCGGGTTCTCAATAGAAACTTTCCTATGGTAAAGCCGTTCCAAACGAGCGGCACAACAATAAAATACAGCGCCATTAATCCAAACACAATAGCAAAATCAATACGGTAATCTCCTGTGCTTGCTTCAAAGCGGTTTAATAATGCATGAAAATCTCTTGATATTAAAGCTGCGATTACACCGTAAATAAAGGAAATGACAAACATATCTATTGCATCTGCCCCGATTCGGTTCATTACTGGAGCCGGTTTTTTTACAGTCCTCATCTTGCTCTCCCTCACATTATTCTCTATCGTTTCTAATACTACCACTTACAAAAATTGTTGTAAATAAACAGATGATTTCCTTCCCATGTAAAAAACAGCAGGTGCAAACCTGCTGTTTTTTTATGAATGCAAACAATGATTGCATTCTTTATATTGATAATCAGGGAAGTTTTTGGGAAGCCATTCTTTTGCCTGAAAGGCAGTCATGAACGAAAACCATCCTCCTTCTGCTTTGTTTCTGTCGATGCCCTTAAAAGGAGTTTCCTGCAGCAGCCGAAACGAACAGTGTGATGAATGCAGCGTTCCTGCTCTTTCCGACTTATCAACATTTAACCAAAATTTTGATTCCACTTTACATTCCTCCCCTGGGTGTGAATTTTATATTTATATTCGCTCATGTAAGCACTTTGCCCTTCCACAAAAGTATTTTTTTAGAGGCGTTATTTTCGCCCTCTCCTCTTCATAAACAACAATATATACACAAAGCTGCCGAATGCAATGCAGCTTATAAAAATGATGCCGTCTTTGAACGCGAAAAACAGCGTCTTGGCCTGCAATGCCCACAGGAAAAAGGAAAAAAACGCACCGATTGCCGCATATACCATTCTCCGGCGAAACACATGCCCTCCCAGCATTCCTAACAAAAACAAAATGGTGATATAAACTTTCTCCATAATCACTGTCAAATGAAAAGAATCTGTTACCCATCCAAGCAACAGAAAAAATGCCCCATGTACAACAAGCGTCATCAAAAAGCTAAAAAAGGCTGCCGCAAGCTTCATCAAGCTTCTCCCTTTCCGTACTGCCTAGTACACCATATGCAGCCAAGCCGCAGTTGGACAGGGTATTTGCGGAAAGCTTGATGTTTTTCCTGTACGACTAAAAATTTTACATTCTATTTTCATTCCCTTGTGTTATAATGATGAAATATTCAAAATAATAAGAGAGGGATTTATATGTTTCTATTTCGAATCGACGATGAAATCTCCCTGCAGCTGTTAGAAGCAAGCGATGCAGACGAACTATTTGAAATGATAGATTCCAACCGTGAACATTTGCGGGAGTGGCTTCCTTGGGTAGACGGAATGAAATCTCCACTGGATTACGATCTTATTTTACCGATGTGGCTCCAGCAATTTGCCGAAAACAACGGCTTCAACGCGGCTATTCGTTATAACGCAAAGCTTGTCGGCATGATCGGGTTACATGGAATCGACCGAAAGCTAAAACAGACGAGCATCGGTTACTATCTTACCGAAGAAGCGCAAGGAAAAGGCATTATGACCCGTTGTGTAAAAGCATTAATAGATTATGCGTTTAACCGCTGGGACCTGAACCGCATTGAAATTCGCTGCGGCAAAGAGAACAAAAAAAGCCGCGCCATACCCGAGCGCCTCGGCTTTGTCCAAGAAGGCATTATCCGTGACGGCGAATGGCTGTACGACCATTTTCACGACATTGTCATCTATAGTATGCTGAGACGGGAATGGAAGGCGAGTCAAAGATAAGAAGAAATGCAGTTTGGGCATGAAAAACATAAATTTATCAATATTAAATCCTAACAGATAAAAAGCACAGTCCCTTTTCTTCAAGGCTGCGCTTTTTGTTCTCCTCTATACGAGCGTTTGTATTACTGCAAATAAATGTGCAGGATAGACCTGAACCATTACATCTTCTGTGTTAATCCTCTATTCCAGATTTTTTATGTTACATTTAGTGTTGATTTGCTTATTTTAAAGAGGCATCAAACGCAAGTGCATTTTGTATGATTTTCCCGCGTAGTGCAAACCATAAGCAAGAAGGAAACATAAGGAATACACCAAAAACATGATGTTTCCTTATATCTTTCATTTTTATCCGTTCAATCTTACATAGGAGGCTCAAACATGGGAAAAGACAAATCATCCAAAAACAATCGCGTTCACTTCAACAATATGGAAGCAGAATTCTCCAGGGAGTTCAGTGCGCAAGCTACCAATAACGGAAGACCGCAGAATCAAGATAAACCGAACAGCAAAAAGTAACCAATTAAAAAATCACACCCCATGCAATTGTGACGTATGGGGTGTTTTTCACGATTTATATATTACTTTTGTAGATTTTTCTCATATAACTTCAAATTCACGTATACACTTTGCAAAATAGGGGCATGGACACCATGCTCCCCAGCTAAACAGCGAAGGTAGCCTTGCAGATGATCCGCCTCGACCGGGAGACCTTTTTCCATATCGCGCTGCATCGAGGATTTCATTTCATATCCCATCTCGCCAATTTTGACAAACTGTTGATGTTCAATTCCTTCTGCAATAGGAGCATGTGCCGCTCTCATGATTTGGGCTATCTCAGCCAACAAGCCTTGAATGACTTCAGAACCCATCGGCACTTCTCTGATTGGACCGATTGGCTTTTGGAATAATGTTGTAACACCTGAAAGAGCAGCAATGAATAAATATTTGTGCCACATATCTTGCAAGATGTTAGAGCTTACACTCACCATCGCATTCGTGTTTGCAAAAGCTTTTTCTATCGCCGCAATTCGTTCTGTTTTTTCACCATTCCATTCCCCGAACACGAACTGATGGATAGGGCTCGTTTGAATGATATTCCCTTCATCCGATAAGGTAGATTCAATGAAGCATAATCCGCCGATCACAGACTGTTCCGAAAAAGCTGCTCGAAGCTCTTCTACATGCTGCATCCCGTTCAGCATTGGGATAATAGTCGTTCCGCTATGCACAAACGGCTTTATATCTTGTATGGATTGTTGCAAGTGATATGCTTTCGTCCCAATGAGAACAACATCAAAAGAGCCTGTCTCGCCAGCTTGTATCGTTTTAGGCTGCACGATGGTGTCTCCATTTACGCTTTTCACGACCAGACCTCTTTCTCGCAGCTGCTTTTGTCTATTTTTACGAACTAGAAACGTCACGTCTTCCCCTTTTTCTGCTAATCGTGCACCGAAATATCCGCCTACCGCTCCTGCTCCTACTACTAAAATTTTCACGTGCTCATCCCCTTCAGAATATACTGTTTTTCTCTATTCTCACTAAATGGATATTTTCCTTCTTGTTTATATGTATTTTTTATTATTTTGCAGGATCCATCTGTTTCTCTTCTGCCCTAAAGTCTATTTCAAAAAGACCCGCTTTTTGCTCAAAGTACCGTATCAGCTCCTGTATGTAAAACAAATCCACTTTTTTGCCCCCTCTTGAATGCTGTATATCAATTATACAAATTTTCCCTGTATCCGGCAGTATTTCCCCATATCTTTCACTGTTTTATCTAAAGGAATTTCTATGCATCGTTATAAAAAAACAAGAAGCAGCCGATATAGCTTTTCGCCGGCCGCTTGCATATTCGCAACTACTTCATTTCCGATACAATTCGATTCCGTCCCTGTTTCTTCGCAGCATACAATAATTGGTCCGCTCGTTCTAATACTTCCTCGATTGATTCTGTATCCAAATGCTCAGTCACTCCTCCGCTGATGGTTATCGGAACAGATGCTGGAACAAGCACCTCTATCTTTTTTCGTATCTTCTCTGCAATTTGAACCGCAGACTCATGTGGAACATCAGGTAAAATAACTAAAAATTCTTCTCCTCCGACTCGTCCGACAATATCGCTCTTACGCACACTGCCCTTTATACATTGTGCCACAGCTCGCAATACGTCATCTCCAACTAAATGTCCATGTTGGTCATTAATTTTCTTAAAATAATCGATATCAAGGGCAATAATAGATAGAAGCTCTTTATTCTCAATCATTTGCTGGAGCTGTTTATGTGTTTCCATGTGCCGCAACAAGCCTGTTAAGCCATCCGCCTTGGCTAATGTGCGCAATTGTTTCTTTTGCAGTTCTTGTTCCGTAATATCATTCAGCGTCACCAGCGCCAGAGCATTATCATCATAGGAAAATGGTTCCACTGTAAATTCAAGATACTTTTGTTGTTTTCGATTCCCAATATACAGATGACGCTCCAATAATTGTTTACGGATGGCGGTGTTAGTGGAAATGGAGTGTTCTACAGAGTTTTTTAACATGCATTTATGACATTGGGAGGTTTCTCCGCATGGTTTGTTCTCTTCTACGGTAAATGAACAACCTAAAGCTTCTCCAAATAACTTTCCGGCGATTTCTGCCTGTTCTTTGTTGGAAATATATTCAAATTTTTGATTTGCAGCGATAATCTCTCTCTTATCATCTACTACAAACAGCCCAGATGGAACGTGATCAACAATGGTTTGCAAAAATTCGGGCTGCTTCACATCTATTTTCATCATCAGGCTTCCTTTCTATTTCACTTCAACAAATTCATTATTACCATATAAATTTTTTCATAACAGTTACAATACTTTTCACAGAGATGTCATAGTATTGAAAGCAAATATTCAACTATATTGCCAAGCGTTGAACAGTGAAGTATTTGCTGCTAACGAAAAGGAGTTGTGGTACACTCCTTGCATGCTCGTCACTGTATGGTGGAAAATGATATTCACAAATTTTACCATAACTATTTTAATGAAAAGCAAGGGGGAAAAATCCCAAGCTACACACTATTTTCATATAATTAAACCCCTGCAAAATTTTTGATAACCACTTAACAAACCCTATGTATACCTCTCACAAAATGAAAAACCGTACCCAAAAGCACGGTCTTTCCATCTTTCTTTTTCTATTAGAGCGCCTCAACAAACACCCCAACACCCATACCCCCGCCGACACAAAGAGAAGCGATCCCCTTCTCCAATCCGCGGCGCTGAAGCTCATGCACTAAGCTTACCGTAATCCGTGCACCTGTACATCCAATTGGGTGTCCTAAGCTGATTCCACTTCCATTTACATTTACTTTTTCACGATTTAAACCCAACTGTTTCTCAACAGCCAAATACTGTGCCGCAAATGCTTCATTCACCTCAATGAGGTCAGCATCCTGCAAGTTCCAACCTACATTCTGCAATCCTCTTTGAATAGCTGGAACCGGACCGATACCCATGTAAAGCGGATCGACACCAGATACAGAATAGCCTGCGATACGTGCAAGGGGCTTGAGTCCTTTTTCTTTTGCCTTGTCTTCGCACATTAGAACTAATGCTGCGCTGCCGTCATTTAGGCTGGAGGCATTTCCAGCGGTGACTGTGCCGTCTTTGCGGAAAGCTGGTTTGAGGCCGGCTAGCTTCTCATAAGATAGGTCAGCTCTTGGATTTTCGTCTTTTGTGATGATGGTTTCTTTTCTGCGTTCTTTGACGGTGATTGGGACGATTTGGGATTCGAAGTAGCCGGATTCGGTGGCGTGAAGGGCGCGTTGATGGCTGAGGAGCGCTACTTCGTCTTGTTCTTCTCTTGTGATTTCATATTTGTCTGCGAGGTTTTCGGCTGTTTCGCCCATCATGATGTGGTGGATTGGATCTTCGAGTATTTCCCAGACAGTGTCTGTGATTTGACCATGCTGTAAGCGGCTGCCCCAGCGGTGTTGTTTCAGGACGTATGGACTGGAACTCATGGCTTCGACTCCTCCTGCGACGACAACGTCGCTTACGCCAAGCTGAATTTGCATGGCAGCACTTATAATGGCTTGCATGCCCGATGCGCACTGGCGCTGGATCGTGTAGCCTGTCGTGGTGTCGGGAAAGCCTGCAAGCAAGGCTGCGGTGCGAGCTGTGTTCGGTTCATCTGTACGTTGGATGCAGTGTCCCAGGATGACCTCGTTTACTTCGTGCGGTTCAACTTCTGCTCGTTTTACAGCTTCTTGTAAGACAGGCACCATCAAGTCTGTCGGTTTCAGATTTTTAAATGCTCCTCCAAATGCGCCGATCGGGGAACGAACTGCGGATACAATGACTACATTTTTCATTGTTTCTCCTCCTTATTGGTGTTCTAATTGTATGCGCTGCCTTGGACAAGTATGAGCTTGTCTTAGTACATGCTTTGCAACTATTTAATAAGATGTAATAATATTCTCCCAGGAAAATGGGTATAATTTTCCTTTTCGCATCATATATATATTGCGACCTGACTTGCTTAATATGTGTGACCCTCAGTCAAAAAAGGATGCTTTACCATATACTTGTGACTTTCTCCTAGGAGAAAGTCTCTTTTTTTACTTTCCTACAAGGACAAACACGTTTTTGTCCGATGCCTCCATGACTGCCACGTGACCGGATTCCGTCGCAAATGGCGGGCGAATCCATTGTACTTCCGAGCTCTTTCGCATTTTTTCATAGGCCTGTCTCACATTGTCCACTAAAATTCCCACTTCGGTAAACGTAACCTTGGGATGGTTGCTTAATACCCACTCAGAGCTTTGCTTTGAAGGAAACTTTAATCCTATTAGTCTCCAAACATATTCATCTTCCAATGTTCGTTCAATGTGTCAGCCTTCCGTTAAACCAAGGGACTTGTAAAACTGTAAGGATTTATCGATGTTGACTGTATGAATAGACACACATTCCAGCTTTTGAAGCATATTCCCCCTCCTTCCATATCTTTCTATTCTATTGTATTATAAAAATTAAAAATATTCTAATTAACTTCTTATAGATATCTTGTTTTCTTCTATTCATTGGTAACTAATACTGTTTGTCTTTTGTATATTTGGGAATAATAGATAAGAATGAATAATAAAAGGAGTGTACATAATGAGTACGTTGTATGAAAAGCTGGGAGGAAAAGAAATGATCGCACAGGTGGTGGACAGCTTTTATAAAAAAGTCCTGGCAGACGATAGAATCAATCAATTCTTTGCCAACACGGATATGGAAAAGCAACGCCGCCATCAAACCGCATTTATCTCGTATGCGCTGAGACGGGGCGTTCTATGGAAAAAGCGCATGAAGGCCTGAATTTGCAAGAAGAGCATTGGGACGCAGTAGTGGAAAATTTAGCAGCTTCTTTAAAAGAGGTACATGTATCGGATGAGGATATTACCACAATTGCCAATCAGCTGCTTCCGTTAAAGCCGCATGTGTTGGGGAAATGATTATGACAACAAAGGGCCGCTTGTGCCCTTTTCTTTTTTCAAATCGATTGCTTACCTCTTCTATGCATGATACAAACAATAATGTAGATAAGCGAAATCATTGCCAAATACGTAACGATGTTAAAATACACTGCTATAGGCGCTTTTTAACGCCAAAATCGACTCAAAGAATTAATCCCCCTTCTATTTTTCATATATGAATTCCCTAAAAGTTCCCGTATTTCCTTTCCGCTATCTCGGAATTGTCCGCGCTTCAGGAATGAGTTATTTTCCGAAAAAACGGAAATATATCTTATTTTTCTGAAAAAACCTCTTGTCTGCCGTATTCTCTCATTGGCATGAAACTTGCTTTATAAAAAGTACAAGTCGGGTAAAGGAGAGATACTATGTTGTGCTTTTATGTATGTGAGCAAAAGGTGTTAGAGGGCGTCAGCTATTACGATATTATCCAAAAGTTTGAGAGCATGGACGAAGCAAAACGGTTTTCAAAAGCCATCTCCAATTATTTTCCTTCGGATGCCATTACCATTTTAGATGCGGAAGAGCATGAGTATTATGAGTATCTTTTTAAAAGTAAAATCTTGCAACGATGAAAGGAAAAAAACAATGGTAATACACACATATTTTTTAAGTGAATTAGAGAGAGAAGCATATGAGAGAGCCATTTTGGAGCGAATGAAGGGAATCGATGAAGAAGGTGTTGTTCAGCTGGATGATGCTGCCCTTTTAAAAGTATATAATACATGTATAGAAGAAAAGATCAGAGCATAAAAACGTCATTTTTGATGGCGTTTTTATTATTTCAAAGTCTTGTACATCAGGTTATGGGGGTCCAATAGCGGGAATATCAAATACGTTTTCCTTCTCAAAAAGGCCTAATTTCTTGTAGTATTCACTTACGGATGTTCTGGAGTTGCACCGCCAGAGGTTCGCCCCTTCTTTCTGGAGAATGTTTTCCGCGAAACGGATAAGAAAATTCCCTGCCTTCTGCTTTCTATATTCTTCAAGCGTAGCCATGCCTCTTAAACGGTATTGCACCTCTTGCAAATCCGGATGTGCTTCCTTATAGAAAGAAGCAATACTGACCAGCTTATGGTCTGCAATTCTTTCTCTATTTCTGGAACAGCTGACAGTTTGGCGGGCGCCATCGCTTGCAGCACATTATAGGGACCTAAGAAGTTAAGTGCTGTCAGACCAATAAAAAAAGGATTACTGTGATGAAAATCCCTTTATATTTAATCATATAAGATTTCCTCCTTCTTTATCACTTCCTCTATTAAACCATCTTAACTGAATTGGATATATAAAGGAAATCATTATAAACTATTAAAAAAGGAAGCATTATATTGTATCCAAGAGCGAATACGTTAGGAATTGCAAGAAAAAATGATACCAAATCTTAATGGCTTGATATCTTTTTTCTTTGCTCAATTTCCAGATGTGATTGATTTTTTTAGAAATACGCAGTAATTTTGTTCCGTTTCCTTTATAATGGATTGGTATGACAACCAGAAATGGCTTGAAAGGAGTATGAAATGAAAAGCAGCAGGGTTTTGTTATTTGCAATAGGGATTATCATTATAACATTCGGCATCAGCTTAACCATAAAAGCAAATGTAGGATTGGGAGCGTGGGATGCTTTAGCTGTCGGGGAATCGAACACATTCGGCTTGACGGTCGGAACGTGGATGATTATTAACCAAGCTGTGTTGCTGTTTATTAATGCGTATTTACTGCGGGAAAAGCCGCAATTTCTTGCAGCCATTACTTTCGTGCTAATCGGAGCGTTAGTCGATTTTTGGCTGCTGCAGGTGTTTGCTGATTGGAATCCGCAAGACGTTGTACAGCGCTGGATGATTCTCGTAATCGGAATCGTAATAATCGGCCTCGGTGTGGCACTTTATTTATATGCGAAAATGCCGATGCTTAACCCTATCGATACGCTTATGGTGGCATTAAAGACAAGATTCAATGTCAGCTTAATGACCGCGAAAACATTGGGAGAGCTCGTTGCCCTTGTCATCGCATTTATATTGCACGGACCAATCAATATTGGGACACTAGTGATTACATTCTCTGTCGGACCTGTTATTCAGTTCTTTTCCAAAATGATTGAACGTATAAAAAACAGGTCAAATGCCGCAGTTAATTAAAAGAAAAACCCAATGATAAACTTTCATTGGGTTTTTCGTACTTACTATAAGTTCAGCGCTCCGTACACCAACGCTCCCATCACAACAAAAGCGGGATGTACTTTTATTTTTTCCATTAATATGTAGCTGCCTACACCTAAAAATAACAGGTGACCGATGCCGATTTGAAAGTAGGATTCTTGAAACGATCGGAAGGCCATAATGCCGAGTAAAACTGCGATGGTCGGCTTGACATAGAGAGTCATTCGTTTGACTTGAGGAGAATGGCGATATTTATACAGGATTCCCATCAGGGTCAACATGAGGATGAGAGATGGGGCGACCGTTGCAAATACTGCCAGAAATGAGCCGAGTACTCCTCCTTCATGAAATCCGATATAGCCGGCCATTTTTGTGGCAATCGGACCGGGTAGCGAGTTCCCCATTGCGAGAGCTTCGTTAAACTCTTGATTGGTAAGCCACCCGCGGCCGACCACTTCTTTTTGGATGAGCGGAATGGTGGCTGGACCTCCGCCGTACCCTAAAATGTTGGCAACAAAGAACGCCCAAAATATGTCCCAATAAATCATTACGCTGATAATCCTTTCTCTTTCTTCTTCCCTTCCTCAGTACGGGAAGGTTTCATTAATGCAAATAACAGGAGTGCTCCAATCAGAAATCCGGGGTGTAAATGAAAGTATTCCATTAAAATAATGCCTGCGATAAGGTGTCCGATTGTAAAAGGCCACTTCAATCCTTTTACGGAGCTTTGCACGAATTGCCACGTTAATACGCCAAGCATGACTCCCACGACCGGGACGATGGCTTTTGTCATGCCTTGAACCCATTTTAAATCCTTGAATGTGACTAATGTGGTTAGTAAAATGACCATTAAAATGATGGTTGGCAGCACCGTCGCCAAAACTGCGTTGATCATTCCGACAAATCCGCCCACGCGGTATCCGATATACCCTGCCATTTTTGTATTGATCGGACCAGGCAAAGTATTTCCGATTGCCAATACATCGCCGAATTCTTCGTCATTCATCCATTTAAAGCGCTCGACCACTTCTTTATGTACCAAAGGAATGGTCGAAGGTCCTCCTCCATATCCGAGCATGCTGCTGCGGAAAAAGGCAATAAAGATATTTAGTTGTTTCATGATAATCATTCCTTTAGTTTCTTTCTCTTTTAGTTTGCCACAAGACAGGAACATTTTGTACAGTTGCCGCACGATTTTTTCTTTCTTGGTGCCGGTTTATGCGCAAAATACATTCGTACTGCTGCATTTTCATTGCAAAACGCACATTTCACGCCGGTTGGAGCTTTTCGAATATGAGGCAGTTCTAATCGTCTTTCATATGTTTATTACATACTAACACATATATCAACCCTGGTTAAAATATTGTCATTTTAATTTATATACATGCTTTATTTCCTCATAATCATTACAAAATCCTGTATTCGCACCTGCATCAACGGACATTTATCTTTTCATTTCCATGACATATGAAATGAAGAAAATGAAAAAACTATGCCTCTCAAGCATAGTTCTTCACAATCTCTCTTTTGTTACGCTAACACCTTTTCCTCTACTATGCGCACATAACGAACAGAAGAAGTATTTATGATATAATCTCCGTCATCACTTTTTAAGAAAAAATAATTGCTGTTTTCCAGCTTTTCCAATATTTCCTGTATAATATCTTCTTTCGTTGCATTTGCTTTTTTTATTATTGTTTCCCATTTAATATCAGCTTCCAAAGTGTAACAAACATGAAATTCCTTCAACATAATCTTCCTTTCCAGTATGTAGTATCGATACCCTGTAAAACACTGTATAATAGCGGTTTCTCTTATATAAATCCGATTTCTCTTAATATAAATCCCTATTTTTTCCCTCTATAATAAAGTTTCGTAGAAAGCGTCAGTTTTGTGGGGGTGGAACAAAATTTTTTTAATAGAATTGCAAAAAACCTTCAGCAGCCAGCTGAAGGTTTTTTATTTAGGAAATCGGAAGCACTCATCCTCTTGGCCAAAGCATAATTCCAACGCCGATTAAACAAACAAATCCGCCAATCCAATCGTATGAACCGGGAGTTTTCTTATCTACCCACCATCCCCAAAACAAACTCATCACAATAAAAAACACCGCCGTAGGCAGCATATACACGGCCAAAATTAGGGAAAACCTGCCAAGTAGCAATGATGCCGTATAACATAAGGGCTATTCCGCCAATAAAAATATAAGCATTGCTTGTATCATCAGAACTTCTCCTTGTCCAAATTCATTTCAGTTTATACCATATGAAAAAGAAATGCTCTATGGCAACGCTTCTCATGAGCTTTATTATTTCATGATTCGAAGATACGCCTTCCAAGGCCCTACATCTTTTTGATAGCGTTTTGCCGTCACTCTTACTTGAGCTATGTGGCTGAGGTCGTGCGCAACCCATGTGGATAATTGTTCCCTAAGTTTTACGCTACCAAATTCAGGATGTACCCCTGGTTGCTCTAAATATAACCATAAGCAACATCTTCAGCATCTAGTGTACGACATACTTGCATTAACAATTATTTTGCTTCTTCCAGTGCCAGTTCTAAAAAAGACGATTCCCATCTTGTCCTCTCTTTATCACAATTTAGATTATAGAATAGCCTGACAGAAAAAGTAAGAGAACATTAGCACAATGTAAGCACTAAAAAGCGAGATTGCTCTCTCCACGCTTTTTATTATCCATTATTTTAGAACCTGCTCTAAATATATGTTTTTATAAAGCTATAGAATATAAAAAAGCGTTGAGGTCCCCTCTTCCTCAACGCTTCTATATAAAATTCCCCTTAGTTTGCTTTCTTCAGCTGAATTTCTTCCACTTCATTTTGTAAATGGCTGTTTTTCTTGGAATAAGCAAAATACACTACAGTTCCAAGCACTAGCCAAATGCCAAAGTATAGCCATGTTGTTGACGGCAGGTTAACAATTAAGAATAAGCAGCATCCCACTGAAATAATCGGCAATACCGGCACGAATGGCACCTTAAAGCCGCGCTTCAATTTTGGATGAGACTTGCGTAATAAAATAACGGAAATTCCGACCATCGCAAACGTCAATAATGCGCCGATGTTTGCTAAGTTCGCCAACTCTTTCAAGTCTACTAAACCTGCGATCAGAGCGCTTATGATACCTGTTAACCATGTTGTAAATACAGGTGCCCCTGTTTTCTCGTTCATGTTGGCAAATACTTTTGGCAATAACCCGTCACGGCTCATCGCAAAGAAAATGCGAGTAGATGCATAGATATAAGCAAAGATTACCGCCATAATCCCGATGATAGCGCCGACTGCGATAATGCCGGCAACCGCATTTTGTCCGACAGAGTGCAATACATAAGCCATCGCTTCCGGAACATTCAGTTCAGAGTACGGTACAACTCCTGTCATTACAAGACATACGATGATGTACAGGATTGTACAAACGACTAAAGAAGAAATAATCCCGATCGGCAAGTCACGCTGCGGATTTTTTACTTCTTCTGCAGAAGTGGACACCGCGTCGAATCCTAAGAATGCAAAGAATACGGCAGCTGCTCCTGCCATTACTCCTTCAATTCCATACGGCATGAATGGAGTCCAATTGGCAGGCTTTACATAAAATACTCCGACCACAATGAACAAGCCGATTACGACAAGCTTGACAAGAACCATCAAGTTGTTCACTTTCTTACTTTCTTTCGTACCGCGTGATAATAGCCATGTAATGAATAAGACAATCAAGATAGCCGGAAGATTGATGATGCCCCCGTTGCTCGGAATTGTGACAAACTCCTTTGGCAGCTCCAAGTTAAAGCCGGCCAAGAAATTGTTAAAATATGCGGACCATCCGTTGGCAACCGCTGAAGTTGTTAAAATGTACACGGACAGCAACGTCCAGCCCATTAAATGAGCAAAAAATTCCCCTACTGTGGCATACGTATACGTGTAAACGCTTCCGGATACAGGCAGCGTAGAAGCAAATTCCGCATAACATAGCGCTGCAAATCCGCACACAATCGCCGCCAGCATAAAAGAAAAAATAACGGCAGGGCCTGCGTCTCTTGCTGCAACTAATCCCGTCAGCACCATTACACCTGTCCCGATAACGGCACCGATCCCTAATAATGTTAGATCAAACGCCCCCAACGTTTTCTCTAATTTCTTTTTTTCCCCTTGCTGAAGCAAACTTGCAATTGATTTTTTCTTAAACAAACTGCTCACGTTTTCCTCTCCTCCTCTGCAAGTAAGCGGGAGCTGAGAGATGCACTCTCTCAGCTCTCTCTGTACATTAAGCCATTACTGGTTCTGCATTAAGAAGAGCGGATGCATCAGCATACTCTAAGTTATGAGCTTCTGCCACTGCTTTGTATGTTACATAGCCGTCTAATGTGTTGATGCCTTTCAATAATGCTTCGTTGTCTAAGCAAGCTTGCTTGTAGCCTTTGTTCGCGATTTGTACTGCGTACGGCACTGTCACGT
>JBHGXS010000088.1:0-3080 GCA_041920565.1 Bacillus sp. (in: firmicutes) | reverse complement strand
CCGTGCAACGTCTGTCACAGGATATGAACTGGCTCTTGATAGTATTTTATTTGCGCATACTCTCTTAGTAAAATGGAGCCTAGAACAGACGGGAGAAGGCACACGTTGGAAAGAGTTCATTTGGAACTAGCACCACAGGTTGTATTATTATATTTGTGTGCAAGGATATGAAGAGTTTAGAATTATATAATCTTACGAAAAAACAGAATGTTATCAAAGTAACCTCTGTAAATGTAAGAAATCATCTGCTGTACAGAATAGAGACCGCTTTATCTATTGCTTTAAGAAATTAGTAAACTAGGGAATATATGAATCTTTTATTTCACTTTTCACTATATTAATTATTGAGCAGCAAATATCATTTATTTTTATAAATTGAGATTGACGAAAGAGAGAGGATTTTGAAGTGACTAACCGCATCAAAGTTATGACTATTTTCGGCACACGCCCGGAAGCTATTAAAATGGCACCTCTTGTATTGGAACTGCAGAAGCATCCTGAGCAAATCGAATCCATTGTTACCGTAACGGCTCAACATCGTCAAATGCTGGACCAAGTGCTTGATATTTTCAGCATTCAGCCTGATTATGATCTTAATATTATGAAGGATCGTCAAACCTTGTTGGATGTGACCACTCGAGGACTGGAGGGGCTGGACAAGGTGATGAAAGAGGCAAAACCGGATCTCGTGCTAGTGCATGGTGATACAACTACTACATTCATCGCAAGTTTGGCAGCCTTTTATAATCAAATTCCAATCGGTCATGTAGAAGCAGGATTGCGTACATGGGACAAGTATTCTCCATATCCAGAGGAAATGAACCGTCAGTTAACAGGAGTGCTTGCTGATTTGCATTTTGCTCCAACTGCAAAGTCTGCAACTAACCTTCAAAACGAGAATAAGAAGGAAGCCAATATCTATATTACAGGTAATACTGCTATTGATGCATTAAAAACAACAGTACGAGAAGAGTATACGCATCCGATATTAGATAAGATTGGAAATGACCGTCTGGTTCTTATGACGGCGCATCGTCGTGAAAACTTAGGAGAACCAATGCGTAACATGTTCCGTGCAATTAAGCGTTTGGTAGACAGCCATGATGACATTCAAGTGGTATATCCTGTACATATGAATCCAGTTGTACGAGAAATTGCCAATGAGATATTAGGAGACGATACTCGCATTCATTTAATCGAGCCGCTTGATGTGATTGATTTCCATAACTTTGCGGCACGTTCTTATCTAATCTTAACTGATTCCGGTGGTGTGCAAGAAGAAGCTCCATCCTTAGGAGTACCTGTTCTTGTGCTACGTGATACGACAGAGCGGCCAGAAGGAATTGAAGCTGGTACGTTAAAGCTTGCAGGTACAGAAGAAGAAACCATTTTTGAATTGGCGAATGAATTGTTGTCAAACAAAGAAGCTCACGATGCGATGGCAAAAGCATCAAATCCATATGGCGACGGTCATGCTTCTGAGCGAATCGTAGAGGCCATTCTTTCTTACTTTAATAATAAAAAATAAGATACAAGGCTCCCTGTGTAGGCAGGGAGCTTTATTTGTTATAAGGCTCCGTCCTCATTTTATCGGTTTTTATGCTTCCGGCACCGCAGTTGGCGAGTCTAAGGAAGCTAACAACTCCAACGCTGACATTTCAGGCAGACGCGCCATAAAGGAAAACATTTCTTGCGCTGTCGGAAAGAACATCACAGGAAGATCGTAAAGCATGACCCCGCCTGTTTCTTCTTCGTCTTCGTTTTCTTGCGGAAAGGATAATAAATGAACCGTATATCCTTCGCCTTCTTTTTCATAAACAAAGCCTGTTGCGATTGTTTCGGAATCATTTCCCATAATGATAAGAATGCTGTCGGCATGCTCGCTTTCTCTTAACTCAAGATTGGTAAACTGTTGTACATCCATTTTGCTGATTGTCATGTTTTTGGCCCCCTATGTTTTTGAAATTTGAAAACCCACTTGCAGTGTATCCGGATATGGAGGGTGTGGACAAATCGATAAAATTCAGTTTGTAGGGTTCAAAAATGGAATTTTCCCTAGGCGAAAATTCCATTTTCTCTAGGAGACAATGGAAAATTGCAGTTTTTTATTTTTATGATTGATTCAAAAAAGGCGAACGCAAATCCGTGCTCGGCATGATGCTCGAGAGGATTTACAAAGTTCTCGTCAGAGATTGGTTCACTTTCTACTTCGCTATGACATACGTTCTCCGCAAGGAGTCCGTAATTGGACTGTCAAACATCGTGAGTGGTTAAACAGATTAACATTTGACAGATCTTCACAACGTATTGTCTTTCAAGAATATCTTCATGCCATCTATGAGGTTGAGGAGCGTATGAAACGACTGGAGGCTCAAATACATGAAGAAGCGATCAAAGTGAACATGCGCCCTTGACAAGCTAAATCCGAAAGGATGTAAGGTTTATAAGTTGAATTAGGTATAACTCTATTCAATGTTGAATGAAACACCATCTAAAAACATTTTTGTGTGGTGGGTTGACAGTTTCGCTCATATCAGTTGAAGAACACATATAAAAAATCAACAATCAAATTTTACAGAGCTAAAACATAAAGTATTAGACCGGTTTCAATACAGCCCAATGCTTTTCTCATTCAATAAGCTAAGATTAATAAAGATGAACATCACCGCTGGAGATGCTGATGCTTACTTTATGTTTTCCTGTTCCGTAAGTTCCTTTTATATCCTCATTTTTGTTTATGGATGAGTTTTGCAGCGGGAAGTCGCAGCGAATGTCACCGCTTGAAGCCTGGGCATCCAACGTAAAATTTGCCGTTTTCGGCAAATCAAGGTTAACTGAGCCGGAAGCAGCGTCAATATTGATCGGACCATTCAATTTCTTCAGCTGAGCATTCAATCTTCCGGATGACACATCGGCATTTAATGGACCAACGTAGTCAACTATATATAACTGACTTTCTTTTTCGACATACAGCTTAGTTTAGCCCAAGCCGGCGGAGCACGGCTTGGGGCATCTGAGCAATTTCTGACAAAAAGGCCCCTACCGCTTCTTCGATGGAGGCTTTTGTTGGATGAAACACG
>JBHGXS010000085.1:0-13633 GCA_041920565.1 Bacillus sp. (in: firmicutes) | reverse complement strand
CACAGTGGAAAATATAAGGTATATGGTGTTTAACTATTTGGCAACGGAATTTGAAGGAGAGCTGCTTCAAAATCCTCCGGAAGGCGAATTACATTGGGTGCCGATAAAAGAAGCCTTTTCTTATCCGATGCAGCCTTGGTTTCAACGAAGATTCCCATTATTTTTTGAGGAAGGAACGTTTGAAATCCAAGTGGTATGGGATACAGAAGAAAGAGAAGTAAAAGTAACACATACATAAGAAAAGAGGAAGTCCAATGACAAGATTGCAATTTTTAGGAACAAGCGATGCAAAAGGGGTGCCGCGTATTTTTTGTCAATGCAAGGTATGCCGGGAGCAGAAAAAGGTCAATGTTCGTACGCGCCCGAGTCTGGCGATTCATATGGGAGAGAAAACAACATTGATTGATTTATCTCCCGATTATCGCATGCAGTCCTTGCGATTTTTAAATACAAAAATCCCGCCAACAGTACTCCTTACCCATGCGCATAATGACCATATTGCTGGGCTGGGAGACTATTCGGATCTGTTGTTTACTAATAAAGTAAAAGGAACTGTCGTGAGTCCTCCTGACATCATCGAAACGGTTATAGGGCGGTATCCGTATTTACAAAACAGAGAGTTGCTCGAATTTGCGGGTGCAACGTCTTGGAAGATAGGAGAATATGATGTTTCATTTCATAAAGTAAATCATGGCCATAATGGGTATTCGTACGGAATTAGATTTATAAAAGATGATTTTAAATGGGCCTATGTATCGGATGCCATCAATCTTACAGATGAAGAATTGGAGCCTTTTCTGCATCTAGATTTACTTATCATCGGCACTTCGTTTTGGGATGAGCAAGCTCCTATGCATACTCGATCTGTGTACAGTACGAAAGAAGTGTTGGCAATAGACGAGAAGTTGAGAGCGAAACAAATCATTTTTACGCATCTTTCTCATGATATTGATGCGGATGAAAGAAGCGGAGAGCTCCCTTCCCATATGATGTTTGCTTATGATGGCATGGAATACAGCATTGACTGATGACGATGTTCCCAAAGATTTCTGTTAAAGATAGTAGTTTGTTTACTCGGCGGTGTCTTTGGGCACAAACGCACTCACCGGAGTGGGAGTCGCTGATATGTTCTATGTTGGGAATTCTGTTCTTGCAGTTTGAGGGTGAGCGAAGTTCCCAGCTACAAAACCTTGCCATTTTAATGGCAGTACGAGTCAAAATCATGTATATTTTTTTGTTCCCTCTACTATATTAGTAGAAATTAAGAGTAGAAAGAGGGGGGAAGCCATTTCTCGATTATTGCTTTTTGGTCCTTTTTCTTGGGCCATGTACATGCGTGCAGGACTGCTTGTGTTCTTTTTCATTTATTCGGGCTGAGGAGTCATATGGGCAAGTGTAGGTATGCAGCAAAAAAAGGCTGCTCAATATGTTGTAAAGCTGGGATTACTGTGTTGGCTTGCGGCGGCCTACTGCATGCTGCAGCTGCTGTTGGCTCTTGCTATAAGTGTATTTTAACCTTGAAAAGCGGGGGATAAGATAAGTTATTTTTTGGGGATTGTACCACCGGAAGAATACAAAGAAAAAATTATTTCCTTTCAACGAAAATGGAATAAACATCTTCTTTGTGAATTGGCGGAACCGCATATTACAGTAAAAACACAAGCGGGTTTAACAAGCGACGAAAGATGGCTTGAGAAAGCAGAAGAATATACAGCTCAGTGTCCTGCTTTTTCCGTACGGCTTTGTGAGCCGGAATGGTTTGGAAAAAATGTAGTTTATTTAAGCGTAAAAGGGCGGTTTTTATATGATCTCCATAATAATTGGGTTGACATTATTTTTCCAGATCCGAAGCTGTCACATCGTTACTTTGAAAAAGAGCACTACATTCCTCATCTGACTTTAGGACAAACAGTCCATGGATTGACTGAAAAAGAATTGTTGGAAATGGAAATTAAAGCAGAGCATTTGCTGCACCCATATCCGGCATTCGTTGCAGAATACATTCGAGTGTATAAACAGAAAGAAGACGGACGCTATCGAAAGTACACGGATTTACCATTATTAAAATGAAAAAGCTGCCGAGCGAATCGGCAGTTTTTATTGTATTGAAAAAGCAAAATTAATTAAAGGGCTGCGCTGCTGTCTTGATTACCACGGACAACGGCGGCAAGGCAGTCTGTCGTAGTCATCTTTGTCATTATATTTCGGTTTTTCCTTTTTTTGTTGAGGAAATTCGTTTATAAAACGAACACGCGGCTCGCTTGATTTATCGTATGACTTAAAGACAGTAAATTCACAATCTGAAGAGCGCTGGGAATGTCCGGAACAGCTGGATCCTTTAGAGAAATAAGAACGCTTGGAACGACGGGAACCCCTTGAAGACCGGGAACGTCTGGAACGGCGGGAACCTCTTGAAGACCGGGAACCTCTTGAAGACCGGGAACTTCTGGAGAACCAAGAGCGTCTGGAGCGACAAGAGCAGCTGGAAAACCAGGAGCGTCTAGAGCGACGGGAACCTCTTGAAGACCGGGAACGTCCGGATCTGCTGGAATGCCCTCCTCTGGAGCTGCGGCTTCTTCCTCTCATCGAACGAGGTTCTTGTCTTAAAAAGTCGCCCATTCCAGCACTAAACAAATCGTTTACCGTGCTGCGAAGGTCTTTATTGCGATAATTTCCCATAATATTAACCTCTCCTTATTGAAGTTATTTGTATAGTTTAAGTGGCAATATGCACATATAATAGTTTTCATTCTCCACTTCTTCTATAAAGTATGATAAATCCTCCGCAATTGTTTAGGGCATGACCTATATTTAAAAAAATAGGCAAATATCCTGTATGTATAGATAGACCACATGGATAGCGGCCTATTTTCCGGTCGGAAATTACCAGTGGAAAGAACGTCTTTTTCTGGAGTTGCCGGAATGTTTTTTTCTAGAACGGTCAGAATCCCAGTAGTAATGCCCCTTGTCGCAAGAACGTTTGTAGGAGTGGCAAGAACAAGATTTTTGATAGGAGTCTCTGCTGTAGCGTTTTGGTTCTTGGTACAAGTAGTCACCCATGCCGGAATCCATTACATCATTATAGGCTTTATAAATGTCTTTTTTGTAGTAACTCAATGTTATCCCTCTTTTATTTGTTTTAAAAAGAAGAGACAAGCTTCTTTTTACTATCAAAATATGAGAGGATACAAGACTGGGTATCGGACAAGTGTTGAATTGGAAAAAAATACGCACCTGCCCATTGTGTCAAGTTTCCCTAAAAGAGCATACATTAATTATAGATGCTATGGAAGGGAAGAGATCCTATGTCAAAAAAGGCTTTGCCTTCTTACGATCTATTCATTCACCCTATGAATCTTGTAGAATTGCGAAAAGACATTTGGTGCGACGACCCGGTTCCTGCGAAATTCACATATCAAAATAAAAAGTATGATATCGATATTGTGTACCGGGGGTCGCATATACGGAAGTTTGATAAAAAATCATACCACGTTTCTTTTTATAAGCCGAAAACATTTTACGGAGCAAAAGAAGTACATTTAAATGCGGAGTTTAAAGACCCGTCTTTAATGCGAAATAAGCTGTCGCTTGATTTTTTTTCTGATATCGGAACATTGTCTCCAAGGTCCCAGCATGTTGTTATAACATTGAACGGCAGGTTTCAAGGCGTTTATTTACAATTGGAGTCAGTGGATGAGAATTTTCTGAAGATAAGAAATTTGCCGGACGGTTCCATTTATTATGCGGTCGACGATGATGCCAATTTCTCTCTTGTCAGCGAATTGGATCGTGATGTAAAGGAATCTTTAATCTCCGGCTACGAGTTGAAGCACGGTGATAAAAAAAGCCAAGAGTATTTAAACGAATTTATTTATAAGCTGAATACTATCTCAAGGGCAGATTATGAAAGAGAAATTGTAAAGTACGTAAATATAGAACAATATTTACGGTGGCTGATCGGGGTAGTTTGCACGCAGAACTTTGACGGATTCGTTCATAACTATGCTTTGTACCGGAATGGAGAAACGGGATTGTTTGAAATCATTCCTTGGGATTATGATGCGACGTGGGGAAGGGATATCCATGGCAGAGAAATGGAATATGATTATGTTCGCATTCAAGGCTACAATACATTAAGCGCCCGTCTGTTGGATGTTGCTTCGTTTCGAAACTTATACTATATACTGCTAAAACAGGTGCTTGAAGAACAGTTTACGGTAGAATATATGAAGCCGGTTGTGGAGGAACTATACGAAACGCTTCATCCATATGTAATTAAGGATCCTTTTATTAAGGAAAACATGGCGGTATTTGATGAAGAGCCAAAGGTCATTTTACAGTATATAAAAGATAGAAATCAATTTTTGAAACAGCATTTAAAAGATTTAATGTAAAAAGCGCCATAACAATGGTGCTTTTTGTCTTAAATTATTTAAATTTTTATTATTTTATGATTTTTATGACTTTTATTATCGTAATTTAGCAAATATAATGGATATAATAAAGAATCTTGTTCAAGTATCAGCTAAAGGAGGAATCGAAGATGGATTGGCAGTTTAGCATTATTACAGAATATGCACCATTTTTTTTAAAAGGACTTTTGCTTACTTTATTAATTTCAATTATCGCAATCTTGTGCGGTACGATTTTAGGCTTAGCAGTAGGGCTTGGGAGAATGTCTATCAATCGATGGGTTCGCCTTCCTTTTATTTGGTATATTAATTTCTTTCGCGGAACCCCGTTACTAGTGCAATTATTAATTATTCATTTTGGTGTTATGCCGTTATTCATGGGCCCTGCAAACGGAGTTGTGTCAGCAACAGTAGGATTGTCATTAAACGCAGCAGCTTATATTGCCGAAATCTTTCGTGCCGGCATTCAGTCCATTGATAAGGGGCAAACAGAGGCTGCGCGTTCTCTTGGCATGACGCATGCGGAAACAATGCGGCACATCATCATTCCGCAAGCATTTAAGAGAATGATTCCGCCTCTTGGAAACGAATTTATCGTTCTGCTAAAAGAATCTTCCTTGGCATCTGTTCTGGCAGCTCCCGAGCTGTTGTACTGGGGGAAAGCTGCCGTTGCCCAATACTATCGAGTATGGGAGCCTTACATTACCGTAGCGCTAATTTATCTAGTATTGACTCTGTCTCTCACGTACCTATTAAATTATTTGGAAAAGAGGTTGGATACGAATGATAAAAGTAAAACAACTAAAAAAGAACTTCGGAACGCTGGAAGTATTGAAAGAAATTTCTACTGATGTTAAAGAAAAGGAAGTAGTTGTCGTAATCGGACCTTCCGGTTCCGGAAAATCGACCTTTTTGCGCTGCTTGAATTTGTTGGAAGAAGTAACGGACGGGGAAATCCTCATTGATGGAGTCTCCATTTTAGATAAAAAAACAAACATTAATGCGCTTCGTGCGGAAGTTGGCATGGTGTTTCAGCATTTTCATTTATTCCCTCATAAAACGGTCCTTGAAAATATTACGCTCGCTCCCATTGTTGTCCGAAAATGGACAAAAGAAAAAGCGGAGAAAAAAGCAATGGATTTATTAGCGAAAGTAGGGTTAGCAGATAAGTATGATACATATCCCGATTCGCTTTCGGGAGGGCAAAAGCAGCGCGTAGCCATTGCTCGTGCTCTGGCGATGGAGCCGAAGATTATGCTGTTCGATGAACCTACTTCCGCGCTAGACCCGGAAATGGTCGGAGAAGTGCTGGAAGTAATGAAGCAGCTGGCAAAAGACGGAATGACGATGGTCGTAGTGACGCATGAAATGGGATTTGCGAGAGAAGTGGGGGACCGGGTTATATTTATGGACGGGGGATATATAGTAGAAGAAAATTCTCCGAACGAGCTGTTTGAGCAGCCGCAGCATGAACGCACGAAGCTGTTTTTAAGCAAAGTGTTATAAAAAGAATGTTTGTTCGATTTTAAAGAAGGAATTTTGGGCTGTTCCTCGAATTGTATAAATAGAAGCTTCTATACGTGAAGCTGCAGCGGTATAAATAGAGCTGCAAAACTTTGTAAAGGAGAGATATATATGTCTCACACGAAGCGCCCTGTTGACAAAGGTACAATTCGGTTGATTCCTTACAAAATTGAACAGATTGTGGAAGAAACAAAGGAGATTCCGGCCGGTGTTGCCTTAATGCAAGCACCTGAGGTTTGGAACGAAAGCGAAAAAGGAAGCGGCATTGTAATCGCTGTGCTGGACACAGGATGTCAGCCCGACCATCCCGACTTAAAAGATCGCATCATTGACGGATACAATTTTACACGAGATTATAAAGGGGATATAAAGAATTTTGCAGATAACAACGGTCACGGCACGCATGTTTGCGGAACGATTGCAGCGACTTTAAATAATTCCGGAGTTGTCGGAATGGCGCCGGAAGCAAAACTCCTTGTCTTGAAGGTGCTCCAAGGCGATGGTTCCGGCTCAACAAAGAACATTATTGAGGCCATTAACTATGCGGTGGATTGGCGCGGACCGAATGGGGAGAAGGTTCGGATCATCTCCATGTCTCTCGGCGGGCCGGAGAATGAGCCTGCTTTACATGAAGCCGTAAAGAGAGCCGTAAAAGAAAACGTGCTGATTGTTTGTGCGGCTGGAAATGAAGGGGACGGAGATGAGGAAACCGTTGAGCAGAGCTATCCCGCCTCCTACCGTGAAGTGGTATCGGTAGGAGCTGTCAGCCTGGATAAAAAGCTGGCCCGTTTCAGCAATACGAATCAAGATATCGATGTAGTCGGACCGGGTGAAAAAATACTGTCCACGTACCTCGAAGGCAAATACGCCGTTTTATCCGGGACTTCTATGGCTACGCCGCATGTTTCCGGTGCAGCCGCATTAATTATTAAGCAGTGCGAGAAGGATTTTAAGAGGGAATTAACGGAAGATGAAATATATGCGCAACTCATTAAGCGCACTGTCTCTCTAGGTTACAGTAAGCAGGCGGAAGGAAACGGTTTGGTTGTGTTGACAGAAGGATACGGAGAAAAAGAGTAGTTCATGATACCTTGCCTATAACAGGCAAGGTATTTTGCTGAGAATAGAGTTTAGTTTACATAATATCATTCTTGTAAAATGGGGTGAGGAGGAAACAGGATGGAACATAAATGGCTGGAATGGGCTAAACAAATCCAGGCAATTGCGCAAGCGGGATTAGCGTACTCAAAAGATGTATATGATATCGAACGATTTCAACAGCTGCGAGAGCTGAGCATAGAAATTATGGTGGAACATACTGAAACAAAGAACTGATAAGGACACTTTTTGCTAATGAAACCGGATATCAAACTCCAAAGGTTGATGTACGCGGAGTCATTTTCCAAGATAACAAAATTCTTTTAGTCAAAGAGAAAATCGATAAAAAATGGACGTTGCCCCGGGGGCTGGGCAGACATTGGTTTAACACCGGCAGAAGCGGTAAAAAAGGAAATATTTGAGGAAGCAGGATTCATTGCAGATGACTTTAAACTATTGGCCGTATTAGATAATCGGTTGCATGATCATCCGCCTTCCGCCTATCATATTTACAAAATTTTTATTGGATGTACTATTGTCGGCGGCGAGGCGAGAAGCGGTGTAGAAACAGAACAGATCGGCTTTTTCTCTATAGATGAGCTTCCGGAATTATCACTTGGAAGAACTACGCATGAAGAAATAGAATTGATGTATGAACATTACTATGATGAATCAAAACCTGCTGATATAGATTGAGAGCTGAATGCATGTACACATCCATAACCCCATATCCTGTAATAAGGAAGTACTTGGCAAGCTATGCGTTTCATGGAATAATAGTGTAGTATGTAAACAGTACAGAAGTAGTAGAGGAGATCGTCATGCTATCAACTATCGTAAATGAATTGCTGCAATTTTTTATGGGCTTAGGATACTTCGGTATTGCATTGGGATTGATGATTGAAGTAATTCCAAGTGAAATCGTGTTATCATATGCCGGCTACCTTGTTTCGCAAGGAAAGGTAAGCTTTGTCGGTGCTGTCATTGCAGGAACAATCGGCGGAACGCTGGCACAGCTGTTTCTTTACTGGCTTGGATATTACGGCGGCAGACCGCTTGTAGAAAAATATGGAAAGTATTTGTTGATTAAAAAGAAGCATTTGGATGTGGCGGAAGAGTGGTTCAATAAATATGGAGTAGGCGTTATTTTTTCTGCGCGCTTTATTCCGGTAGTGCGCCATACCATTTCGATTCCTGCGGGATTGGCAAAAATGTCAGCCATGAAATTTACTATTTATACAACGCTGGCTATTATCCCTTGGTCTATCTTCTTTATCATTTTAGGAGAGCAGCTGGGTTCTAATTGGCGTCAAATCAAATATTATGCAGCGCCGTATATGCCGTACTTCATTGTAGGAGCAATATTGTTTATCGCTGCATATTTGGCATATTTTATGATCAAAAAACGACGTGTTACACGTTAAAACCGATGGGACTTGCTCATCGGTTTTTCTTTCATTCCAAGGCTTTGTAATTGCCTAAAGGGCTTATTTCGGCAGTAAACTGAATGTAAGCGATATATTACAATAATAGAGATGAGGGGATCTCGAATATGAAAACAGGGTATCGCATGTTGCTGGAATTGTTGTTTGGAGCGGCGCTTGGATTCGTCTATTTTGTGTTGATGGTTGCGGCTCCAAAATCAGGCTGGCTTGAGCCGTTTTGGAAGGAATATATGATTGTACTATACTTTTCTATTCCGATGGTTGTGTCTGCTGTATTATTATTCTATTCAAAAATCAAAGTATATGCAATTGCATCATTTGCTGCGGTGTTGTTTTTGTACACATCCGGTCAAATGGTCATTTCACAATTGTATTAAGAATAAGTCAAGCATGCCCCGTTGCATGCTTTTGTTCTATTTATGACCGGTTGTCCATATTGTAGTATTAAGGTAAAAGAACGGTGGAGGAGTCTGTTATGAAGGGATCGGCTTTTTTACGAGGGACTTTTTTTTTAACATTAGGAACGATGATATCGAAAATGCTTGGGTTCATTTATGTCATCCCGTTTACTGCTTTGGTCGGCACAAGCGGCTATGTATTGTATACATATGCCTATCGACCCTATACCATTATGTTAAGCATTGCTACTATGGGCTTGCCGTTGGCTGTATCCAAAATGGTATCCAAATACAACCAATTAAACGACTATCACACGGTAAAGCGCGTGTTGCGAAGCGGATTGACTTTCATGTTTTGCATGGGAGTCGTTTCGTGGTTGCTTCTCTATTCATTTGCACCTGTGTTAGCCGCTCTTGTCATTGATTCAAAAGATGGAACTGGTAACAGCTTAGAAGATGTTACATACAACATTCAAATCGTAAGCTTTGCCTTGCTGATTGTTCCTTCCATGAGCTTATTGCGCGGTTTTTTTCAAGGATTCCAGTCCATGGGGCCTTCTGCTGTAAGCGTTGTTATTGAACAGCTGTTTCGTGTATTAACTATTTTAATTGGAAGCTTCGCTGTGCTGAGGCTGTACAACGGCGGTATCAGCTTGGCAGTTGGAGTTGCCACATTCGGAGCGTTTGTAGGAGCGGCCGCCGGTATCGCAGTGCTTGTGTTTTTTTATATGAAACGAAGACAGCATTTAAAACAAAAAGAAAAAATGAGCATTCCACAAACGAACCGGTCGTTTTTTTCATTATATAAAGAACTGTTTACATACTCCATTCCATTTGTCATCGTCGGGCTCTGCATTCCGCTCTATCAAACTGTTGACACATTCACAATCAATAAGCTTCTGATGAATATCGGATATCAGCAAGGAGAAGCCGAAAAAATAAATGGGATAATCGGCCTTGCGCAAATGGTTGTTCTTATCCCGGTTTCGTTGGCAACGGCATTCAGCATGTCGCTTGTTCCGGAAATGACAAAAGCCTTTACAGCCAATGATCATGAGCTGTTATACAAGCATTTTACTCGCACCAACCTTTATGTGGTGCTGGTCACCTTGCCGGCAGCCTTAGGCATCATTCTGCTTGCCAACCCTATCTATACCATTCTTTTCGGAGAAGCCAACGACCCCATCCTTGGCAGTGAAATTCTTCGGTATTATGCATCGGCCTGTATCTTGTTTTCACTATTCTCGGTAACCGCGGCGATGCTTCAAGGCATTAACCAGCAAACTAAAACGATTGTCGGACTGCTTATTGGAATCAGCTTAAAGATTGTACTGAATGTAATCTTAATTCCTCAATTTGATTATGTCGGTTCCATCATCGCGACTTATGTGGGATATACATTCTCTGTACTATTCAATTTAGTTTTATTATATAAATACGTGGGAAAGCAAGCAAAACAGTGAAAATATGAAACAGAACTGGGAAGGTTCTTCTGTTTTTCTTTTGCTAAAACAGCGCTTTCATTGTGGCAAAAACAAAGATGGGAAATTCTATACAAATAAAGGGCTTTTTTGGGTTGCAATCTTTCCTTTTGTTTCTTATGCTTGTTATGTCATATTATATAAATTTACGATAAAAGAGAGGTCGGCACTTAAGGAGGTGGCACCATGTTAAATATCTACGTAACAGACACAAACGGTAAATTGCAAGAAGTTGAAGACATTCAAAAAGGATGCTGGATCAATGTTCTTCATCCGACGGAAGAAGAAATTCAATTTCTGTTAACCGAATTGAATTTAGAGCTGGACTTCATTAAAGACCCGCTGGATGATGAAGAGCGTTCCCGTATTGAAAAGGAAGATGATAATACGTTGATTATCGTCGATATTCCTACCGTGAAGCATGATGAAGATGGAAATTCCATGTATGATACGATCCCGATCGGTATGATCGTCACTCCAGATTGCTTCATCACTATTTGCTTAGAGGAAAACCCGATTTTTGAACGGTTTACGAATCAACGTATAAAAGAGTTTTATACATTCAAGAAGACTCGTTTTGCTTTGCAGCTCTTATACATTATTTCCACTTATTATTTGCGATACTTAAAACAAATTAACCGAAAAACGATGGATTTGGAAAAAGAATTAACGAAATCCATGAAAAATAAAGAGATTTTTACGCTGCTCGGCCTAGAAAAGAGCTTGGTGTACTTCACTACATCCTTGAAAGCGAACAAAATTGTGTTACAAAGACTGTTAAAAGGCACATATTTAAAATTGTATGAGGATGACCAGGATTTATTGGAAGATGTGCTGATCGAAAACAAACAGGCAATTGAGATGGCGGAAATATATAGCAACATCCTGAATGGGATGATGAACACATATGGTTCAGTTATATCAAATAATGTAAACAGCGTGATGAAGCTGTTAACGTCCATTACCATCATTTTATCAATTCCAACGATGGTGGCCAGCTTTTTCGGAATGAACGTGCAGATTCCGCTTGAAGGGTACAAGCATGCCTTTGCGATTGTAATGATTATTTCTGCAACCCTATCTTCTACAATTGCATTTATATTTTGGAAAAAACGATACTTTTAATAAAACATCCCGCTTGTTTGGCAGCGGGATGTTTTTCATTGACGTAACGGAGCTATAAACTGGATAATCGTGCAATGATTTGCTGTAACAGTGTAATTGGCTTATTCAGTGCGCCAATTTGCCCTGTCAATTATTATCAGGTAAACTTAATTCAGCTTAAAACCATTGTATTTTTGATTAAAATGTTGGTCGTAGTGAAAGATTTTCAACTTGCCCATCTTAACTATTAGAGTTACAATAACTTATTGTTATTTTTCTATATGGGGGACATTCGTATGGCTTTACCGAAAGCTTTTTTGCAAATGAATACCATTTTTATTTCCATTTTGATAGAAGCATTGCCGTTCGTACTCATCGGCGTTTTCATTTCGGGTCTGATCCAAATGTTTGTGACGGATGAGATGGTTGCGAGGATGATGCCAAAAAATCGTATATTGGCTGTCCTGCTCGCAGTTGTGCTTGGAGCAATTTTTCCTGGATGCGAGTGTGGAATTGTGCCAATTGTTCGCCGTTTGATCGGAAAAGGAGTTCCGCTGTATGCCGGTATTGCATTTATGCTGACGGGCCCTATTATCAATCCTGTTGTATTTTTTGCCACATACGTGGCGTTCGGAAACAGCTTGAAGATGGCCATTTTACGTTCCGTTGTAGCTATCATTGTCGCAGCGGTAGTGGGGATTGTGCTGTCGTTTTTGTTTAAAGGAAAGGAATTAAAAGATGATCATTTTGCAGCTATTTCGTATAATCGCTCCATTAAGGGAAAGCTTTGGGATGTATGCACCCATGCGGTAGAAGAATTTTTCTCTATGGGGAAATTCTTGATTTTAGGTGCTCTCATTGCAGCGAGCGTCCAAACCTTTGTAAAAACGTCGACGCTGCTTTCCATCGGTCAGGGACCGTTCTCTTCTTCGGCTGTCATGATGGGACTGGCTTATATTTTGTCTCTTTGTTCCGAAGCAGATGCTTTTATTGCATCTTCCTTCCAGAGTACGTTTGCCACGCATTCTCTCATCGCGTTTCTCGTATTCGGACCGATGCTGGATATTAAAAACACGATGATGATGTTCGGGACATTTAAGACGCGTTTGGTCGTTACAGTCATGATTTTAGTTACCGTTACTGTTTATATAAGCTCGATAGTTTTTTATTTTGCGGGGTGATTCCATGTTTCGTGCCTATATTTTACTTGGCTTTACATTTTTACTTGCCCAGCTTCATATTACAGGAGACATCACAAAATACATTAATATGAAATATGCCTATTTGTCTAAGACGGCAGCTGTTATTCTTGCATTCTTGACAGTGATTCAAGTGATTTCAGCCTTTAAAAAGGAAGACCATGTCCATGATCACGACTGCGACCATGAGCATTGCGGTCATGACCATTCTCGTGAGATGAATACACCAATGAAGCGTTTATTCACATATGGCTTATTTGTTTTTCCAATCCTTTCAGGACTGTTCTTTCCTGTAGCGACTTTAGATTCCACAATCGTGAAAGCGAAGGGGTTTCACTTTCCAGTTTCCGATCCGAATAATACGGATCCCTTTATTCAACGCCAGTTTTTAAAACCGGATACCAGTATTTATTATGGGGAAGAAGGATACCGAGAGTTGATGGAAAAAGAAAAAAAGCGTTATGTCAATAAAGATAAAATCGAATTGAACGATGAGAACTTTTTAAAAGGAATGGAGACGATTTATAACTATCCGGGTGAATTCATCGGAAAAACCATCTCCTTTAAAGGCTTTGTGTTTCAAGAGAAGGAAGAAAAAAAGCCTGAGTTCTTTGTGTTTCGCTTCGGCATCATCCACTGTGTAGCGGATTCCGGAGTATACGGCATGATGGTGAAAAAGCCGGAGGGTGCAAAATGGAAGGATGACGATTGGATTCAGGTAGAAGGGGAAATCACGAGCGAATACTATCAGCCGTTTAAAGCCAATATCCCGGTTTTAAAAGTGAAGAAGTGGAAAAGAGTGGAGCCTCCTGCCGAGCAATATGTGTTCCGGGGATATGATTGAGCCTGATTTCAGGCTCTTTTTTGTAGACAGAAACGGTTGTGAATTGTTACACTATTCTTACAAAAGCATTCAAGGCTCAGGTTCCTGCCTTCGCAGGATGAAAAGGGAAGTTTGGTGAAAATCCAACG
>JBHGXS010000079.1:0-1523 GCA_041920565.1 Bacillus sp. (in: firmicutes) | reverse complement strand
AGTTTTCTATTATGATTTTTAACAATTGAGAAAAATGGATAATATACCGGGGGTTGCACCAGCACCGCATCTCCCGGCTCAGTATATGCCAAGACACAAAAGTTTAAGGATGGTACTACTCCAGGGGAATGAAGAAGCCATTCTTTTTCAATTTCCCAGCCATGTCTACGTTTCTGCCACTCCATTACGGCTTGTAAATAGGAATTGGGTCTGCCTGAATAGCCGAATATGCCATGCTCTGCTCTTTCCTTTATAGCTGCAATAATAGAAACATCTGTCTTAAAGTCCATATCCGCCACCCACAAAGGAAGCAATTCCTCCTTTGTTCCAAATACGCGGTCTGTGTAGTCCCATTTAATAGAGTTTGTATTTCTTCGGTCAATAATTTCATCAAAGTTATGCATCATGCTCCTCCCCTCTTTCATTCCTGACATCTTTGGCTATAGTAACTGTATTCATTTCATAATCTCATCATTCTCCCAATTTTGTCCCACTCCTTGTTAATAAGTTGTATTTTCGTACAAGGCACTCTATAATTAACGGCAAATCGTCTAAATTAAAGGAGGCATTTTTATGAACTATATCATTCTGACAGGGGCATCACGCGGATTAGGAGAAGCCATCGCCCGTCAACTTTTAAACGAAAATACCGTTTTATTCTGTGTTTCCCGTAAACAAAATGAAAGTCTCATAGAATTAGCGAAGCAAAAGAACGCCATTTTGCATCCTCTGTCGTTTGATTTACAGCATATACACGAAATTGAAAATTTGATGGAAGACATTTTTTCAAAAATAGATGCTTCTCTTGCGAGTTCTGTTGCTCTTATTAATAATGCGGGGATTGTGGCTCCGATGAAGCCGATTGAACGGGCAAAAAATGAAGAAATCATTCAAAATGTGCATATTAATTTGCTTGCACCGATGCTGCTGACTTCGGAATTTTTAAAGCGGACAAGGGATCTTGAAGCAGATAAACGCATCATTAATATCTCATCCGGTGCGGGAAAAAATCCATACTTTGGCTGGAGCTCTTATTGTACATCCAAAGCTGGAGTAGATATGTTTACACGCTGCATCGCGGTAGAAGAAGCCAATAAAGAAAAGCCGGTAAAAATCATCTCCTTCGCTCCAGGTGTTGTAGATACAGATATGCAAGCTGAAATTCGCAGTTCAAACAAAGAGGATTTTATTAACTTAGAGCGCTTTCTCGCGTTGAAGGAAGATGGACAGCTTCTGTCACCTGATTATGTGGCGGGCGCGGTTATTGATTTATTAACTACGGATAACTTTGAGCAAGGCGGAGTCATTCGAATCAATCAAAAATAAAAAGTGAGGGGGGCTCCCTCACTTTTCTTTAAATAAAGTATACTCTTGTTTCGTATGGCTGCATCTCAAACATAAAAACGTTTGCATGATTGTTCACTTCATAATTCTGGAGCACCAAGTTGCGTGAAGAAAAATCAAAATCAATGCACTACAACTGAGCAGCTTTATTTGTAAAGATGCTGATCACTACGGCACGC
>JBHGXS010000074.1:0-4114 GCA_041920565.1 Bacillus sp. (in: firmicutes) | reverse complement strand
TACATATTATTTCGATTATGGATTGTCTATTTGCATCTCATTTCTCCTTAATCTTCGTATCCATATGAACCCACTTTTTCTCCCTTGCTTCATTAAGCCCATTTTCTGATGAGTCCACGTCAGTCCATCCAGTAAATCGGTTTTCAATATTCCACAAACTTTTACCATGACGAATCAGTACAAGTTTTATCACAGAAGTCTCCTTTCTATAAACATTAAGAAGGTAGTACAATAGAACAGCTGCTTATTATTTATGATTATTTATCATTTTTTCTACCGTCCCCTCTGCATAGCAGTTATGCACTTGTTGGTGAATGGTAGATAAACCTTGCAGAAACTCATCTGTCATTTTGTAGTCTTCCGGATTGTATATATGGTTTGCTGCCCCGAAATAAAAATTTTTCAAGTGTTCTGTGCTTTCTCCCATGAAAAATCACTCCTTTTACGTTAGCTTTCCTTTTGGAAGAGACAGTATACGGCTTGTAACTCAATATTACAAAATCAAAATTTATAAGGGGGGGTTTTATTTTTTAGTATTGTTTTTTAGGTGCGAATTGTAATTCAATCTGTTTGTATTGTTATTTTCTTTCAGATGGAATACACTGTTTATACCCTTTTAAAAGAAGAAGAGGTGGGAGAATGAAAATCGAAAATATAATACACAAGTTACATGATCGAATTCCTGCAATCTTAGGCAGTGAGCATTTTTTTAAATATGCAGTTCTCTTGCCGTTAGTTAATATAAATGGTGAAGTGCATGTACTATTTGAAGTTCGGTCTCACCAGTTACGAAGACAGCCTGGAGAGATTTGCTTCCCTGGCGGACGAATTGATAAAAGCGATAAAAGTGAGCAACATGCAGCTGTTCGTGAGACAATAGAAGAATTGGGCATACAAGAAAATGCCATTACAAACATCCTTCCACTGGATTACATTGTGTCCCCGTTTGGCACCATGATTTATCCGTTTGTCGGAATGATTACAAATCCAGATGGAATTCAGCCAAATCCATCGGAGGTTGCTGAGGTTTTCGCTGTGCCTCTTTCTTATTTTCAAGAAACTAAACCTGAAATTTATAAAATGAGTTTTAAGGTAGAACCTGAACAAAGCTTTCCCTTTCATTTAATCGCAGGGGGAGAAAATTATAATTGGCAAACCCGAGCCATGGATGAGTATTTTTATCACTATGAAGATAAGGTTATTTGGGGTTTGACTGCACGCATTCTTCATCATTTTGTAGAGCTGCTGGATGAAAAATAAAGATAGACCGACGGATGTGTCAGTCTATCTTGGCTTTCTCTATTATCCTTGAATCTTGCTGAAACGAATTTTGTTCATTTCTTCTTGTATTTCTTTACTGTGCTTTTTCGTTGTCTCTTTGGCTTTGCCGGCTTCCGGAGATTGAAGTTCGTTCGAATTTAACTTTGGCATACATCCACCTCCTTACCTTCTTATAGTGCCCGTGCTGTTTCATAAAATTAATATTCATTCTTGATAATCAGCGGCCAATTTTCACATATTATTGTTGAGGAAAATGAAAAGGAGGAAATGATTATGGAACAGGAAGGAAACCGTAAGAAAAGAAAAACGGCGAACATGAATGACGAATTGGAGACGGTCTACAATAATCCGACAGCTAAAAAAAGTAAACAACCAGATCCTCAACCTAAAGACTATGAGGAAGTCGAATATTAAACTAGAAAGCAGCTTTCCATGCTGTTTTTTTATGTGAATCAAAATTTGGAAGAGGATGAAACAATGGAAACTTTTACAGAAAGAGCAATTAACATAATAAAAAGTATACCAACGGGCACAGTCATGACTTATGGACAAATCGCAAAATTAGCCGGAAGTCCAAGAGGAGCACGACAAGTGGTAAGAATTCTTCATTCCATGAGTAAAAAACACCGTCTTCCTTGGCATCGAGTCGTAAATAGTAAGGGACAGATTGGTTTTACAGATGATGAATCATTCCAAGTACAAAAGATGTCTCTTGAAAGTGAAGGAATTCAATTCATCAATGAAAATTGCATTAATCTAAAACAATATCAGTTCCACCCAGATGAAGAGATTGCAGCCGAAAAAAGCATTGAAAGGTAAGTTAAGTGGAATACTTGTTGGTAAAAGAAAGGGGGAGGATTATCATCTTTTTCTCACCTGATCGTCTTCATCATTTTGAAGCGTATTCCCTTGAGCATATTGTCATGATCGGAGTTTGTATAGCGGGAGTTGTCGTGATTATTGCGGGTCGCTCCTTTTTTTCCCGGCACGAACAAAGCATATCATGCTTGTTGATTGGTTTATTAATTTTATTTGAAGGGGCGTATCATGTATGGCTTGTATGGAACGGATTATGGAAGTGGAACAAATCGCTTCCGCTTGAATTATGCAATATCAGCACATACTGCTGTCTGCTGCTTCTTTACACCAAACGGTATTCATTATTTGAAATCCTGTATTTTATAGGAATAGGAGGCGAGCTGCAAGCTATTTTTACACCCGCCTTATCACACTCATTTCCGCACTTTCGCTTCTTTCACTTTTTTATTGGCCATTCCCTTGTCATATGGACAATTGCATTTTTTGTGTTTGTAAAACGATTCAAGCCAACCTTTCGTTCGATTTGGAAGGTGTTTCTCTTTTTGCATTTGGCTGCGGGAATTGCCTTTCTGGTTAATCGTTTAACAGGCGGAAATTACATGTTTTTAGCGCACAAACCAAGCAATCAATCGTTGTTGGATGTTTTAGGACCGTACCCGTGGTACATATTATCTTTAGAAGGAGTCGCACTTGTTGTCTTTTTTCTGTTATGGCTTCCTTTTAGGAGAAAAAGAGAGGCATTTACTAAATGAAAAACCAGGTATTTTCTTACCTGGTTCTGTTTGTTCTTGCACGTTTTATTCGCCCATCCTCCACCATCGCCCGAAGCTCTTTATAATTCATCATTGCAGACTAACGTTGTTTGTTTTCATGAATGCGGCTGTATGGTCTTTTGTGCTTTTTGTTTGTTAAATTGATTTTTTAATGATTGAACTGTTTTTCTGCATCTCTAAGGATGTTCTTGTTGTCATGATTACACCGATAATGACCAGCGTTCCTCCAAATATTTGGGAGAAGGTTAAGGAATCTCCCATCATCACACTGATCAACGCTGTAAAGACCGTTAATAAATTAAGATAAATTGCAGCTTGGTTGGCCCCGACATTGCGAACTGCTGTGTTCCAAAAAACAAACGAACAAACGGATGGAAATATCCACATATAAATAATTCCTATAACAGCAGACTGGCTTAACTGAGTGATGTTAATCGGGTCCATAACCATAAAAGGGACAAGGATGATCAAACTGAATAATGCTGATAGTGCTGTTGCAGTAATAGGAGGAACAGATAGTCTCTTTCCTAGTATGGAGTAAAACGTCCAACCCAGAATAGCTGCGATCATGAGTAAATCACCCTTATTGAAATTGGTTTCAAAAATATAAAGTAAATGTCCATTTGTCAAAATAAACAAAACCCCTATCGATGAGACGATAAATCCTACAACCTGCACCACGCTAATTCTTTCCTTTAAAAAGAAAAATGAAAAAAGGACAATCATTGCCGGATTTAGCGTATTAACTAAAGAGGCATTCACTGGCGATGTATACTCCAAAGCTCCATATAAAAATAAGTTATATCCAATAATCCCCAGAAGTCCTAATCCAACAAGAGATACTGTTGACGTTTTTAAAATGGCGCGATAATCGGGCTTCTCGAACCAATAAGATAATGGAAGCAACAAAAGCAGCGCTAAAGCCCAGCGAATGAATGTAATCCAAGCCGGACTGATTTCGGTAACAACATACTTGCCGAATATGTAATTTCCCGCCCAAAACAAATTTGCTAATATAAGCAGCATTTTATCTTTCACTTTCCCAACCCCATTATTGTAGTTTCGAATTTCAGGTTACCTTTCAACTGCACTTTTCAATGTTGATTAGTTGCTATTTCAATAGATTGATGTTAATATTCCACACATTTAAGCGGAGTTCCTTTTTATGGCTCTTATATTATTTCATTATTATTTGTAATGAAAAAACCATCATAAGCCTCAACCGTCAATTTTGAATCATT
>JBHGXS010000072.1:0-52290 GCA_041920565.1 Bacillus sp. (in: firmicutes) | reverse complement strand
GTCAAGCCGTGTGAGTGGGTAATGGTGATACGTCGTCTCATCTAAGATTCGCTCCTTGTTCTCTTGTTCTAGTAAACAGTATGGACAATAACCAAGGAACGTAAACAATCAAAGATGGAAATGTTAGTCAGTTATATATAGTTTTGTTGTCCTTATTAACACAAAGTAATAATTTTGAACAAGTAAATGAGCAAATTTATAAAATTAATAGTTTGCAAGAACAAGTCTCTGCAGAATTATGCACCGTAATAGAACAATGGAATGAAAAGCGAGAATAATAGAATATACTGGCAAGTATGTAAGAAAGAAACCGGAGTCCTCTCCGGTCTTTCTATAATTTCTTAAGTTCATTTCCTAAGTACTCGGCAATAGCTCCCATGCCTGAAACTCCTGCAACTCTTTCTGCATCAGGGTTATAGTTTGTGTTTGTATTTACATCGTAAGTAAAAATTTCACCTTGTTCGTCTGTAATGAATTCGATTCCTGCAAAATGAATGCCGTTTTGTTGTAAGAACGCTTCATACTTTTGCAGAATTGGGTGAGTAAAATTTTCAATGACTTGGAACTTCGGTCTAGGGCTTACTGTTGTTGGACAGAAAGCATCCCCAATTTGGCAAACATCAGCAGGACACAACTCGAAGCCCTCAGACGTATCCACTTTTACGGCATATAAGAATTTTCCGCCGATAAACTCACAGCGCGTAATGGTTGGTTCAGGAGCTTGAATATACTCTTGTACAAGCGTAATTCCATCAATTGGCTCTTCAAACGCATCGCTATATACATACGCTTCCAAAGCAGCAACATTCTCAAACTTTTGTACACCCAATCCTTTACCGCCGCGATTATGCTTTGTAATAAATGGTTTTTCAAAAACTGCGGCGGCTTTCAGAATCTCTTCTTTTCCTACCGCTGCAATTGTGATCGGAGTACGAATGCCTTGTACCTGCAAAGCCGTATATTGAGCTACCTTGCTGACTTCCAGTTGAAGAGCTCGGCTTGTATTGTATACTTTTCTGCCGTAAGCTTCTAGCCAAGCAAGCACAGAAGCGGTATATTCAGCCGCAAAGCGATGATCACGTGTATGAGAGGAAGCGCTCATGCGATTATAGAAAATCCCTTGCGGCGGCTCTTTAGATAAATTTACATGACCTTTACTTAAAAACCATTCTTCATATGGAAGGTTGCGAGCTTCTAATTGCTTTCGAAGCGGCTCTGTCCATTCGTCATTTTCGTGAATAATATAAATTTTCTTCATGCTCATGCTCCTTTATGAAATACAAGTATTCTTATTAAAATTATAATATTTACAAGGAGGAGATACTATTATTTTTAAACAAACGTTTGATTAAAAAAGATGATTTTCAAATTAAATTTTCAGTAAGATAAACCTTATATATGTAGATGAAATTCTGTTTTTCGCTTTTAACGGTGAGACAAATTATTATAAGTCGAAATTTATAATTATTTTTGCGGTAAAAAAACCTGAAGATTTCTCTGCAGGTTTTATGGGGAAAGAGTGTGGTTCTGTGACGCTTTAGAAGATTGCTCAGGAACTTTTATCAGCAATAATCCGCCTATTATAAATAAGGATACGATACTTAACACTCCACTGTTTGTGCTATCAGTCATTTGCGATACTATACCTACTAAGAAAGGTCCCAATACGGCTGCAAAACGGCCGAATATATTATAAAATCCGAAAAACTCGTTGGATTGCTCTTTTGGTACCAGCTTGGCAAAGTAAGAACGGCTTAAGGCTTGAATACCGCCTTGAGAAGTACCGACAAGCAGCGCTAATATCCAAAAATCAGTCGTTGTCTTAATGAAATACGCGTAAATACAAAGAATAGTATAGATAATAATTCCCACATATAACATTGTTTTACCCGGGAACCTTTCGGTCAGCTTCCCATATAGCCAAGCAAAAGGAAAGGCTACAAACTGTGTCACCAATAAGATCATTAAGAGATTGGTGGAACTGATGCCTAAATCTGTTCCGTATGTTGCCGCCATTTTAATGATGGTGCTCACTCCATCAATATAAAAGAAATAAGCTAATAAAAATAAGAATAATGCCTTATGCTTTTGAATGTCGCGAAACGTTTGGAACAGACGTTTAAAGCTGTTTACAACCGGGCGGGGCTCTCGTTCAATGTAATACACTTGCTTAACATTGCGAAGCATTGGAATTGTAAATACTCCCCACCATATTGCAGTAATGACAAAAGAAATTTGACAAGCGGCAATGACGGATAAACCAATTATCTCTTGCTGTGCGAGCACGATAAGCACCATGCAAATAATGAATGGAATAGTGCTGCCGATATATCCGACAGCGAAGCCGTTTGCTGAAATTTTGTCCATTTGCTTTTCTGTTGTTATATCCACTAAAAAGGCATCATAAAAGATATTGGCGCCTGAAAATCCGATAGCTGTAACCATGTAGATGAAGAGTAAAATGCTCCATTGATTGCCGGGAACGACAGCAAGCAATGCGGTAAAAAAGACACCTAATATGAAGAAAAAGGAAAAAAACTTCTTTTTATACTCTTTATAGTCGGCGATGGTTCCTAAAAAGGGAGCTAAAATCGATATCAGCAGTATTGCAATTGAATTTGCATATCCCCAGTAGGCTGTTGATGTAGACGCTCTCATTCCTGCTTCTTCCGCTATCATTTTAAAGTAAAGAGGCAGAATCGTGGTTGTGATAGCTAAAGAATAGGCGGAATTGGCCCAGTCATAAAGCATCCAGCTTCGCTCTGCTTTTGTCGTCTTTTGCAAACCGCATTCCTCCTTCATACGTTCATCTTACAAGAAACGGGACAAAATGAATATGTGCAAACTGGAAACTTAACGAAGATTTTACAGAGAATCTACAAACATAATAGCTCCTCTATAACTTTGCCATCTGCATCTAAAAGTTCCAGACCGAGCGAGCACGCTAAAGTTGGCCCCTCATCTATTAATCTCATATAAGGAACCACGGCTTCTTTCCGAATACCTTTTCCGGCATATTATAATGAATCTTTGCCCTCCCTGTTGCCGGCCAAAGCGGGTTATGCATAAGAAACCTCCAAGCTATATACTAGATTACTATGATTGTACAACTTCTGTTTATGACGGTTCTTTCCTTTTACATAATACTTGCAAAATCCTGAAGTATAAAAGGATAAAGATTTGGTAACACTAACTTGCAAATTATCTGTTTTTTCTATTGAAACCAGAGAGTAATTGTATTAAGATAATCTACAATCTAATATGAAACGACGATGAAGAGGAATAGTAAATGCTGTCCCGTTTTTCCAGAGAGAGAATCCATGGCTGTAAGATTCTTAGAAAGGGCGCATTGAACCAGCCTCGGAGTTCTGCACCGAACATGACAGTAGGCTGCAGCGGCAAGTGCCGTTATCCATGTTGAGAGAATATGTGATTGCATATTAATCAGGGTGGTACCGCCGAACAAAGCTCGGTCCCTATTTATAGGGATTCGAGCTTTTTTATTTGTAAAAGGAGGAAGTAGGATGGCAAAGGAAAAAAAGGTTGTGCAAGAAATTACGGCAATGGAAGAAGATTTTGCAAAGTGGTATACGGATATTGTAAAGAAAGCAGAGCTTGTTGATTATTCGAGTGTAAAGGGCTGTATGATTTTGCGTCCGTACGGCTATGCCCTTTGGGAAAACTTTCAAAGAGTGCTTGATGATAAATTGAAAGAAATGGGACATGAAAATGTGTATATGCCTATGTTCATTCCGGAAAGCCTGCTGCAAAAAGAAAAGGATCATGTAGAAGGATTCGCTCCTGAAGTGGCTTGGGTTACACATGGCGGAAGTGAGCCTTTGGCTGAACGTCTTTGTGTACGTCCTACATCGGAAACGTTGTTTTGTGAACACTTTGCTAAGATTGTGCAATCGTATAATGACTTGCCAAAACTGTACAATCAATGGTGCTCTGTCGTACGTTGGGAGAAAACAACGCGCCCGTTTTTGCGCACTACGGAATTTTTGTGGCAAGAGGGACATACAATTCATGAAACTGCAGAAGAGTCTGAGAAAGAAACAATTGATATCTTAAACTTATATGCATCCTTCTGTGAAGATTATTTAGCGATTCCGGTTATCAAAGGACAAAAAACAGAAAAAGAAAAATTTGCCGGTGCAAAAGCAACATACACAATTGAAAGCTTGATGCATGATGGAAAGGCGCTGCAAACCGGAACATCTCATAACTTCGGAACAAATTTTGCTGAAGCGTTTGATATAAAATATGCAGATAAAAACGGGGAAATGCAATACGTCCATCAAACATCTTGGGGGATTACGACGCGGACAATCGGAGCCGTTATTATGGTACATGGTGATAACAGCGGGCTGGTTCTGCCTCCAAAAGTTGCGCCAACGCAAGTAATCATTGTGCCAATTGCTCAACATAAAGAGGGGGTGCTTGATAAGGCTCGGGAGTTGCAAGCCCGCATCACAAAGGTAGCACGAGTGCGTCTGGATGCATCTAATAAAACGCCTGGCTGGAAGTTTAACGAGTATGAAATGAAAGGTGTACCAATTCGTTTAGAAGTAGGGCCAAAGGATATTGAAAACAACCAAGTGGTTCTGGTGCGCCGCGATACGAAAGAGAAAGAATTTGTACCGATGGAAAACCTAGAAACACGCATTGCAGAGCTTTTGGAAGAGATCCATCAATCCATGCTTGAAAAGGCTCGTGCATCCAGGGAAGAGAAAACATACATTGCGTTGACGCTTCAAGAATTAAAAGAAATTGCTAATACAAAGCCGGGCTTCATTAAGGCTATGTGGTGCGGAGAGCTGGCATGTGAAGAAGCGTTGAAAGAAGAAGCGGGTGTAACGTCTCGCTGTATGCCATTTGAACAAGAACCGTTATCTGATACGTGTGTATGCTGCAATAAGCCGGCAAAAACGATGGTATATTGGGGAAAAGCGTATTAATCGAAAAAAGCATCAAGGTTAGGAGGCCTTGGTGCTTTTATTGTATTCAGGTACGAACTTCTGTTTTAGGCAGCAGAAGGATGCTAGATAAAGATAAGAGGCGGGAAATTATGATTTTTATAGCTTTTACTACAAAAGCCGGTATTTCGATCAAAAGTTGGACAAAATTTTACAAAAACATTATTTTTCCAATACAAATGAAAGAGGAACTGTTTATTCAAAGTAAGAAATATGGAAAGAAACAAACCTTTCCGTTTTTTGAATAAGGTTTATACTAAATCGTATTTTATTTATTGTGAAGGGTAAAATTCGTAAGGTATAATAAGGTATTATATCTAATATTACAAATATGTTACTTAACATATATAGATTCGTAATCAAGGAAAAGGGAACTTGGTAGGAGCAGACAGACTTAATATAATGTAGGGGGAACATAGATTGGGGAGAATATTGGTTTATCCGCAATTGCTTGAGCAATTAGGGCGTGCAGTAAACGAAGCTTCCATGAAGATGGAGCAATTAAACGAAAGATTGAATCGTTCTGTAAGACATATCCCGTGGGAATCAGCAGATAAAGCCCGTATTGAACAACGGCTTATAGAGTTAAATCAGCTTTCTGAAGCTATAGTATCGAGATTAGAATCCAACAGCCAATATCTTTCTAAAAAAGCCAAGGAATTTGCGGATACGGATCATGATTTGGCGCAGTCGATAGGTATGAGCAAAATGGGAGTTGCCGCAGGAAGTTTGGGGGCATTGGCATCTTATTATGCTTTGAATAGTCAGCTTTCAAAAATGAATGGAAAGCAGGCTGTTGTTTCCAAACCAAAAATAACAGTTGACAGCATGGTTCCGTTTGGCGTTTCTCCAGATAAATGGAAGGAGAATCCTGTAGGTTCTGGTCCTACTGCCGCTGGAATAGTTAAAGATGGACTTGATGCAAAAAAATCGAGAGGGTTATATGGGAATGGTTTTTATGCGAATCAGTACACAAATAAACAAGGAAAAGAAATGGTTCGTGTCAAAAACAGAACGCTTTTAAAAGAGGGGCAAGGTCGGAATGTAGTTAGAAAAACAAAGATTTCTTTAGAGGAAGCGCGAACAATACCAGAAGTAAATCGAGTCATCAGTCCTGCTTCCAGTTTAATGAAGGATTCCTTAAAGCTTAAAAACAATGCTTGGGGATACGTCAGCACAGGATTGGATATATATAAGGATACGGTAAAAAATATAAAAGATGATGCTGGTGTTAATAAAATTATTGGGAACGAAGCAGGGGATGTTGTAGTAGGAGCAGGTACATCAGCGGGAAGCACTTATGTGGGGACCGCTATAGACATGATGGTGGGAGGACCAGTTGGAGCAGCTATTGGTGTAGATGTAGGATTTGCGCTTTCAGTTGGCGGAAACTGCATATTTGAAGGTATAGAGTTTCGTGATGCCGACTGGGATGGGAATAAAGAGTTTGATACAGTTAAAGATAGAATCAAAGTTTTCTTAGGAAATCCCATTGATACAGCAAAGAGAACTTTTCATTGAAAAGTTGTTTTAAGGTGATGGAATGGAAAAAATGAACATCATGTTAGACGCATATCTGATCGCTCTTATAAAGGTCGGCGTAAGGATACTATTTATGGAGCATCTGCTATGCAGCTCATTTTAATAGGATGTTTTTTATTTTTATCAGTTGTTTTTATGTTTTTATGATATTTTTATATTACTGCTGGTATGCTAAAAAGCATTTTTCGGAAGCGGCTGCTTCTAAACAAAAATGTGTTAAAAAGAGGTATTTGCCTCTTTTTTTAATTTCTGTAAGAATCTTCCTCTTATCTAGTGATAACTTCAGCAAGTGCTTTAAATAGAATGCTTAAAGATAACTGCAATTCAGTACCTTTTGTTCTTATTAATGCACAGTTCTGATAAAAATCTTCCAATTAGTTGAGAAGGTGTTTTTTTGTGCAGTATAATAAGAATTATGAGCTAAAATTAACATAAAAGTACGATAATGTTTAAAGTTATATCAAAATATTTTTAGTTGTAACAGGGGTTTTTGGAAGAAGGAGAAAATATTATGACTTTAACAAATGGGATAGAGCTGACGAATGAAGAGTTCTTCTTTTTAGCCGGCATGATGGGAACAAATACTCTTATTGGCGTACCCGACCCTTACATAGGATATTTGACGGAAGAAATTGAACAGGAGATGAGGAATTCTGTTCAATCATTAATAAAAAAGGGCTATATCACGTTAAGGGAAGAAGATATTGAATTTGCTTCGGAATTATTACATTATGTGCGGATTTGTGCGAATGCTACTATGACATTTTGGCTGCATGGTACTCGGAACGGTTTAAAAGAAGAGAGATATTATTATTTCAGTTCTCGTAAAGTAATTGAAAGCAAGGTTATAGAAAGTGAAACCCATGTTTCTTATATTTTGGAAGAAAGAGGAGTTCCTGCACAAGCATGGTTTCATGTTTTACGTTTTATGCAGCCTAATGACACGCCTGCTATTTCGGATAAAACAATTACTTTATCGGCTGACTTTTTTATGGAACTAATTGAAAAAAATGAAAATTATACAGTGGAGAATATGGAAACATTACTCCTAGCAAAAAAAGTGCCCCTAAAAATTGCTAAACCATTAGCGGAAGCAGTAAAACAACATAATTTTTATGGTCGATTCACGGGTCACTATCATGTACAGCATGACTGGCGTATCCAAGGTTTACAAATACTCAGTAATGATGACACTAGTTGGCTTATAAAAAATGTTACAAAACGCGATGAGGATTACGTGCAAATTCGTTCTATCACGTTGGCGGAATTTATGGAAGAAATGAAAAGCATTATTGATTCTCTTAAGAAACCAAATCTTTATTTTGTATAGAGGAAAAAAAGTATACACATTGTCTGAAACAAGTATTTTCATGCGAAAATAAAACTAATATGTTATGAAGAAAGAGTAAGGGAGAAAGAAGATGGAGCAGCAGCTATTGCCAATCGGGTCAATCGTTATTTTAAAAGAAGGAACAAAGAAGCTGATGATTTATGGACGTAAACAAATGTTAGCTTCTTCGGAGCCGCAAGTATTTGATTATATCGGATGTTTATATCCGGAAGGGTACTTAAACCCTGATTTTTCCTATGTATTTAACCATGAAGATATAGCTGCGGTTATTTTTACCGGATATCAAGATGAAGAGGAAAAGAAGTTTCAAGAAGAAGTACTTTCTAAAGTAGAAAAATAATAGATTTTAAGATAGAAGGAGAAGCGATTTATGGACTATCGTATTCAAGCTGCATAACAAACGCCTGCGTACATTATTTACTTGATGTAAGCGAGTCTATGAATCAAGTCGGAGGGATAACAAAAACGGAGAATGGATGTAGTAACGGAAGCTCTTGCTTCAGTTATTCGTCAAATGATGTTCCGTTCCACCAAAGACAGCCGATTGTCACCTCGTTATCTCATATCTTTGCTTGCTTACAGCGACAACGTTTACGACTTGCTTGGCGGAGCGAAAAACATGGATGAAGCAGCAAGAATACGACCGCTCGAAAATATTCAAACGCAGCGTCTGACAAACAGCAGGAAGGCATTTGCAGCTGTTGAAAAGCTATTGCAAACTTGTCCTACTCCCCTTGTATGCCATATGACTGATGGTGCCTCTATCGGAGTTGATTGTGAAATGCATCATGGAAATGAAAGTGCCGGACGGAAATGTGCTTGCAGAGAACGTTTTTATTTCGGATGAGCTCTTAGCTGAACTTATTCTGCCGTTTACATCGGAGTTTGGACCGGTACATTGGATAGAGCAACTTGAAAATCAATGGCTTGAAGTCCATCAAAACTAAGTGAAACAGCCTCGTTTTCCCTTTGAGTAGACGAGGCTGTTAAATTAAGAAGCGTAGTGAAGAAAATTAGAAGTCTTTTACAAATTCAGTCTATTAATTTATAATTTTGTCTGTATAATTGCTTAAGGGGGAAACAATGATGGAGGGTCGCATTCTCGTAACACCGGAACAATTAGACAACGTAGCAAATCAATTTCGCAGCGGAAGTGAGCAAAGCCAACAGCTTATCGCAAGATTAAACCAGCAAATTCAAGGCATGGAAGGCCAATGGGACGGTATGACGAAACAACGCTTCTTTACACAATTTCAAGAGTCTAAAAGATTAATGGATCAATATGTTCAAAATCTTAATGAAATTGAAAGAGAATTAAAAGCAATCGCAACACGCTTCCGTCAAGCGGATCAACAAGCTTAATACATATATTCATAAAATAAGGAACAGGAGCAAACGCTCGTGTTCCTTATTTCTTAAACAATTTAATAACTTCGTTTACTGCTAACGGAACGATACTAAGCAGCAGCACGAAAATCCAATCCTTGCCGTTTAAAGCATGAACTCCAAAAACTTTAGCCACAGGCGGGATGGAAATAATTGCAGTTTGCAATATTACACCTATTAGCAGTGAGAAGGCCAAATACTTATTTGTAAATAATCCAACGGTAAAAATGGATTTTTTCTCTGAACGTAAATTAAAGGAATGAACAAGCTGCGAAAAGCTTAACACGACAAAAGCCATTGTTTGTGCATGTCCCAATGCATCTTCGTTAATATCCTTTGGAAATAGCGGAAAAAGATCCGTTTCTCCTGTATAAATCTTGGCTCCTGTGATAAAAGCAGCTAATGTGATGATCCCGATCAGCGCGCCGTTAAAAATAAGAAATGAAATGGATCCCTTAAATAAACTTTCTGTTGAGGAACGTGGTTTTTCATTCATGATATCCGGGTCTTCCGGATCAATTCCCAGTGATAAGGCCGGGAAGGTATCAGTGACCAAGTTCACCCACAAAATATGAATAGGGCGCAACGGGGCGGCCCAACCAAGCAAAATCGCCAAGAACAGGGTGATAATTTCACCAAAGTTGCAAGAAAGAAGGAAAATAATCGCCTTTTTAATATTGCGATAAATGTTTCGCCCTTCTTCTACCGCTTTTACAATAGAAGAAAAATTATCATCTGTTAATACCATATCGGCAGCGCCCTTTGCGACATCGGTACCAGTAATTCCCATGGCTACCCCGATGTCGGCTTGCTTTAACGAAGGAGCGTCATTTACTCCGTCCCCTGTCATAGAGACAATATTTCCTTTTGAACGAAGGGCTTTTACAATTTTTACTTTGTGTTCCGGAGAGACGCGGGCAAACACATTTAAATTATCGATTCGCCCGGCTAGTTCTTCATCAGAAAGGCGGTCTAACTCTACTCCTTCCATAACTTCTGATGATTGAGACGCAATCCCTAAATCTTTTGCGATGGCAAATGCCGTATTTTTATGGTCCCCCGTAATCATGACAGTGCGGATGCCGGCTTTTTTACACGTTGTAATCGAAGCTTTTACTTCCGGCCGCGGCGGGTCAATCATGCCGACAAGTCCGATAAAAGTAAGATTTTTCTCCATATCGTCAATCGGGATATGCTGGTTTGGAGCTTTTTTATATGCAGCAGCTAATACACGCAATGCATTATCGGACATCTTTCGGGAAACGTTCATAATCTCTTCTTTGTCCTGTTCCGTAATGATTCGTTTTTCACCGTTAATAACAATTTGCGTACATAAAGGAAGCAAGTTATCTACTGCTCCTTTTGTCAGCACATAGTAGCCGCTCTCATATTCGTTTAACGTTGACATCAACTTTCGGTCGGAATCAAACGGAATCTCATTTACACGCTTATGCTGTTCTTCAAGTGTTTCTTTTTGCATATTAAACGCAACGCCGGCTGCAAGGAGCGCAATTTCTGTAGGATCTCCTGTTTTTGAGTCGGCTGAATACGAAGCATCGTTACATAAAATTAAATTCCCAAGAAGCAATTTATGTACAATGTGATCAGTATTTAATTTTTCCAGCTTGTCATGAGTTTGGTCTGCATAAAACTCCGTAACTGTCATCTTGTTTTGTGTTAATGTTCCGGTTTTATCTGAACAAATGATATTTACCGAACCAAGGGCCTCTACTGCGGGAAGCTTACGGATAATCACGTGTTGTTTAATCATGTGCTGCACACCGATAGCTAGCACGATGGAAACGATGGCAGGGAGCCCTTCCGGAATAGCGGCAACTGCTAAACTGGTGGCGGTCATGAACATATCCAATAAATCTCGTCCTTGGAGAAGGCCGATTATGAACATGACGATGCAAATCCTGACAGCGATAAGACCTAAGTACTTTCCGACTTGCTCCAAGGTTTTTTGAAGCGGAGTCATTTCGTCCTCTGCTTCGTTTAACATGGAAGCAATTTTGCCGATTTGCGAATCCATTCCGGTGGCAACGGCGACTCCCGCTCCGCGGCCATAGGTCGCTAACGTAGACATAAAGGCCATATTATGCTGATCACCAAGGGGAACGTGTTCACCATTTGTTTCTTTCGGCACATACATCGCATCCTTATCAACCGGTACAGACTCCCCTGTTAATGCAGATTCCTCAATTTTTAAGTTTGCCGTTTCAATTAAACGCAAATCACACGGAATATATCGTCCTGCATCAATCATGACGATATCTCCGGGAACTACCTCTTCTGATGGAATTTCTTTTAGCTCGCCGTCCCGTTTTACGATGGCTTTTGGTGTTGCCATTTTTTTTAATGCTTCTAAGGCTTGTTCTGCTTTGGACTCTTGAATAACACCGACAACGGCATTTAACACCACAACCAATCCGATGATAACGGCATCTGCCGCTTCACCTACTATGGCAGATACAATAGCAGCCGCAATCAATACGTACACAAGGATGTTGTTGATTTGAGCAAACAATCGTTGTGTCAATGTTTTTGCTTGTTTACCCGCCAATCGGTTTTCTCCGTACTTTTGCAGCCGCCGCTTGGCTTCTTCTTCCGTCAACCCTTTAAATGAATTTGTTTCAAACTCTTCAAACACTTCTTCTTTTGTTTTGTTATACCACATTCTAATCACCACCTCAGTTTATGCATATCAGTATTGTTTAACTTGAATGGGATTTTATGTATCTGTTGGTATTTACTTTCACTACAATTGCAGCACATGATGGAAAGAGAAGAACGGCAGAAAGGAGATTGTCATGGAATTGTTGAAAGGGCGTTTAATCAAACGCTTGATTAAACGTCTTGCACCTTACAGCCCCAAGGATTCCCCCAATTTCAATCAAACGTTTGTTTAACTTAAATTCGACAAAAAACCCGGCTTCATTCGAAACCGGGTTTCTTTCTTATGCAGGTTTGTTTGCACGTACCAAACGAGGTGACGTCGCTAACATAACAGATAAAATAACCGCTGATAAAATCGCAGCCGGCACCATATAAGAAGCGTTATATACAAGAGAGTAGAGTGCAACAGGCTGCCCTTTTGGAGCATATTCGCCAAAGAAGACGATGCCTGCAATAAAGTGCGCCAAAAAGCGAAGGGAGCTTCCTAATAATACTCCTAATGAGATATAAAGAACGGCTTTTCTATTGTTGCCATCTGCAAATGCTTGCTTAATTTGGTTTGCAAACACGCCGGCCAAACCAAGTGCCGTAAATGCAAAGAAGTAATCAATAAATCCTTGTACAGGATGTACAATATACGCTTGCGTTACAACTTGCAGTACGCCAAACAGAAATCCATTTAATAAACCTGCTTTCCATCCCCAGCGGAACGCCATTAAGAATACCGGAATCATAGCGAAAGAAACGGAACCGCCTTGTGCCCAAAGCTTAAAAGAAAGAAATGGAGCAGTATCAAGAATGATTGCCAATGCAGAGCACATTGCCGTTTCAATTAAAAATTGAATGCGCATGTTTCTCATGAATGTTTCCTCCTTATGATGCGTAATCCTGTCCAAGGAGCTTGCTAAAACAAAAAAGGCAATAGAGGATTGCCTAGATGACCTCGTATTGCCGACCGTCCTAAGCCACATCCCTACGATAGCATTAACTAACAGGTTCGAAGGGTCTGAACAAACCGTTCACTCTCAGCCATTTTGGCTCCCCTTGTGGATTACACTCAATTATCATACTTACTATACAGAAAAAGCGGAAAAGCTTCAAATGTTTTTTACGCAGGATTTTACTTCTTTGTAAGTGAGCCCAGCTCCGCAGCAATTGCTTCCATTTCGCTGATGCTGAAAGTATCTTTTTTCATCACAAGCTCGTAAATATCTCGTAATTCTTCGTACATTTCTTCATTGAAGTTAGAAGCTCGTACTGCCCCTGAGTTTACCATGCGCAGCTTTTCTTTAATGGCTTCTACCATATATTCTACGTTTTCCGGTGACTTTACTGATAAGTCCATGTTACAACCCCCTTAATTTAGATAACATAACTGTATCTTACCATCTTTCGCATAACATTCGTTACAGAAATATTGCGAACCGTTTAAAACTCTTCATGTTTACTTTATAACTGGAAGTATATTGTCTATACTAAACGTAACGATGTACCTTATGAAAGGAAGAAAACAATGATACATGTATTGTTTGTTTGTTTAGGAAATATATGCCGATCCCCGATGGCTGAGGCAATATTTCGCAATCTCGTAAAACAAGCAGGATTGGAAGAGCAAATCTCGGTTGATTCTGCAGGAACGGGCGACTGGCATATCGGCCATCCTCCGCACCACGGAACGCAAAAAATTTTAGCAGAAAATAACATATCTTTTGAAGGAATTCAAGCTCGTCAAGTAGAAAAAGAAGATTTAACAAAGTTCGATTACATAATTGCGATGGACAACAAAAACTTAAATGATTTGCAAAAAATTGGTAAGGTTCGACAAGGGAGCTATATCGGACGATTGTCTGATTTTGTTCCCGAGCAAGGCTGGAAAGACGTTCCCGATCCGTATTTTACAGGAAACTTTCAGGAAGTATATGAATTGGTGACGGACGGCTGTCAGGAATTGCTGCGGTTCATCCGCAGGGAAAATGGGATTTAATTTCATTCTATATTATTTATGAAAGGGTGAAGGATTTATGGAAAAGAAAAGTAACATTGTAAGAAACATTGCTATTGGTGTTGCGGTTGGTGCGGCAGTCACTCTGCTGAAGAAAGAAAATCGTGATAAAGTTGTACGCAACGTAAGAAAAGCAAAAACAAAAATGATCGCAATCCGAGAAAACCCTGCAGATTTTAAAAACAAAGTAAAAGAAAATGTTCAAACGATCAGCATAAAAGGGAAAGAGCTTACAGACCTTTCTCAAGTAAAAAATAAAGTCGGCGAATTAAAGAAATTAACTCCGGCAGTTGTGGAAACATTAAAAGAAACTCGCCAAATTTTCAATAAGAAGAAGCAAGGGCTTCAAGAAGTTGCTGAAGCGCAAACGGAAACTGCATCTGCAGTAGAGATGCCTGCGGAGTTAGCGCCGGAACAAGAACCGATTGTAGCTCAAGACGGCGGCATGGCGGAAGTGAAAGAGCTTATGCTTACAAGCAGCGATGTAAAAGAAGAGGTAATTGAAGAAAAGAAAACGGAACCGGTTGTGAAGAAAGAAGAAAAGAAAAGCGAAGAGCTTGTGGGCGAGAAGAAAGATGAAGTGACAAACGAGGCTTTAGTCGGGGACAAAGCAAAAGAGGACGAGAAGAAGTCCCGAGCTAAGTAGGTGAAACGGATGCGGTTTGCAGAAAGAAGAAGTAGCATTTTAACATTTATCAAAGATTTAGTTGCACGTACCAAAGATGATGACTTGGCGGGCTTGGCTGCCCAGCTCGCTTACTTCTTCTTGCTTTCTGTATTTCCTGCTTTATTTTTTATAATTACTCTCCTTGGATATCTTCCGATCGAGACGCAAGATGTTCTCGAATTTCTTCGGCAGTACGCCCCTGACGATGCGATGGAGCTCATTGAAACGAATGTGGAGAAAGTCGTTGGAAAACAAAACGGCGGTCTTTTGTCATTCGGTTTATTAGGAACGCTGTGGGCAGCTTCCAACAGTATCAATGCCATTATGAATGCCTTTAACCGCGCATACGACATAAAGGAAACACGCCCGTTCTATGCGACCAGAGGTTTGGCCATTTTATTGACAATCGGCATGGTCTTTGTCATTATGTTCGCTTTATTTATTCCGGTTTTCGGCAAGGTTATTGGAGATGCTGTATTTAAAACCTTCGGGCTGCCGCATAATTTCTTGCATATATGGAGCGTCATTCGCTTGCTGCTCAGTTTTCTTGTTATTTTAGTTGTATTTTCATTTCTATATAAGTTTGCGCCCAACAGGCACTTAAAGCCGATGGAGGTCATTTCCGGAGCTTTATTTGCAACGACAGGGTGGATGAGTGTCTCATATTTGTTTGCATATTACGTTGATAATTTTGGGAATTATTCCAATACATATGGAAGTATTGGAGGCATCATTATTTTAATGCTTTGGTTCTATTTGACCGGATGGGTGATTCTTCTGGGCGGTGAGATTAACGCTTTGCTTCATTGTTATCGGACAAGCGGAAAGGATTCCCATCATAAAAAGCAATAGCACTTCTCATACTATAGGTGTAACTACTTCATATTGGGAGGCACATCATGAGCAAAAACCAACATGGTAACAACACAAACGATAAAAATCAACGCAAGCAGCGCAGCAGCTCTCAACCAAAGCATAAGACAAGCAGCAGCGCAAACGGACATAACGATTATCATTAAAGATGAGCGCATCGGTGCAAAGCCGATGCGCTTGTATTGTTTAGAAGATTCCTATTCGTTTGCTTTCAATAATCGCAATCCGTTTAAAATAACTAAAATTGTACTTCCCTCATGTCCGATGACACCAAATGGCAGAGCAAGAAACTGTAAGAAGTTAGAGCAAATCAACAGCATAATGACCATTAATGAAAAGACTACATTTTGTTTTACGATGGCATTCATACGTTTTGAAAGGCGGATGGCCTGTGCCAAACGGGACAGCTCATTTTTCATCAATACTACATCTGCTGTTTCCAATGCTACATCTGTTCCTTCTCCCATCGCAATTCCAACGCTGGCTGTTGCCAGAGCAGGAGCGTCGTTAATGCCATCTCCAACCATAGCTACATTTTTGTATTTGTCTTTTAATGCTTTTACTGTTTCCACTTTTGTTTCCGGCAAGCAAGATGCATAGTACTCAGAAATGCCGCTTTCTGAAGCAATTGCTTGTGCCGTCTCTTCGCTATCACCAGTAATCATAATGGTCTTTACGCCCAACTCATTCAATTCGCGAATGGTAGCTACCGCTTCTTGGCGCAATACATCTTTTAAAGCAATCAACCCTAAAATCCCGTGTTCATCTTTCACGTACACCATTGTTTTTCCTTGCTTCGCCAGTGTTTCCGAAATAGAATTATGGAATGTTTTTGCTTCTTCTCCTACAAAATCACTTTTTCCAATTCTGTATTGTTTGCCGTTCAACACGCCTTGCAACCCAAAGCCGGTAATGTCTTCTACCGTTTCCGGCGTACTGAGCGCCAGGTTATATTGTTCTTTTGCGTACTTCACAATGGATTCCGCAAGCGGATGCGTCGAATGGTTTTCGATAGAAGCAGTGATGTTAAGAACATCTTCTATACTTGCTCCTTCTCGTACATAAATGTCTGTTACAATGGGTTTTCCTTTTGTTAATGTTCCTGTTTTATCAAACGCAATGGCTTTTAAAGAAGCCAATCGTTCTAAATGAACGCCGCCCTTGAATAAGATTCCGTGACGAGCGCCGTTTGAGATTGCTGATAGTGTAGCAGGTGTAATAGATGCAACAAGAGCACAAGGAGAAGCAACCACCAGTAAAATCATGGCACGATACAATGTTTCGTTCCAGCTCCAGCCTAATGCATAATGCGGAACAACCATCATGAGTGTGACAACAGCCAATACTCCTTTTACATAAGTGCCTTCAAACTTTTCAATAAACAGCTGAGAAGGTGATTTTTCACTTTGCGCTGTCTGAACAAGGCGAATGATTTTTTGAAATAGCGTTTGGTCGCTTGGTTTTGTAATTTCCACAACAATAGAACCGCGCATGTTCACTGTTCCTGCGAACACCTCATCTTGCAGCTGTTTTACGTTTGGAACCGGTTCTCCTGTAATCGCAGATTCATCAATTGTAGTTTCTCCTTTAATAATAACTCCGTCAGCTGGGATGCGTTCACCTGGCTTAACCAAAATATGATCCCCAATCCGCAATTGCTGTACAGATACTCGCTTTTCAATACCGTTATTGATTAATAAGGCTTCTTCCGGCTGTAAGTCCAATAAAGCCGAAATTTCCTTTTGGCTTTTATTCATCGTGTAAGCTTCTAAGGCGCCGCTTAAGGCAAAGATAAAAATGAGAATGGCGCCTTCCGTCCAGTAGCCGATGATAGCGGAGCCAACAGCTGCAAAAATCATTAGCATTTCGACGTTAAGTTCTTTTTCTGCAATCGTTTCTTCGATGCCTTCTTTTGCTTTGGCGTAGCCGCCAATTAAAAATGCAAGCACATAGAATGCCACAGAAGCAGCTGGCTGTTCGTTTTTGCCGAGAATCCAACCCGTCAAAATAAAAATTCCGCATGCAATAGCAAAGATAAGTTCATAATGATTGCGAAACGCTTGTATCCATGATTGTTTTTCCGAATTGCCGAGCTCTTGGCTGTTCATCATCCGTTTAGCTTCCGTACTCATAAAATCCTCCTCCGTTCTCATTGAGAAAAAGAATCAAAATCGTTACCCCTATAAAACGACGAAAGCTGCTATCACACGGATAGCAGCATAGACATGCAATGTGTAAAAATTCATATTAAGATGTTACTGTATAGTATGACTCATTATACCATATGTTGACACTGCAGGAAAGAAATTTGACTGCAGGAAACAAGCTTTTTTAGTTGTTTTTCTCAGATGTCGCTGATATAAATATATAGTGTTGTATACAACTTAGAAAGGAAGGCTTCATGTGAAGGCAAGCAACTTTTTTACGCATCCATTAGGTATTGCAGCTTCCGCAATATTTACGACTTTTTTATGGGGAAGTGCGTTTCCATTCATTAAACTAAGCTATAATGAACTGGGTATCAGTCAAAATGAAATTGCAGAGCAAATTCTGTTTGCCGGTTATCGATTTTTCATATCTGGCATTCTTATTTTATTGCTATTTAGCTTTATGGGCAAACAGATGAAGCTGCAAAAAGAAACGGCCGGTGCAGTAATCAAAATCGGTTTGTTTCAAACGTTTATTCAGTACTTGATGTTTTATGTCGGGCTTAGCTACAGTACAGGGATTCAAGGCTCGATCATTTCCGGTACATCTTCCTTTTTTCAATTGATTCTAGCTCATTTTTATTATAAGGAAGATTCATTAAATGCCCGTAAATTCATGGGCTTGTTCATCGGATTTTTAGGAGTTATTTTCGTTAACATTTCAAGAGGAGAATTGGAGCTCCAGTTCGGCATTGGAGAGCTTCTGCTTTTATTGGCTACGATTTCGTATTCTTACGGAAACATCCTTGCCAAAGAAGGAAGCAAAACGATGGATATTGGGTATTTGACTGCTTACCAAATGCTGTTCGGTTCGTTTGGCTTGTTGGCTATCGGCGCGGTTCAAGCGGGAGTGATGCCGTTTACGTTTGATTTAAAAGCAGCGCTCATGCTTTTATATTTATCTTTTGTATCAGCTGCCGGCTTCGTCATTTGGAATACAGTTATGAAATATAATCAAGTCGGAAAAGTATCCATGTATCTATTTTTAATTCCGGTATTTGGCGTCATGCTGTCCGGGCTGATGCTTGGTGAAGCGGTTCATGCATTTGTATTGATCGGGTTAGTATGTGTGGCAACAGGTATTATTGTTGTCAATCGCATACCGGGTGCAAAAGCGCAAAAAGTAAAAAAAGCGTCTTAATGGAAGACTCTATCTTTTGTACAAAAGATAGAGTTTTTTACATAATGTAAAGCTTTGAACTGATATAATGATAGTAGATGAAATGGAAGAGGAGATACGGAATGGAGAAAAAGTCGAATCTGCGCGAGCTGATAGAATCAATTGGATTTGCTTTTTTGATTGTTGTTTTGCTCAAAGCATTTGTGTTTTTTCCTACAAAAGTGGAAGGAGCTTCAATGGAACCGACCTTGCATCAAGGAGATAAGCTGATTGTCAGTAAAATCGTGACATATACACACGATTTACAACGCGGCGATATAGTTGTGATTAAAACTGATGACTATTATGTAAAGCGTATTATCGGGCTGCCGGGTGATCTTGTAGAGGTAAAGAACGACCAATTGTATATTAACGGCCGTGTGCAAAAAGAGCCGTATTTAACGGAAAATCGAAAGCAAGCAAGCCAGTTGATGATGCAGCTTACGGGTAATTTCGGCCCCGTCTTAATACCAAAGGATGAAGTGTTTGTTATGGGGGATAACCGTTTAGTGAGCCGTGACAGCCGCAACGGGTTAGGAACCATTCATAAAACTGATATTTTAGGGAAAGTAAAAGGTGTGTATTATCCTTTTGAAAATATTCGCATGCCGAAATAAGAAGGAATGTATATGGAAGAAGTAATCGGCGGTATATTTCGAGTGTTATTGGGGATACTAAAGATTTTTGCAGAAGTGATCATTGAAATACTGGTATGGGGCTTATTTGACTGGTTCGCGGATGGGAATCCGAGTAACAAAAAGCTGGAACACCGTTTAAAATCATTGAAGAATGAAGTATGGTTTCAGGATTTGTATGAAAACCGACAGTATCGGCATGTCATTCATGCTGACACAGAAATTCGCTCCTATCTTGGTAAGAAACGAAATATCCGGAAGTTGAAGCAAGATGAAACTGAACGAGCAGACTTCATCCAAAAAATAAAAGAAGAAGCGGTGTACTTCACTTCTTCTCGAATCGAATAGATTGATGTGGAAAACATCAGTCTATTTTTGATGCAAGGCTTCCCACTCTTCTAAAGATACAACTCCGAGCTCAGGCTTCGGTTCATCCGGCAGCATAGAAACAAATTCGAGTGAATGACCGTCCGGGTCGTTAAAGTAAATAGACACAGCAGGCATCCAGGCATGAACTTGCAATAGCGCTTCTTTTCCGTCGTTTGTAAAGTTGCGCGGCTGAATGCCTCTCTCTTCTAAAAATGAAATGGTTTGTCTCATATTTTCAAGTGAGGTATGAAAAGCAAAATGTTCTCGTTTCCATTCTGAGGCAGCGACTTCCCACACGCCGAGCATGGCTTGCCCGCGTTGGCCAATCCAATAAAATTGAGCACGCCGTCTTTCTTCAATATGGGCTAACTCTAAACCGAGTACTTGTTCATAAAAGCGAGCAGAACGCTCTAAATCGGTAACGTGGATATGTGTTTCAAATAGACCTTCTATCATAATGGTTTCCCCCCTTCATCCTATTTTCATTGTATAACTGTGTTTGAATCTTGGAATCACTAAAAAGAAGGGGGTTCTATACGAAAAAAGTATGATTTTTTTGGCATATGTCGTGTCATTTGACTAAAAGTTAACGTTAACGTAAAATGATAATAGTTGAGATTTTATGTAAGAAAAGGTGAACAAGAGATGCCCCTGTTGAAAATTGATGATGTAATGAAAGAAACAGGACTCACAAAGAGAACAATCCGCTACTATGAAGAAATTGGATTAATTCAGCCGCCTGAGCGCAGCAATGGAAATATACGCTTATATACGGAGGAAGATGTAGAGCGCATTAAAAAAGTGGTCGAAGCTCGGGAAATTTTGGGCTTTTCATTACAGGAGCTGCAGCATTTTCTCATGCTTAAGGAAAGTATGGAACAGAGAAGAAAAAGCGAAAATCCAAGAGATAGGGAGGTCGTTCAAAATATCGCTGAACAGTTACAAGAACAGATTACTATGTTAAACGAAAAGATCGGCAAAATGATTCGCTTTAAAGAAGAGTTAGAGAAGAGCTTACAAAAAGCACAAAATTTTTTACAAAAGAAATAAGGAAGTGCGAGTAATGGGAGAAATGACAAACAAAAAGCGAATCGGAAGAATGATTACAGTTTTTGCTACATTTCTGGCGTTTTCCGGAATTGGTGTTGTTGACCCGATTTTACCGATTATCGCAGAGAAAATCGGGGCTACGCATTGGCAGGTTGAAATGCTGTTTACTGCCTACATTTTTACAATGGCTGTCATGATGCTGCCGGCGGGCTTATTTGCCGCTCGTTTCGGAGACAAAAAAATGATGAGCATCGGTTTAGGAATTGTTACCGTATTTGCCCTGCTTTGCGGGTTATCCAATACGATAGAACAATTATCGATTTTCCGGGCAGGCTGGGGACTTGGAAACTCTATGTTCTTTGCAACTGCCATGACGTTATTGATTGCACTGAGCGATGAAGTGAAATCAGCCGTTGGGCTTTATGAGGCTGCCATCGGTCTCGGTATGGCGGGAGGCCCTTTATTGGGGGGCGTATTAGGAACACACTCTTGGCGTTATCCGTTTTTTGCAACAAGTATGTTAATTTTAGCGGCATTTCTGTTAGTAGTGTTTTTAGTGAAAGAACCAAAGCGTATGACAAACCGTAAAACAGCTGGCATCAAAGAATTGGTAAGCTTGCTGCAATATAAGCCGTTTGTGCAAGGAGCCATATCCGGTATGCTGTATTATTATGGCTTTTTCGTGGTATTAGCGTATTCTCCGCTTGTATTAGAGTTATCTGCTATTCAGCTTGGTTTTGTATTTTTTGGATGGGGCATTTCGCTTGCATACGGCTCTGCCGTATTAGCACATCGATTGGAAGAGAAATATCATCCAAAAGTGCTGCTTCGCTTTGGATTGCTCAGCTTTGCAGCATGTTTATTCTTGCTATTTATCGTTCATGCAATGTGGATGCAAATTCTGTTAATTGTTGTATCAGGGCTTGTGTCTGGTTTAAACAACGCGTTGTTTACAAGCTATGTCATGGGAATTTCTCCCTACGAGCGTGCGGTAACATCCGGTGTATATAACTTTGTTCGTTGGTTAGGGGGAGCAATTGCTCCGATTTTATCCGGTATCATTGGTCATGCGATTGCGCCGAACAGCCCGTTTCTTGTTGGGTGTCTCGTCGTACTGGCAGGATGTGCAGTCTTATTCGTTCCAATTAAACAAACTGTAAATATTGAAGGAACAGATAGTGTATGAACGCTATCTGTTTTTTTATAGAGACAAATATTCTGAAGTGTATCTTGTGTTTGGTGCAATTCAACGTCGGTTTAATGCAATTATTATAATTTACGTGCGATTCAACTGGACAATTTCTCAAATTTCGTCAATGTAGAAGGGATCGAATGCTTTTTTATCGGAAAAACAAGGGAAGTCTACGAGAAAAAGGAAATATATAATAGGTGTTCTTGCAAGGGAGATGAAAGTATGAGAATTTTTCAATTTAATAAGGAATGTGGAAAATCAATTGAAGCTTTCCAGTCCGAATTTATCATGACCCGTATTGTGAATCATTCCGGGCAAATCCATATAGGCTGTGCTTATTTAGAGCCAAAAGGATCCATTGGGCATCATCAAGCAGTTGTACCGCAGATTTTGCTTGTTGTGCAAGGAGAAGGATGGGTGTCCGGTGAAAATAACGAAAAAGTACACATCACAGCCGGACAAGCGGCATACTGGGAGAAGGGCGAGCATCATGAGACTGTGATAGAAACAGGAATGACTGCCATTATTATTGAAGGAGAAGAATTGAATCCAGCATTGTACATGAAGGAGAGGGAGACCGTATGAATATTCGTTTGTTAACAAAACAAGATGTACCAGCTTATCGTGAATTGCGTTTAGAAGCATTGCAAACCAATCCGGAAGCATTTGGTTCCAGCTATGAAGAATCTGTTGCGCGAACAGTAGAACAATTGACTGAAACATTCCCGGTGACGAACAATAATTTCATTGTAGGTGCATTCTCTGAAACTGGCGAGCTGGTTGGCATGGTTGGATTTTACCAAGAAAAAGCAAGGAAGATGAAGCATAAGGGGATGGTTTGGGGAATGTATGTAACTCCTGAATATCGGGGGAAGGGATTAAGCAGGCTGCTTCTTCAAGAGCTCATCTTTAAAGCGAAGAAGCTTTCAGACTTGGAGCAAATCAATTTAGTAGTTGTATCCACCAATGATGCTGCAAAATCTTTATACGAACGTTTAGGGTTTGAGCGTTTTGGTACGGAGAAGAGGGCATTAAAGGTTGATGGTGTATATTATGATGAAGATTACATGGTGCTTACAATAAATGAAAAATAAACATAAAGGAGTTAGAGTGTGTCGGTGAACTACTTACCACTTAGCTGCTCTTGAGGGGGGGGCTTCTAGGGTAATGCACTCTAACAAGCACAAGTTGACCTAGCTCCCTACGGTTCACAAAAAAGTTTGTACGTTGGATTTGTCATCGGGTGAATCGAAAGTCTTGTAAAAAGACCGTTGAGGAGCACTTCCTCAACGGTTTGAAAATAACCCCTGCCTATTTTATAGGTTGTTTAAGAATTCTCTTACTGCATCTGCAGTTTTGGCGTTCGCACTATGCAAATGAGCAAGCTTTTCACCATTTTTAAATACTAATAAAGAAGGAGTTCCCATTACATTTTGTTCCTCAGAAATTTCTGGGAACTCATCACGGTCAATTTTAAACCATTGCTTGTCTTGATGCTCTGCTGTAATTTCATCAATGAACATATCTAAACGTTTGCAGTCCGGGCACCAAGTTGCTGTAAAAATTCCAACTGTTAGTTGATCTTGGGCAATTTGATCACGATATTCTTGTTCCGTTTTGACTTGTTTCATGTTTTTCCCCCGAGTTTTTCTCTTTTTTCCTTATACTGACTTTACTGTCCGTACTCACAATCCTTGAGTATGTTACTCAAGGATTGCTGATCCATTTATGCTTTTACCCAATTTGGAACCATTTCTACCCCAGCAGCTTTTAGTGTTGTGAAAACAGGGCAGCGTGAATCTGTTTTTTCTTGTAGTTCTTTAATTCTTTCTTCTGATTCAGTTGTTTTTACTTTTGCATTTACAGTTACTTTTTCAAAATATGGACGAACATTAGGGTCTCCCATGAATCCCCTTAGATCAAGTTCGCCGCGAATGTCAAATTCAATTCCTTGTAAATCAAAGTGTATTTCTTTTGCTACCATGTTGGCAATAACGTTCTCACATCCAGCAAGTGCACCTAGCAATGTGCCAAGCGGATTTGCTCCTTCGTCTTTGCCTCCCATAGCTTGAGGTTCATCTATGATAAAATGATGGTTTGCAGATCTTACTTTTGTTTGCATTTCTTCGGAAACAGCAGTAACTCGTTCAGTCATTTTTGACATAATCTGTATACCTCCTATATTTAGTCCATATTATTATTTTATATTGTATTGCATTGTATGCGTACTTTCTGTACCTACCGTTAGGTACAGAAAGTAGTGTAACACACTTATTTATCGTTAGCAAGTAAAAAATGATATGACTTTACGAAAGGTTTCATCGTATTCACTCATCTCAATCGCCAAGTTACCAATCGGACAAGGGCTTATTCTCTATTCCAGCATGAAAAGTGATGGCCCAATCCAGCATCTTGTTTAATTTTGCTTTAGACTCTTCTGTTGATTGAAGAATATCGACGATTCACTGTCTATCCCATTCTTGAACAAGATTTTCGACAACGGTTAATCCGGGACCATATTTAGAAGAAAAGTAATGATAAAATTGTCCTTTTTCAATATTAGCGGCAGGAAGAATATCATCAATAGATGTTGCTTGATAACCTTTAGAATGAATAAATTCTCCGGCTATAGAGATGATTTCTTGCTTTTTAGACATATTTACACATCTTCATCTTCAGTTTTGTACCCTATATATAATATTGGATGGGGCGTAATGAAACACGGGTTGTCCAAATTCGATGAATACGATTATTTAGAGCGCGGATCAATTATATTCTTTGAAAAAATCCTCGTGGTTGAACACCAGGATTTTTTTAATCAGTATCAACATGTATCATATTTATCAATAGCCAGTAGAGTCTGCTTTACCAGTGAATAAGGCAACACTTGAGCTTGAACCAATTCTTGTTGCTCCCGCCTCCACCATAGCTTTTAAACCGTTAAGATCACGAACACCGCCGGAAGCTTTTACTCCCATGTCTGGTCCTACTGTTTTTCTCATTAATGCTACATCTTCGACTGTTGCCCCGTACAAGGAAAAGCCAGTTGATGTTTTGACAAAGTCAGCTCCCGCTTTTACCGCTAATTCACATGCGCGAACTTTCTCTTCATCTGTTAATAAGCATGCCTCTATAATGACCTTAACTAATGCTTTTCCTTTTGCTGCATCTACAACCGCACGAATATCACGCTCTACCAGTTCATCATTTTTATCTTTTTTATAGAATCTCTTGCACCGGATCCTTTTTTGCCTACAAAGTGGATGGTCAAAATATCATTAAATTGGATGGTCCTTTTTTTTCTATGTTCCTTATTATAGAAAGAAAAAGTAGTCCTTTTTAAGTGACTTGATTATATTTGCTTTTAATCCAAATGGAAGCAGATTGGATTAAACATAACTTTTGGAGTGGCAAAAGACTACTCCAAACTCAAGCAAAACCAGTTTTAAGGCAGCTAGCCTTGAACACTTTATTGATCAAAAGTTCTTAGTATAGAATGTGTCTTTTATATACATGGTCCATATAGTCATTATGGGATGCCCCCTTAATACAGACAAATGTCTTCATCCATAAAATATAAAATGCTTTAAAGATCTATCTGCTAGATTTTTTAATTTAAAAGGTTGTTTTTAGAGAGGAGAGAACAAATGAAATTTGCACTTGTGTTAGTTGTTATTATTGGCATTGTATCGCTCCTGAGTACAATAATAGTTGCAAGAAACGTGGAGGCAAACTACGGTAAGTCTACTAAACGGAATGTGACTAATTTGTCTGCTATCTATATCGCACTTCTTTTAGGCCTTCTTATAGGAGTCACGTGGTATGCAATTGTTGTCTTGTAGTCTTTTCACTTAATAATCAGCAGTGGACGAAGATTAATGACTTTTAATGGATAGTGGTGTCTTTATATCTTGGTGTTGACTTGGCTGGCAATACTATTGTCATTTTTGTTTATTTGTTAACTTTATCAATGCTGATAGAGGGCGTTCAACGAAATTTTACTTTAATAATCCATTTTACTATAATGGCATAAATAAAGAACTGATAGTAAGGATGGAATTTAAATGGAATGGAAACCTAATCGTACGGATAAAAAGCCTATTTACAAACAAATTGCAGACTATATTGAACATGGGATTTCTTCGGGAGCATTCCCTCCAGGCAGTGTGTTACCCTCGGAACGTGCTTTAGCAAAGGAGCTGCAAGTCAATCGCAGCACGGTAGTAGCCGCATATGAGGAGCTACAATCGCTTGGGATAGTAGAGAGGAAAAAAGGAAGCGGAACACGTGTGAGTACGGATATATGGGGGATATCGCATAAACGTATTCCAAACTGGGGCCGATATGTAGAGGATGGTTCTTTTCTCTCTAACCTGCCTTTGGTTCAGCGAATTCGCATGGAAACTCAAAAGGACGATCTGATTAATTTGGCTAGTGGTGAATTGTCGCCAGATTTGTTTCCGCTAGATCAATTTCGTGCTATTCTCTCAGAGCGGTCATTTATGGGTCATCTGGGCTATGACCATCCACAAGGGAATGAGATGTTGAGGGAAACAATTTCCTCCCATGTTAAAGAGTACAAGAATATAGATACTAGTCCTTTTTCTATTCTTATTACGTCTGGTGCTCAACAAGCCCTCCATCTCATTGTTCAGTGTTTGCTTAAGCCGGGAGATGCTGTTGCTATTGAGGATCCATCTTATTGTTTTTCCCTTCCGATATTCCAGTCTGCGGGGTTAAGAACCTTCCTTTTACCTGTGGATCAACATGGGATCAATCCGGATGACCTTATATCTTTATACAAGAAGCACCGAATCCGAATGATCTTTTTAAATCCAGATTATCAAAATCCTACAGGAACTATTCTTTCTTTGGAACGTCGTAAACAAATTTTAGAATTATCATCTGAGTTTGGTATTCCGGTTATAGAAGACGATCCTTATAGTTTAACTTCCTTCAATGGAGAAGTGCATCCCACTCTAAAATCCATGGATCATAACGGGAATGTTCTATATATTAGTTCCTTATCGAAAATCGTAGCATCAGGGTTACGAATTGGATGGATTATTGGTCCTCCACCGGTGATTCAACGTCTTGCAGACGCAAAACAACAAGTAGACTTTGGACACAGTATTTTTCCTCAATGGGTAGCAAATCACTTTTTGAGATCAGAGAATTTTAACACACATATCTGCATGCTTCGAAAGCAACTTAAACAGCGAAGGGACCAAATTGTCTCAAGTCTCAATGAATTATTAGATGATCAAATTAAATTTTTTGTTCCAGAAGGCGGAATTCATATGTGGTGCAAGTTAAATGGTTCAATTGATGAATATCGTTTACTTGAAGAATCCATGAAAGAGGGAGTGGCCTTCGTCCCAGGAAGTATTTTGGGTTCAAAAAAGAGATATGTACGCTTTACTTTTGGAAGAGGGGAAATAAACTTAATTCATGAAGGGATTGTAAGATTTGCGGAAGCATTAAAAAGCATTCAATAATATGCATATAAAAGGTAAGGAAAGGAAGATGCTATATGCCGAAATGGTTAAATAACACACTTTTCATTATTATTCAAATTGTCACTTTGGGATGTGTGGGCCACAAACTCGAATGGAAAAAATAGTAAAATAAAAAAGGGTTCATGAAAAGTGCATGAACCCTTTTTTATTTTAAGGAGAGATGAAACTATTGTCCCTTCTCCTTCATTTAGTGAATATGATTTTGGAGCTCATTTGATGGGAGCTCAAGTCGTTGCTGCGCCCATTGGGGAACACTATCAGTATGACATTCAAGCTATACTCTCTGCTGTTACGGAACGAAAATTGTTTATATCTGTTCCCCTAACAACCCGACAGGTACTTATATATCACGCCGCTTCAAGCAGGAGTATGAAGAGAATCTCTCCGATTACTTAGTGCGGGTTCGAATGGAAAAAGCAAAGGTATTCTTGCAAAATGAATCTTTAAAAGTATATGAAGCGGCCAATATGGTCGGATATCAGGACGATAAGTATTTCCGTAAAGTCTTCAAGAAAATGACCGGCCGTACCCCAAATGAATTTCGTGCTCAATTTGCAAAGAGGTAAAAGCGAAGGAGAGGCTCCTTCGTTTTGCTTTTATATGTTAATCATAGAAAAAATTTGGTATGATGAAATGTACAAAAAAATAGACATGTAGACAATATACGAGGTGATTATATGATACGTTTCGGTATCATCGGTACAAACTGGATTACAGAGAGATTTATTGAAGCGGCCAGCAAACTAGACGATTTTGCTTTGACTGCGGTTTATTCCAGAACAGAAGAAAAAGCAAAGGAATTTGCGGGAAAATTCAATATTCAAACCATATTTACGGATTTGGAGGAAATGGCGGCAAGCAATGAAATTGATGCAGTCTATATTGCAAGTCCGAACTCGCTTCATGCGAAGCAAGCAATCATTATGATGCAGCATGGAAAGCATGTATTATGCGAAAAGCCGCTCGCCTCTAATACGGCAGAGGTAGAAGAAATGATCCGCACCGCCAAAGAGAACAATGTATTGTTAATGGAAGCTCTAAAAACAACGCTGCAGCCAAACTTCACTTGCATAAAAGAACATCTACATAAAATAGGGAAAGTCCGCCGCTATTTTGCAAGCTATTGTCAATACTCTTCCCGTTACGATGCTTATAAAGAAGGAAAGATATTAAATGCATTTAACCCTGCTTTTTCTAATGGCTCTTTAATGGATATCGGAATTTATTGTATTTACCCGCTTGTCGTCTTATTTGGCGAGCCTCAAAGTGTACAAGCAATGGGGTATATGTTAGAGTCGGGTGTTGATGGACAAGGAAGCGTCCTTTTAAAGTATGAAGAAATGGATGCGGTCGTGATGTATTCAAAAATAACGAATTCCTATATTCCTTCCGAAATTCAAGGAGAGAACGGAAGCATCATCATCGATAAAATACATACCCCTGAAAAGGTAGAGATACGATATCGGGACGGCTCTGTTGAAGATATTACCCAGCCTCAAGAACAAAATACCATGTATTACGAGGCAAAAGAATTTATTGAACTGATCAAGAACGGCCAGCTGCAATCATCTGTGAATTCCTTTGAACATTCTATGATAACAGCAAAAATTTTGGAAGAAGCAAGAAGACAGATTGGAATTGTATACCCTGCAGATCAACAAGTCTGAAATAGAAAGCTGATTATGAATGAAAGGCTTTGAAATGAAATAACATAAGGGTAGCGTTTTACAATAAGGACCAATATTGCAAGGGTAAAATTGAAAAATGTTTGTCTTCAAACTTTATTATTTATCATATCTTTCGATAATTGGTATAATTTAATGTGTTATTTTTAAGCAAGACCAGAAAGAATTAAGGAGCGATTTTATTATGGCAAAACAACAAATCGGTGTTATCGGTTTAGCGGTTATGGGGAAAAACCTTGCTTTGAACATTGAAAGCCGAGGCTACTCTGTTGCTGTTTACAACCGTTCATCTGATAAAACAGAAGAGTTTTTAAAGAATGAAGCAGAAGGAAAGAATTTCGTTGGTACATATAGCATCGAAGAGTTTGTGAACTCATTGGAAAAACCGCGCAAAATTTTATTGATGGTAAAAGCGGGTGCGCCTACGGATGCAACTATCGAATCCTTAAAGCCTTACCTTGAAGAAGGGGATATTCTGATCGACGGCGGAAATACATTTTTCCAAGATACTATCAGACGCAACAAGGAATTGGAGGCGGCAGGCATCCACTTTATCGGTACAGGTGTTTCCGGCGGTGAAGAAGGAGCATTAAAAGGTCCTTCCATTATGCCGGGCGGCCAAAAAGAAGCGTATGAACTTGTAAAACCGATTTTAGAGGCAATTTCCGCAAAAGTACAAGGAGAGCCTTGCTGTACGTATATCGGTCCTAACGGAGCAGGTCATTATGTAAAAATGGTTCATAACGGCATTGAATATGGTGATATGCAATTGATTTCAGAAGCGTACTTCATTATGAAGCATGTGCTTGGCTTGAGTGCACAAGAGCTTCATGAAGTATTCGCAGAGTGGAACAAAGGCGAATTAGACAGCTATTTAATCGAAATTACAGCGGACATCTTCACAAAAGTGGACGAAGAAACAGGAAAACCTCTTGTTGATGTGATTTTAGATACAGCAGGTCAAAAAGGTACAGGCAAATGGACAAGCCAAAGCGCTTTAGATTTAGGAGTGCCGCTTCCAATCATCACAGAATCAGTATTTGCCCGCTTCATCTCTGCGATGAAAGAAGAACGCGTAAAAGCAAGCAAGCTGTTAAAAGGTCCTGAAATGAAAGCTTATGAAGGAAGCAAAGAGGAATTGATTGAAGCGGTACGCAAAGCTCTGTACATGAGTAAAATTTGTTCTTACGCACAAGGATTTGCCCAAATGCGCGCGGCATCTGAAGAATATGGCTGGAACCTTCGTTACGGAGATATTGCAATGATTTTCCGCGGCGGTTGTATCATTCGTGCACAATTCTTGCAAAAAATTAAGGACGCTTATGACCGTGATCCAAACTTAGCAAACTTATTATTGGATCCGTACTTTAAAGAAATCGTGGAAAGCTATCAATCTGCATTGCGTCAAGTGCTTGCAGTGGCAATCGAGCGCGGTATTCCGGTACCATGCTTCTCCAGCGCTTTGGCTTACTATGACAGCTATCGTACGGAAACGTTACCAGCAAATCTGTTACAAGCACAACGTGACTATTTTGGTGCACACACATATCAACGTGTGGACAAAGAAGGCATTTTCCATACAGAATGGCTGCAAAAATAAATTTGAATGCGAAAAGCCCTGTTCTTATGAGAACAGGGCTTTTCATCTTTATGAATATGTAAAAGGGGCATGAACATCTAATGAATATCAGCTGTGTTTATGGCGTGCATTTCTTTAAAACAGGCGCTCTTATATCAATCTTTTTTGCGTAATTAGGAGTGAGCTTTTGTCCCGATTGACCACCAATGGAAGCCGTCTTTCGCCAATAAATCATCAGACTCTTTCGGACCCATTGAACCGGCTTCATAGTTAGGGAAGTTTTTGGCTTTGTTGCTTTCCCAAGCTTTTGAAATCGTATCGACAAACTTCCAGGACAGAGCTACTTCATCCCAATGCGTAAAGTTGGTAGCGTCGCCGCGCATGCAGTCATAAAGAAGGCGTTCATATGCTTCAGGCGTATTTATTTTATCACCGCAGTTATTGCAATAATTCAATTGGATTGGTGTCGAAGCAGCATGGCCGCCGCCCTTTTGAGCGTTTAGATGCAAAGTAATTCCTTCATCAGGCTGAATGTGAATTACGAGCAGGTTCGGGCGAATATCTTTGCCTTTATTAAAGTACAGGTTCATCGGCAAATCTTTAAATTGAATGATAATTTCCGTGGATTTTTCGGTCATCCGTTTACCTGTACGAATGTAAAAAGGTACTCCTGCCCATCTGAAATTATCGATTAAAAGCTTACCGGAAACAAATGTCTCAGTGTTTGATTCTGGATCGACTGAATTTTCTTCACGATAGCCGATTACTTCTTTTTCGTCCACGATGCCGCGTCCGTATTGTCCGCGAACAAAATACTCATCGACCTCTTCTTCTGCAATCGGTCGTAACGCACGCAAAACTTTTACCTTTTCGCTGCGAATTTCGTCTGTTGTTAATTTGATCGGCGGCTCCATCGCAAGAAGGGCAACTATTTGCAGCATATGGTTTTGCACCATATCCCGAAGCGCTCCTGATGATTCATAATAGCGGCCGCGATCCTCGACGCCTAATGTTTCGCTTGAAGTAATTTGGATGTTGGCAATATATTGGTTATTCCAAAGAGGTTCGAAAATGGCATTGGCAAAACGAATCACTTCAATATTCTGTACCATTTCTTTTCCTAAGTAGTGGTCAATACGATAAATTTGGTCTTCTGTAAAGGCTTGGCGAATTTGTTCGTTCAGCTCTTTCGCTGATTCATAGTCATGACCAAACGGTTTTTCAATGACTAAGCGGCTCCAGCCTTCCGTAGAAGTCAGTCCTTGTGATTTCAAATTTGCTGCGATTGTACCGAAGAAATCGGGAGCCATTGCCAAGTAAAAAATGCGATTGCCTTGCGTGTTATAACGTTCATCAAGAGAGCTTAACAAGAGTTTCAATTCTTGATACGAAGTCATGTTTGTTACATCGAAAGGATGGTAATAGAAATGAGACGCGAAGGTATCACGGCTCACATTTTGCTCTTGGAAGTGACTGACAGACTGCTTAACGTTTTCACGAAATTCTTCATTGGATAAAGGTCTTCTTGCAACACCAACTACCGCAAAATCTTCAGAAAGTTTTCCGCTGCGATAGAGTCTGAAAATGGAAGGGAATAATTTACGTTTCGCTAAATCACCTGTTGCGCCGAAAATAACGATAATAGATTTAGGATTATTAGTTGTCATGAATCAAAGATCCTCACTTTATTCTATATAGTTCACACTTAGTATATAGCTTATTTAGCAATACATGTAAAGCCAACACCAAATAATTTCAGCGTAACGGAGTGAACCGTAAGACGCCGGAGCCCTTGCAAACTGAATCAACCCTAATGAATGAAGATACAGAAAGCTATAGGGTACTTTCGTTTTACAATAACATTTTACATGAATTCTTCCATTCGATTCAATTGATGTCACTTGGCTCTCCACAAGAACACTCTTTTACTATTCCGGGTTTATGTAATCGCAGACAGAAGAGAAAGTGTTATATAATATTAAATACGGGTGAATGGAACAGGAATTTTAGTGAAAACCTGGGAATGTTTCAACGTACGTCGAAAAGAATAGTGTATTTTTAACTAAAATGCAAATGTTAAGTGAACATTTTTTGGCTGTTAAGCATTTCTTCTTTCCATTTTCTCAAGCGTCCTATAAAGTTATAAAAGGGACTAAGAGTTTGAAGGACCAATCCATTCAGCTCATGATAATCAAAAGCCGCTTTTAGCGGCTTCATATCGTCAGGAAGCAGATTCCTAACGATTTTTGGTAAGGAGGTAACGCTTGTGAAAGCATATCGAGGTTTTTTAATTGATTTAGACGGTACTATTTATCGGGGTACTGAGAAAATTGAAGAGGCGATTTCATTTGTAAAGGAATTGGAACGCAGAAACCTGCCATATTTGTTTGTAACGAATAACTCCACAAAACGGCCTGAGCAAGTAGCGGAGACATTAGTTGCAATGGGGGTGCCGGCAACAGCTGAACACGTATTTACAACCAGTATGGCAACCGCTAATTTCATCTCCGAAAGACAAGCGGGTGCACGCGTTTATGCAATCGGAGAAGAGGGACTTCGTTACGCTCTGCAGGAAAAGGGATTAGAAATTGTAGAAACGGATGCGGACTATGTTGTAATCGGACTAGACCGTTCTATTACCTATGAAAAGCTTGCAGGTGCGGCATTGAATGTTCGAAACGGAGCAACGTTCATTGCTACAAACGGTGATGTGGCTTTGCCTACAGAGAGAGGGCTTCTTCCAGGAAATGGGTCCCTTGTTTCCGTTATTACGATTTCTACTGGAGTTCAGCCGCTATTTATCGGCAAGCCGGAGTCCATTATTGTTGAGCAAGCGTTAGAGGTATTAGGAACATCTAAAGAAGAAACGCTTATGGTCGGCGACAATTATGATACAGATATTTTAGCTGGAATCCGGGCGGGAATTGACTCTTTATTGGTGCATACAGGCGTAACCACGAAGGAACATTTAAAGAATGTTGAAGTTCAGCCAACCTATTCCCTTTCCACTCTTGCAGAATGGATCTTTGCAGAGGAATAAGAAATGATAAACTTTCTCCCTGCCACAGTGAAGTAGCGCTGTGGCAGTTTCTATATGGAGACAACTATTCTGAAGTGTATTTTGTGTTTTGGTGCAATTATTATCATTTACGTGCAATTCCACTGGAAATCATGCGAAGAAAAAGAAAACATCTCGTACGAAGCTTGGATATAATGGACGGCGGAGACTCAAGTGTGTCTTCTTAGTTTGCCTGTGACGCGGGCCAGCTTTCTTAATGCAAAGAAAAAGCAGCTGTGCGGCTGCTTATTCTGCAATTTCCTCATATAAGTAGTATGTTACGTTATAAATATGTTCTACCTCTTCATCTGTCATATACATAAGATCCTCGCGTTCAATCCCTTTTTTCTTTTCAATAAACTCAATCATGTTTTTTCGTTCTTCCCGTTTCATTATATTCTCTCCCTTCAGTATTCAAACTGTTTTAATACAGTATATTTAAGTTTATACTATTATATAACAGAATATTTAAAAAGTTCTACTATTTTTTTAAGAAAACCGTCCATTTTTTATAAGAATTTATCGACAAAGAACAAACAGTCTCCTCAAAATTAGAGGAGACTGTATTATTACAGTGTAAGAACTGCCGGTTTAATGGCACCGGCTTTGTCTACATAATAAATATTTGAAGGAGTAATTTTCAGAAGAACATAGTTCGGATCTTCTGGACCGTTTAACCAGCGTTTAAGTGTATTGTTCCAAAACTTATTTTTTAAGTCAGCGTCTTCAGTCACTTCCGCTGTACCTTCTACTTCCAAAAATTCTTGATCCCAGTTGATGCTGTCTTTGCCTAACAGCACGTGCACGTTATTATTTTGCTGTATATCTTCAATTTTTTTGGATTGGCGGTCTGCTGCCGTATACAGTATAAGATCTTCATGAAAAAACGTCATAAAACAGCTGTGAGGCTTTCCGTTGCGAATAGTGGCTAACACTCCTGTTTGTTGTCCTTGCATTAATTTAATGATTTTTTCTTTTAGCTCCATGATGCAAGCTCCTTTCTTTTCTCCCGCTGCTGGAAGTTTCATTACATCTATTCTTTACTTTTTCATAGAACGCGTAATTTTAACCAAAAAATAAAATGAATTTAATCAAATAAGGGAAGGAATAATGATACAATGATTCATGACATAATTATCCATAAGCACACAGAAAGGTTGGGAAAAAATGATTAACAAATTGTTTTTCATTCTTGTGGCTGCAGGAGTACCGTTGTCGGTAGCGGGAAGCTTGCTCCACTGGCCGCAAACGCTGATGTTTGGTATTTATTGTCTTACAATCGTTGCCCTTGCAAGTTATATGGGGCGTGCTACAGAAAGCTTAGCGATTGTATCCGGTCCGCGTATTGGGGGACTGTTGAATGCCACATTCGGAAATGCGGTGGAGCTCATCATCTCCATTTTCGCTTTAAAAGCAGGATTAACAGAAGTGGTACTGGCATCGTTAACAGGTTCTGTACTTGGAAACCTGCTTCTCGTAGCTGGCTTATCGTTCTTTGTCGGCGGATTGAAATTTAAACGGCAAGAATTCAACGTATATGATGCGCGCCATAATTCCGGTTTATTGACGTTTGCAGTCGTTGTAGCATTCGTCATTCCGGAAATCTTTTCAATGGATATGAATGCAGAAAAAACATTCAGTTTGAGCGTAGGAATTTCCATTATCCTTATTGTTTTATATTTGGCTGCGTTGTTCTTTAAGCTTGTGACGCATCGCGGGGTATATCAGCATAAATCAGATGAAGTGGAAGAGCATGAAGAACCGGAATGGGGCAAAGGAAAGGCTCTTGCTATTTTGTCGGCGGCGACAGTTGCCGTTGCTTACGTGTCAGAAAGCTTAGTACATACATTTGAAACTGTGGCTCATTCGTTCGGATGGTCGGAGCTATTCATCGGGGTTATCATCGTAGCAATCGTAGGGAACGCGGCAGAACATGCTTCTGCCATTATTATGGCATATAAGAATAAAATGAACATTGCAGTGGAAATTGCCGTTGGTTCCACACTTCAAATTGCGATGTTCGTAGCACCTGTACTGGTGTTAGCATCCTTATTTTTTACAGATAAGCTGCCGCTTGTATTTACAATGACGGAGCTCATTTCCATGGTAACGGCGGTTTTCTTGACAATTATCATTGCAAATGATGGAGATACAAACTGGTTTGAAGGTCTTACATTATTAGCGGCTTACATCATTATGGGCATCGGTTTTTATTTGTTGTAAAAAAGAGTTCTCGGTTTACAGCCGGGAACTCTTTTTTTGTGCAATATTGTCCTAATAAGAGAAAGTGCGTAATAACCTGTATTGTACATATTTTACAGAAGGAGCGAATCATGAAAATTACAAGATTTCTCTTTTTTATGATAGGTATTGCCATTTTAACTTTTGGGGCAAGTTTAACTTTGAAAGCAAGCCTTGGAGCCGGACCATGGGATGCGCTGGCAGCAGGGCAAGCAAAAGCATCAGGCTTTACTGTAGGAACATGGGTCATTATTAACGGTCTTGTCTTATTATTTATAAACGCCTATCTAATGCAGAAGCAACCCCAGTACTTCGCTATTATCACTTTTTTTCTTATCGGCACCATGATCGATTTTTGGTTGTTGAAGGTATTGAAGGAGTACAACCCGCAAGACCTTGTTCACCGTGCCTCTGTTCTTATGCTTGGCATTGTGTTGATTGCCATTGGCGTAACCATGTATCTTCATTCTCACTTTCCGATAAACCCGATCGATCATTTTATGGTTGCCATTCATACAAAGTTCGGTGTAAGCCTGATGGCAGCAAAGACGATGGCGGAAATGTTCGCTCTTGTGTTTGCTATTTTATTAAAAGGACCGATTGGTATCGGAACCCTAATTGTGGCATTTACGATTGGACCGATCATCCAGTTTTTTTATGGACCTGTCGAACGATTTATGCATAAGGTCGGCTCTTTGCTTCGATGAAGCAGGGAGACGGTCTCTTTCGATCGGCGCAATTTAAGTTAAATTCTCATTCGTTGGGCTAAGCTTTTTGAAAAAAATTGGATAAGAGGAAGAAAAAGAGAAAACAATAACTATGACTCATTTTGATTTGAAAGGAGTTACATCCATGAAGCGCATGAAAAAGGTATTTATGCTTTCTCTTTTTTGTTTCTCTCTTATTGTTCCTTCCATGGCTTACGCAAAACCGGAAGGAAAGCCGCAGCCGGATAAACAAGCGCCTGCGACAAAAATAAATATCCCGCCATCCGTGGTGGTAATTTCAAAGGAGAATACGTATCCGAACCCTACTCAAGATTTGCCTAGACTGCAGCCGAGCGAGTTTGCAAAAGCATTGCTGGATACATCTAAAGTTCCAATCGAAAATCCGGACTTAATCCGCATGTTTAACGAAACATCAATCTCCAATGCACCGTTAGCTGTAGGATATCGCGCTAAAATTTATCTTGGACACTGGCCGCTCAATTATGAATCAACAGAAACGACCATTAATTGGGAATATCGGCAGATTAACCGTAACTTTTTTGATAACCGCGGGGGCAAAACTTATTATCAGCTGCGGTACAATCAAGAAACGCAAAAGATTGTACAAGGCGATCTAACCGCCAATATAAAAAATGCAGAAGATGTAAAAAAGATGATGCTATTAAAGGCGATGGAGAAAACGCATCTTCCGCTTGCATTTCAAACGATAGTGGGATATGGAACGAAGCATGCACGTGTATATAACATTGCGCCAAAACATTTAGGATACTTACATGCCTACGCACCTGCGGTCAACGAAAAGGGGAAAGTTACATTTGGTGAAGTATACTTGGTGTTAAAAGGAAATCAGCGCAGCCTTATGATTAAAAACGTTACGTCTCACGGCATTGGAGCTTGGATTCCGGTTCAAGATCATCTTTCATTTGGGTTTGTTACTTCTCCAAAGCCGTTATAAAAACGTCAGCCAAATCGGCTGACGTTTTCGCATTATAAGGAAATTCTTGCTTGTTTGGTTGTGAAATCTTCGTTTGGGTAGTAACTGTTTTTTACAAGAACGTTCGGTCCTAAGCATTTTACGGCAGGACAGTGACAGCTTAATGATTTTGCTGTTTTCGTACCGGTCCATGTCTCATATGCTTCAAGCAGCGAAGTGTCTTGAATGTTTCCTAAGGAAGGGACATCTCCAAAGTCAGTGACAATAATGCTGCCGTCAAAAATATTTACATTCAATCGGGAACGGCCGTCCGGGTCATTGCGTACAGTAACATTTTTACTTCGATGAAGCTTCTTCAGCACTTTTAAGTCTTGCTCATCCTCGCTGCATGCATAAAACGGCAGCGTTCCAAACAGCATCCAAACATTCTCATCCCGAATATCAAGCAGGTGGGAAATGGCGTCTCGAATTTCCGCTTTTGTTAAAATTTCAAGATTGCTCGCAAAATCGCTTGGATACATCGGATGCACTTCATGGCGCTTACACTTCATTTCTTCCACGATTTGGCGGTGGATCTTTTCAATATGCGGCAATGTTCGTTTGTTCAACATTGTTTCCGCAGATACCATCACTCCTGCATCTGCAAGCGCTCTGCTGTTTTCAATCATACGTTCAAACAGCTTTGCCCTTTGTTCAAATGAAGGCTTTCGCTCCATCATCGCAAAGCCGCCTTCCACAAAATCTTCGATTGTTCCCCAGTTATGTGAAATATGTAATACATCCAGATAAGGTATAATTTGTTCATAGCGAGACAATTCTAAAGTCAGATTTGAGTTAATTTGTGTTCGAATCCCACGCTCATGAGCATACTTTAAGATTGGTACTACGTATGCTTCTACTGATTTTTTTGAAAGCATCGGTTCTCCGCCTGTAATGCTCAAAGAGCGAAGGTGAGGGACTTCATCTAAACGCTTCAGCAATAAAGACAACGGCAGCGCATCCGGATCTTTTGGCTGCAGTGTATATCCCACTGCACAATGCTCACAGCGCATATTGCAGAGGGTAGTCGTTGTAAATTCAACGTTAGTAAGCAATAATTGACCGTACTCCTCATAATCCATATACGCTTCCCATGGATCGTAAGAAGGAGTAATCGGCCGCATTGTTTGTGATAAATTCATATAAATTGCTCCTTTGTATAGAGAAAATTGTCCATTCCTTATCATAGAAGAATAAGCAAATTAAATAAACCATTTTGCTGTAATTTTCATATCAATGTCATGAAATGTTCAGACAATAACTGTTTTTTTCTGTATAATGGAAACGACTCGCAATAAAAAGGAGAGAATAAGCGTGGGAAATGCTACTCATGATAAAGACTCACAACTAGTATATTTGAAGGAACGTTTAAATATGTTTGTTGAGGTGATTGATACTATGGAGCCTGAGCATGTTGATTTAGAAGATATAGATCGTTTGTTACGCATGTTGGACGAGCTTGAGTTCAAGTGCGAGCAATTTAAAAAAAGTTGCTGAAAGTGTGCTCTCAGCAACTTTTTATCATATTTAGGCGAGAAGACCTCATCCTCAAGGAATGGGAAGGGTACAGCCCGATAAGTAGGGTGGGGATGAATCGCCTGTGTATTAAAAAGCGCGATTTCTTCATCATCTTTGAATAGAAGTTCTGTACAAAAAGCGGTATAATTTTATTGTCAAAAAATTTTCGTCAATTTTTTTGGTAGCGTTCACAGTATGAGGGGGGTAATGTGATGGAAAAGCTGCAAGAAAGTCTATATAAACTCATCGTCGAAACATCCACAAATTTACCGAAGGATGTTCGCCGTGCGATTCAACGAGCGAAAGAACGGGAAAACGCAGGAACTCGTTCCGCGATGGCGCTTGATACAATTACTAACAACATTAAAATGGCTGATAAAAATATTTCACCGATTTGCCAGGATACGGGGATGCCGACGTTTAAGATCAAAACGCCTGTTGGAGTGAACCAAATTAAAATTAAAGAAGCAATCCATGCTGCCATCGAGCAGGCAACAAAAGACGGAAAGCTTCGTCCAAACTCTGTAGACTCCATTTTCGGTCACAACAGCGGCAACAACTTGGGTGCAGGAACACCTGTCATTAAGTTTGAACAATGGGAAAAAGATTATATCGATGTCCGCTTAATTTTAAAGGGCGGCGGCTGTGAAAACAAAAATATTCAATACAGCTTGCCTTGCGAATTAGAAGGTCTTGGCCGTGCTGGCCGTGATTTAGACGGTATCCGCAAATGTATTATGCATTCTGTCTATCAAGCACAAGGACAAGGCTGCAGCGCAGGTGTAATCGGTGTAGGTATTGGGGGAGACCGCACATCCGGTTACGAGCTGGCAAAAGATCAATTGTTCCGCTCGCTTGATGATACAAACCCGATTCCTGAACTGCAAAAGCTTGAAGAATACGTGATGGAAAATGCAAACAAGCTTGGCATCGGTACGATGGGATTCGGCGGAGAAACTACTCTTCTTGGCTGCAAAATCGGCGTATATAACCGTCTTCCAGCAAGCTTCTTCGTATCCGTTGCTTACAACTGCTGGGCATACCGCCGTTTAGGAATTACGATGAATGCCGAGACAGGCAAAATTCTTGAATGGTTATATCAAGAAGGAGATGCGGGAATTAAACACGAACAATCAAAAGAGGAAGAAACCATTACGGCCAAACGCGAAATCGTCCTTCAAGCTCCAATTACAGAAGAACAAATTCGTGAGCTTCGCGTGGGAGACGTTGTAACGATCAACGGTATGATGTACACGGGCCGCGATGCTATTCACAAATACTTATCCGACCATGACTGTCCGGTAGACTTGAATGGTCAAATCATTTACCACTGCGGTCCGGTTGTCATGAAAGATGGAGATGGCAAATGGACTATCAAAGCTGCAGGTCCGACAACAAGTATTCGTGAGGAGCCTTACCAAGGCGATATCATGAAAAAATTCGGCATTCGCGCTGTTATCGGAAAAGGCGGCATGGGAGCAAAAACGCTTGCGGCACTGAAGGAGCACGGGGGCGTATATTTAAATGCGATCGGCGGTGCTGCCCAATACTATGCAGAATGCATTAAAGAAGTAAAGGATGTGGACTTCCTGGAATTCGGCATTCCAGAAGCGATGTGGCATCTGCAAGTAGAAGGCTTCAAAGCGGTAGTAACAATGGACTCTCACGGCAACAGCTTACATGCGGAAGTGGATAAATCTTCTCTTGAAAAGCTTGCCCAATTCAAAGAGCCGGTATTTAAATAATATACAAAAGGACAACACTCAAATGTGGGTGTTGTCCTTTTCATTTTTGGAAAACAATGCTCAGCATGAAAAGAATAAGGAAAACAAACAATACAAGTACAACATTCAATTGGAAAGGAGTTGAACGAATGAAACGGAAGCTTGCTGTTTTTTCTTTATTGTTATTAATGCTATGCAGCACAAAAGCATACGCTTATTCCAATTCAGCAATCCACTGGGGGATACCAAAGGCAAAAGATGAAATTCCTCCTGATGCTGGAGAAAAATTCACCTCTACCATTACAAAATACGATTCCTTTTATTTGGGAAACGTCAAACATAAAGACATTTACCTTACATTTGATAATGGATATGAAAATGGATATACCGCAAAGATTTTAGACGTATTGAAGGAAAAAAAGGTGCCTGCTACATTCTTTGTAACAGGGCAATTCATGAAGGACAAACCGGACCTTGTCAAACGAATGGTGAAAGAAGGTCATATAATCGGAAACCATTCTTGGCATCACCCCGATTTAACACAAGTAAGTGAAATCCGCTTCAGAAAAGAATTGGAATTGATTGAAGAAGAGTACGAGCAGCTCACAGGCAAAAAAGGACTAAAATATCTTCGTCCTCCGCAAGGCATTTTCAGTGAACGCACCCTGGCTCTATCAAGAGAAATGGGATATTACAACGTTTTCTGGTCCTTGGCATTTGTAGACTGGAAAGTCGACCAGCAGCGCGGCTGGCAGTACGCTTATGATAATGTAATGAAGCAAATTCATCCGGGTGCCATTATCCTTCTTCACAGCATCTCAAGCGATAACGCAGGCGCATTGGACAAAATCATTGACGACTTGCGCAAACGAGGCTACCATTTCAAGAGCTTAGACGATTTAATTCACGATAAGTTTGGACCGAAGATCCATTATTAACGGCCGTGAGCGAACATGCTTACGGCTTCTTCCCGTTCTTATGTTATAATGGTGCCAAATGCCTAAAAAAGGATGAGGAAGATGTGGAGTAAAACCGTATCGTTACATGCGCCATATAATTTTGAACAAGTGATTCAGCGGTTGGCATTAGATCCATTGAATAGTGTAGATATTACAACAAACAAAGTGAAGGTGCCGCTTGTCATAAATAACAAAAAAATCGTCATCGCGGTAAAAGGAGCAGGAACGTTTGAAGAGCCGGTATTTGTTCTCTCAAGCAACCAAGAAGTAGAGGAAGAAGCTGTTTTAAACCGGATATATGATATTTTCGGCTGGAACGTATCCATTGGACAAATACATGAGCATTTCCTGCAAACATCTTTACGTCCGTTGTTTGAACGATTTGCCTATACGCCGCTTGTATTGGAGTTCGGCTATTTTGATTGCCTCGTACGCTGTATTATTCATCAACAGTTAAATTTAAAATTTGCGTATGCTCTGACAGAACGGTTTGTCAAATCATACGGAAAACAAATAGAGGGAGTTTGGTTTTATCCGTCGCCGGAGCGAGTGGCGCAAATTCCGCATGAAGAACTGCGTGCTCTTCAATTCAGTCAACGAAAAGCGGAGTATATAATTGACCTTGCCAAGGCAATTGCTGAAGGGAAAGTAGACTTGAACAATATGAAGCATTTGTCCGATGATGAAGTAATGAAAGAATTAATTCAGCTGCGCGGAATCGGTCCTTGGACAGTACAAAACTTCCTCATGTTCGGATTGGGACGAAAAAATATATTTCCGAAAGCGGATATCGGGCTGCAAAATGCAGTGAAACAATTATTCAGTCTTGAATCCAAACCGGATGATGCATATTTGGAAAACCTCAAGAAAGAACTGGAACCTTATTGCAGTTATGCTTCTCTTTATTTATGGAGAAGTATTGAGTAAGAACTAATGGAGTTGTGAACATGAAAATTCAAAATGAAAGCAAATTACAACCGGGACAAACATTTCCGGTAACGATAAAGAGACTTGGGATTAATGGAGAAGGAGTCGGCTATTTTAAACGGCAAGTCGTATTCATTCCCGGTGCATTGCCGGGCGAAGAAGTTGTGGCAGAAGCAACCAAAATCCAAAAAGGATATGCAGAAGCAAAAGTGAAGCGAATCCGAAAAGCGTCTCCTTCCCGGGTAACGCCTCCTTGTCCTGTATACGAGCAATGCGGCGGCTGCCAGCTGCAGCACTTAGAGTACGGAGCACAATTGGAACAAAAGCGTGATATTGTCATTCAAGCATTTGAAAAGCACACAAAGTTCCCGATTGAACAACTGAACATCCGCCCGACAATCGGCATGGAAGATCCGTGGCATTATCGAAACAAAAGTCAGCTTCAAGTCGGAAAGGATAAGCAAAGGGTGATCGCCGGATTATACGCCTTAAACTCTCATCAGCTAGTCGATATTTCAGACTGTATGATCCAGCATGCTGCTACTAACGAAGTTACGCAAAAAGTAAAGCGCATCTTAGAACGGCTTGATATTCCGGTATACAACGAACGAAAACGGACAGGTGTAGTTCGTACGATTGTGACGCGCATTGCGGTTCAAACAGGAGAAATTCAATTGGTGCTGATCACAGCCAAAAAAGAATTTCCTCGCAAGGATCAGTTTGTAAAACAAGTCCAAACCGCACTGCCGCAAGTAAAATCCATCATGCAAAACGTAAACGGCGAAAAAACATCCTTAATTTTTGGCGACGAAACGTTTCATTTGGCAGGAAAAGAAGTCATTCAAGAAGTGCTTGGCGACTTAACTTTTGAATTGTCCGCTCGCGCTTTCTTCCAGCTGAATCCAACCCAAACAGTGAAACTATACGATGAAGTCAAAAAAGCTGCACAGCTGACAGGAAAAGAAAAAATCGTCGATGCCTATTGCGGCGTCGGTACAATCGGACTTTGGCTTGCGCCGGATGCGGCAGAAATCCGCGGCATGGATATCATCAAAGAATCAATAGAAGATGCAAAGAAGAATGCAAAAAAACACGGCTTTCACAATACCTTATATGTAACAGGAAAAGCAGAACAATGGCTTCCAAAATGGGTCAAAGAAGGTTGGAAGCCGGATGTGATCATGGTTGATCCGCCTCGTACGGGTTGTGATGATAAGCTGCTGCAGACGATTTTGCAGGTGGAACCGAAGAAGGTTGTGTACGTGTCTTGTAATCCGTCTACGCTAGCTAAGGATATCGGGAAGTTATCGAAGAAATATAACGTGGAGTATGTGCAGCCGGTGGATATGTTTCCTCATACGGCGCATGTTGAGTGCGTCGTCTTGATGTCAAGGGTTGAGAAATAGAAGGGCTGATAATGCCCATAAATAAAGGGTTTCCTGACATTGCATTTTTCTCATGGCAACTTTGTCGAGGACGTTAATGTCGGGAAACCCTTATTTTTATTCTTTGAGGAAACATATCAACTAACCTGAGTGCGGTAGGGTTGAGTTGACAGATTAGATAACACATATTTTTGCAAGGGGTTGAGGAGACAGGATAGATGTAAATTAGTCAGCGAAAAAATTAAACAGGACTTTAGAATTAATTATTTCTTCTATTGAGAAACGAATATCGTTATGATATAATGAAAATTGTTAATTTATATCGAAAAACGTTATTTAATACCCTTGAGGTGATATTGTTGATTATAATAAAATTATCAGAACTATTAGGCAAAAACAAAATGACAAGAAAAGCACTAGCTGAATTAGTAGGTGTGCGCCCAAATACTATCGGTGATTTGTACCACGAGAAAGTTAAAAGGATCGATTTGGATTTGCTTAATAATATTTGTAGGGTTCTTGGTTGCGACCTAACTGATTTACTAGAATATCAACCAGACGAAGAAGAAAAAAAGCATAACTAGAAAAGGTGATAAGATGAGATATTTAGGCAGCAAAGCAAAATTGCTGAATACGATAGAAGGTGTTATTGAAAAGTATGATATTAAAGGATATACGTTTGGAGATTTATTTGCAGGTACTAGCTGCGTTGGAGATTATTTCAAAGATAGGTATAAGATTCAAGCTAACGACTTTCTATATTTTTCTTATGTTATAAGTAAAGCGAAATTAAACAATAGTAGAATTCCGTCTTTTTCAAAATTTACTAAAGAATATAAAAGTAACATTTTCGATTGGCTTAATTCCCTTGAATTTACACCGGATAGCAATTATTTTATTTATAATAACTACACTCCGATTGGCGGAAGAATGTTTTTTACAGAAAATAATGGGAAGAAAATCGATGGTATTAGAATAAAAATTGAGGAACTTTATAGAGAACAAACTATTTCTGAAAATGAGTATTATTTTCTATTAGCTTCTCTAATTGAAAGTACCACTAAGTTTTCAAATACTTCAGGTACTTATGAAGCATTCTTTAAATTCTGGGATCCAAGAGCGATAAAAGATTTTGTCTTGGAACCAATTGAAATGAATGAACAAGAACTTTTTGCCGAAAACGATGTTTATAATGAAGAAACGAATAGTTTAGTGAGGCGAATTGAAGGAGATATAGCATATATCGACCCTCCATATACTGTAACCCAATATGTTTCAGCTTATCATATGTTAGATACTATTGCTAAATATGATTCACCCGATATAAAAGGTGTAGGTGGAAAAAGAGGTAGGGGTAATAAAAACTCATTATATGCTCAGAGAACAAAGGCATTAAGTGCCTTTGAAGATTTGTTTAGACAGATTAATTATAAGCATGTATTGGTGAGCTATAGTAACCAAGGACTCGTTAGTTTAAAGGAGCTAGTTGATTTGGCAAAGTTATTTGCTAAAGATGGTAAAGTATACATAGAAAGTACCGACTATAGGGAGTATCAGAATCATCGGTCAAGCAAAAAGAGGAACGGTAAATCCCTCAATGAAGTGATAATATATTTTCAAAAAGATTTGTCTTTAAATAAATCACCACTCAATTATTCTGGCAGTAAGGACACTTTGCTTCCAGCAATAATAAAAGAGCTCCCTCCTTCTGTGAATACTTTTGTAGATGTTATGGGAGGTGCATTTAACGTTGGGGCTAATATCGTTGCTACAGATTGCGTTGTTTACAATGAACTAAATCCTTATGTCTATGAAATTATTGAATGGCTTTTAACAACGGATAAAACTGAAATTATTGAAGCCATAGAAGAAGGTATAGCTAAGTACAAGTTGGAGAAAGGTGAGAAGGAACCATTTGACAAACTTAGGTCAGATTATAATGAAAGGGATAATTCTCCATTAAATTTATATTTACTCCACATGTATTCATTCCAAAATATGATCAGATTTAATGGTAAACATAAGTTTAACACCCCGATTGGGGTAGCAGGCTACAGTGAAGATATAAAACAACGGATACTAAACTTTAAAGTTAAAACGAAAAAACTAAAAATGATGAATGTTGACTATACAACAATAAACTGGAGTGAATATCCTTCAGATACAGTTTTTTATTTTGATCCACCTTACTTTATTACAAGTGCTGCCTATAACGATGGTAAGAGAGGCATGAAAGGTTGGTCTGCTGATGAAGAGTTAGAACTTTTAAATACATTAAGCCATATTGATTCATTGGGATATAAATTCATTCTGTCGAATGTAATGCATCATAAAGATAGAACAAACCATCTTCTTCAAAAATGGGCAGAAGAGCATAAATACCGTGTGATTGAAATAGGTACAAGCGGTTGGCGCTATTCAAAAAATGAAGTCCTAATAGTAAATTATTAAGGGGGCGGGCTTATTGGATCATATCCTTGTTTTACCAGAAGAGTTTGAAACTAAATTAAATGAAGCACATGCAGATAGTGATATTCATGAAAAATGGCTTCAAATTGGTGTTGATACAGTTCAAGATATGATAAATAGAGTCATATCTGAAATGAACGAAAGATTTCCCAAATTAAGCATTACCAATTATAGGGTCGATAATAAAGACAATATAAAAGAAACCATTGGGAACAGAGGAAGCAGTTCTATATATGCTGGATATCTTGAAACTGAAAAAGGTAATGTAGACGGTCTGTTTTTTTATATTCCTCCTTCACTTAACTCAGGAAATGATTTTTTAACCAGACAAGTTATGCCAACTCTGTTAGGAATTTATGAAGGAATATCTCAGGATATGGTCGATTTACATTTTAATAATAGACCAGTATACATTTTAAATATAAACGAGACAAACAGATCAGAACAGAGAGCCGTAAAAGTAAGTTTTATATGTGCAGAATTACTTGGATTTAAATATCTAGATATATTTGGACGAGAATTTCATGATGTATTAACGAGCCTTAATGAGGAAGATGATGATGAATTTCAGATATCTTCTTTAACTGATTTTAATCGATTATTTGCAACTAATGGTGACAATGAACTGTTTATAGTCAATGATGAGGAGAAGGTATTGCAGTTACTTTCAGATAGAGTTACTGCGTCAAAAAATCCATCTGCTGAAATGTATAGATATTGTTTGAAAGTGTTACCAGCAATCTATATGGCAATTGACGAGGGATATCAAGTTAATATAGACGCCTTTGATAATGTAGGGTTGAGTATGTTTGATGTCATTAGAACGTATATTTCTAAGATTTAACACAAAATTAGGAGGGAAAATAAATGCAGATAATTTATTATGGTGCTCCAGGTACAGGAAAAAGTTATATTGTAGATGAGCTGGTAAAAGCATCTGGTGTTGGTGATGATAGAATTTTTAGAACTACATTCCATCCAGAGTATACATATAACGATTTCGTTGGACAATTGCTACCAAAAGTCCAGAGAACAGCAAGCGGCTCCACTAGTATCAGCTATGAATTTACAAAGGGAGTATTTACAAGAGCATTAGAAAAAGCATACGAAGATACTGCTAAACAAGTATTTTTAATAATTGAGGAAATGTCAAGAGGAGATTGTGCAGGTATTTTTGGAGATATTTTCCAATTATTAGATAGAGAATCTCAAGGTATTAATAAAGGTTATAGTAAATACTTTATCAATAACGACATCATTGCAAAAGACATTATAGCAATTACTGATGATAAAATTAAATTACCACCTAACTTCAATATTTTAGGAACTGTTAATACAAGTGACCAGAATGTGTTTGTAATGGATACAGCTTTTAAAAGAAGGTTCGAATGGCAATATATAAGCACAAAACCGGTACCAGTAGGGGGGCCATATAAAAACAATATTGATATTGAAGTTGTTTTAGATAGTGCAGGTACTAAAAAATCTGTTAAGTGGGTTGATTTTTACGGTACTTTAAATAAATTCATTTCTGACTCACGGTTTTTAGGACTTGGCGAAGATAAGCAGTTGGGCCAGTTCTTTATAGAATTTAAAGTTGGAGGCACACCAAGCGAGCATAAAAATCAAGTGAAAAACAAATTACTACATTATTTATGGAGTGACATTCATAAATCAAGTTATAGCACTGAAATTAGTTTGTTTGATTCATCAATGACAAGTTTTTCCGAACTGTATGATGCTTACGAGGATGATAAAAAGGTTTTTAGCGATAAATTCTTAGAATGCATAGAGCTGTGGCTAAGAGGTAGTTTATGATTTCTTGGTGAATAGAGGTGGTGCTAATCTAATGAAATTTCATTATGGTCAAGATTATTTTAACGTTGATGACATAGATTTATTACCTTTTAGTTTGGGAAAAGGTGACACAAAATATTTAAAATCTGATAATAAAGAAGTGTTTGATTTTGTTGGATTTGTTTTAAATGAAGATAATTTATTATCTGTTTTTCCGAAACATTTTTATACTGATTTAGAGCTGAAAGAATTGAATCGAAGAAAAAAGGCGAATTTAGAAGATATTAAATTGTTATTTGATGTATTCGTAAAATATACAAAGGAAGTATCTACTGCTGCTAAAGCAACTAAATATATTGGAGCAAAACCAGAGTTTGTATCTGATTACCCTTTTGCTTCCTTTTTTGAAGTCTATAAACATTTCCGCCAGTATGGTATTTATCGTGAAAGTAATATTGAAGTCAAGCCTAATGCAAATGGACCAGTTGCATGGAGAAAAACGATTCAAAAGGCACAGACGATAGTTAGCGAAGGCAACTTGATTTTTTCCCCCCTTTATAGAAGGAAAAAAAAGCAACAGAATGTTTTCCTGAGTGAATGCATGGTATTTGTTATTGATCACACGATTAATAGCTTTCCATATTTCATTAGTTTACCAAAGACTGGTTACAAAATAAGTTCTTTTGACTTTATCAAACATCGAGAATATACATTGCAACAATTGCGACAAATTAATAGTAAAACTTTTAAAGACACTCATAAAAAATTGATAGCAAACTTAATTAGTTTTTTTGAACAATATAAAAAGTCGCCAAAAGGCGGTGATATCCATATAAAAATTAATTATTTTGACAAAATATGGGAAAGAATGGTTTCGACGTACCTTAATAAATATTTTAAAAGTGTTGACGAAGTTTCCAATTCTATTATATTTGATAAAAGCTTAGTAGCATCGCCCTTGAGTTTTGAAGCTAAAGAATTTGCTATTGATGATTCTTCACACCAGTTTAAAATACGGCTAGATCATTATGCAAAACAAGATGATTGTATTTATATTTTTGATTCTAAATATTATTACAGTGTCTCGGATTTAAATTATAAGCAATTTTCATATAATGAGATACTTAGAGGTGGGGTTTCGAAGAGTACTAAAATATATAGTGCCTTAATGTTACCAAATAATGTAACCTGCTCAAATATACATTTTTCATTATCCCCTGCTTATTTGGGTGACAGAAATACAGGAACAAAAATTATTGAACAGTATCTCAATATAAAGGAAGTAATGCAAAACTATATATCAAATTAATCGTTGAATAGGGGGGAGAGTGCTTTGGCAGGTAATCGTTCATTTAAAGACTATGTGGCTGATAGATTCTATAATGAAGTATTTGCTGCTATACAAAGTTACACCACGGATAACTACGATGATTTGGACTTAAGGCTATACAGGGTTCGAAATATTGGTGGCATAGAATTATCAGATATAGAAGTAAAGTTTGTATCTGTTAATGACTTGCCAGGTATGAAAATAGAATTTGATGTTGTTGTGGAAGCCGAATTAGAAGTCCGTGAGTCAGACTATCATTATGATGAATCGGAAAATTGTAGGCAGTGGTTTATGCTGAAATGTTCAGGTGATTTGGATTGCAATTTAGATGATTTTATAATCTCCAGTGTAACTGAGTATACCAGCAAAAATAAGCAGCCCAAACCTATGTCGGACTCTCTTGTCCCTATCATTCATAAGGAGCAACTAGAATCTGTCGCTACAGACTTCCTTCGCAGACATTACCCTGAAGCATTAAAAACCCCAATGGCAGTTGAGCCACAAGTTCTAGCTGAAAAGATGGGTCTTACAGTTGAAATGCGAGAGATTACAAAGGATTTCTCTGTTTTTGGGCAGATATACTTTCACGACTGTGATGCAGAATTTTATGATGAAGATAGCGATGAAATGGTACAGACCCGTGTGAATGCTCGTACAATAATCGTGGACCCTAAAGCTTACTTCCTTCGTAATCTGGGGTCAGTCAATAATACTATTGTGCATGAGTGTGTTCATTGGGATCAACATAGAAAAGCATTTGAATTGGAGCGGTTATATAACAGCAGTGCCACACGAATCAAGTGTCAGGTAGTCGGGGGTATAAAAGACAATAGCAGAGATGCAACTGATTGGATGGAATGGCAGGCAAATGCTCTCACCCCAAAGATACAAATGCCACTTGCTATGTTTAAAACCCAAGCGTTTAAGTTTATTAAGCAATTTCGTACAGAACTAGGAACATCTGAACTTATAGATGTAATGGAGCCAGTTATTGACTCATTAGCAACATTCTTCAGTGTTTCTCGGACAGCAGCAAAAATCCGAATGATTGATGCTGGGTATGAGGAAGCAATTGGAACTTTTACTTACATAGATGGTCGCTACGTCAAGCCCCATAGATTTAAGAAAGGTGCACTCGAAAGAAACCAAACATTTTCCATAGGTGCAGAAGACGCTGCCATCCAAAGCATAACTAATCCAGAAATGGCTGCTTTAGTTAGAGACGGAAGTTATATATATGTGGATTCCCACTTTGTTTTAAACCATCCAAAATATATAACACAGGATATGTTTGGACAGACTGTACTTACTGACTACGCACGAACCCATATGGACGAGTGTTGTTTGGTTTTCGACTTATCAGTAAAGTCTGGATGTAAGGAAAGATACTATACAGAGTGTTTTCTAAACCGGGACAAGACTTCTAATATTGATTTCGATATAAAATATTGTAATGGTTTTGAGTATGCAGACCCAGAAAAGAAAGCAAAAATACTTGCTGATACATTAGCCGAAGAAATGCGGATATATAATGAATTGCCAAATAGCTATACCAGCTCTCTTAAAATGGTGCGCAAGTGGAGAAATGTAACTTATAACGAATTAGCAGAAAGAATACTAGTTAACGAGCGCACTATAAGGCGAATCGTTAATGGTGAGGAACCAGGCTCTATTAACTCTATTATTTTAATTTGCCTTGGACTTAATCTTCCTCCTAGAATTAGCAGTCATATAATTCGTAATTCACCGTTTTCCCTGAATTTCAATAACACCAGTCACATTTGGTATGATTTTGCATTGACTCACCTTTATCCAAAGTCAATGGATGAGATAAGAAACTTTTTACAAGAACACGGTGCAGATCCATTATAAAATTTCAAAATATTTTCAAAAAAGCGGACACGAGATGTCCGTTTTTAGCTATAAGAGAATGAGCCATACATGAATCCTTTTAAGGATTTGTGTATGGCTCTTTTTTGTTGTTTTTATGTGTTTTGTAGGAAAAGCATCATTTTGAGCCTGAAATTAACGGGCAAGAGGTGTCCGCCAAGGTTGTCCATTTCTCATTTACAATAAAGGTAGAGAAAGGAAGGCTCCTTCGGGAGTAGCAAAATTAACCTTTCCTGGTCTACAAAAAAAATATCGAATGCCTGATTTGCAATAAGGGTGTCAACAACGATTTAAAATTCCCTAATTTCAACGAAATGAAATTCCCCATTATGAACATCTAATTAGGTAACTGGGCAGGATAAACTCCTGCTTTTTTCTTTTCTCGTAGACGATAAGAATCGCCTTTGATATTAAAGG
>JBHGXS010000042.1:0-2501 GCA_041920565.1 Bacillus sp. (in: firmicutes) | reverse complement strand
GAATTCAAGCGTTGGCTAATGAAATTGTACAAACCTTACTTCAAGAAGCGTGTTTTAATCCAAACTCGCAATTGCGGCATTCAGTTGAGCATTTAGCAAGCACGGTAGCAGCATTGACGAAAATTCAATTGGATGAAGATCAAAATGCAAATGATACATTACAATATTCTGTCACAAAAATGAGAATCGCCCGGAATGCGGTTCATGCGGAATATGCAAAAAAAGAGCAAGAATCGAAAGAACTCGCATAAGCCTGGCACAGACGCCAGGTTTTTTCATTTTTACAGGATATTGTTCATACAATGGTGAGAGGACGGGTAAAGGAGGTTAAGCGATGAGAGTAAAGCAAGCACTTAATCAAAAAATGATAAAAAAACTGCAGCAATTAATGTTTGTTGGCGTGCTTGTAAAAGAAGAGAACCTCCCGCAGACTGTTGATGGAAAGCAGACGGAACGGTTTTACATGAAGTGCCTTTCTCCTTTTCCTCAAAAACTGCTTGATCAAGTAGCAGATCAGAACCTTATTTTTCCGGGAAACGTGAATATCAAGCAAAATCGAAAGTGGCTGTCTCCGATTCTGGCCAATGAAGAAAAAGGGGAAGAGTTTCTCTTTTTATTTTCGCTGCGGTATTCAAATTCGTATTTGTATGTGGAAATCATGAAAAAAGTACGAACACAACAACAGGATTTTTATCATATCATTCCTGCTCCGCAGCTGGTGATGGGGCAAACACGCGCCGATTTCGAACGAAAGTTGATCAAAGGCTCATTATCGTTTCTATTACCTAAGTATTCCAGTGAATTTGGCAGTCCCGAGTTCTTATATTATGAAGGACGAGTATACGGAAACTTATCGTTAAAATCCGTGATGAATTCCATTACGTTTTTTGAGCAAGGAAAAGAGGTCATGTATGTCGACGTACCAAAGCAATGGAAAAAATGGATTGACTTAGAGCTGGATGACAACCTGTATTTTATGGGAAGAGCAAATTACCAAAAGCTGCAGCGGCTTTTTCAAGAAAAAGGACAACAGTTAGCCTCCGTCTTTCAACAAGTGAATATGAATGACAAGAAGCCGATTATACCAACTACTAAGCAGGGGCGGAATATAGAAAAGGAAATCAAGTTTTTAGAACGAGTAAAAGCGTTAGCTGCGGATAAAAAGTTATATATAGAAGAAAGTGATATTTATAATTTTCATGCATGTGTCAAAACAAACAACATTACAATTGTCGGAGGTATGTCAGGTACCGGAAAGTCTCAATTTGTTAAGCTGTACGGGGAGGCGCTAGGATTACAGCCTGGTAAGGAGTTGTTGTTCATTCCTGTTTCTCCTTCGTATCAAGAGCCGGAAGATATTTTAGGATATATGCATCCGACAACGGGGGAATATATGGAAAGCCAAACGGGATTAGTAAGTCTGGTGCACGAAGCAGAGCAGCACCCCGAGCAATTGTATATGGTTGTATTTGATGAAATGAATTTGTCACAAGCAGAGCATTGGTTCAGTCCGTTTTTATCCCTTTTGGAAATGGAAGAAGATAATCGATATTTGTCACTCTATAAAAAGAAAGAACAGACAGGGGGCTCTCTGTACAAGGAAAAGATCAAAATCGGAAGAAATATCATCTTCGTCGGAACTGTGAACTTTGATGAAACAACGCGGCCATTATCTGACCGATTGTTAGATCGCATTAACATGATTACGTTTCAGAAAATGACGTTTCGCCAAGCCGTGACGCTATATGGGAACGGAACAGTTTCAACTCCAGCTAAGCCTTCGAACATTACAGCGGAGGAGTTTTATACAAAGTGGGTAAACCGAAATGTGGGTCTGGAAGTGTTGACGGAAGAAGAGATAGAGTTGCTGGATGCTCTTCATGAGCTGCTGCAATCGTATGATCCTGGAAAAGGGATTTCCTATCGTGTTGCATTGGCAATGGCAAGATTTATAGAAAATATTCCCCAGTCGGGAGAAGGGATTCCTTTGCTGTCGCGAGAAGAAGCTTTTGATTTACAGCTTAAGCAGCGGGTACTGACGAAGTTGCGCGGTTTAGAATCGACAATGGCCCCTTTATTGACGGAAAGCAAAGGAAAGTCGAAAACCCTCTTGCAGTTGCTCGAATCTCCTATTGCAAAAGAAGTGTCTTCTTTTGCTCACTGTATTGCTTTCATTCATCAGAAAATACGGGAATTGGAGCTGTACGGGTATGCCAAATGATTCATTCGTAACGGAAATTGTGGATGAACATGAAGTATTGCCCTTTCGATTAGTGTTAATCGTAGGAAGTGAAGAAAAAGGAGAAGCTGTTCCGATTTCAAGGCTATGCAAATCACCAAAGGATATATGGAAATGCATTTATGCGTTTCAAGAACTAAAGCCGCTGAAGCTGCAGCTTCATACAAATCAAAATGAAGAGGTGTTATTTTTATGGAACAAGGTGTATGAAGGAAAAAGAGAGACAAAAGAATGGATATATACAGTCAATGCAAAACAGCCA
>JBHGXS010000041.1:0-3269 GCA_041920565.1 Bacillus sp. (in: firmicutes) | reverse complement strand
TTTATCAATGATGCCGTTCGGCGTTATTTCAATGATGCGGTTGGCAATCGTCTGAACAAATTGATGGTCGTGAGATGTGAATAAAATCGTCCCTTTAAAGCTGATCAAACCGTTGTTTAATGCTGTAATGGATTCAAGGTCAAGATGGTTTGTCGGGTCATCAAATAATAATACGTTAGCACCGCTAAGCATCATTTTTGACAGCATGCAGCGAACTTTTTCTCCCCCGGATAGTACGCTTGCTTTTTTCAATACTTCTTCACCTGAGAACAGCATTCTTCCTAAAAATCCGCGCAAGAAGCTCTCAGATTCATCCTGCGGAGAGAACTGACGAAGCCACTCTACTAAATTCAGGTCGCAATTCTCAAAGTACTTAGAATTGTCTTTCGGAAAGTATGCTTGAGACGTAGTGACACCCCATTTAAAAGTTCCGCTGTCCGGCTCCATCTCTCCCATCAAGATTTTGAACAACGTAGTATGTGCGATTTCGTTTCGCCCTATAAACGCAATCTTATCGCCTTTATTTACGGTAAAGCTCACGTTATCCAACACTTTTTCACCATCGATTGTTTTTGTTAACCCTTCCACACGCAATAAATCGTTTCCAACTTCGCGATTTGGCGTAAAGCCTACGAACGGATAACGGCGGGAAGACGGTTTAATGTCATCGAGCGTAATTTTTTCTAATAATTTTTTACGGGACGTTGCCTGCTTGGCTTTAGAAGCATTAGAGCTGAAACGTGCAATAAAGTTTTGCAGTTCTTTAATTTTTTCTTCTTTTTTCTTATTTGCATCTTGTGCCATTTTTAATGCCAATTGGCTGGATTCGTACCAGAAATCATAGTTTCCAACATAGATTTGAATACGGCCGAAATCCAGGTCAGCCATGTGCGTACATACTTTATTCAAAAAGTGGCGGTCATGGGACACGACGATTACAGTATTTTCAAAGTTAATTAAAAAGTTTTCCAGCCAAGAAATCGCTTTGATGTCCAAGTGGTTCGTCGGTTCATCCAGCAATAGGATGTCCGGCTTCCCGAACAACGCTTGAGCTAAAAGCACTTTTACTTTTTCCCCGCCCGTCAGTTCCGCCATTTTTTTATGATGAAGCTCTTCGCCGATTCCTAATCCTTTTAAAAGAATAGCAGCATCCGATTCTGCTTCCCAACCGTTCATTTCTGCAAATTCCGCTTCCAGTTCAGCTGCACGCATTCCGTCTTCATCACTGAAATCTTCTTTCATATAAATCGCATCTTTTTCTTGCATGACTTCATATAAACGAGCATGCCCCATGATAACAGTTGTTAACACTTCAAATTCCTCGTACGCGAAGTGGTCCTGTTTCAAAACTGCCAAACGCTCACCCGGCGTAATAATTACCTCTCCGGTATTTGGCTCGATTTCCCCTGATAAAATTTTCAAAAATGTAGATTTCCCCGCACCGTTGGCACCAATTAACCCGTAACAGTTGCCGGGAGTGAATTTAATATTTACATCTTCAAACAGCTTGCGATCACCATATCGTAAGCTCACATTACTTACTTGAATCAATGTCTCGTTCCTCCAACTCAGCTAGTATTATCAAGGGTTCTACCCTTGTTTGTGATTGCCGTTACAAAAGATTTCTCAAATCCATATCTTACGACTCACGTATTTTAGGTTATACCTATTATATATTGGATTGCTAATCTGCACAACTTCCTTCTACATCTCAATATGAATTAACCTGCTTTCCCCACTGAACGTTCGACTTCTTCCGGATTTTGCTTGGAATATAAATCTTTATAATAACCGTTTAATTGAAGCAAGCTTTGGTGGTTGCCGCTTTCGATTATCCGCCCATTTTTTAAAACAAAAATCGTATCCGCATTCACAATTGTGGAAAGTCTGTGGGCAATCATAATAATCGTTTTATCATGATTAAGTTGATTAATAGATTCCTGTACCAGTTTTTCACTTTCATTATCCAAGGCACTTGTTGCTTCATCTAAAATTATTAAAGACGGATTTTTTAACAATACACGCGCCAATGCAATCCGTTGTTTCTGTCCTCCTGAGAGTTTAATCCCTCTTTCGCCAATTTCCGTATCATAGCCATCTGTTAAGGCTGAGATAAAATCGTGCGCATGTGCTTTTATTGAAGCTGTTATTATTTCTTCATCTGTAGCGTCAAGCTTTGCCATTTTAATATTTTCTTTAATGGAAGAGCTGTATAGGAAGTTATCCTGTGTTACAATTCCCATATGGTCCCTGAGACTTGCTAAAGAATAGTCTTTTATATTCACGCCATCAATTGAAACCTCGCCATGATTGGCATCATACATCCTCATCAAAAGCTGTAAAATAGTGCTCTTGCCGCCTCCGCTCTCACCAACAAATGCATACGTTTTACCTTTCTCAATCGTAAAAGAGACGTTTTTAATCACTTTGTCGGTTTGATTATAAGAAAAAGAGACATTTTTAAACTTAATAGAATCCGAAAACTGCTTTAATTCAACTGGGTCAGATTTTTCCTTGATCGCTGACGGAATATGGAAGAAATCAAATATCCTTTTTAATGCAACATTTCCTTCTGTAATAGCCGGGAAAGCTTGAACGAGAGCGGCAACAGGGCTCCTCATTTTATCGACATAAGCAAAAAAAGCAATTAAACTACCTGCGGTTAAACTCCCCTCTATGACAAAACGACTGGCAGCTAATACAACAATAAAAGGGGTCATATCACTTAATACGTTAACACCAGATAACATGAGCGCATTTAACTTAGCATGCTTATCTGTTAAAACTTCAAAATGTTCTAAATGCTGATCCAGTTCCTCTTTATCTCGTCTTTCAGAAGAAAACAATTTTGATATAAGGGCACCCTGAATTTTTTCAAAAATAAATCCACTTAAAACAGAACGATAATTCATCATGTTACGTGTAGATACCTTAAACCGTTTTGAAAGAAAATGAGCCAAGAGAAATTGAAAACTTACTAGCAAAACAGCAAGGATGGTCAGTTTAATGTTAAACGTAAACATGGTAATAGTGACAAATGCTAAAACAATCATTTCAATCACGATGTTTCCAAACAGAGCGGTCAACAAACCTCTTATCTTTTCAATATCATCAAAGAAGCGTGTTCCGATTTCGCCGCTTTTATTGTCGGTGAAATACTTGGCATCAAGGGAATGGATTTTTTTAAAGGCATCTTGACGAAGTGCCTTGATGATATTGTTATTGGCCTTATGGATACAAAATTGCCTCACATATTCCATTGGTGTTCG
>JBHGXS010000039.1:0-53356 GCA_041920565.1 Bacillus sp. (in: firmicutes) | reverse complement strand
TTACTCACCCGTCCGCCGCTGACTTCCGAAGAAGTCCGCTCGACTTGCATGTATTAGGCACGCCGCCAGCGTTCGTCCTGAGCCAGGATCAAACTCTCCATAAAAGCGTTTGACTTGCTCATATAAAACATTGACGTTGTTTCATGTTTTGTTCAGTTTTCAAAGAACTACGTTGTCGCTTAAGGCGACTTTCACATCTTATCACTTTCAAATATCATTGTCAACAAACTTTTTTATTTCTTTGTTTCGTTCGTGACGACGAATATAAATATAACAGTTTGATAAAAGAAATGCAATAGTTTTTTAAAAAACTTTTTAACATATTTATTTCATAAAAAATGTTGGAGGACAAGCCTCCAACGCTTTTAGTCTTGCTTATGTCTCATCGTTGGGAATAACAATACATCGCGAATAGAAGGTGAGTTTGTTAACAGCATGACTAAACGGTCAATACCAATTCCCAAACCGCCTGTAGGCGGCATACCATACTCAAGAGCTTCAATGTAGTCATCATCCATCATATGAGCTTCATCATTTCCTTGCTCACGTTCTTTTAATTGTGCTTCAAAACGCTCTTTTTGATCGATTGGATCATTTAGCTCAGTAAACGCGTTTGCATGCTCACGAGCAACAATGAATAATTCAAAACGATCTGTAAAACGCGGATCTTCATCATTTTTCTTCGCAAGCGGAGAAATTTCTACCGGATGACCATAAATAAATGTAGGCTGAATTAAATGCTCTTCTACTTTTTGCTCAAAGAACTCGTTAATAATATGACCTACTTCCATATGTTGAGTCACTTCTACGTTATGCTCTTTCGCTAAAGCACGAGCTTCTTCCACAGTCATTTCTTTCCAGAAATCCACTCCCGTATGCTCTTTGATTGCATCGACCATATGAAGCCTTGTCCATTCCGGCTCTAAGTCAATTTCATGCTCGCCGTATTTAATTTTTGTAGTGCCAAGCACTTCTTTTGCGATATGTGCAATTAAGTTCTCAGTTAACTTCATAATATCTTTGTAATCTGCGTATGCTTCATACAACTCAATCATCGTAAATTCCGGGTTATGTCTTGTAGAAATACCCTCGTTACGGAATACGCGGCCAATTTCGTACACCTTTTCTAACCCGCCCACAATAAGACGTTTTAGATGAAGCTCGATGGCGATCCGCATGTATAACTCCATATCAAGCGCATTGTGATGTGTAATGAACGGACGTGCAGAAGCCCCGCCTGCAATAGTATGCAACATTGGTGTTTCCACTTCTAAGTAGCCATGGTCATCTAAAAATCTTCTCATAGCACGGATAATTTTGCTTCGCGCCACGAAAGTCTCACGGCTTTCCATGTTCATGATTAAATCTAAATAACGCTGACGATAGCGCTGTTCCACATCTTTTAAGCCATGGTATTTATCCGGAAGCGGACGAAGGGATTTCGTTAATAATGTATAGTTTGTAACTTTAATAGATAATTCGCCTACTTTTGTTTTAAAAACTGTTCCCTCTACACCGATAAGATCTCCTAAATCAGCTGAGTCAAACAACTCGTACTGTTCTTCCCCTACTGTATCTTGACGAACATAGATTTGAATTTGTCCTTCTAAATCTTGTATATGGGCAAAGCCTGCTTTTCCTTTTCCGCGCTTTGTCATAATACGACCTGCGATAGAAACAACAACAGCTTTTTCGTCTAACTCTTCTTTTGAAAGTTCACCGTACGTTTGCAGCAGTTGCTTTGTAGAATAAGTGCGCTCAAATCGTTTTCCAAACGGGTCCAGTCCTTTTTCACGCAAGTTATGTAGTTTTTCTCTGCGCACAAGCAACTGGTCATTCAATTCTTCGTGACTCATTTTATCAACTCCAACTCTAATTAAATTTACAATGTATATAGTATAACATTTTCTCCCCAACTAGAAAAACTGCCAGTGCTTCACTGGCAGTTTTTAATCTTAGAGGTAATTATAGGTTAGTCTATCCAGACATGTCAAACGTTATCCCACTTGTATGCTGCGTTGTTTTTCTTCTACTTCATCGGCATACGCAGTTAAAAGGTTCACCAAGTCGTTTCGTGTATTACATTCGTTAATGGCATTACGAACCTTTGCGTTGCCTCGTACACCTTTTAAATACCAAGCTGCATGTTTTCTCATCTCTCTTACAGCAATCTTCTCGTTTTTCAAATCTATTAAACGATCCAAATGAAGAATGCATACATCAATCTTTTCACGCACGCTTGGCTCTGGCATAAGTTCTCCTGTTTCAAGATATTTTACTGTACGATAAATCATCCATGGATTTCCTAAAGCAGCGCGGCCGATCATGACACCATCTACTCCGATTTCATCAAGCATGCGCTTTGCATCCTGAGGAGTTTCCACATCACCGTTACCGATAACGGGAATATTTACAGATTGTTTCACTTGTTTAATGATATTCCAATCTGCTTTTCCTTCATACATTTGCGCACGAGTACGGCCATGAACCGCAACAGCTTGACCTCCTGCACGTTCAACCGCTTGAGCATTCTCAATCGCATAAATATGATTTTCATCCCAACCGATACGCATTTTAACAGTTACCGGTTTTTCTACAGCATCTACAACAGCTGCCACCATTTCATATACTTTATTCGGGTCAAGAAGCCACTTTGCACCTGCATCACATTTTGTAATCTTCGGAACCGGGCAGCCCATGTTAATATCAATAATATCCGCCGTTGTATTTTTATCTACAAATTTAGCAGCTTCTACAAGAGTTTCTTTTTCCCCTCCAAAAATTTGCAGACTTAGCGGTTTTTCACGTTCGTCAATGTATAGCATATCCATTGTTTTTTGATTATTAAACAGGATAGCTTTATCACTTACCATTTCCGCGCATACCAATCCAGCACCAAATTCTTTCACTGTTAAACGAAAAGCAGAGTTACAAACTCCTGCCATCGGTGCTAATACAACCGGGTTTTTCATCTCGATGTTCGCTATCTTTAACATCTTACGTCCTCCTTTCACTGTTTCTTTTCTATCGGCATTAATTCCTCCAGCGTCAAGTTCAATTTCTTTGCTACCTCTGTCAGAAAGTCTTCTGAAGGAAGGCGATTTCCTCTCTCTATTTCTCCTAAAACAGAAACTGACACTCCTAATTGCTTAGCAAAACTTTCTTGTGTATAGCCTTTTAGTTTTCGAAAAGCGCGAATGCGTCTCCCCCATTTTTCTGCTTCCATACCGTAACTCCCTCTCGCCTCTGCATTTCTTCTATTTGCGATCGTGTAAATTCCCCTACATTTGCATTCAACTCAATTAAAGGTACTAAAACGAACGCCCGTTCGAACATACGCGGATGAGGAACGATTAGTTTCTCTGTCTCAATATTTTCGTGATTATAGAGCAAAATGTCAAGGTCGATCGTTCTTGGTCCCCAGCGAATTTTCCTTTTTCTCCCTAATTCTTGCTCCACACTTTGCGTAATTTCCAATAGTTCGTCGGGTGATAGACTGGTAGAAATTTTTATTGCGATGTTCAAAAATTTATCCTGATCGGTGTATCCAACAGGGTCTGTTTCATACACAGACGATATATCTTCTACATTGATTTCAGAATGTTCATGAAGCAGTAAAACAGCTTGCTTTAAATAATTTAAACGGTCCCCCATGTTAGATCCAAGACCAATAAATGCTATATTGTTCATCCGCGCGACCTCATAATTTCAATAGCTACAGAACGATAATGACCGGGAATCGGAGGATCCGGCTTTATAACCTTTACTGTACAATTTTGAATTAACTCATACTTCTCTAAAATAGCAGAAGCTATTTTTTCCGCTAAGGTCTCCACCAGTTTATATGGTTTGCCTTCCACAATCTCTTTACATAATTCATATAGTTCCCCGTAGTTTACCGAATACTCAAGCTCATCGGTTTCGCCTGCTTGTTTCAAATCCAGTTCAACGGTTAAGTCTACCTTAAATCGCTGGCCCAGCTTATTTTCTTCCGGGAACACACCATGATAGCCGTAAAACTCCATTTCGTTTACGTATATCTTATCCAATACGGACTCCTCCTTTTCCCATCATCATATCCATCATCTTTGCCATTCTGGACATTTCCAGCACATCGTGGACACGGACGATGTCGCAGCCTTTTTGGATTCCAAGACAAACGGTAGCTCCCGTTCCTTCCATCCGCTCTTCTACAGGTAAATCAAGGGCTTGTCCGATAAAAGATTTTCGGGATGTACCCAATAAGAGCGGATATCCTAGAACAGTCAGTTGTTCTAAATGCCTCATGACTTCTAAATTTTGATCAGGTGTTTTAGCAAATCCGATACCCGGATCTAAAATAATATTTTCATCACGAACTCCCGCTGCTTTCACCAGTTTGACGCTGTCATATAAATCAGCGATGATATCTGCAATTAAATTGTTATAATTGCCATTATCTCGATTGTGCATAAGAACAATCGGCACCTCATAATACGCAGCCACTTCCGCCATCTTAGGATCCGCTTTTGCTCCCCATATATCATTAATAATATGGGCGCCTGCTTCAATGGCTTGTTTTGCAACCTCCGCCTTATATGTATCAACAGATATTGGAAGCTTGACCTCACGAGCAACAGCTTTGATCATCGGAAGGACTCTTCTTAACTCTTCCTCTAATGATACTGTTTCTGCACCCGGTCTTGTTGATTCTCCTCCAATATCAATTATATCTGCACCTTGACTTGCCATTTCTTTAGCGCGTTCTATCGCTTTTTCAACCTCATTATAATTTCCTCCATCTGAAAAGGAATCCGGAGTTACATTTAAAATCCCCATGATAATGGTCTTCTCTGTAATATTCAGTTCATATGGTCCACACTTGATGTTGCGTCTTTCCAAACTTCTTCAGCCCCTTTTTAGTTCATTCTTTCCCCACAATACAGAGCGCTGTGTCTTATATTCTTGAATAAACCTCTTTGTTATATGCCCTTCTTTCCCTTCATACACTGTATCCCCTATTCGTTTAATGGGCACAATTTCTTGAATGGAGTTTGTTACAAAAACTTCTTCGCTGTTTAAAAGGTCTTCTGCTGTAAACAACCCAATTTCAGTTTGTATATCGTACATATCAGCCAGAGTCAGGACAAATTCTCGTGTAACACCATCTAGAATGCCTGTCTCTAAGGATGGGGTGTACAGTACTCCTTCTTGTATAAAAAATATGTTTGAAACAATTCCTTCTGCTACATACCCTTCTTTGGTTAAGAAGATTCCTTCTTTTAGCGGGTCATTTCCTATCTCCCGCTTACCAAGGATATTATTCAAGTAGTGATGAGACTTTAATCGAAACATTCCCTCTGGAGTGTTTCGCGGCTGTTTCAAGAGCACACCTTCCTTTTCTATAATCGAATCTTGGGAAGGCAACGGTTTAATGAAGACAATAGTAGTAGGATTCTCATACTCATCCGTTTGCAATCCAATTTCCCCTGTACCTGCTGATACATTGAAGCGAATATATGCATTTTTCAGTTTGTTTCGTTCAAGCAGCTGATGTAGAACAGCTAAAACCTCTTCTTTCGTCATATTCCAACAAATGTTAAGCTCCGAAAGTGCTTTTCTTAATCGACGGTAATGATCATCAAATAAAAATGGGTGACCTTCGTAAATCCGAAATGTTTCAAATACACCCAATCCATACAGATATCCATGGTCGTAAGGAGATATAGCAGCATGCGCCGCATCCACATACTGCCCGTTTACAAAGAGAATCATTTCACTGCGCTCCGACTGTATTGAGTGATAAAATTTTTCAATAACTGTTTTCCATGGGAAGTCATAATGGATTCCGGATGGAACTGCACCCCTTCTACCGGCAACGTTTTATGACGAATTGCCATAATTTCTCCTTCTTCTGTCCAGGAAGAGATTTCAAAGCAATCCGGAAGCGTTTCTTTTTTGACAATTAACGAATGATAACGAGTAGCGGTAAAAGGATTTGGAATATCAGTAAAAATTGTTTTGCCGTCATGATACATTTGTGATGTTTTCCCATGCATCAATCTCTCTGCCCGTACAACATCTCCCCCAAACACCTGCGCAATAGATTGATGTCCTAAGCATACCCCAAAAATCGGTATTTTTCCCGAGAAATGCTTGATAACTTCCATGCTGATACCCGCTTCATTTGGGCTGCAAGGCCCCGGAGAAATCATTAAAAATGATGGGTTCAATTCCTCAATTTCCGCAATACTTACTTCATCATTGCGCCGTACAACCAGTTCTTCGCCAAGCTCCCCAAGAAACTGGACTAAGTTAAATGTAAAGGAATCGTAGTTATCTATCATTAAGATCATATTCTCACCTATCCATTCATAATTTCGCTGCTTTCTTTGGCACGCCATAAAGCAATGGCCTTCTTTAAAGACTCTTTATATTCATTCTTTGGATTTGAGTCGATTACAATTCCTGCTCCCGCTTGAACATGAGCTTGCCCATCTTTAGCAAGCAAGGTACGAATTACGATGTTCAGCTCCATTTCTCCTGAATAGCTGATCCAACCGATTGAACCTGTGTAAATCCCGCGGCGTACCGGTTCTAATTCTTCAATGATTTCCATTGTACGAATTTTTGGCGCACCGGTGATTGTACCGCCAGGAAAAACAGCCTTTACTACATCAAATGTACCACATTCTTCATTTATCTCGCCTCGCACATTAGAAACAATGTGCATGACGTGTGAATATTTTTCGATTACCATAAACTCATTTACTTCGACCGTTCCATACTTGCAAACCCGTCCAAGATCATTTCTTTCCAAATCTACAAGCATCACATGTTCAGCACGTTCTTTTTCATTTTCAATTAATTCGTTAGCCAACGCTTCATCTTCCGCTTCATCTTTCCCGCGAGATCTTGTGCCCGCAATTGGACGAGTGCTCACTTCCTTTCTCTTTTTTTTGATGAGAAGCTCCGGAGAACCGCTTACAATTTGAAAATCAGAAAGCTCCATATAAGCCATGTAAGGAGAGGGATTGATTTCCCTCAACTTTGTATAAATCTCCATGGGATGGGAAAGCAGCGGCTTTGTTTGCCGAACGGACAAATTCACTTGAAATACATCTCCAGCCGCGATATACTCCTGAACCCGCTTCACAGCGTCTATGAATCCCTCTTCTGTAAAAGAGACGGACGGCTCATGGTTTTGCACATGAGATAAAGCTATGAAAACAGGCGATATATCTTTTGTCCAAAGCTTCTCCAGTTCTTCTAATCGTTCTTCTGCCGATTCCCGATTATTTGTATAATGAGTAATCAACCAAAGCGCCTTCTCCTCTATGTCAAATACAAAAACATCATCAAACAGCAAAAAATATACATCAGGAATTTCAAGGTCATCCTGCGCGATAGAAGGAAGTTTTTCAATATAGCGAATGCAATCATAGCTAAAGTAACCCATGGCACCGCCTTGGAATGGGGGATAGGCTTCATTTTGTTCTGTTTTATATTTCCCCATATAATGCTGCATTAACTCTAAAGGGTTTCCATGTAATACGGTTTCTGTTTCGCCTTCTGTTATTCGCAGCTCCTCACCTTTCCCTTTTAATACAGCAACTGGATCCAATCCGACAATGTTGTATCGTCCTCCCCTTCCGCTTTCTAATAACACATGATACGGTTTTGACTGTGATAATACTTTATACTGAGCAAAAAAATCTTTTTCGTAAGGAATTTTCTTTGCTAAAGCGGTACGTTCCATTCGTTGTTGCATCACGCACACTCCTATTTGTTTAGTAACTACACCCTATTTTACATGAAGTTGAATAGCTGTTCACTCTTTTCCTTTTAACGTAGCTATAAACACAGTTTATGTAAAAAAGGCATTCCTCATTGATTGAGGAATGCCTTAATTTCACGATTCAAATTGATAAAGCGGTGTGCTTAGATAACGTTCTCCATTACTTGGAATAATTGCAAGCACCTTTTTGCCTTTACCAAGCTTTTGAGCTACCTGCATTGCTGCGTATATTGCCGCGCCGGATGAAATTCCCGCTAAAATTCCTTCCTCACGTGCAGCTCTTCTGGCATATTCAAATGCTTGCTCATTTTTCACTTGAATAATTTCGTCATATATTTTCGTATCCAAAATCTCAGGAACAAAGCCTGCTCCAATACCTTGGATTTTATGAGGCCCCGGTTTTCCTCCAGATAAAACTGGTGAATCCGCAGGCTCCACTGCATAAATTTTGATATTCGGGTACTTTTCTTTTAATACAGCTCCCGCACCTGTAATTGTTCCGCCTGTTCCAATACCCGCAACAAACGCGTCCAGTTGGTCGCCCATTTGTTCTACAATTTCCGGTCCTGTTGTCAGACGGTGAATTTCGGGATTTGCAGGGTTTTGAAATTGCTGCGGCATAAAGTAGCCGTGTTCTTTTACAAGTTCTTCCGCTTTGCGAATAGCGCCGCCCATTCCTTCCGGCCCTGGTGTTAAAACAAGTTCTGCACCGTAAGCACGCAGTAAGTTTCTGCGCTCTAAACTCATCGTTTCCGGCATAACCAGAATGGTTTTATAACCTTTTGCCGCAGCCACCATTGCAAGACCGATGCCGGTATTCCCGCTCGTCGGCTCAATGATGGTATCGCCTTTCTTTAACAAACCTTTCTTCTCGGAATCTTCAATCATCGCGAGTGCAATACGGTCTTTTACGCTGCTCCCAGGATTCATAAATTCAAGCTTTACATAAATATCAGCACTGTTTTCATCCGTGATGCGATTTAACTTAACAACTGGCGTTTTGCCTATTAATTCAGCAACAGATTGAGCAACTTGCATCTCCTTCACCCCTAATACTGAGTATTTTTATTGGTTTTATGTAAATTTTCACAAAGTTTAGGCTATTTGTCAATTTATTTAATCCATATATATACAAACTTTTGATTACTTAATACCGGCGACAAATAGCCTTGTCTTTTTTCTATAACTTATTGATTAATTCGGTTAAGTCATCTCTTGCAAACATATACTTCTCGTTGCAGAAATGACAGTGCACCTCTGTCTCCTCTTCTTCTTCACGAATTTGCTCAAGTTCTGACTTGCCGAGGCTGACAAGAACGGCTTCAATACGCTCACGAGAACAAGTGCAACGGAACTCTACATCCATCTTTTCTAACACTTTAAGGTTTTCTTCACCGAGCAATTTATTTAAAATTTCTTCTGGTGTTAATCCTTGCTCAATAAGGTTAGAAATTGGCGGAATGGTTTGCAGCTGTTTTTCAATGTATGCAACAGTTTCTTCGTCTGCACCCGGCATAATTTGCAAAATAAAACCTCCAGCTGCCTTTATGCTGTCATCCCCGTTTACAAGCACTCCTACTCCGACTGAAGCAGGTGTTTGTTCAGACACAACAAAGTAATACGTAAAATCATCGCCTAATTCTCCGGATTGCAGCGGAACTTGGCCGACAAACGGATCCTTTAAGCCAATATCTTTAATGACTGTTAAAAATCCATCTGTTCCTACTGCTTTATATACACGAAGCTTTCCTTGCTCATTTGCTTCAAAATCTACATGCGGATTGGATACATAGCCGCGGACTTGCCCCTTGGCATTTGCATCTATTAAGATAGCGCCAAGCGGTCCGCCTCCTTGAATTTTAATTGTCAGCTTTTGATCGCCTTTCAACATTGCGCCCATCATGACGCCTGCAGTTAACGAACGTCCAAGCGCAGCAGAAGCTGTTCTCCATGTATCATGGCGGCGCTGTGCTTCGCTTACTATATCAGTTGTTCGAACAGCATAGGCCCGAACTTGGCCATTAAAGGCAAGTGCTTTTACTAAATAATCTTTCATGTTGTTTATTCACCCTTTTCGTGCTGTAAATTTGCATTACGTTCATATAGCATATACAAACCTTTTAAAGTTAAGAAAGGATCTACAATGTCGATTACATCTGATTCCTCTGCAATTAATCCTGCTAAACCGCCTGTCGCGATGACTGTAGGTTCCTTTTTCGCTTGAGCCTTCATTCTTTTTACAATTCCCTCTACTTGCCCGACATAGCCGTAAAGGATGCCTGATTGCATCGCGCTTACTGTATTTTTCCCAACTACATCATTTGGTCTCACAATTTCAATTCTTGGCAATTTTGCAGCGCGACTATACAAAGCCTCTGCAGATATCATAATCCCCGGTGTAATTGCGCCACCCATATAATGCTTCTCTTCGTTAATATAACAATATGTAGTTGCTGTTCCAAAATCTACTATCACAAGCGGACTTCCATATAATTGAATGGCAGCTACAGCATTGACAATTCGGTCTGCCCCTACTTCTCTTGGATTTTCATATTTAATGTTCAAACCTGTCTTAATTCCTGGTCCTACTACGAGAGGCTTCAGTTTAAAGTATTTTTGACACATTCTTTCTAATGCAAACATGATAGGCGGTACAACAGAAGAAATGATGATGCCGCGAATATCATTAAATGTGATACCTTCATGTGCCAATAATTCTTTTACAAGCATTCCATACTCGTCTTCTGTCTTGTTGCGATTTGTTTCGATTCTCCAATGCTGCCTTAATTGGCCATTCTCAAATACGCCAAGCACAGCGTTTGTATTCCCCACATCCAATACAAAAATCATATTCTCACCACTTACCTTCAGTTTTTTACCTTCATCATACCATAATTATTTCCACGAGGGTGTTATTTACTCTTGAGCGGAATTTTTCGACAGGAGAATAAACGCATAGTCTGCCCTATCTCCATGTTTAAGTTTATTAACTGAGTCTTCTCGCAGAGAAATATTTACTGGGATTTAGAATACAATACATTTCTTGGTGAGTGCAGTTTATTTTATTAACTCCCTGATGTCACAAAAATAAGAGCGGCTTATGCTTCAGCCGCTCTTCGTTTTTATTTATCGTCTTCTTTTGGCTCTTCCGGTTTCTTAGAAGAAATGTTGACTTTTACATCTTCAGAACTGAATGGACTTACTTTCGCTTTACGCTCCGGTAATGTTCCATGTTCATAAAGATGTCTGATTTGCTCTGCATCTAACGTTTCAACCTCTAGAAGAGTTTTTGCAATAATTTCAAGCTTGTCGCGCTTCTCTGTTAAAATTTCCTTCGCACGAGCATAGCATTCTTTTATGATGCGCTGCATTTCCATATCAATTTCATGTGCAATCGCGTCACTATAGTTTTGTTCAGAGTGGAAATCTCTTCCTAAGAACACTTGTCCTTGTGGATTTCCAAATTGCATCGGACCAAGTTTATCACTCATGCCGAATTCTGTTACCATGCGCCTTGCAATGCCGGTCGCACGCTGGAAGTCATTGTGAGCCCCTGTACTTACTTCACCGAACACGATTTCTTCCGCTACGCGTCCGCCAAGCAATCCGACAATCTTATCCATAAGCTCTGGCTTTGTCATAAAGTAACGGTCTTCTTTAGGAAGCATTACAGCATAACCGCCTGCTTGACCGCGCGGAACGATAGTCACTTTATGAACCATATCCGCTTCATCTAATACTACGCCAATAACAGTATGACCGGCTTCGTGATATGCAACGATTTTACGTTCTTTTTCGGAAATAACACGGCTTTTCTTGGCTGGACCGGCAATAACGCGATCTGTCGCTTCATCAATGTCGGTCATGTCAATTTTCTTCTTATTCTGTCTTGCCGCCACAAGAGCCGCTTCATTCAACAAGTTTTCTAAATCGGCACCTGAGAAGCCAGGCGTACGCATTGCAATTGTTTTTAAGTTAACGCTCTCATCAAGCGGCTTGTTTCTTGCATGTACTTTCAATACCGCTTCACGTCCATTTACATCCGGACGATCTACCGTAATCTGACGGTCAAAACGTCCCGGACGTAATAATGCAGGGTCCAAGATATCCGGTCTGTTTGTAGCAGCAACGATAATAATTCCTTCGTTTGCTCCGAATCCGTCCATTTCAACAAGCAATTGGTTCAATGTTTGTTCGCGCTCATCATGTCCCCCGCCTAAACCGGCACCGCGCTGACGTCCAACCGCATCAATTTCGTCAATGAAGATGATACATGGAGCATTTTTCTTCGCATTTTCAAATAAGTCGCGAACGCGGGATGCACCGACACCAACGAACATTTCTACGAAATCTGAACCGCTGATAGAGAAGAACGGAACACCCGCTTCTCCGGCAACAGCTCTTGCTAACAAAGTTTTACCTGTACCCGGAGGTCCTACTAACAGGACACCCTTTGGAATGCGAGCACCAAGCTCAGCAAATTTTCGAGGGTCTTTTAAAAACTCTACAACTTCCACTAATTCTTGTTTTTCTTCATCCGCTCCAGCTACATCCTTGAAACGAACTTTTTTCTTGTCATCATTATACAGCTTTGCTTTGCTTTTTCCGAAGTTCATGACACGGCTTCCGCCACCCTGTGCCTGATTAAGAAGGAAAAAGAACAGGATAAAGATGATGACAAATGGGATGATAGAAGTGAAGAAGGTTACCCATGCACTGGTCTCCTCAGCAGGCTGATATTCGATTTTAGTGCCTTTGGCAACTTTATCTACCTTCTTTTGAAGTTCTTCACTGTTTGCTACATATGTAACGAAATACTCATCTTGTCCAGATGTATTCAGCTGCCCTTTTACTTCAAAAACGCCGTTTTTTGGCTGCAGCTTAATTGAACGAACTTCACCAGTCTCCAGCTTAGCAATGAATTTATCATAACTAAGCGGCTTTGTTTGTTGGGTTGATCCGTTAAAGTAACTTACAACACCGATTACTACTAGAAAAATCAGTAAATAAAATATGGTATTACGGAAGATACGATTCATCCCTAACCTCCTCTCACAACATACGGACTATACTCAATAGTACCATAGAAAAACATTCCAATCCAAACGGAAAGCCTGTTAATACAACTTTATTTTGAATAAACGCTAGGTTTTAATACTCCAACATAAGGGAGGTTGCGATATTGCTCTTTGTAATCCAATCCATATCCTACCACAAACTCATTCGGGACAATAAATCCTACATAATCCGCTTGGATATCCACTTTTCTTCCAGTCGGTTTGTCCAACAATGTGACAATCTTCACGGATTTGGCTTTGCGATATTTAAATAAATCTACAAGGTAGCTTAATGTTAACCCGCTGTCAATAATATCTTCTACGATTAAAATATCTCGACCTTCTACAGAAGTATCTAAATCCTTTAAAATTTTCACCTCACCTGAAGAAACAAATGCATGGCCGTAGCTTGATACTGCCATAAAATCCATTTCAAGATACGTGTCTACGCGCTTTAAAAGGTCTGTCATAAACGGCATGGCCCCTTTTAAAACTCCTACCGCTAAAGGAACCGTATCTTTATAATCCTCTGCAATAATAGCTCCAAGCTCCTTTATCTTTTGTTGAATTTCCTCTTCTGACACTAATACCTTTTCAATATCTTGATTCATCATGACTTATCCTCCTAGAAGACTCCTTGCTTTTTATAATGTATCAATATATAGCTATCTTCCTTCAGCTCTTCTGTTTCAAATGCTGATTTTTGCAATAAAGGCAGCCAAACGACAGAGCCCTCGGCATCGCACACGACGGGCCAAGAATCACGCAAATGCCTTGGTACCTTTTTATCAATAAAGATAGCTTTTATCTTTTTCGTCCCATTCATACCTTTAATTGTCATTCGGTCTCCATCTTTTCTCGATCGAACAATCAAGGGCAATTTCAATTCTTTCGCTAACCCTACAAAGGTGGCAGCTTTATCGTAAGAATCAGGAAAGCGATCGCTCCTCTCGACAATAAGCTCGCTGCCATTGGGCAATTCGACGATGCCAGGAACAGTAAGCATATAAGAAAACGGAGAATACTGCTCCTCACAAAAGGAAAATTTACATTCTTCATATGTACGAATTACTTTTAAACCTTCCGGGAAATCAAGAGAACCGGATGGATGATTCCGCTTTATAAATGACAATACTTTGTCAATATGTATAGAAGAAAGGGATGAAGGATTGTTTTCATAAAGATAGTTTAATATTAGTTGAATACCTCTTCTTTGTAAAGGCATAGCCAATGTTTGAAAAGAAGGAATTGATATAGTTATATTATTTTTGTCCTTTTTCTTAACTATTTTATTCATCTTTTCAACAGCTAATTCCTGCAAGTACTGTTCATCCTCTTGCATAATCTTGCTAAAAGCTTGAAAACGTTCGTGAACATGAGGATTTTCTTTTTTCAAGTACGGAAGAACATGTTTTCGGAACCGGTTTCGTGTATAGTCTTCTTTAAAATTGCTTGGATCAATTCTGGGAACAATCCCCTTTCTTTGACAATAAGCCTCAATTTCTTCTTTCGTTACAGAAAGGAACGGACGAATAATAAAACCGGTGCTAAATGGCCGTTTGACGGGGATACCGGCATATCCCGCCGAAGTGGCTCCTCTTACTAACCTCATAAGAATGGTTTCCACTTGATCATCTCCATGATGCCCCAATGCCAAATAATCGCCATCATATTTTTTCATGACCTCTTCAAAAAAATGATAGCGGCATTCACGAGCTGCTACTTGCGGTCCTAAACCATGACGTTCTTGATATGCTTTCACATCAATTCGTGCAGATTCGAAAGGGATACTAAGACTATTACTTATTGTCTGCACGTAACGAAGATCTTCATACGACTCTTCACCGCGAAACATATGGTCTACATGAGCTGTAATGAGACGGAGATTATACTTTTCTTTGCGTGAATAAAAATAATAAAGGAGCGCCAAGGAGTCCGCCCCTCCTGACACTCCTATAACTACTGTTTTCTCTCTTTCCAATAACTCGTTCGCTTTTAAAAAACCGTCGATTTTTTCTTCAAACATAGGATTCTTTTGTCACCCTTCATTAATTAAAACTAAAATAATGATGCTATCTTCATCCTATCACTTTTTGCATTGAGTTGATAAGGAAAAGAATTGTCTTTTACATTCTATAACAAGTTGATGTATACGTATATGAAATACATTATTGTAATGAACAAACATAGAACAGCGGTTTCCCATTTATTCTGTTTATTATTGCTTTGCTGGTGCTTCTGTATCCGAGTGGCAGATTGAGCTTTAACGGATTTTCGTTTGGTTTGCACAGGCCGCTGTTTTATCGGCTCTTTGCTTCTTGTATTTCTAAGCAGCAAATGTTCTTTCATGCTTTTTGCGTCTTTATATTCTCCTTTAAGTGCTTTTTGAAGCATCGATTTATATTTTGTGAGCACCGGACTCTTATTGATCATGACAACTAGCTGCTCATATCCATCTCCTTTTTTCACAAAACGCTTTGGGTAGGCAACATTTATGATAATCATGGCAACACAAAATAAATCGTATGAAGGCTCAGCTTTTCGAGAACCCAATCCCCAATAGCCCCGATCAAAAAATTCCGTGTACTCTTTAATAGCTCTTCCTTGTAAGGTTGTACCTCCTACATCAAGCCAGCGAATTTTCGGAGGTAAAGCTGTAATAAGGACATTCTCCGGCTTTAAGTCTCCAAACACCCAACCTGCTTCATGGAGTTTCTGTAGGTCCCCCAACAGTTGAATAATGAACACATACAGCCATTCCTGCCCATGTTTTTCAATAAAGGTCAACAAATCTTCACCTTGCACGTACTCCATTGCATAAAAATGAAGAAGCTTCTTTCCAAAAGGATCTTCCCAATCATCTACATCCAATAGAGAAGGTCCGAGGATTGAACCTTGGACCTTTGTAAAATGCTTTAACACATTTACTTCAGACGTGATGGCAGTACTATTTTCACTTATTTTCACGGCTGCCGCGCCGTTTGGTCCGTCCGTCAAGTATACTATCCCTGTTGCTCCGTAACCCAAAGTTCTTACAATACGATAACGCTGCTTATGCCACTTTCCTTGTATAACTGTACCATTATCAAACTTACATGCTTGATTCATCGTAATAGCGCTCATCTCGCGAATCTAAGCTCCTTACTTTTTTATTAAAGTGTCGGATTGCCTCTTGAATAGCAGGACCTGTCGGCGTAATCCCTCCTGTTACAAGCTTTGGAAATACACTCATGACTTGCTTCAGATTAGGTGTCCAATCCAGTACTTGTTCCACTTCTTCACGCTTTCCCGGAAACATGAATACCGCAAACTCATTATCTCCCATTCTTGCATTTAAACTGAGGGATAAATCAAGCAGCGCTTCTTTTACAGTCGGAAGCTTTTTGGCCATACTTGCGCTTGTATCTACGAGCACAAGCACTTCCAAATCCACTGTTTCACCCAGCTCATCTACTACCTCAATCACTTCTCCCCGCTTTTCCGGCGGCAAATCTTCCAATGTTTTATTTGCCCCAAGAATTTGCTGCAGCTCTTTGTTTACAAATCCCTGGAGTGTCTGCGTCATCGCCTTGCGTGTCACCATTTGTACAGTTTGAGATAGCTGTTTGGCATAAACGATTTGGCTGATCCCCCCTCCTGCCAACGCAATTCCATCTATTTCTTTCTGCGCCTTTTCATCTATGTGATTTTCTTCCAATATACCAATTACATTGACCGTAATCCCGTATTCTCTTGCTAAAGAAGAAGCAGCTACAGGATCTTCTCCTTGATTTGAACAACCATCCGTAATTACAAGGATTTGCTTTAGAGTACCTTTATACACTTTTATCCCCTCCAAGTCAAAGTATTACAAGCTTAGACGGAATAAACCGGATTTATACCTTTCTTATTGGGCTTGTGTCCGAAAGACAGGGATTGTTGCCCATTTCGGCATGTTTTTCTTTACCTTCGCCACAACAATCGTCATGTCGTCCTCAATGAAACCGCCTCTTGAACGAATGACCTCCTCCATAATAATATCTGCAATTTCCTGCGGATCTTCCGTTTCCAGCTCTTTAATCTTCCGCTTCATCCACGCCTCATGATTCTCAACATGCTTCGGACCTTCAAAAATGCCGTCACTCATCATAATTAAAATATCATTTATCTTTAATTGTTCGCTGACAACCTCTACATCAAAATCTTCAATGATGCCCATCGGCAGATTGCTTGCCTGAATCTTAATAACTCGTTCGCCGCGCCTGACAAAGCTTGGCGTAGAGCCGATTTTCAAGAATTTCGCACTGGCATCGTGCAAGTCTATCATCGCTAAATCTAATGTTGCAAAAATCTCGTCTGTAGTACGAAGCGATAAAATAGAATTGATAGATTTGATAGCAATCTTTTCATCAATGCCGGATTGCAAAATCTTTTGAAGAAGTTTCAATGTTTCATTGCTTTCCATATGGGCACGTTCACCGTTACCCATTCCGTCGCTAATGGCAAGGACGTATTTTCCTGCTCCAAGCTCCATAGTAGAATAAGAATCTCCAGATACAAGTCCTCCTCCTTTTGCCGCTGTGGCAATTCCTGTATCTATTTCAAACGTTTTCGTGGAACCGAAAGAAACAACAGCATATCCATTCGGATAAGGTGAATCTTCTACAGTTTTCACTACTACCGTCTCATTTAAAATGTCCGATAGCATAGGTGCAACCAGTTTTTCACATTCTCCATTTTGATTGCAATACATTGGGATTATCATTTCAATATCAATGTTCCCTTGATCAAGACTGTAAATATCTACTTGATCAATTTCAATACCGAAACTCCGCAGCGCCTGTAAAATTTGATCCTCTTGTACTTGATGACTTTCTTTTTCGCGCTGGATTTCCTTGGCAAAATCATCCATAACCCGGGAAACGCCGCGCAATTGTTCTGCCACCAGTCTGCGGCTTTCTTTTACTTGCTTTTTCAGCTTTTGATTTGCATAGAAGTAGAAAAGTTCTTGTTCAATAAGGTCCATTACTTTTGACCCTTTGACACAATACTTGTCCCACTCGCGAGTGAACTTTGTATTCTTCTTTAATGTTCCTTCTTCTGCTCCATGCATAATTTGTTTCATATAATCATATGTTCGATCGAAGTTTACAGCCCAGCACTGTTCTTTCTTAAAGCAGGATTGGCAAGATTTTGCCGTAATGCCGCTTAAGAATAAATCGGTCTCCCTTTCTTCCTCTTCTTCATCCGTCTGACTGTACATGGAGAAGCTGTTGGATAACGCTTGGAAGACACTTGAGAATTGCTCTACCCGCTGCGCTGTTACATCACGGATTTTTCGCAAATATTGCTGCTGGTCTGTTGAATGCTCTACCGTTCCTGGAATAACCTTTGAGATTTTCTCAAAAATAAATTTCGGTGTTAATAAAAACACAACAATTGCGACGCATGATTCCAGCAAAGTAACAATGATATCTGCTTGTTTATCTACATATAAGGTAATTAAGCTTGTACCAATCAGCAGGCCTAATCCGACTCCAAGCCTTTTCCCTTCTTTTAAAAGTCCTCCTAAAAGACCGGAAAAAGCCAACAAACTCATCTGATATAAGCTTGCTACATTTGCCAGGCTTAAAATCAGCCCTGTTAATACTCCCACGGTGGAACCCATGGTAGCTCCTGCAACAAAAGCAAACACAAGAATTAAATAACGAGTAAATATATGCTGAATGGATAAATGATAAACAAACCAATCTGTCGTTCCTGTCAGGATAGACGCCAGCAAGATAATCAAACATACAATTTCTTCTGTCTCCAATGCCTGTTTCCCTTTACGTGCTGTTAATAAAGGAACGCTTTGGAGGAAAATCATTGTTAAAATAAAGCTTAACCCGGCTTCAACAGCCCCCATTAACACATCATACATAACTACTGAATGTTGATAGAAATACGTAACTAAGAGATGACTTGTAAGCATGGAGAAAAACACTTGGAATGGAATAAGACCAATTATTTTTTTAGTAAATGGCCGGAAGAATAGATTGTAGACAAAAAACATAAAGATAGAAGCAAACGTATAGCTGGTATTTTCAATAGAAACCGTAAACGATCCCGCCAACAAAGCCAAAAATGCCAAAGCCATTCTTTCTCGCTTCATCACATAAACCGCAGCAAAAAACGGAAGAGCAAACGGCAGTATGTTTGTTAAAATATAGGCTCGTCCTAAAAGAAATCCTACTAAAGCAATCACAAATCCCCAGCGAAAGAAAACGTGCTCAAGTCGAGCTTTCAGATTATTTGCCCATTGTAACATCGTAAACTGTATGCGATTCATAGCCATAAGGTCCGAATTCGAATTAACAATACTTCTCCCTGCTTTTGGCATACAATTAGCACCACCCGCATATATTATTAATTTTAATTATAAAGGGTGGGTAAGGGAAGTTTTGTCAAAATAACAAAGAGAGAACAAAGAATTGTTCGACTATTTATACGAAATACCCCTATAACAATACATAAAAAAGTAATAATTTTGTATTCAAAGCGAGACAAAAACTGAATATTCATATTATTTTGTAGATTTTACAAAAATTTTTATAGTCATTTCTTATTACCGAAAAGAATTTGTCATATTTTGGGTCATTTTACTGTCAAGAATGGATGGGGCTGTAACATAAAAAATGTTAAGATTGAAGTCATTGAGGTGTTAAGTTCAGAGTTGGCAAGAGGACGCGGCGAACCACAGTGTATGAGCATGCCTATATAGAGAAGCTATAAAAAAAGGCTGAACCTTTTTCAGGTTCAGCCTTTTTCGATGACCCGTACGGGATTCGAACCCGTGTTACCGCCGTGAAAGGGCGGTGTCTTAACCACTTGACCAACGGGCCGTTAAATAGCGGCGGAGGGAATCGAACCCCCGACCTCACGGGTATGAACCGTACGCTCTAGCCAGCTGAGCTACACCGCCATATCCAAGTATCTAACGGACAATTAATATAATAACTATAAATACATTGAGTGTCAACGGTTTTTTTAAATATTTTCTTGAAAAATAGAAATGCGTTGAAACCATTAAAAAGCACCCGGATCAACCGAGTGCTTATAGGAAAAAAGCCATCGTTATATCAGTAGAACAGCAAGTTATCCACGTCGAGCGCCGCGCCCTCCGCGCTTAGACTCAGTATGACGTTTTAGGGAAGCCAGACGATCTTCGCTGTCTTTTAAGAAACGGCTCATCTTTTGTTCAAAAGATTCCTTTGCTGTACGACTTTCACGATTGTAATTCGATGAGCGGTTTTGACGTTGAGGACGTTGTTCTCTTTGCTCTCTTTCTTTGCCTTCACGCTCTTTTGCTTTTTTAATAGACAGACCGATCTTGCCATCTTTTTCAACATTGATAACTTTTACTTCTACCATGTCGCCCACCTTTAAGTGGTCATTGATATCTTTTACATAGTTGTCTGCTACTTCGCTAATATGAACAAGACCAGTTAATCCCTCTGGCAGCTCCACAAAAGCCCCAAAATTAGTAATACCTGTTACTTTTCCCTGTAACTTGCTGCCTACCTCAATTGACATAAAAAAAATGCTCCTCCTTAAATTATAAAAAAGTCAAATTTTCCTTCATTATATATAATACTAAAATATAGTGTCAACAAAACTTCGATTACTTAGAAACGGGAAAAATTACCTCTCCCGGTTTTGAGAAGAAATAATCACGACGGGCAATTTTAGCAATATAATCGTCATCTTTTAGTTTTTTGATTTCATCCTTTAGTCTTTTTTCATCCGTTTTTAACGCCGTCAATTCTTTTTGCAGCTGCTTCATCTCCTGCTTCTTTGCTTTAATTGCTGCTTCTTGCTTATAAAACGTAATGCTTAAGCTGACAACAACAGTAAGGGCAAATACCAGAAAAACCGCTAACCTTCGAACGAAACGTTTTTGGCGGTCCTGACCTGATTGTATTGTATGCTGTTTTTGACCGTTTGGATTGTAGTTTTCGCTTGGAACATACGACTTCCTCAGTTCCCTCATTCGCGAGGTCCTCCTAACTTTTTAATCTTTTGCCACCACTTTTGTGCAGTCACTTTGAGTTTCGCTGCTTTTTGTAAAATTCCTGCACATTTTCTAATAAAAATTTTAACACGAACAGGGAGGAACTTCCAAATGAGATGTCCTATAAGCTTCAACGGTACTGCGACAACTTTAAATAAGATTAGACCGACTTGCTTCAGTACTCGTAAAGCAAATAGCGCGATTTTCTTTATAAGCTGAAGTAAAAAGAACAATACAGCAATGATAAACTGCACCAAAAACACAATCGGTTTCACAATGAAAAGCTTCACAACCTTAGCGAAAAAGAGGTATGTTTGAATACAAATATAGATAATGTGTTCTAGCGTACGTACATACCAAGGCCTTAACAGACTTTGATAAGCTGCGAATCCACACAGCAAAGCAATAAATACGTAAAAACGGAGCTCGGCTTCATTCACAAGGAGCAAGACGTAAAATACAAAGAGAGCTTGGACAATCCAAAATAAAATATCATGAATGAAGACAATCCATTTCTTTCGTGTAGGCCGCTTTAAAAAGCGTTGGTATGTGTCAAGCGCAACTCCTAACCACGCGCCCATGCCAATCATGGAAAGCATAGTATAAAGCTGGATATTGAGACTCATTTAAATAACTTGCTAAAGAATCCTTTAGCTTTCTCCGACTGTTGTTCATCTAAATAAGCAATTTCGTATATTTTCCCTTTAATTGATACAATCCCCTTTTCCACATCAAGGTTTTTCATTTGCAAATTTTGTCCCCGAATGGTCAAGAAGCCCATTACCGTTTCTAATAAAAACTCCTCGCTGTCAAAACTTTCTACTTGCTTTACTCCTGAAATATCCAGCATACGCCTTCCACGCAGAATCACATCTTGATCGACAACTGGATTCGTATTTGAAGAAGCTGCTTGATAGCCTTTATTCATGCTTATCCCCCCATACGGATTACTGTTACCAATGTATGAGGGGATGTCTATATTTAGAACAAGCTTTCAGCTTCCGCTTTTTCTTCTTTTATAACTGTATACATATCTGTTGCATCTTCTTTTTTCGTCGTTTCTTTCAATTCGTTAATTCGTACTGTTACAATCTTCTGACCAAAACGAACAGAAAGCTCGTCGCCCACTTTTACTGTTGAGCTTGCTTTAGCAGTTTGACCATTAATCGAAATTCTCCCTTGGTCTGCCACTTCTTTTGCCAATGTTCTTCTTTTAATTAAACGAGACACTTTTAAAAACTTATCTAGTCTCATATCCATTCCTCCTACTCAATCCCGTTTCGTTTTGCCTCTTCCCACAATGCATCAAGTTCTTCAAGCGTATAAGTCTTTATGTCACGGTTGGACTCATGTACTTTAGACTCTATATAGAGAAAACGATTTAAAAATTTCTTATTTGTTTTATTAACTGCTTCTTCCGGATTGATTTTATAGTAGCGAGCTACATTAACGAGCGCAAACAAAATATCTCCAAACTCAGAGATGACTTTCTCTTCATTCATTTGCTTGTTCTCGATTTCTTCTTTAAACTCCCGCCATTCTTCGCTCACTTTTTGAAGCATCGGCTGAATATCGTCCCAGTCAAATCCTACTTTTACAGCTTTTTTTTGAAGTTCATACGCTTTTAATAATCCCGGCAACCCTTTTGGAATTCCGGATAAAACAGATTCTCTTACGTTTCCTTTTTCTTGCTTTTTAATATCTTCCCAATTAGCCAGCACTTCATCAGAGCCTTCTACCGCAACAGTCCCAAAGACATGAGGATGGCGGCGAATCATCTTTTCCGTCAACGTACGGATTACATCGTCGATAGAAAACCACCCTTCGTCCTCTCCAATTTGAGCATGCAGCATAACCTGCAATAAGACATCGCCAAGTTCTTCAATAATATGGACATCATCTTCTTCATCGATGGCATCAAGCAGCTCGTATACTTCCTCAATTAAATATTTCTTTAAGCTTTGATGGGTTTGCTCTTTATCCCAAGGGCACCCATTAGGACCGCGTAACTCCGCAATGACATGGCGAAGTGTTTCAAATTGATGATACAATAATTCTTCCTGAACAGGCGGTACATACACACTTGTTAAATTATTTAATTCTGTTTCGTGGTCCAAGAGGTGAAGCGGGACTCGTTTTATGCTCTCAAACGATGTTCCTGCTGCTGTTACTATATATACTTCGTAATCATCCGGCAGACTTTCCATCAGAGTAAGCTTTACCTCAGATGCGATAAAAGCGTCGTATACCTGACAAAATATGATATGCTGACGCAAAGAAAGCTGTTGCTTCTGGAATGACGTAGCATCCACAAGTTGAAACCCCTCGATAGGATCTATACGCAAGCTGGCAAACATCGGATCAAGAAAACTTTGTCCTCCTTCAACAGACACTCCTACACCGTTTTCTTCTCCTTTTTGCAGTAAAATCTGAACAGTACGCTCTGCCACTAGCGGATGACCCGGAACCGCGTATACAACATCCTGTTCTTTTGCTTCCTGTAATAACGTTTCTGCAATGGTTTCATATACTTTTTCAAATGTATCACGGGACTCATATACATCATCAAATGATGTATACTGAATCCCTTCTTCCTCTAAATTTTTTACGACCGGATGCTCTTTCGTGCGTAAAAATAAATGCTTTGCACTTTTCAGCTTGCGGTATACACCAAGTGTCAACTGTTCTGCTTCACCGGCGCCAAGCCCGACAATAGTAATAGTAGCCATGCATAACTCCCCTTCTAATTCTTTTTGAGGAACCCGGATATTTTTTCACTTTTAAATACAATACCGAGCTCTTCTTTTGTAAACACTCTCAGCTTGAAAATAAAAAACAGATATACTAATCCCCCAAACACAACTGCTGTTAATGCCTCTGCAGCAAAGACTGGACGACTTGCCGTTTGTGGTACAAAAACAGCTTCAAATGCTTTTATATACACCAATAAAGCTGCCATCATAGCAAAATTGGCCAAAATGATATGGCGTACGCTTCTTCTTTCCACTATCGGATATCCCAACAAACGGAACAAGTACAGACTGTTTAATAAGGCAATTATGGAAAGAGATAAAACTGTTGCTGTTGCCGCCCCCTTGAGTCCCATTAGCGGAACAAGCAGCACATTTCCTGCGTATTTCGCAATTGCTCCAGCCATGACAAAGAAGGCTGGCTGCTTCATTTTCCCCAATCCCTGCAGAATGGAAGCAGTTGTGATGGATAATGCACTAAAGATAATAGATAATGCAAGAATGGCCAGCACATCTGAACCATCATTATTTTTAAATAGCATAATATTAACAGGACGAATAATGCATACTAATCCGGCTGCTGCAGCTAATCCAATGACAAATGCAGTTTTCATTGCCAAACGAATGTTTTCTCGAATAAAATTCGTATTTTTCCTTTGCGTTGCCCCAGTAATAACAGGTACTAACGATAAAGAAAAGGACGTAGCGACTACAGTGCCTAACTGCATAAGCGGAATAGCTCTATCATAGACCCCTTTCATTATTTTTGCTTCATCAGCCTTTTCTCCTGCTTGAAGAAGCATGCTATATAAAGAAACAGAATCAATGAGTTGCATTACAATCAACACAAGATTGGTGATACAAATGGCAATTCCATTCCAAAATATAAGCTTTATAATAACTTTTTTATTTGGCACAGCCGTCCATTTTTGAAATAAGAACCCGCGAATATGGTTTTTAAAAAAGAAAGCCAATATAATAACAGCGGCAACTGCTCCAATAACAGAACCAAAAACTGCTCCCACACCAACATCATATAAATCAAAATTCCAAGCTGTAAAAAATACCGACACCAATACAATAACAGCAACTCGAATTGATTGCTCCGCAACCTGAGAAACAGCAGTAGGAATCATTTCTCCAATCCCTTGGAAATATCCGCGAACGATTGACAAAAACGGCATGAATAAAAATGAAAATGAAACTGCCTTCAATAGCTTAGCCAATCTCCCGTCCCCCATAACATCAGCAATAAAGACAGAACCAAAATATAAGCTGCAAAAAGCAGTAAAGCCAAGAACAGTCAAAAACCAAAATGAAACAAATATAACTTGATTTACTTCCTGAGGGGTTCCTTTCTCTATCCTTTCGGCTACTAGCTTTGAAATAATGATGGGAAATCCGTAGACAGCTAACACCAAACAAATTCCATAAAACGGATAAACTTGCTGATATATATAAAATCCAAGGTCTCCTGCGATATTTTGATAAGGAATGCGATAGAACGCACTGAGTACTTTTGTAATTAAGCTCGCTAATGTTAATATAATTGCGCCGCGCCAAAAAGCACTATGCTTCTTTGCTTCCATACGACAACTCCTTCTCTTTTGTGCTCATGATTGGTATTATAACACATCAATTTCGCCAAAAGACGCTGGTATTATCTCTTGTAAATTTTATTGCGATAATGTGTTACTTTGAAAACAAACATAAAAAAGAGAGACAAATGCGTCTCTCCATAAGTATCCATTGCAAAAAGGTAGCTGTTATGGCTACCTGAGTAAAAAATTATTGTTCCATTTGTCTTGCTAAGAAGCTTGCAGCAGTATCAACTGCTTTATGCTCGACATCGCCGATGATTTTATCTTTCGAAAAAATGACGACAGCTCCAATCGGATCCCCATTTGCAATAATAGGACCAATTATATATGATGTTACCTTTTCAGGAATACCGTCAATAATGGAAATTTCACTTTCATCCGTCATAACAATGGAGTTGCGATCTTCCATCGCTCTCTCGACCAAATCACCGATATTTTTGTTTAAATACTCCTTTTTTGAAACCCCTGCAACAGCGATAATGGAATCGCGGTCACAAATTAGCACATTATGTCCTAAACTATCGTATAAAGCCTCAGCATATTCTTTGGCAAAATCACCAAGCTCGCTAATAGGTGAATATTTCTTTAGAATGACTTCTCCATCCCTATCTACAAAAATCTCAAGGGGATCTCCTTCGCGGATGCGAAGAGTTCTGCGAATTTCTTTCGGAATAACTACTCTGCCCAAATCATCAATTCGACGTACTATTCCAGTTGCTTTCATTCTTATGCTGCCTCGCTTTCTCCTGATGATGAAAATGTGGTGATTTTCTCTAAGTTATCCTTTGTTTGTAAAAATCACCAACTGTTAAACATAGTATCTTACACATTAATGGTTCTATACACGTCGAATATGATTTTTTCTTTTGTTTAGCTTAGGCATTCACAATTTCCTTTTTCACATCTTTTAATCCCTTCAATAGATTTTCTGCAATAGTAAGCCATTTGGATGTTTCCAATCCTTTTGTCTCCAATACGATTTTTAATCTGGAACCTTCCATGCCAAGGCGGATCATACGGCCTAAGCTGTTCCCAAGCATAAACAGCTTGCCGCCATCAATATTTTGGCTGGCTTTTTCTGGGAACAAGAACGTTACTTCCTGCTTCACCTGTTTAATGGTTTCAATCCTTTCTTCTTTCGCTAATACCTTTAAATTTGCAATCTGTAACAAGTAACCGACTTCTTGCGGATAATTGCCGAAACGGTCAATCATTTCTTCTTGCAGCTCCTCGACATCTTCAATTGTCGATACCCCTCTAAACTGCTTGTACATCATGATCTTCTGTTTACTGTCTGTGATGTACTCATCCGGAATATAAGCATCTACTTCCAGGTCAATTTCAACATCAAATCTATCTTCTTCTGAAATTGTTCCTTTTCGTGCTTCAATAGCTTCCTTCAGCATTTGAGAGTACAAATCAAAACCGACAGAATCGATAAAGCCATGTTGCTCTGCACCTAACAGATTTCCTGCTCCGCGAATGGATAAATCACGCATCGCGATTTTAAAACCGGATCCTAACTCTGTAAACTCTTTAATAGCTTGTAAACGCTTCTCTGCTACTTCAGATAACACCTTGTCACGTTTATAAGTGAAGTAAGCATATGCCACACGATTAGAACGCCCTACGCGCCCGCGTAATTGATACAATTGCGACAATCCCATACGGTCTGCATCAAATACAATTAACGTATTTACGTTTGGAATATCTACACCTGTTTCAATAATCGTCGTACTTACTAACACATCATATTGCCCTTCTAAAAAAGCGAGCATGACAGATTCCAGTTCGCTCTCGTTCATCTTTCCATGAGCAAATGTGACACGAGCATCCGGTACCAGCATGGAGATTTCTTCCGCTTTTCGTTCAATATCTTCTACACGATTATATAAGAAATAAACTTGACCATCGCGTGCCAATTCCCGCTCAATTGCTTCGCGGATGAGCGCCGGATTGTATTCCACTACATACGTTTGTACAGGGAAGCGGTTTTCCGGCGGTGTTTCGATGACCGATAAATCCCGAACTCCGAGCATAGACATATGAAGCGTTCTCGGAATTGGCGTAGCTGTTAATGTCAGCACATCAATGTTAGCTTTCATTTGTTTAATCTTTTCTTTATGCGTTACACCGAAGCGCTGCTCTTCATCAATAATAAGTAATCCCAAATCTTTAAATATAATATCCTTAGAAAGAATGCGATGCGTACCAATTACTACATCTACCGTACCGTCTTTTAACCCCTTAATGGTTTCCGTTTGCTGCTTTTTTGTACGGAAACGGCTCAGCAAACCAATAGCAATTGGATAATCTTGGAAACGCTCTCGAATGGTTTCATAATGCTGCTGTGCTAAAATCGTTGTAGGAACCAGGATCGCTACTTGCTTCCCATCCATCACCGCTTTAAAAGCTGCACGAATTGCTACTTCCGTTTTTCCGTATCCTACATCGCCGCAAAGAAGGCGATCCATCGGGCGTTCACGTTCCATATCCTTTTTAATTTCGGCAATAGAACGTAACTGGTCCTCTGTCTCTTGATATGGGAAAGAAGCCTCAAATTCGCGTTGTTCCAACCCATCAGGCGAAAATGCATATCCCTTTGATGCTTCACGCTCTGCATACAATTTAATCAAATCATCCGCGATATTTTGGACGGAGCTTTCTACCTTCTTCTTTACTCGTTTCCAATCCGTACCGCCAAGCTTATAAATTTTTGGCTCTTTTCCTTCTGAACCTACGTATTTCTGAACTTGATCTATTTGCTCAACAGGTACATACAATTTATCGTTACCTTGGTATTTAATGTGCAAATAATCTTTATGCACACCATTGATGACCAAGGTTTCTATGCCAAGAAATTTTCCGATCCCGTGGTTGACATGAACAACATAGTCTCCAACTTTTAATTCAGAATAATTTTTAATGCGTTCAGCGTTTGATAATTTTTGCTTTCGCTGTGGTTTCTTTACCTTTTTATTAAATAGCTCTTTTTCTGTTATGACAGCTAATCTTTGCATTGGAAGCTCAAAACCTGCATTCAAATCACCAATCATAATTTGCACTCGCCCTGGCAGCAGTACGTCAGAGCTTGCAATTGGGTCCGCTTCGATTTCATAGTCTGCCAAAATATGCTCAAGCTTTTTTACTCTCTCTTCATTTGCTCCAAGCAAAACAATCGCAACTTTACTCTTTTTCCAACGCTCAATCTCACTTTTGAACAAGTGCATTTGTCCATGGAAATCCTGCATTGTTTTACACGTTACATTTACGATGTTTTGAGGGTGCGTATGAGGGATATGACGCAAAAATAAGTTTAAATAAATAAAACTTCGCTTCTCTTTTTGCAACAGCTTTTGAAGATCATGAGAAAAATGAAGATCGCGAATGATTTCTCCTTCTGCCAGCAATGCCGTATACCATTCCGCTTCTTCTTTCTCTAAATGTTCTATCGTTTCTTGCACACGGGATACTTCATCTAATACAACTACTCCATCCTGCGGAAGGTAGTCTATTAGACTAGCAGGCTTTTCATAGAACAAGGACATGTATTTGAAAAGCTGCTCTATCGTTTGCCCGTTTTTTAAACGTTCCAGCTCATAGCCTATATTTTCTGCTATGCTGGCTTTGATTTTTTCATCTTTTGTATTCTTTAAAGTAACAGCCAGCCCTTCTTCAAGCTTTTGAATTCCGCGCTGTTTTTCTTCGTTTGTTAAAATAAATTCTGTTGCCGGGCCAATGGAGATGGAATTTCTTTTCTTTTGCGAACGTTGATCCTCAATGGTAAATGTACGAATAGAATCCACTTCCGTATCAAACAATTCGATACGGATAGGCAGCTCCTCTGTCAGCGGGTAAATATCAACAATTCCCCCGCGCAGGCTAAAGTCTCCGGGTGCTTCAACCATTGATTTTCTTTCATAACCCATGTGACTTAATTGTTGCAGCATATGCTCTAAATCAATTTCATCGCCCACCGCCAAAGATATCTGGTGCTGTCTCCAAGTATCTTTGGCAGGCAAAAATCGTCGCAGTCCTGCTGCAGGTGCGATGATAATGCCCTTTTTATTCTTAGATAAATAATTCAGCACCTCTAGTCTTTGTGCTTTTAGCTCTGGACTTGCTACCCCGATTTCCGAAGCAATCAACTCATTTACCGGATATAACCATACTTCATCCTCATCTAATAGACCGCTTAAATCCTCATATATTTTCTGTGCCTGATATAAATTATGAGTAATGACAAGCTGGCTGCGGTTGGTTTTCTTATATAGCGCTGCCATCAGTAAAGAACGGGAAGAGGCAGCCATACCTGATACGAGTTGCTCTTTTAATCCTTCTTCTAATCCCGTAATAACAGAATTAATCTCTTTGTTAGCGTAAAAATTCTCTAATAAACCTATCATTTTCAAAACTCCTCTCAAGTAAAAGAGCAGGTCAATATATTTAAACAGAAAAACGCTTTGGACAAGCCAAAGCCTACTTCTTATTGTATGAAAGTATCGTATTGATGGTATTGAGGGTATTGTTCCAGCGTTTGTTGACATCCTTCGCATATCGATTGCACATATAAGTCCCCATCCTCATGAAAATGGGTCATTTGCAGCCGTTCCTCTTTTGTCAGCTGACTTAATATAAGCGATATAGGATGTTGTTGTTCAATAGAGCCTATTTCATTTCCACAATGCCGACAGTAATAATGGGTACTCATATAGTCCCTCCTAAAAGCAATCTCCATTATTACTATTATGGATGAAATAAATCTAAAATATTCAATGCACTTATTATACACTAGCTGTTAAATGTATTCATTACTTGCAGAAACGGTGTTTTCAACCATGCTTCGCATGCATCAGCACTTTTTTTGATGGATTGTACTACATCCATTTTCTCTTCTTCTGCAAAACGTCCAAGCACATAATCCGGCACTTTCATTCCGTTCCTTGGCCTGTCTATTCCAACACGAATACGGTTAAATTCTTGCGTTCCTAAATGGGCAATAATAGACTTAATCCCGTTATGCCCACCGGCACTCCCTTTCATGCGCAGCCGAAGCTTTCCGACCGGTAAATCTAAATCGTCATAAATGACAACAAAATCCTCGATATCAATTTTATAATAATCCATAAGCGGACGAATGCATTCACCGGAAAGGTTCATATATGTAAGCGGCTTTAACAGAATCACTTTTTCTCCATTTATAATTCCTGAACCATATAAGCCTTTAAACTTTTCTTGGTTTAATGAAATATTCCAGCGATGTGCCAGCTCATCGATTACTATAAAACCAATATTATGTCTTGTTAATGCATATTCTCTTCCCGGGTTCCCAAGTCCTACTATGAGTTTCATTTTTTCCCTACTTTCTTTATTGGATTGCAGAAAAGACGTAACCATATAAGGGCTACGTCTTTTCCTATCTGATTAATCAAAAAGAGTACTTACGGATTGCTCTTCATAAACGCGAATAATTGCTTCTCCAATTAATGGGGCAACTGATAACTCTTTAATTTTATCAATTTTCTTCTCTTCCGGCAGAGCGATGGAGTTAGTTACAACCAGTTCCTTAATCTTAGACTTTTGAATGCGTTCAATTGCCGGGCCGGAAAGTACAGGATGCGTACAGCACGCATATACTTCAGATGCACCGTTTTCTACCAGAGCATTTGCAGCAAGCGTGATAGTTCCTGCTGTATCAATGATATCATCAATTAAAATTGCAGTTTTTCCTTCGATGTTACCTACAATGTTCATAACTTCCGCTACGTTTGGTCTCGGACGGCGCTTATCAATGATCGCAATCGGAGCTTTTAAGCGATCTGCCATTTTTCTTGCTCTTGTCACTCCGCCATGGTCAGGTGACACAATTACGATATCTTTTAAGTTCTTTTTACCAAAATAATCAGCTAAAATAGGCACACCCATTAAGTGGTCGATCGGAATATCAAAGAATCCTTGAATCTGTGGAGCATGTAAATCTAGAGTAATAACACGAGTAGCACCCGCTGTTTCTAAAAGATTCGCTACAAGCTTGGCCGTAATCGGTTCACGAGAACGAGCTTTACGGTCTTGACGAGCATAGCCATAGTATGGCATTACGATGTTAATCGTTTTTGCAGATGCACGCTTCAGAGCATCAATCATGATTAATAATTCCATAATATGCTCGTTTACCGGATAGCTTGTAGATTGAATGATGAATACATCGCAACCGCGGATACTTTCTTCAATATTGATTTGGATTTCTCCGTCACTAAAACGAGTAACGGAACATTTTCCCAACTCTACACCAATATGCTTTGCAATTTCTTCTGCTACAGCTTTATTTGAATTTAGTGTAAAAACTTTTAAATTTGAATCAAGATATTGAGTAGGCATCTAGATTAACCCTCCACATTAAAAATTTTTCTTTCTCTTCAACTGTGTAACATAGCCTTCCTTATTAACTTGCCGCGCTCTGGCAACAGATAATGCCTCTGCAGGAACATCCTCAGTAATAGTCGAACCAGCTGCTACGTATGCATTTTTTCCGATCGTTACAGGTGCAACTAAATTGGAGTTGCAGCCAATGAATGCCCCATCTTCCACTACAGTTTTAAATTTATTTTTTCCGTCGTAGTTTACAGTAATAGAGCCGCAGCCTAAGTTTACACGCTCTCCTATTTCCGCATCACCGATGTAGCTTAAATGAGATGCTTTGCTTTCGTTTCCAAATACAGATTTCTTAATCTCCACGAAGTTTCCAATTCGCACTTCGTTGCCGATAACAGAATCCGGACGAATATGAGCAAAAGGCCCAATTGCAACGCCATCTCCCACTTTACTGTCGTGAACGGTAGATTGTCGAATAGTTGTATTGTTTCCTACATGGCTATTTTTCATTTCAGTATGAGGTCCGATAACACAATCAGATCCAATAACAGTCGCACCTTCAATTACTGTCCCTGGATAAATAACAGTGTCATTTCCGATAATAGCATCAGCTGAAATATACGTATTAGTTGGATCGATGATTGTTACACCATTAACCATGTGCTTGCGGTTAATACGATTTCTCATAATAGCTTCTGCTTGCGATAGAGCAACTCTGTCATTCACACCTAATGTTTCATCAAAATTGTTTGTCTGGTATGCAGAAACAATTTCGCCTTCACTTTTTAAAATTTCAATTACATCCGGAAGGTAATACTCACCTTGTGCATTTTCGTTAGAAACTTTAGAAAGCGATTCAAACAGTGCTTGATTATCAAAACAGTACGTTCCTGTATTAATTTCCTTTATTAACAACTCTTCTTGGTTCGCGTCTTTATGTTCAACAATTCGCTCCACATGACCTTCGCTATTACGAACAATACGTCCATAACCCGCAGGCTCCTCTGTGTAAGCGGTTAACACAGTCGCTTTTGCTCCTGTTTGTTCATGATGCTTCAGCAGCTCTTCCATTGTTTCTGCCGTAATTAACGGTGTATCGCCACAAACAACTAAAGTCGTTCCCTGTTCTTCTGCAAGAAATACAGACGATTGCATCACCGCATGAGCCGTTCCTAATTGCTGCTCCTGAAGAGCAAATTCACTTTTTTTCCCGAGTTGTTGCTTTACTTGCTCAGCACCGTGTCCCACAATAGTAATCAGCCTCTGTAAACCCAATTGAGAAACTTGATCTACAACGTGCTGTACCATAGGCTTTCCGCACACCGGGTGCAATACTTTATACAGCTTGGACTTCATTCGCGTACCTTGTCCTGCTGCTAAAATAACTGCATATCGATTAGACATATAAACCCTCCATCGCAACCTATTATTCCATTAAGAATATTATCTTAAAATGCACTGTATTTCAAGGAATCAACGTTAACTATAAAATTTTACCATAAAAAAAGGACCTATTGTACAATAGGTCCTTTTTTTATCATATTTTATGAAGCACCTGCTTCTTCAAATTCAACTTCTTCCAGTTCACCTAAACGGTGATACTCGGCTAAAACCGCATCTTGGATTTTACCACGAGTAGACGAATTGATTGGATGAGCAATGTCACGGAACTCTCCATCCGGAGTACGTTTGCTTGGCATCGCCACAAACAATCCGTTGTTGCCGTCAATGACACGGATATCATGAACTACGAATTCATGATCCAGTGTGATTGAAGCAATCGCTCTCATACGGCCTTCTGTGTTTACGCGGCGTAATCTTACGTCAGTCACTTCCATCTTGTGTTCACCACCTTTTTCCTAAATAAGCGATATGATTATAATTCCACAGTGGCTTCTATTTTCCTTCAATTTTTTTAAAAATTTTAAAATTAACACAAAATGTTGAATCTTTTATGAAAAAGATGGAAGTTTCCTTCATTATTTTCCAGATACTAAAGCAACAACTTCAATTTCAACTGCTGCATCTTTTGGTAATTTTGCTACCTGAACACAAGAGCGCGCCGGTTTATGTACAGAAAAATACTGACTATACACTTCATTAACAGCCTCAAAATCATTCATATCTTTTAAAAACACGGTTGTTTTTACAACCGTTTCAAATGAAGCGCCTGCTTCCTCCAATACAGCCTGCAAGTTTTGAAATACTTGATGTGTTTGTTCTTGTACATCGCCTGTCACTAAAGTTCCATCGGCTTTTAATGGAATTTGACCGGAGCTATAAAACATATTATTTACGATAATCCCTTGTGAATACGGTCCGATTGCTTGAGGTGCTGCCTTTGTAGAAACTACTTTCATTATTATCTCACCTTTCTTATCATATTTTTCTAAAACTAAGGAGTCTCATTCTATAAAGAAAACTCGACTGATACTCAGCAGCCTTTGTTCCTTATACCTTTTAAAAAAGATAAAGCATACAGCTTTATCTTTTCTACTCTTCCGTTATTAATACCTCTTCTTGTAATGCATGAAGAGAATAATTTCCTTTTTCTACTTGAATTTGTTTTTCCTTAATATTTACTTCCGAAAGACGAACGAGTGATACATAATCCTCCACTAAACGCTCTTCGATATCTTCAGACTCCACTAATACCCCGATACCAACGACCGTTGCACGGAACTCTTCAAGCATGCTGATCATGCCTTGAATGGTGCCTCCTGCTTTCATAAAGTCATCAATAATCAATACGTTTGCGCCTTCTTGCAAGCTGCGCTTTGCCAATGTCATCGTTTGAATACGTTTAGATGAACCTGATACATAGTTGATACTTACTGTAGAACCTTCAGTAATTTTATTGTCTTTACGTGCAATGACGACAGGTACATCTAAATAATTAGCAACTGCATATGCAAGAGGAATTCCTTTTGTTGCCACTGTCATGACGACATCTACATCTTCTTTTGAAAATATAGAAGCAAACAGGCGTCCTGCTCCGTTAATGTAATGAGGGTTGCTTAAAAGATCCGTCATATATAAATAACCGCCTGGAAGAAGACGATCCGGGCTGGAAAGCAAATGGCACAGTTCATCAATCAATTCATTCGCTTCCGTTTCGTTCATGTACGGTATGTACTTCACTCCTCCTGCTGCTCCCGGTATCGTTTGTAACGTCCCTACCCCTTGCTGCTCAAACGTCTGTTTAATGATGACTAAATCTTCACTAATTGAGGACTTGGCAGATTGGTACCGGTCAGCAAAGAAAGTGAGAGAAACTAAACGACGAGGATTTTGTAACAAATAATATGTCATATCAACAAGTCGCGTACTACGTCTGATTTTCATACTCTCACCCCAAATCACGAATATTTTTAAAAAAATAATAACTTATTATACGTTTTTATTCAAGTTTTTCTCGTTCCCCTAACAACCGCACTGCATATACTTGATCGCAAAATCCTTTCAGCCCGTTATAAATACGATGCATACGGGAGTCGTGATGCACCAATCCAAATACTGTCGGACCGCTTCCGCTCATAAGAACTGCATCTGCACCAAATCGTTTCATCTGTTCCTTAATATGAGCTACTTCGGGGTGCATGCGAAATGTGACCTCTTCCAGAACATTCCCAACTGAACTGCAAATCCCTTCATAATCCTCATTTTTAATGTAATGGACCATCTTGTCTACATCTGGATGAGTGACGGACTCTACCTTTAAGTTGCGATATACTTCGGCGGTTGATACTCCAATTTGCGGCTTGGCTAAAATAACCCAGCATGGAGGCGGTGCAGGAATATGCTCGATTTTTTCTCCTCTTCCCGTTGCAATGGCCGTGCCGCCGTAAACACAAAAAGAAACATCCGATCCAATTTCCGCTCCTAATTCAGCTAATTCATCAACGGTTAATCCAAGCTTCCATAGCTTATTCAACCCTCTGAGTGTCGCTGCTGCGTCGCTGCTTCCGCCAGCTAATCCCGCTGCTACCGGTATATTCTTTTCAATGGTAATGGATACCCCTTTTTTTACTTGGAATCGTTCTTTTAATAATTGAGCAGCCTGGTAAGCCAGATTTCGCTGATCATCAGGAACGTAACGATTATGGGAAAGAATTTCAATCCGATCTTCCTCAAGTTCTTTTAATTCCAAACGATCAGCAAGATCAATCGTCGTCATAATCATTTTTACTTCGTGATAGCCGTCGTCTCGTTTTCGCAACACATCTAATGATAAATTAATCTTCGCCGGTGCTTTCACTAGCAGCTTCAATCTTTTCACCTACTCTATAGTCAATCTCTTGTGAATATTTTACCATGAATTTAAAAAATAACTATTTTATTATATAGTAAATTATTGTGAATGAAAAAGGCTCCAATATTTAGATAAGAGATATCACAGAGAAGTAAAAACAGAAAAAGCCGAGGCTGTTTCACCTCGACTTTGTTGCCGCAACATGACAAAGAATCAACGATGACTGTCAGTTATTGATTCCTTCTACCAGCAAGCTGCTGCTCAGCTATTTCGATCGCACGTTTTACCATGTTTCCTGCATCTTTTGCTCGTATGCCGCCCCAACCCTCTTTTTGCACAACATCATAAAATCCAAGCTCTTTAGCAAGCTCTTCTTTAAATTGTTCGGACATTACGCCTCTGCGTCTGCTCATGATAAGCAACCTCCTTTTTTTTATGCTGCAGCAACCTTAGTATATGAAGGTTTACTTATATTCAAATTAACAAAATATGTATTTTTATTGACCGCCTAAAGCTAAGCTGTTTTTTTGCTCATCCATAAAGGTCAGTTCAACTGTTTCTGTTAAAATATCTGCATAACTGTAAGAAACACGTTCAAATGCATTTTCTTGCTGATCCAGCTGCACTACAAATACAGACGGATAGGTTTCAGCAAGGATACCGGATCTCTCAATCGTTTTTCTTCTGCCGCTGTTTGCTTTTAACGTTAATCTCTTGCCAAGCTGTCCATCTAACTCAGTTTTAATTTCTGTTAATCGTTTTGCCATAAGCTAACACCTCGCTGTATTTTTGATGGATGTTTTCTGTATAGAAAACCGATGTTAATATAGCCTCTTAATTGCAAAGAAAACTTGGCTGGCACCCAGCAGCCTTAGTTACCCTTCAAAAAATACTTAATCTTTGTTACACAAAATTCTGCCTTTCCCCTATATTCTGTACAAATTCCTGTAAATTATGTATCTCTATAAAAATAAGCAAGGCAAAAGCTCACCTTGCTATTCCTCATAATATTGAAATGGTAATCCGGTACGTAAGATTCCTTTCGTTTCAATGCCGCCTAGTCCCTTTTCACCTGTAATAGTATTTCGCACGACATCCCATACGTTTACTCGTTCCATAAAAGAGGTGAAGCTGATTTTTGCCACAACATACACAGGGTCTAATGCATGAATGTTAATACGTGATGGAGAGCTTGCAAAATTAGCTCCGGCCCGTATTAAAGCTTCAAAATGAGATTGACAAGCACCCGCAAATATAACGAGCTGATCAAGAGATGGGTATCTTTTTCTTGCCTCTCTCACAGTTTGCACAAAATAGCGGGAATTTCGATACGCACGCAAATCTGCAACCTTTCCTTTTGTTTTTGCATATGAATCATGACCGGTAATAACTAAGATATCGGGGCGAAACTGATCAAGCAGCTCTCCGATTCGTTCATGCATCTCCGTTTCTTTACAATGCACTCCTTGAACGGGAACCCCGATTTTCTCATATAAATCCAAACATTTTCGTAAGTACAATGAATCTCCATCTAAATGCAATACTCTCCCGGGCATTTGAAAGTAATTGATTTCATTCGTATATCCTCCCGTTGAGTAGTATTCATTTCGCTGTCGAATCAAATGATAATCCTGCTGAAATAATCTATACGTTTTTTCAAGCTTATCCTTCTCTTGTAGCGCTCGTTCGCTATATTCACGCTGATTCACTACAACTAAATCACTGATAGGTGAGTCTGCTACGAGCCGAAATTCTTCTCCAAATAAAATGGCTGTTTTTACTCCATTATCCTCCTTAAGCTCTGTCACGCGAAAAAGCAGATCCCGTTTATAGGATTTTCTTTCAACTAAATCTCCAACCTTTACCTCCACTCTTTTTCCCTCCAAGCTTATAATCGTATGAAAGAGAAAAAAGGACTATAAGCATACATATTCTTTATCTAGCCTATGAAGAAAGTGAAAAAGAGTGACTGTAAACAACATGAAAAAAGACGTTCCAAAAAGGAACGTCGTTCATTATGCTTCTTTCGCATCAAACAACGCATCACTTAACTTTGCAAACTCTTGAATGGTTAATGTTTCTCCTCTTCGTCTCGGATCAATGTCAATAGACAAGAGTACTTGTTCAATTAAATCCTTATTTTTAGGGAAACTACTTAAATTGTTGGCTAAATTGTTCATTAGTGTTTTACGGCGCTGAGCGAAGCTGGCTTTGACCACTTCAAAGAAGAAGCTTTCATCTTTTACTTCCACTGCGGGCTTATTTCGTTTTGTGAGACGAATAACTGCCGAATCAACATTTGGCTGCGGAACAAACACTGTACGGGGAACTGTCATTACTGTTTCAGCCTCTGTATAATACTGGATTGCAATAGATAAAGAACTGTAATCTTTTGTACCAGGTCCTGCGGAAATTCGATCTGCCACTTCTTTTTGCAGCATAACGACAATTCCTCGAATAGGCAGTTGATCTTCTAATAACTTGAATAAGATAGGGGTAGTTACGTAGTATGGCAAGTTTGCCACCACCATCAAATCTTGCCCTTCTTGAAATTCTTCTTTAATTACTCCTTTCACATCCGCTTTTAGCACATCTTGATGTAAAACTTTCACATTATTATACGGAGCAAGCGTCTCATTTAAGATAGGCAGCAGCCTTTGGTCAATTTCAAATGCTACTACCTTTTGTGCACGCTTTGCAAGCTGTTCTGTCAATGCACCGATACCGGGCCCAATCTCAATTGCACCGGTCCCCTCTTCTACATCTGCAAAATCAACAATACGGTTTAGAATATTAGTATCAATTAAGAAGTTTTGTCCCAGGCTTTTCTTAAAAGAAAATCCATACTTCTCCACTATGCTTTTTGTCCGATTAGGAGTTGCAATATCCTTCATTTTTTCTTTTCCTCCTGTAATACTTGAATAAGTGCTTCACGGAAAGCTTCATTGGAAATTTGGAACATTTGGATTCGTTTATATAGTTGTTTGCCATTCGTGTAGCCAATCTTTAAAAGCTTGCCGAGACGTTCCCGTCTGTCACGTGCCGCTTCTCCGCCAATCAAACCGGCGTCTACCAAATCTTCCCATGTAATTTCACCTATGTATTCTGCCATTTCTTGTTTTACCGTCTGCAAAGCACGGCGAATAGATTCATTTGAGGCATGTTCAATTCCTACACCTTTATTTCGTTTTGCCAATGCCTCTTCCTTTGGTAAAAAAGCATGCTTACAACCCGGCACTTTTTCAGAAATAATCTTGCGAATCCGCTCTCCTGGATAATCCGGATCCGTGAAAATAATAACTCCTCTTGTTTCTTGTGCTAAACGTATTCTTTCGATCACAGCATCATCTACTGCTGAACCATTCGTTTCTATCGTATCTGCATCAACCGCTCTTTTTATGGCAGTTGTATCATCTTTTCCTTCTACTACAATAATTTCTTTAATTTTCATCTGATCCTCCAATAGAAAAGCTCCTATACCATTAGACAAGAAAAAACAAAACTTTTCAATTCTTATTTTCGTCCATATTTATAAAAACCATAAGAAAAGCAGAGAATTTTTCTATTCTCTGCTTTTCACCTCTATTTTAGAATACGAATAACCACTTTCTTACGTCCCCATTTACTTGCTGCTGCTTCTGAAGGCATTAATACGTCGATTTTGTTTCCTTTAATAGCTCCGCCTGTATCTCCTGCAATTGCGTAGCCATACCCTTCCACATATACTTTCGTACCTAACGGAATAACACGAGGATCCACAGCGATCAACTTCATATTTGGATTAGCTTTGTAGTTATATCCTGCTGCGCTGATTCCTTGGCATCCTTTACAATATGGAGAATATGCCGTTGCTTCAACAACAAATTCTCGCACTGCTGTCCCACCTTCGTTACCACGAGACGGAGTAACTGCAGGTGCCTTCTTCGTTCCGACAGCAATAATACGGTCTTTACTTTCCTTTATTTTCACTTCTTTTTGCACAATGCGGGAAACTTCTTCTCCGTTTTCTTTAATCACTTCAAAAAACTTTTGCATCGTTCCTTGTTGTCCTTCTTGCAGAACCATTTGCGTACCTTCTGTTAAACTGCTATCTTGTTGTTTTACTTCGGCAAAGGGAATTGGTTCTTCCACTACATCGGTGACTTTTTCTACTCGGATAACTTTTACTGGAGTATTTGCATTCACCATTTGATCCATTGAAGGTTCGACTCTATCAAGTTCATTTAACGTAACTTGCTGCTGCTTCAAAAAGTCAGCGACAGTAATCGAAGTTGACCATACTTGCTTTTCTTCTCCGCCAATATTCAAATTGACTTGAAATGCTTTGTCTATTAAAATAGTTCCTTTTGCCTTGATAGCGGAATTAAAAGAAGGAATAACCTTATCATGTTCTTCAACCGTAATATTTTGCTCTTTTAACAGTTCTCCTACTGTATCTGCTGTAGTCCATACTGCTTTTTTCTGACCATCCACAGTAATCTGGACAGGTACTGCTTTGTCTACAATAATCTTCATGTTATCTTTGATTTTTGTGCCGACTGCCGGATATACTTTATCTTTATCCGTAACCTTAATGCTTTCATCTTTTAACAGTTCACTAACAGTCTCTGCATGCGTGTGAACTACTTCTTTCTTCCCATCTAATTCGATAGTTACAGTATCTTTCATGCCTGCATAAGCTGCTGTACCTACTGAGCTGGAAATCACTAGAGCGCTTGTAAGTTGGATTGCTAGTTTTTTACTTGTCCCTAACCTCGATAATAGGTTCCTCGTGTTGATATTCACGATCAGACCCCTCCTTCTTGTTCGTTGAGATAAGATTGACTAGCTTTCTTCCCCCTCTATTATTCTAGTAATTTAGCGTAGGTGTCACTATGCATAAATCATGAGAAATAGGAAGAAGCAAGTATCGATAAAATGATACTTAATATGAATCAAGAGGCTTGCAAAATTCCTTAGCTTATTCAAAATTACAGCAAGCCTCTTGCAAAAAGCTGCCTTTGATTATCAGTTAATGTTAAAAAGTTTCTTCGCATTATCTGATGTAATCTTTGCTACCTCTTCGTAAGTAAGTCCTTTTATGTTAGCAATTTCCTCGGCGACAAGCTTCACATAACTCGGTTCGTTCCTCTTTCCTCGAAATGGATGAGGAGTTAAGTACGGACAATCTGTTTCAATAAGAAGCTTTTCTAACGGCAATGCCGTTGCCACTTCTTTTGGCTTTTTAGCATTTTTAAATGTAACAGGACCGCCTAAAGAAATGAGGAAATTCATTTCAATACATTCTTTCGCGGTTTCCACGCTTCCGCTGAAACAATGCATAATGCCTCCAACTTCGGAAGCGTTTTCTTCCCTTAGTATGTCTACGATGTCTTGTGTCGCATCTCGGTTATGAATAATGATTGGCAACTTTACCTTTTTAGCTAGTCTTATCTGTTTGCGAAATACTTCTTTTTGAACATCCTTTGGTGACTTATCCCAGTAGTAATCCAATCCCATCTCTCCGATTGCTACTACTTTAGGATGAGCAGCAAGTTCTTCAATCCACTCCAAATCCTCATCCTTCATATCAATGGCGTCTACCGGATGCCAGCCGACAGCTGCATAAATAAAATCGTATGCTTCTGTAAGCTGCATTGCTCTTGTAATAGTCTCTCTGTCAAATCCGACTACTACAACGTGAGACACTCCTGCATCTTGTGCACGTTGTATCACTTCTTCTAAATCTTCTTCGAATTGTGTTGCATTTAAATGGGCATGAGTATCAAAAAGCATAGCATTATTTCTCCTTTGCTTTGTATAAGTCTAACACAACAAAAAATTACTTTCCTAACAGTCAAATAACAAATATGTTACAAATTGAATACAAATCATCGTATTTTTACTCATATTTATGAGTATTTTGGAGAATATTGTAAAGCAAGAAAAAGAGATGTCCCGTATTTTGTTACACGTGAAACATCCCTTTTTATTATCTACATTTTCCGAGATTATTTTACTTTTGCTCCGTTTGGCAGTGTTTGATCCACTGTTGCCAAAGAAAGTGTTCCGCCTTCACTGCCCGCTAAAATCATCCCTTGCGAAAGCTCACCGCGTAATTTTACAGGTTTTAAGTTTGTTACACAAATAACTTTTTTTCCAATTAAATCGCTTGGTGCATAATGTTGTGCAATTCCTGAAACGACTTGGCGCTTCTCCATCCCCAAATCAAGCTGAAGTTTCAGCAGCTTGTCTGCTTTTGGAATCGGCTCGGCTTGCAACACTTCTGCGACACGTAAATCGACTTTAAAAAAGTCATCAATTGTAATTTCGGCAGCTTCTTCTTGCTTCTCTTCTTGCTTCTCTTCTGCTTTTGAAACAGGTCCTTGCATTTTTGTTTTAATGTATTCTACCTCTGCTTCTGCTTCCAGACGCGGGAACAATGGTTGAGCTTTCGTTACCTTCGCGCCTGCTGGAATGGAACCGAAGTTTTTGATGCTTTCCCATGTTTGCAGGCTTGCATCCTTAATTCCAAGCTGCCCTAGGATTTTTGAAGGAGCTTGTGTTAAAAACGGCATAAGCATAATAGCAGTTTGGCGTAACGATTCTGCAAGATGTGACATAACAGATTGCAGCTTTTCCTTATCTTCTTCATTTTTTGCCAACACCCAAGGCTGCGTTTCGTCAATATATTTATTTGTGCGGCTGATCAGCTGCCAAATGGCTGTTAGTGCTACGGAAAACTCCATACGCTCCATTGCCTCTTCTACCTTTTGAACCGTTTCTTTGGCAAAGGAAACCAACGCTTCATCATATTCTGTCACATTTCCTTTATAGACCGGAATTTCTCCGTTAAAGTACTTATCAATCATAGCTACTGTACGATTCAATAAATTCCCCAAATCGTTAGCTAAGTCATAATTAATACGCTCAATAAATCCTTCCGGCGTGAATACACCATCAGAACCAAAAGGTACTTCACGCAATAAATAGTAACGTAAAGCATCTAAACCGTAACGATCAATTAGTGTTACAGGATCTACCACGTTTCCTTTCGACTTGCTCATTTTGCCGTCTTTCATTAAGATCCAGCCATGTGCAAATACTTTTTTCGGAAGCGGTAAATCAAGTGCCATTAAAATAATCGGCCAATAAATCGTATGGAAACGAACAATTTCTTTTCCAACTAAATGCACATCCGCCGGCCAATATTTATTATATTTTTCATCATCCTCGCTTCCGTATCCCAATGCTGTAATATAGTTAGATAAAGCATCTACCCATACATAAATAACATGTTTTGGATTTCCGGGCACTTTTATACCCCAATCAAAGGATGTTCTGGAAACGGCTAAATCTTCCAAACCAGGCTTAATAAAATTATTGATCATTTCATTTTTGCGGGACTCCGGCTGAATGAACTCCGGATTCTCTTCATAAAACTGCAAAAGACGATCAACATATTTCCCCATACGGAAGAAGTAGGATTCTTCTTTTACAAGTTCTACCGGGTGACCACTATCCGGGCTTTTTCCTCCTACCACTTTTCCATTTTCTATTATAGGATCAACGAGCTGATGCTCAGTATAGAAAGTTTCATCTTGAACAGAATACCAGCCTTCATATTCATCTAAATAAATATCGCCCTGCTCAACAAGACGCTGGAATATTTTTTCGACAACTTCTTTATGACGAGATTCTGTCGTACGAATAAAATCGTTATACGAAATATCCATCTTGCTCCATAATTCTTTAATGCCTTTCACAATATCATCAACATATTGTTGCGGAGTGATCCCGAGCTCTTCTGCTTTTTTTTGGATTTTTTGCCCATGCTCATCTGTTCCTGTTAAATAATGAACATCAAAGCCTTGCAGACGCTTATATCGTGCCATTGCGTCCCCTGCTACTGTAGTATAAGCATGACCAATATGTAATTTGCCGCTTGGATAATAAATCGGCGTAGTAATATAAAACGTCTTTTTATCTTCTGCCATAAAATGTAGCTACCTCCCTGTAGGTTTCTTACAAATAGTATAACAAAAATCCTTGTACGAAGACGAGGATTGAATAGTTATCATTGCACATATCATCATCTATTTCTTTTATAAGAGGAAAATATACGTAAAATTATTAGAAATTCCTTGGAATTCGAGAAAATTTCTTGAAAAATAGACAAAATAGTACATAAAACACTAATTTTCTGTTATATATTATGATAAAGACATTTTTTTTTATCTATACAAATTTCTTGTATTTTTAAAAATATATGGATTGACGTAAATGTAAATGATTGGTATCATAGATTCGTAGGGTATTTTGTCGAAAATTGACGAACAAAAAAAGAAAAAAGATTCTATCATTTGAGAGGGGAAAGCAGGTATGAAATCTACTGGTATTGTTCGTAAAGTTGATGAATTAGGACGCGTAGTAATTCCAATCGAATTGCGCCGTACATTAGGCATTGCAGAGAAAGATGCATTAGAAATCTACGTGGATGACGACAAGATCATCTTAAAGAAATATAAACCGAACATGACTTGTCAAATCACAGGTGAAGTTTCAGATAAGAACCTTTCTTTAGCAGAAGGAAAAATCGTTTTAAGCCCTGAAGGTGCTGAATTGATTTTGAAAGAACTTCAAAATTATCTTGCAACAGTTAAATAATAGTAAATGGGTGCATAAATAAGGCTTCTCTGTTCGAGAAGCCTTATTTATTTTATTGATAACACTTTTACTTTACATGATATACTTGATATACATCACGTTTTGCCATATCCCGCTCTTTGGCAACCGCTTTGATGGCATCCTTAGAAGACATATGTTGATGTTCTATGTAATGCTCTATATGCTCTAACACTGATAGTGACTGCCACCATTCCTCTTCTTTCATATCTTCTGAAGACCCTTCTACCAGTAAGCAAAACTCTCCGCGCACTTCTTGCTCTTCTGCCCAGCTGACAGCATCTTCTAAACTTCCCCGGATAAATTCCTCAAATTTTTTCGTAAGCTCCCGACAGAGGACGACTTGTCGATTCCCCAACACTTCCAGCATTGCTGACAGTGTTTCTTTTAAACGATGGGGTGCTTCATAAAAAATGATGGTTTCTTTTATGTACTTAACAGCTTCCAATTGTGCTTTTTTTTCTTTTTTCTGACGATCTAAAAAGCCGTAAAAGTGAAATTGTTTTGTGGGAAGCCCCGATGCTATAAGTGCCGTAAGAGCAGCATTAGCTCCTGGGAGAGGCACAACGATTTGCTCTTCTTTTACAGCTTGAACAACTAATTCGTATCCCGGGTCAGAAATACAAGGCATTCCCGCATCACTTACGAGGGCAATCTTTTTCCCCTCTTTTACGAATTCAAGAATTTTCCTCCCTGCTGTTTCCTTATTATGTTCATGGTAGCTTATAATGGGAGTTTCAATTTCAAAGTAATGACAAAGCTTTTTCGTTTGTCTAGTATCTTCTGCAGCGATATAATCTGCTTCTTTTAAGATGCGAACAGCCCGAAATGTCATATCTTCTAAATTTCCAATAGGAGTCGGAACTAAAAACAACGTGCCTCTTGTTTCATTTAGAAAGCTTTTCTGTTGCCACATCATACCACCTTCTTTTTTTCATATATTCTTCTTTTTCTTTTCGATTAAGCTGTTTAAACTTATATTCCGCTTTCATTGCATCTGATTTAGAAAGAAATTCCTCGTAATAAATCACCCTGACCGGCAAGCGGCTGCGTGTATAACGCGAACCCTTGCCATTATTGTGCACCTTGACTCTTTTTTCTAAGTTATTTGTATAGCCAGCATAGTAGCTTCCATCCCCGCACTCTAATACATAAAAGAAATGCTTATTCTCCATATAGAATAGAACGAAGCTCCTTTGTATACTCATTGTTTTCTTCGTAGACAACAAGAGGAGGAAGCACTTTTAAATCCGGGCTGCCATCTTTAATCCCCTCAATTAAGATTGTGTTGGCTTCTTTACCAAACTTTGGATATACGAACTGCAGACGCTTTGGTTCGACTCTATATTTTCTCATCAGTGTTACAATATCCAGAAGCCTTCCCGGCCGATGTACAAATGCTACTTTGCCCCCTTGCTTCACCAATTGGCTGCTTACACGGATTGCATCTTCCAATGTACATAATATTTCATGTCTTGCAATGGCCAAGTGTTCATTCAGGTTTTGTTCCGATGGCTTTGGTGTTTGAAAATAAGGGGGATTGCATGTAACAACATCGAATTTATGATATCCGAGCTGCTCAGGCATATTTTTTATATCACCATGAATAAGATGGATACGATTTTGCAGCTGATTGTATTCAACACTTCGTCTTCCCATGTCATAGAGACGTTCTTGAATTTCTACTCCTGTAATTGTACCTTTTGTCCGTGTACTTAATAGAAGCGGAATGATAGCATTACCGGTACATAAGTCAATTAAATTCCCCTTTTGAATGGGAACATACACAAACTTTGCCAATAAAACTGCATCCAATGAAAAATTGAAAACTGAAGGACTCTGAATAATTTTCATTTCCTCCGCTAACAAATAATCGAGACGTTCGTCTTCTCGTAATTGTACCATCTCTTCTAATCCTTTCTTCACTATTTCTTATCCCTAGTATGTATTGAAATACAAAAAATTACCTTTCCATAATGTTGGAAAGGTAATTTACCTCGGTATAACTAACCACCAGTGAAAGTTTTACCTTATTTCTTATTGAGAAAGGATAAGCAAAACAAACAATCGCCTTCCTTTCGAACGCTTCCGTAATGGAGATTGCAAATATGAAATCCTTCTTGATATAGTCTTGCCAGATTATCATATCCTTCGCCTATATCGGTTTGTTTCTTTTCCCTCTTTTTATTAGCATGTTTTTGCTTCGTTTGTTTTTCAAGGGATTCTGTTTCAAACCGGCGGCGCAAGTGCTCATTCTCCATTTTCATATGCTGGTTTTCTTCGAGTAACTCTGCCAGATGCAGCTTTAGCTCTCCCAGCTGCTTGTACAGATGCCCGATTTGCTCCTCCATATTCGAAACCGCTGCAAATATATCTTTTTTATCCACAATCCCACCTCATTAATCCGTGGTTCGACTAGAAACGACTCCTTCTTTAATCAGTTCGTCCAATGTGTATTCGATTATGCGCCCATTGTCGATAAGTTCCACTTGAATTAATCGTTCTAATATATTTAATCCTACCACACGACCAAGACCATTCGGTGTTTTAATCTTTTCATCTAAATCCGGCAGCTGTTCTTTTGCTGTTTCGTACTCATCATTTTCATACTTCAGACAGCACATTAATCTGCCGCATAATCCTGAAATTTTAGCTGGATTTAATGACAGATTTTGGTCCTTTGCCATCTTAATAGACACAGGCTCAAAATCTCCTAAAAATGTTGAACAACATAGCATCCTTCCGCACGGTCCAATTCCGCCAAGCATTTTTGCTTCATCTCGCACTCCGATTTGGCGAAGCTCGATGCGCGTGCGGAAAATGGCAGCTAAATCTTTGACAAGCTCTCGAAAGTCAATTCGGCCATCTGCTGTAAAATAAAAAATTACTTTATTGCGGTCAAATGTATATTCTACATCTACAAGCTTCATGTCCAGCTCATGATTTGCTACCTTTTGTGAGCAAATCTCATACGCTTCTTTTGCAGCTTGTTTATTTTCTTCCACAATCCTGCGGTCATTTTCGTCAGCGATACGAATGACCTTTTTTAAAGGTAAAACGACATCATGCTCGTCTACCTTCTTTTTATTGATAACGACCTTTCCATACTCGATTCCTCGTACCGTTTCCACAATAACAAATTCGTTATCCGGAATATCAAGCTCGTTCGGGTCGAAGTAATAAATCTTGCCAGCCTTTTTAAAACGAACGCCTACTACATCATACAAGCTTTTATCCCTCCTGCAAACGCAATACTAACTGCTCAAATGCCAATTGCAAACTCACATTGGCATTTATCTTTTGTTTTGCTTCTAATATATTGGAAAGTGACGACACTATTCGTTTTTGCGAATACGGAAGAGAAAGCTGCTTTAATAAACCTAATTGGTCTTGAAAGACAACATTCTCTTCTTCACCGATTTGGGCATATAGTAAATCCTTATATATAAGAAGTAACATATCTAACCCCAGTTGCATTTGCTCTTTTTCCGAGTAATGCTTGACCCATTTTTCTTGTACAAAAAAAAGAGACGGGTCTTCCTTTGCTAAGGCTTCATATAATTTTATCACTAAAACTCGTGCTTGTGCAAACCATTCCTCGTTACAAAGCTGTAATGCTTCCTCCCAATTATTAGTTAGTTGTGCAGCCAGTGAAGCTAAGGAAGGATGGACTCCTTGCTCTTTTAAAGATTCTATCAGCATTCCTTTTGCAAGCGGACGAAAAGTTACGATTTGGCAGCGTGAAAGAATTGTGTTCAGTATTTGATGGCTTTGTTCCGTCAGGAGGATGGCTGTTGTTTGACTGCTCGGTTCCTCTAAAAACTTTAAAAGGGTATTGGCGGCAGTCACCGTCATGTGGTCAGCATGCTCTAAAATATACACTTTTTGATTGGATTCTAATCCCGTTTTTGAAAATTCTTCTTGGAGTTCTTGAATTTGCTGCTTTTTTATAGAAAGACCATCCGGCTTTACAATATAAATATTAGGGTGGTTGCCGGATTCTATTCTTCGGCAATTATGGCATTCCTGACACGGTTCATATCCGGATGGATTGCTGCAAAATATGCTTTTTGCCATCTGAATGGCAGTTTCCAGCTTTCCTGTTCCCTTTGGACCTTCAAATAGATAGGCGTGGGATATGCGCTGTTTGGCAATACTATTTGTCAGCATTTTTGCAGCAATCGGCTGCATTAAGTGGAGCTGTTCCCACGTCTTGGCCATACTTCATCACTCACTTATATAAAATTTCATCGTTCTATTACTTCAGCTTTTCTTCAATAACTTTCTTTACATTTTCGAACACTTCTTCTAAAGGGGCATCAGCATCTACGACAGTAATACGTTCTTTAAAACGTTCTGCCAGCTGCAGATACCCTTTCCGAACACGTTCATGAAACTCTATTCCTTCTAAATCTAAACGATTGATCTCTCTTCCTGCATCCTTATGAATACGTTGTAACCCAATGGATGGTTCAAGATCTAAGTAAATAGTAACATGAGGCATACAATCTTCTGTTGCAAATCGATTAATTTCAAATACTCTTTCTATGCCTAAACCTCTTGCATAGCCTTGGTAAGCTAGAGAACTGTCAATGAAGCGATCACATAGCACGATATAACCATCTTGCAAAGCCGGCATTACCTTTTCAGCCAAATGTTGGCGGCGCGCAGCAGCATATAATAATGCCTCTGTACGCGCATCCATCATCGTATTCTCTGTATCATGAATAATGCTGCGGATTTCTTCAGCAATTCTAATGCCGCCCGGCTCACGAGTAGCCATTACCTTGTATCCTTGCTCTTGGAAATAATGAAACAACATTTGCAGAATAGTTGATTTCCCTGAACCATCCGGACCTTCTATCGTAATAAATGTACCAGCCATATATAGTGCTCCTTTCTCTATATCATATAAACTTTGATTCGTTCTTCGTCTGAAAGCCCCTGAAAACGGGCGCCGCTTTGTTTTAGGATATTAAAAGATTCAATGTGTTCTTTTGTAATTATTTCGCCATTCATAATAAGCGGAATACCCGGAGGATAAGGAAGAATCTGCCCGGCTGCAATTCTTCCTGCCGCTTCTTGTAATGCTACAGCTTCTGTTTTCATTCCGCTTAACTCTTTATAATTATATGGCAAAACCGTATAACTTTCATTGTAGCTATTTTTGTACAATCCCCCTGATTTTTCCACAACAGGATGATGCTCAAGGGCTTGCCTAACTTTCATAATAATTTCTTGATAGTGACTTTGCACTTCCAACGGCAAAATAAGCAGCACATTTAATGGATCTGCTAGCTCTGTATAAATCCCTTTACTCTCCAATAACTGCTGCAATTCGTAGCCTGATAAATCGCATCTGCTTTGAATCGTAATTTTAATCCAATCTTGCTTTTCATGTTCTAACACACGAATTTGCGGGATAGAACTGAGATCTGCTCGAAATGTCTTCAAAAATAAAAAAAGCTCTTCCGTTCCCTTTTCTTTTACCTCTTCTAAATATGCTCGCGCAATATCTAAAGAGGCCATAATCGGATACGATGGGCTGCTCGATTGCAAAATGCTTAAATAGTAAGCCACTTTTTCTTTTTCAATCAAACGGCTGTTAATATGTAAGTAAGAACCCATTGTCATGGCCGGCAGTGTTTTATGAGCTGAGTGCACCACTATATCTGCTCCATACTCAATAGCGGATTTGGGAAACGGATCTCCTATACAAAAATGAGCTCCATGCGCTTCGTCGACTAATACCGGAATATTGTGTGCATGAGCTAATTCTACTATAGGTCCTAAATTCATGCCCATGCCATAGTAATTCGGATGCGTCAATATAATTGCTTTTGCCTCTGGGTAATCGTGTAGAGCTGCCTGCACCGTTTCGTATGAGACTCCAACCGGAACACAAGCTTCTTTATCAATTGATGCCGTCAGAAAAACCGGCTTTACTCCTGCCAGCTGCAGTGCGTTCATTATGGATTTGTGGCAGTTTCGTTGAACGAAAACAATATCGTTTTCTGAGCATACAGCTAATACCATAGCCAAATTTCCTACAGTAGAACCATTTACTAAAAAATAGCTGCTTTGTACGTTATATAATAAAGCTGTAAGCTTTTGCGCTTCCTCTATACAAGAAGATGGATCGTGTAAATCATCCAGACCGGTTAATTCTGTTACATCAATTTTTAATACATTGTGAAAATGACGATTTCCCTTCATTATGCTTATGTTACCGTTTTTATGCCCCGGTACATGAAAAGAAATAGGATTCTTCTCTGCAAAAGCGGCTAACGTTTCATAAAGAGGCATTTTTCTTTTGTTCATTTTTCTCTTCCTTTTTGTTCTGAATGTATTTCTAATTATACTTTTTAAGACAAAAAAATAATAGGCATGGCGCCTATTTGTTATCAATTTACTTTGGGTAAGCTTATTTTTTTCATTTGCTGTAAGTAAAATAAATATTTGGGACTATCCGTGCTTGTTTGTACAATTTCTCTTTCACAGTCGTTACACATGAAGCTGTTATATACGTGAATCCCATCCTGTTTCTCTTGTTCACATATAACACATATCTTTGCTGTTTTTTGTTTTATTGCTGCTGAATTCATCTCCTCCACCTCCATACATACCATCTTTGACAAATCACCCGAATCTATACAAACTTTTCTTTTTATTTTCTAACTTATATGTATGTGACCCGTTGGATGTATGTGTATGTCTGCATACAAAGAAACAGGCATGCTGGCACACCTGTTTCACTTTTAGTTTGTAATATACACTTCTTTATACGTATCTAGAGCAGATGCGTAGTAAAATCCTTTTACATTAGAGCGGAGCAAATATGCAGCACCTTTTTGATAAATTGGGACAATGGCTGCATCTGTCAGAAGAATTTCCTCTGCTTCTTTTAATGCCTCCCATCGTTTTGGCAAGTCCAACAGTAGCTCTCCTTTAGATTGTTTAATAAGCTCATCATACTTAGGATTTGAATAACCAGTCTGATTAAACGCACCGTTTGTAACAAACATATCCAGGAATGTCATTGGATCTGGATAATCGTAACCCCAGCTGGAGAAAGACATTTCATATTCCATTTTCTTTTCGAGATCCAATTTTTGTGAGAATGGTTGTTGTTTAATATTGACTGTTAATCCGGATAAATTCTTTTCGAGCTGCTCTTTTAAATATTCTCCAATTTTCTTTGCATCTTCATTATCATAGTTCAAAAGCTCAATAGTTATGTTATTCATACCGAGCTCTTGCTTCGCTTTCTCCCAAAGCTTCTTTCCTTCTGAAACATTCATCTTTTGATACGTGCCTGCCGTATCTCGAAAATCTTTTCCATCCGGTCCGCGAGACATATCTTTTGGCACAAGATAATCCGATGCAATAGAACCGTTATTTAAAATAACATCCGTAATTTGCTTCTTATCTATAACTAAACTGATCGCTTTTCGTGCATTTTCATTAGCAAACAGCTTATTCTTTTGGTTCATGCGTAAGAAATAGCTTCTATAATCCAACTTTGTTTTAAATTCCTTACTGTTTTTATATTTATCGACGAATTCGGAACTTAAGTTTACCAAATCAATTTGATTGGATTCATATAAATTGACTGCTGTTGAAACATCTTTGACGATATTCACGTTTACTTCTTGCAGTTTCACTTTATCTTTATCCCAATAATTTGGGTTCTTTGTCAATTTGAAGCTTTGCTCATGCTTCCATTCTTTTAAAACAAATGGGCCGTTATATAATACTGTATTCGCTTCTAATCCATGCTTTTCGCCCTGCTCTTTTACAAACTTTTCGTTTAAAGGATAAAAAGTAGGAGAGGTGATGACATCTAAAAAGTAAGGAACAGGATTTTTCAGCTGTACTTCAAACGTTTTATCATCTATCGCCTTTACACCAAGTTGATCTACAGAAAGCTGCTTATTATTAATTTCTTCTGCATTTTTTATATCAAATAGTATGTATGCATATTCTGCCGCTGTTGCAGGATCAACAGCTCTTCTCCATGCAAATACAAAGTCATGAGCGGTAACAGGATCGCCGTTTGACCATTTTGCATCACGAAGCTTAAAAGTATATGTTCTTTTATCTTTGCTGAGTTCTACCGATTTTGCTATAGCAGGCTGCGGTTTATTTTCACGGTCTAATCGGTACAATCCTTCTAATACGTTATTCATTACACGGAATGAAACAGCATCAGTTGCTAAAGTAGAGTCCATACTCGGAATTTCTGCATTATCTGTAACGTTTAGAACTTGTTTTGGAGCAGATTGAGAAGAAGGTTTGGTGGATGATTCTTGACTGTTACAAGCCGCTAATGCAGTTGTAACTCCTAACAGGATAGACAGTACGCTTGTCCTTTTTTTCATAGCTTCACTCTCCCTTTTTAGTAGAACGGAGAAATTCCATTCATTAGATAAATTATAAACAAAATTACAGAATGTTCAATCATTTCATAAAAAAATGACCGTATGCTCTTCATCTTTGTATGTGGAAAATATAGAAATAAATAAAAAAGAACCAGTCGAATTGACTGGTTCTTTTTGCTGCCTAGCGACGTCCTACTCTCGCAGGGGCAAAGCCCCAACTACCCTTGGCGCTGAAGAGCTTAACTTCCGTGTTCGGAATGGGAACGGGTGTGACCTCTTCGCCATCATCACTAGACCTTAGAGAGTTCATTCTCTCAAAACTAGATAACCGTCATCAATTGGGTTAAGTCCTCGATCGATTAGTATCCGTCAGCTCCATGCGTCACCGCACTTCCACCTCGGACCTATCAACCTGATCATCTTTCAGGGATCTTACTAGCTTGACGCTATGGGAAATCTCATCTTGAGGG
>JBHGXS010000037.1:0-11046 GCA_041920565.1 Bacillus sp. (in: firmicutes) | reverse complement strand
TGGCGGCAGGAACGTTCATTCAAGGCGCAAGCATTGAATTATCGGCAGACGGTCCGATTCGTCCTCCGTATGTTGCATATGTGCAAGGCGGGCTCACCTATTCCCATGTGAAAATTGCCATTTGCTCCGCCATTGATGCATTGATCGAAAAAGGATTGCTCAAAATAGAAAGTGTTTCTCATTCGTAAAGACTGCATGTGCAGTCTTTTCTTTTCATGTAAAAAATCTTTAGGGATAGGCGGTTATACAATTCCATACAAATCATACGATGAACCTCCCCCACTTACTCGCGTTCGCACCTGGAAGTGAGAGTCTTCTCGCTCAAACATGATAAAAAAGAGCGGACAAGTAAAAGTATTCTAAATTTTTTACAAAAATTATGTGAGATAACCTTACATTTGTTGACGCTTTACATAACATAATATAAAATAAAACCATGTTAACAAAAAGGAGGAACTGACTTGAGTAACATCGAAAGACGTTCAACTCCGTTATTCCCAATAGGGATCGTCATCTCCTTGACTCAGTTGTCTGCTCGGCAAATTCGATATTATGAAGAACATGGATTGATTTCTCCCGCTCGCACGGAAGGAAATCGCAGATTGTTCTCATTCAACGATGTGGATCGGCTGTTAGAAATTAAGGATTTGATCGAACAAGGTCTCAACCTCGCCGGAATTAAGCAAGTGCTGCAGATGAAGGACAGGGGAGAAGAGAGCTTCGTCGAAAAGAAAGAGGAAAAACCGAAGCCGCAGCTTTCCGATGCTGAACTCCGCAAGATGCTGCGCGAAGAGCTTTATCAAGCCGGCCGCTTTAACCGCACATCGCTAAGACAAGGGGATATGTCAAGGTTTTTTCACTGATGCTTCAGGTGTTTTATTAAATCAATATAAATGTCAATCACGGATTGGGAGGAACTGGACAATGGCAAAGTATACAAAAGATGATATTTTCCGCATGGCGCAAGAAGAAAACGTGAAGTACATCCGTTTGCAATTCACAGACCTTTTAGGAATTATCAAAAATGTGGAAATCCCGGTAAGTCAATTAGAAAAGGCTCTTGATAACAAGATGATGTTTGACGGATCTTCCATTGAAGGTTTTGTGCGCATTGAAGAGTCTGATATGTATTTATACCCGGATTTAGATACTTGGGTAATCTTCCCGTGGACTGCAGAAAAAGGAAAAGTAGCCCGCTTAATTTGCGATATTTACAATCCGGATGGAACGCCGTTTGAGGGTGACCCTCGCAACAATTTAAAACGCATTTTAAAAGAGATGGAAGCGCTTGGGTTCACGTCCTTCAATCTCGGACCGGAACCAGAATTCTTTTTATTTAAAGTGGATGAAAAAGGCAATCCGACTTTAGAATTGAATGATAACGGCGGATACTTTGACCTTGCTCCGACAGATTTAGGAGAAAACTGCCGCCGCGATATCGTGCTTGAATTGGAAGAAATGGGCTTTGAAATCGAAGCATCTCACCATGAGGTAGCTCCTGGCCAGCACGAAATCGACTTTAAATATGCAGATGCAATTAAAGCGTGTGATGACATTCAAACATTTAAGCTTGTCGTAAAAACAATTGCTCGTAAGCACGGTTTGCATGCAACGTTCATGCCGAAACCATTATTCGGAGTAAACGGATCCGGAATGCACTGTAACTTATCCTTGTTCCGAGGCAACGAGAACGTGTTTTATGATCCGAACGGAGACTTACAATTAAGCGATACGGCTCGCCATTTTATCGCAGGTATCTTAAAGCATGCACCAAACTTTACAGCGGTGACAAACCCGACGGTAAACTCCTATAAACGCCTTGTTCCTGGATATGAAGCACCTTGCTACGTTGCTTGGTCTGCTCGAAACCGCAGCCCGTTAATCCGTATCCCTGCGTCTCGCGGCTTAAGCACACGCGTGGAAGTGCGCAGCGTAGACCCTGCAGCTAACCCATACTTAGCGATGGCGGTATTGCTTGCAGCTGGTCTTGACGGTGTGAAAAATAAATTAGCAGCTCCGGCTCCTGTTGACCGCAACATCTACGTGATGACAAAAGAAGAGCGTGAAAGAGCAGGTATCGTGGATTTACCGGCTACATTGGCTCACGCATTAGACAACTTAAAATCCGACGAAATTATTTGCGACGCATTGGGAACTCACTTATTGGAGCACTTCATCGAAGCGAAAGAGATCGAGTGGGATATGTTCCGTACGCAAGTTCATCAATGGGAACGCGATCAATATATGAGCATTTATTAAGAATGAAAAGCCTTGGCACTACTTGTGTTAAGGCTTTTTATGTTGTGGGCAAATCGCCATTACGTAAGAGGGTCACCGATGCCCACATTTCACCCGCAAAAAATGAAAAGAATCATTGCTCCAAAACATCGGACATATACTCCTCGAATTGACATATTGAGTCCTGATTCATTTTGTAGCATGAATGTTTTTCTTTCACATTTTTTATGATTCATTCAAAGAAGGCGAGCGCAACTCTGCGCTCGCCTTTCCTGCTAACGACGATGTTCAATAAGATCAATTACACCTAAAACAACGTGGGCTGAACCGAATCCGAATACCGTATTTGCAACCATCTTATTCGAACCCCGTTTTTGTTTCAGTGCATAACCAGCAGCTGTTACAGCTGTACCTAATGCAGTAGGAATTAAGCCTTCACGAGTATTCATAGTAATTTCCTTCCGCAACGAAGTTAGTAGGTGTGAATGCTTCGGTGTCAAATAGTGAAAGACACCAATGTTATTATTGCCTTGCTATATGGAAGTATGTAGGGGGATTGTAAAGAGGTGAACTTAGAGAATAATGCTTTTTTCGGCTAACGCATTCGTCGCAGGAAGAAATATGTTCCAATGGGAACGTGATTGATACATGAGCATTTATTAATAAAAAAAGAGATTGAAATACCTTGATAAAAGGGGAATCGGATAGATTATCGATGGAATTGGATTAATTCTTTCGAAATTCGGCTTAACTAATGTAAAAACAAAGGTGTACTGAGGAAAAAACATGTAAAAATAGGCAAATGATTCAGCAGATTTGTCCATATCACAATAACTGGTTTTTCATACTATAAAAATGATTATGAGACACGCAATTAATGGTTTTACATTTATAGAGTTATATATTATAGAAAACACTGCTTTTTGATGGCAGGTAATGCTCCGGAATTTAACGGCGATGGGAGAAGTGAAGCTTTTGATGGAGCAGCATGCTGTAGGTCAACAGTTTTTTTTAAGAAAAAGGTCGTCCAAACAAGATGATGCGTATATAGTGAATCTTATAAAAAGGAATTTGACTAGCTTGGGTTATCCTTCAACGACAACAGAAGAAAAAATTGTTCAATCATTGAAGCCGGGTTCTGAAATATTTCTATTTGAAACTGCACAAGGAATACCGATGGGATTTATTAGCTGGTCGTATGAAAAAGAGATGGTTTACATTGATATTTGCGTTATTGAAGAGGCGTACAGAGATAAAGGAATGGTAACAGCTGCAATTGAACCGATCAAATTGTTTATGAAAGAGAAAGGAATCTATAAGGCTCAACTGACAGTAGATAGAAAAAACGAAAAAGCATTTCGTTTATATGAAAGAATCGGTTTTAAAATAAAGCATAAAAATGTTTTAACTGGAAAAATCCTTATGGAAATGCAAGTAGAGAGATAAAAAGCTTTTATTGTTACTTCCCAATCAAATATAACATCAACAAGGAGCGGGACCAGTTATTTAACTGGTCTTTTTGTGAACCTTAAAAAATAGGGCTATGAAAGAGATTGATGCATGAATTATACTAATAAAAAAACCGTAAAGAGGAAGATAGTATGGAATTGTCTTATTTACTAAAAGGTCTGATTATCGGCTTTTCCGTGGCGGCCCCCGTGGGACCGATAGGGATTTTATGCATGAACCGGACGTTAGCGAAAGGAAGATTACACGGTTTTGTATCCGGATTGGGAGCTGCTACGGCGGATGCGGTGTATGGGTGTATCGCGGCATTCGGGTTAACCGCTATCACCAGTTTTTTATTGAGTCAAAAATGGTGGCTGCAGATCGTAGGAGGAGTATTTTTATGCTATTTGGGCGTGCAAACATTTCTCTCCCGGCCTGCTGATAAAGCCGCAAATGTTAAGGGAGAGGGATTGCTGAGCTCTTACACATCGGTTTTGTTCCTGACTGTTACAAATCCGATGACCATTCTGTTTTTTATGGGCGTTTTTTCCGGAATCGGATTAGGCAAATCAGCCTTTGATATTATTTCGGCACTATGGATGGTACTAGGAGTGTTTCTCGGCTCGGCCTTTTGGTGGCTGTCGTTAAGCTTTGGAGTCAGTTTATTTCAAGCACGCTTCACCAACAAAAGCCTCATATGGGTGAACAAGGTTTCCGGTGTAATTGTATTGGCATTCGGTCTTTTTTCTTTATATACGTTATTGTAAAACAAAAGCTCTTGCCGCGCGGCAAGAGCTTTTGTTAATGGATATTCCGATAGACGCCGATTACTTTTCCAATGATGGTAACTTGCTGAAGAATAATTGGCTCTAAGCTAGAATTTTCAGGCTGCAGGCGGACATGATCTTTTTCCTTAAAGAAACGTTTTACCGTTGCTTCATTTTCTTCTGTCATGGCAACTACGATTTCACCGTTATGAGCGGACTGCTGCTGACGAACGACGACAAGGTCCCCGTCTAAAATTCCAGCTTCAATCATACTGTCACCAACGATTTTTAACATAAAGACATTCTCCGTATCTGAAACGAGGTTAGCTGGTAATGGAAAATGATCTTCAATATTTTCGATGGCACTAATCGGCGGACCGGCAGTAACCTTACCGACAATCGGTACATGTACAACAGGCTTAGCAGCAACTTCGTCTTGGCCTAAAATCTCGATGGCGCGAGGCTTCGTTGGGTCACGGCGAATGAAGCCTTTATCTTCTAAACGAGCTAAATGACCATGAACAGTGGAACTGGAAGCAAGACCGACAGCTTCTCCGATTTCTCGAACGGAAGGCGGATAGCCTTTTTCATTTACTTTTTGCTTAATAAAGTTTAGTATATCCTGCTGCCTTTTGGACAGTTTCTCCATCGTCTTACACCTCGTTATCCATAGATTTACTTTTAGTATAACAGATTTGTAAAAAAACTACAAACATAAGTTCGAAATCGGGAGAAATATGGTATAATTACCAGTAAAATTGTATAAACTAAGGGGTTCATACTATGAATGCAATTCTATATGCACGTGTAAGCACGAAAAAAGAAGCGCAGGAAACTTCGCTCGCTCGTCAAAAGGAAGAGTTGCTTCGGCTTGCCGATCGTTACAACATGAACGTCATCAAAGTAGTCGAAGAACAGGCAAGCGGATATGATATCGAGCGTGACGGTATTTTGGAAGTTCTTGATACAATAAAAGAAGAGAACATTGATGTTCTTCTTATTCAAGATGAAACACGGTTGGGTCGCGGAAATGCCAAAATTGCTTTGATGCACTGTATTCAAAAAGAAGGGGTGAAGGTATATACACATGCACACAACGGCGAGCTGCAGCTGTCGGATGCCGATTCCATGGTTCTTGATATTATCGGAATTGTGGAGGAGTACCAACGGAAAATACATAACATGAAAATACGCCGCGGCATGAGAAGAGCGGTAGAAAGAGGATTTCGGCCGGAGAAGAATTTAAAAAACCGCCATATCAACAGCGGACGTGATAAAAAAGAAGTGCCGATTGAAGAAATTGTGCGGCTCAGAAAAAATGAACTGACGTTCGAAGAAATTGCGGCAACCTTGCGCGGCTTCGGGTATGACGTGTCAAAAGCAACGGTTCACCGCCGTTACGTAGAACACATGAAACAGGAAAAGGATATTACTTGATAATGCGAGATGACTGTTGTATGATGAATGAGATTTCATAAAAAAGGAGAATGCCAAATGCTATCACAAGAAAAACTTGATCGCATTAACAGCTTGGCGCAAAAGGCAAAAACAGTCGGACTAACGGATGCAGAAAAGCAAGAGCAGCAAGCATTACGTCAAGAATATTTGCAAGTTTTTCGCCAAGGCATGTTAAATCAGCTGCAATCAGTAACGATTGTTGACGCTAAAGGAAACGACATTACGCCGTCTAAGCTGAAAGAATTGAAAAAAGCGTACCGCGCTAAATTGAATTAATATATTTAGATACAAGGGGATGTGAATGTCATATCTCCTTTTTGTCATTCAATATTATGAAAATCTTCACAAAAAAGAATATCCTGTACAACAAATATTTTCGGAACTGTTGTATAATCCTATAAGTGATATATAATGTATAAATGCGTTGGCAATTTATAGAGAAAGGAAGAAACTTATGTCACATTCTATCGAAAATCTTGCGATCAACACGATTCGCACCTTATCTATTGATGCGATCGAAAAAGCAAATTCCGGTCATCCGGGCATGCCGATGGGAGCAGCTCCAATGGCATATACACTATGGACTAAGTTCATGAACCATAACCCTAGCAACCCGAAATGGTTCAACCGCGACCGTTTCGTTTTATCAGCAGGTCACGGATCCATGCTGCTTTACAGCTTGCTCCATCTTTCCGGTTATGATGTCACAATGGATGACATTCAAAACTTCCGTCAATGGGGAAGCAGAACTCCAGGCCATCCGGAGTATGGTCACACTCCTGGTGTAGAAGCTACAACCGGTCCTTTAGGACAAGGAATTGCAACGGCTGTCGGCATGGCGATGGCAGAAAGACATTTGGCAGCGAAATATAACCGCGATTCATATAACTTGGTTGATCATTATACATATGTTATTTGCGGCGACGGCGACTTGATGGAAGGTGTTTCGGCAGAAGCTTCTTCTTTAGCAGGGCACTTGCAATTGGGACGTTTAATCGTTCTTTACGATTCTAACGATATTTCTTTAGATGGTGATCTGCATCGTTCCTTCTCTGAAAGTGTAGAAGATCGTTACAAAGCATACGGATGGCAAGTAATCCGTGTGGAAGACGGCAACAACATCGAAGAAATTGCAAAAGCGATTGAAGAAGCAAAAGCGGATGAAACTCATCCGACTTTGATTGAAATTAAAACAACAATCGGCTTTGGTTCTCCAAATAAAGCAGGCAGCTCTGCATCTCACGGTTCTCCGCTAGGAAAAGAAGAAACAAAGCTTACAAAAGCGGCTTACACTTGGGATTATGAGCCTGACTTCCACGTGCCTGCTGAAGTGTACGAGCACTTTAAAGCAGTAGTGAAAGAAGCAGGAGAAAAGAAAGAAACAGAATGGAACGCAATGTTTGAAGAATATTCTGAGCGCTATCCGCAGCTGGCGCAAGAATTAAAAGATGCAATCGAAGGAAAACTTCCTGAAGGATGGGACAGCAACCTTCCGCAATACGAAGTTGGTAAAATGGTGGCAACACGTAATTCTTCCGGAGAGGTAATCAATGCGATTGCAGAGGCCGTTCCGTTTTTCTTTGGCGGATCTGCAGACCTTGCAGGATCCAACAAAACATATATGAACAAAGAAAAAGACTTCACTCGTGACGATTACAGCGGTAAAAACATTTGGTACGGTGTTCGTGAATTTGCCATGGGTGCAGCGATGAACGGGATTGCATTGCACGGCGGATTAAAAACATACGGCGGCACGTTCTTCGTATTCTCTGATTACTTGCGTCCGGCAATTCGTCTTGCGGCTCTTATGAAGCTTCCGGTAACATATGTGTTAACGCATGACAGTATTGCGGTGGGAGAAGACGGTCCAACGCATGAGCCGATTGAGCATTTAGCTTCTTTACGCGCAATGCCTGGCTTATCGCTTATTCGTCCTGCGGATGCAAACGAGTCTGTAGCAGCGTGGAAAATCGCATTGGAATCAACAGATAAACCGACTGCATTGGTATTGTCCCGTCAAAACCTGCCTACATTAGAGGGTGCGAAAGAAAACACGTACGAAAAAGTATCTAAAGGTGCATATATCGTGTCTCCAAGCAAAAAAGAGACTGCGGATGCAATTTTAATAGCGACCGGTTCAGAAGTAGGGTTGGCTGTGGAAGCTCAACAAGCTCTTGCAAATCAAGGCATTGACGTTTCTGTCGTGAGCATGCCTTCTGTAGATTTATTTGAAGCCCAATCTGCAGAGTATAAAGAATCTGTACTTCCAAAAGCGGTAACAAAGCGTCTTGCAATTGAAATGGGTGCAACGTTCGGCTGGCATCGTTATGTAGGATTTGAAGGCGATGTATTAGGTATCGATACATTCGGTGCTTCAGCTCCGGGTGAAAAAATTATGGAAGAGTACGGCTTTACGGTAGATAACGTAGTGGCGAAAGTAAAAGCTCTTCTTCAAAAATAAATACATGAAAAAAATCTCTCCTTTTCCGGGAGAGATTTTTTTTGGGGAAACATAAATCCAAAAAATTATTATTATACTTTTTTCCGCCTTAAGGGTACAAGGAACACTGCAAATCATTACATCGCACGAAGAAAAAGCAAGTCTAACCAAGGAACTGGGCAATCGCCTGCATATCAGAGGGGCAAGCCAAGTTTTCTTTATACATCAAATGCGCCAAAGTGACAGTTAGTCAAGAGTTTTTTATGGAAAATCGCGTTTTCGACAGAATAAGTGCTTCCTTGCAACATAGTAAGACAATCATTTTGAATGTTCTTCTATATAATGGGAGGAAAGGTTGTCTAAGGCGAGGAGGGACTGAAAGTGAGAACGTATCACTTGTATTTGATCGACAGTGATATTGCAAAAGAGTATTTTGGAAGAGAAGCTATGCTGTTTGATTTGTTTTGGCGATTTGCTTGCTCCCGTTCGCTTAATGAAAAGAAAATCCTCTACAAGCAAATCAAGTTCATCACAAAGCCGTTGCAGACGTTAAAATTAAATCACCGCGTAGAACAAAAATTAAAAAACGATCCGTATTATATACAAGAACATGCTGTCCATATCATTCGCATTCCGGCATCGGAGGAATTCGGAACTTTGACGATTAAATCGCAATATGCCCGTATTGAAACAAACAAAAGCTTTGAAGTAGAAACGACATTTTTTGAAATACTAAGAAGGGAAGAAGCGACGTTTTTAGCAATGGATTATGAGACAAACCGGTACGGCTGGCTGAACCCCATCAAACAAGAAAGAAAATATGTGTAAAGCGGAAAATTTCTCTAATTCATCTTGTTTTCTTGAAAAGGTTTTAGTACACTGTACTGTAGACAACATGAAGGAGGAAAAGTTATGTCTATGTGGGTAGTCATTCTAGTGGGCGTATTGGCGTTAATTGCCGGTGTAGAACTAGGATTTTTCATCGCACGTCAATATATGATGAACTATTTAAAGAAAAATCCGCCGATCAATGAGCAAATGTTAAAAATGATGATGATGCAAATGGGACAAAAACCGTCTCAAAAGAAAATCAATCAAATGATGCAAGCGATGAACAAACAAATGAAATGACATTGGACAGGCACTCCTCGGAGTGCCTTTTCGTATAAAAAACATGAGCTATTAACACAATAAGTCGTTAATAGCTTTTTTGAAGGGGGCAGAAAGTATAAATGAAAAATTGTACCATACTTTTTTCCCCTTAAGTGCACAAGGAGCACTTCGAATTGCATCGCATGAAAAAAAGCAAGTCTAACCAAGGAACTTGGCAATCACCTGCATACCAGAGGGGCAAGCCAAGTTTTCTTTATTTCAAAAATGTTAATGTCAATATGTTTTTAGAATGTAAATCTTTAAAATTTTTTGGTAATTTGTTACACTGAAACCATCGTCTGTAATATTAAGGGGGGATGAGATGAAAGTTTTTTTTGATTTAGCATGGTTTTTCAAACAAGAAAAGAAGTCATACATTGCAGGAATTTTGCTTCTAATGGCAGTAGCGCTGCTTGAACTCGTTCCGCCAAAAGTAATTGGAATTGTTGTTGACGAAATTGGAGAAGGGAAGATAACCGCTGCTTCGTTAGGGAAGTGGGTATGTATTTTGGCGGCAGTCGGTGTGACGATGTATGGACTGCGATATGTATGGCGCATCATGATTTTCGGTTCTTCGTTAAAGCTGGCGCGTCAGCTGCGGTACCGATTATATGAGCATTTTACAAAAATGAGTCCGTCTTTTTATCAAAAGCATCGAACAGGAGATTTAATGGCTCATGCAACAAACGATATTCAAGCCATTCAGCAAACGGCAGGAGCCGGGGTGTTAACACTTGTAGATTCTCTTGCGGTCGGAGGCTTTGTTTTGCTGACGATGGCTTCTACAATCAGTTTAAAGCTGACGATTGTCAGCCTGCTGCCAATGCCGATTATGGCATTAAGCACGAAGTATTACGGTACATTATTGCATAAACGATTCCACCATGCCCAGCAAGCCTTTTCGGAAATTAACGACAAGGTGCAAGAAAGCATGAGCGGCATTAAAGTCATTCGTTCCTTTGGGCAAGAAAAAGAAGATCTGGCTTCGTTCCGTGAAAAATCAGAGGAAGTGGTGGAAAAAAACGTTCGGGTCGCGCGTATTGACTCCTTATTCGATCCTACCATTTCATTAATTGTTGGCTTCTCCTTTTTGATTGCCGTATCGTACGGTTCCGTTTTAGTCATTGACAAAGAGCTTACAATCGGGCAGCTGATTTCTTTTACAACCTATCTCGGAACGCTTGTATGGCCGATGCTGGCGTTTGGCTGGCTGTTCAATATCTTAGAACGCGGAAGGGCTTCTTATGATCGCGTAAACAAGCTGTTGGCAATTCCGTCTGATGTATATGATAAAGACGGGATTAAACAGGACGTGCCGACCGGAGATATTGAATTCAACTTAGAGAGATTTTCTTACAATCAAAATGAGGTTGTGAATTTACAGAATATTCGTTTTACTATTCGGAAGGGAGAAACGCTCGGCATTGTCGGGCGGACAGGTGCAGGGAAAACAACCATTTTAAAAACATTGATTCGGGAATTTGATCATTTTGAAGGCAGCATTACAATAGGAGGAACGGATATACGCGACATGTCTTTAGA
>JBHGXS010000035.1:0-10261 GCA_041920565.1 Bacillus sp. (in: firmicutes) | reverse complement strand
GAGTTCGTACTAAAGGAATATGAAGGAAAGTTTGTCGTCATGGTGACCGACAATGCTCGGATCCACCGCAGTGAAAAGGTGCAGGGATTCTTGCGCCAGAACGCAGGCCGAATTCTGTTGATGTATCTTCCGCCGTATTCTTCCAACCCTAATCCCATCGAACGGTTGTGGAAGTGGCTGAAGCAACAAGTCATCGCCAACGTGTTTCATCCAACAAAAGCCTCCATCGAAGAAGCGGTAGGGGCCTTTTTGTCAGAAATTGCTCAGATGCCCCAAGCCGGGCTCCGCCGGCTTGGGCTAAACTAAGCTGTATGTCGAAAAAGAAAGTCAGTTATATATAGTTGCCAAATACACATTTAGGATTATCTGCACAGTAAATTTCATTTTTTGTCGGTTGCCATAGGTTACAGCAATATAATAGAATCATTGTATACTAAGATAACTCTGGGCATTCTTCTTCACATAGGCGGACAGGCTATCTTCGATGGAAGGAGTCTGTCCGCTTTTTTTTGTAATGGAAAGGGAAGGTGAAAGAGTATGAAAAAGCTGGGTGTATTGATGATGGCTATGGCTTTTCTTGTAATAATGGTTGTTGGAAAAATGTATTGGAATCATAAAATAGCAAAAGCCACCGATGTTGCAGCGGAACAAAAGACAGAAGCTAGGAATGCCGGAAGTTCTTCTGTTAATTTGGCTTACACGAAGAATTTGCCACAAGAGGTTCAAGAGAAGTTGCATACAGCTTCAAAGGAAAATCCAGTTTATTTAGTGATTGCAGGGGACGAGGCATCCCAGGCGAAAGGTTGGCCGGCACAGCTTAAGAAGCAGCTTGATAAGGAATATGGAAAGCATATATGGAAAGTGACTGTGTTGTATTGGGAAGAGGAAAGTACGCAAGATATGCTGGCTAATCAGCGTTATAATGAAATGATAGCAGCTAAGCCGGATGTTCTTCTTTTTGAGGTTCCTCTTCTTACGGATAACCAAGAGAATGGAAATTTAACATCCATGCAGAATACAGAGGCCATTTTAAACTTCATTAAAGAGCCAAGTGACTGTACAGTTTTGCTGCAGCCATCCAATCCGATTTATAAAGCTAAAAATTACCCTAAGGCAGTGGAGGCCCTCAAACAATTTGCGAGTATCAATGCTTATACATATCTGGATCATTGGAGCGCATGGCCAAATCCGGATACAGAAGAAATCAAGTCGTATTTAACAAAGGAAATTGGGTTTCCGAATGAACAAGGGTATAAGCTTTGGGGGAACTATTTAATCAATTACTTTATCGCAAAATAAATATGCTTTTATCATATTTATTTTTATAACTTGCAGGCAGGCTCCTCACATCCGTGGGAAGCTTTATTTGAGTATAAAGTATATTCTTATCCTGCTCAGTAATTATTAAAACCGTTGTTGACGGTGCAATAACAAAAAGGCAGGTGTCCATACTGGATGCCCGCCTTTTGTATTGTCTAGATGATTAGTTAGTGAAGTACTGGGAAACCAATTGCTCCATTTGCGCTTTATCAATCACTAATTGAGTATTGTTATTTTTTAAAATATCATCATACATTGTCTTCCACTCTCCGCCAATCTGATGATATTGCAGTTGCTTCGCTGGATCAAAATCCTTTACAGCTAGACCTAAGCTTAACATGTCTGATGTAGTCATGTTAGATGCAATCAAGAAGTTTGGGATTTGTTTTACAAACCCAGGTAATTTTGTCACATTAGAAGGTTTCAATGCTTTTTTCGCAATCCCTACTAATGCTTCTTCCTGTAATCTTTGACGATCATATTCCCCATTTTTTAGAGAATAGCGTTCATGAACAAGCTCTGTAACCATTTTGCCATCTACTTCATGTACGCCTTTATTTATTACCTTATTTTTATTTTCTGGATACCAAGGGTGAGTCAATTTCACATCAAACGGTACATTCATCTTGATGCCGCCTAATGCATCAACCATTCCTTGTAATCCTTGATAGTTTGTTTCTACGTAGTAGTTGATAGGAATTCCTGTTAATTCGGTAATTGCTTGTATCGCGGCTTCTACACCCTTTTGCCGGCCTTCTGTAGCTTGTTTAATATATTGTACGCTTGTTAGTTTTGTGTAACCATAGCCGTCAAGGTGTACACGTGTGTCACGTGGAATGCTCATGGCTTGATATTCCTTTTTATTTAAATCTACATGGACAATGATCATAGAGTCAGAGTGGCCGATATTTTGCCCTTTTCGTTCGTCAGAGCCGATTAATAGAACATTGAAGACACTGTTTTGTACTTTTGTGTCTGAACTACTATCTGATTTTTTAGAAGAGCCCCCGCCTACGACAGGTACAGTTTTAAAGTGGTTTTCAGGCTGCAGCTGTTTATAGGCGTACGCGCCACCAGCTGCAAGAATAATAAGTAATGCTAATAAACTATAGCCAATAATTTTGCCAACTTTCCTTTTCTTCTTCATACAAACCTCCGTTGTTTTATTACATAAACACTCAAAAATAATAGTTATATCAGTATATAACATCATTTTACTATATTGTTAAAAAGTTTCATATGTAATTTTTGTAAGTTTTGTATGTGCATATGGAAACAATTCTGGAAGGGTGTCACATATAATAAAATTCCCTAGTCCAGAGTAATCATTTACTGGAAGGCTAGGGAACTTTATTGCTTATGAGTTCGTTTTAATTACTTATATGAATGATAAGTCGACCTATACATATTCTTACAATTTATAATATAATATCATGCTGCTTCAAATGTTTTTGTTTTTCTCCTCTTAAATGAGCTAAGAACCCTGTTACACTGATTTCGTCATTTTGATGATGACTCTGTTAATCTTATGGAAAGAGTAATCGGTTTTGGGAAGAAGGCTAACATATCGAGTTCGGGCAATTGAGGAAGCTGTGACAGGAAAAAGAACATTTCAAGTGCTGTCGGAAAGGATATAGGAGTAAGTTCAGAAAACATAAAACCATAAAACCGTCCTCTTCCAAGTGGATTAAAATAACGAGATACCCTCCATCTCCTGTTTCATAAATAAGTCCTGTCGCGACTGTTTCTCCATCCTCTCCTTTAATGATAAGGACAGCGTCTGCATGCTCACTTGCCCTTAACTCAAGATTGGAAAACTGTTTGACATTTAGTTTGTTAATATCCATATTTTTGTCTCCTATGTTTTAAAATTGGAAAACTTACTTGCAGTGTATCGGATATGGAGGTTGTGGACAAATCGCTAAAATTCGTGATTTAGGGTCCGAGAATTGCATTTTCTTTAGTCGAAAATGCAATTTTCTTCTAGAGAAAATGGGAAATTGCATTTTTTATTATTTAATAAGTGCATAACAAAGAAATGGGCTTTCCCAATAAAAAAGGTGTTGGACTTTTCGTGTTTCTTCCTTATATATAGTCATTCGTATATCCTCATCCTCGAACTTTTTAAATCCTCTTACATTCTTTACAAACCTATTACTCTATTGTTTCTTAGCAAATTAGCTCCAAATATAATGTTTCTTCTCTGAAATTTTCTTTCTGAACCTTCGGAACCCTCTCCATCACAGTACCGATTTTATTTTCATAATATAACGCCCTTTGTAATATACTCCTGTTTTTCCCTGTGTTACGTTCTTATTTCCGTTGTAACCTCTATTACAAACTTGTAAGCTTTGTCACGTTCCTTTTATGGTTATCAGACAATTCCGTCTGTAAGATAGTACGTGTGCCAAAAAAACCAAGCGATTGGAGTTGGCATTTGAGTAGGCGGAAATTGAAAAATAGGGGAATAACGATATTTCAATACATCAATTTTGTTTTTAAAAAACTGCAGCCACTATTATTCCGATTCCCCCTATTTTTGTTTCCTGCACGCAAGAGCGGAAAGGAGAGGACAGATGAAAACAGAGTCATGGTTTCAGCGTATTGCGATTATTTTGTTATTTTTCTTGTTTGTGACCGCTCTGGCATTTGTGAGCTATAAGGCAAAGGGAGGCGTTCACTTTTACTTTGGGATCTATGGTTCCATCATGGTGAGTTATTTGCTTGGGAAGATGCTTCTGTCATTTTGGTATCGTCCGATTACTCAGGAACCGCCTGATTTAAAGGTTTCGGTTGTGATTCCTTCGTATAATGAACGGCCGGCTGCCGTGTTGAAAACATTACAAAGTATACTCGCGCAAGATTATCCGATTCATGAGGTGTTCTTCGTGGATGATGGAAGTAAAGATGTGAGCGGATATGAAGCGATCGTTCGATATAAAGAGAAATGGGACAAGTTAGGGCACCCTACTAAGCTGGTGGTGCATCGATTAGAGAAAAACCAAGGAAAGCGCCATGCGCAGATTTGGGCGTTCGAGCAATGTACCGGGGATATTATTTTTACAGTCGATTCTGACGGGTATGTGCATCCGGATGCGGTGCGGGAGCTGCTTCGGCCGTTCAATGATCCTGAGGTTATGGCGGTTACGGGTCACATCAATGCCCGCAATCGGGATGAGTCTTGGTTAACGAAACTGTTGGATATGCGATATGACAACGCCTTTCGTGTGGAACGTGCGGCACAGTCCGTGACAGGAAATGTGTTAGTATGTTCCGGTCCGATCAGCTGTTATCGGAGAGAGGTCATTATTGAAAACCTGGACGACTATGGAAATCAAACGTTCTTAGGGGAACAGGTTCAGTACGGCGATGATCGTTGTTTAACAAACTATGCGATTTTACGAGGAAAGACATTGTATCAGTCCACGGCCCGTTGTGATACGGATGTGCCGAACACATTACGCCAATTCATTAAACAGCAAATCCGCTGGAATAAATCGTTTTTCCGTGAGAGCTTAATTGCGCTTCAAATTGGATTCAAGAAGCCAAAAACGTTGGTTTGGGTATTGTTGGAAATGTCCTTGTGGTTATTGTTTGGAGTAGTCATTATCGTGGCCATCGTAATGAAATCGGCAACCTTCGGATATGTGATGTTGGTGTATTATTTTGCGTATCTGTCGCTTTCGGCGTATGCGCGAAATGTGTATTACATTTTAAAGCGGCCGTTGGTGTTTTTATGTGCGCCGTTATACGGTCTCGTTCATTTAGGGTTATTGTTCCCGCTTCGTATTTATGCATTGGCCACCATTAAATCCACCGGTTGGGGAACACGATAGATAGAGGAGGAACAGAGAATGACGACAGTGTTAGTTTCACAGAAAGAGCTATTAAATAAAATTGAAACAAAAACTGCGAAGGTCGGCATCATCGGTCTTGGCTATGTCGGCTTGCCGACAGCCCATTATCATGTGATGAGAGGGTATGATGTGACCGGCTTTGATTTATCTCTAGAAAAAGTAGAGATGATTCAAAACGGAGTATCTTATATTGAAGATGTGACAGAAGAAGATCTTCGACATGCGCTGCAAACAGGAAGATTGCATGCGACAACAGATTTATCTCAAATCGTGGACATGGACATTGTTATCATCTGTGTGCCAACTCCAATCAATGAATACAAGGAACCGGATCTCTCGTTTGTGGCAAGTGCGAGTCAAACGGTGGCGATGTATGCCAAACGAGGAGCGCTTGTCATTTTGGAAAGCACCACGTATCCGGGAACGACAGAGGAGTATGTGGTGCCGCCGCTCCAGGAAAAAGGCTATGTCATCGGGAAAGATGTATTCGTGGCGTATTCGCCGGAACGTGTGGACCCGGGCAACGAGCGTTACAGCTTGCATAATACGCCAAAAGTGGTCGGCGGCATAACGGAAGCTTGTACGGAAGCGGCTGCGGCCTTTATCGGAGACACTGCGTATCCTGTCTCCAACGTACGCGTGGCGGAAATGTCCAAGGTGTTTGAAAACAGCTTCCGCTGGGTGAACATCGGGTTTGTGAATGAGATCGCCCGTTTGTGCCATCAGATGGACATTGATGTGTGGGAGACGATTGAAGCATCTGCGACAAAGCCGTATGGATTTATGAAGTTCACACCGGGAATCGGGGTCGGAGGTCATTGTATTCCGGTGGACCCATACTATTTAACGTACAAAGCGAAAGAGTACGGAGAACGTGCGAAGATGATTGAACTGGCGGGCGAGCTGAACGACCAGATGACGCATTACACGTATTATCGTGTCATTGAGCTGTTAAACGAAAAAGGAATTTTGTTAAAGGATGCGAAGATCGTCGTGCTGGGCGCTTCCTATAAAGAAGATATTAACGATGTGCGGGAAAGTCCGGTATTGCCGTTAATCGAACGATTGGTATTTAAGACAAAAGGAACGTATGTGGTGGACCCATACGTGGAGGAGTTTACGTATAAAGATGTCCACTACAAAACGTTCCCGTATGATCCACAGCTTATTCGTTCCGCAGATTTAGTGATCTTGGCTACAGCTCATCAAGAGTTTCCATATGAAGAAATCGCCCAAGAAGCGCAGCTGATTTTAGATACGAAAAATCGATTTGCGGCGATGGGAATTGAAAAAGAACATATTGTGAAGTTGTAACAGAGGGACCTGTTCCGCGGAGGAATGGGTCCTTTTGTGGCTTGTAAGGAGACCGTAAACAATCAAAAAGTGGTGTATAAAAGTTTATATAAGAAACATTACATGTAAAGCCAAATAGGAAATCATCCTTATATTTTCAACAATAAACCTAAGAAAAGAGTATCCAGTTTTATGGAAGATAGTGTATAATGAATAAAATTTTTGAATATGTACCATTTTTGGGGAATTTTCTGCAGTTGATGGAAAAATATAATAAAGAGCAAGAGCTTGGTGCAATGGCTCTCAGGCTTATTTTTTATAAATGGGAGATGGAACATGATATTAGTTGTTGGTGGTGCAGGTTATATAGGCAGTCATACAGTAAAAGAACTGCTGGAACGAGGACATAGGGTAGTTGTAATGGACAACCTTTCAACAGGTCACCGTGAAAGCGTAGATCCAAAAGCTGTGTTTGAATACGGGGATATAGGCAACCTTGCTGATTTAGATCGGGTGTTTTCGAGATATAGTATAGAAGCAGTTATGCATTTCGCTGCTAACAGCTTAGTGGGAGAATCTGTTGTAAATCCATTGAAGTATTATCAAAATAATGTGGCTTCTACATTAACCTTGTTGGAGGCGATGCTGCGATACGGGATAAAAGAGTTCATTTTCTCCTCTACCGCAGCAACATACGGAATTCCTAATGCAGACATGATTGTGGAGGATACTCCGACCAATCCAATTAATCCATATGGTCGATCAAAATTAATGATTGAAACTATTCTCCGTGATTTTAATGAAGCTTATGATATGAATTATATAATTCTCCGCTATTTCAATGCAGCTGGAGCACACACAAGAGGGGAGATCGGAGAAGATCATACTCCGGAAACGCACCTTATTCCTTTGGTGCTGCAGCACCTGTTAGGATTACGTGAACATATTTCTGTGTTTGGAACAGACTATGAGACACATGATGGAACTTGCATTCGCGATTATATCCATGTCACAGATTTAGCACATGCGCATATCCTTGCGTTAGAAAGCCTGCTTAAGGGTAAAAAAACGAGCGCAACATATAACTTAGGAAACGGAAGGGGCTTCTCTGTAAAAGAAGTTATTGAAACGTGTGAGCGGGTAACTGGGAAGAAAGCTACTATTGTATATACAGATCGCCGTCCGGGTGATCCGGCCTGGCTTGTAGCATCTTCAGAAAAGATTTATAAAGAGTTGGGCTGGAAAGCACAATATTCTTTAGAACAAATCATTGAATCTGCTTGGAAGTGGCATCAGGCTCATCCAAGTGGATATAAAACGGTTGTTGATAATTAATAAGGAAGTAGAAAAAGAAGCCGCTCATATATTGGCGGCTTCTTTTTATTTACACAAGACATATGAAAATAAGAATAGATAAGCGCTCCATTTAGAAAACGCAAGTACTGTAGCACAAGATGACACTATAAAACTTTAAATGGAGAAACAGAGCGGTGCAGAAATTACTGCTTTTGTATAAGAGCAATACCTTTCTGTTATCTTTTCAAAAAATGCAACCATCCATTATGGTTTCCACTAAAAGTAACCTTCAGATACTAAGGCAGCATTTATTCTTCTAGATAATCGCTTTATACTCTCCCTACGTATGTTATTTATCTCATAAATGAAAGAAGGTCATGTGTGAGAAGAAAAATATGTTCTTAACATAACATTTTCCTGACCGGAATGTTACAGCTTGCTTAAACCATTTGCTTAAATTTTATGAACTTTATAACAACATTATAGTTGTAAGATTTATTCACCTTGTGTATGATTATTCATGTGTGAAAGGTTTATATTAAAAGGAATAAAAATATCCCCGGTTTTAAAGAAATCTCAAATCATTAGGTCAAGGATATTTTTCATAATTCATTTCCTTATATAGTAAAATGTGGTAAAATTGAGTTTTGTGAATTACCTTCTATGAAGAGTATGCTTATTGTTCTTATTGTATTGTAATTCTCAATGTACTGTAATTATTTCCAGCAGTAACATATTTATTTTCAATTGTATTAATGATAATGTATTCTTTGTAAGATTTGTGTAATAAATTCTAAATTAATATTTAATGAGATGTGCAAAGCTAGAGGAAAGAAGATGGAAAGGGTATTGCTATGAAACGAGTTCTTATTATTGCTCAAAATTTTTATCCAGAAATCGGAAGTGCAGCAAACCGTATCAAAAATATTTATTTGGAGTTAAAGAGTAAAGGATACGAAGTGGCTGTACTTACATCTGAGCCGCGTTATCCCAATAAAAATTTATATAAAGAGGCATCCTTTTGGGATGAAGAAGAGCTGGAAGAAGATGTAATCCGAATCAAGCCTAGAACTCGAAAATATACACGCAATATCTTGAATCGCCTTCTTCTTTATTTAGAAGTAACTTTTATGCTTATTTTAACCATTTTTCGAACGGATAAAACATATGATTATGTATTTGTTTCCACTCCTCCTATTTTTATGGGAATCGCCGGATTGTTTGCCAAGAAAAGAATGAAGGCAAAGTTAGTGCTCGATGTGCGGGATCTTTGGCCGGAATCCCTTCTTGGGGTTGGAGTGTTTACCAATAAGTATGTTCTTCGATTTGCCTACGGATTAGAACGAGTATTATACCAATCCGCAGATCACATCATTATAAACAGCGAAGGATTTGCTTCTTATATCGCTTCAAAAGGAGTTGCGGAACAAAAGATTTCTTTTATGCCCAATTCCTTAACGGAAGAAGAATTGCATGCGCCGTTGTGCGTTTCAGAGAATCAACATATTACTGTCATTTATACAGGAAATATTGGATTAGCGCAAGATATTGTAAAATTACTAGATGTTGCCAAGCAGCTTCAGTCGTATTCCCATATCAAGTTTAAAATTATCGGATATGGCTTTCGAAGGCATGAGGTAGAGCGCTTCATTGAAGAACATAAACTGACAAATGTAGAATTGGTCAATGCAAAAACCAGAAGAGAAACCCTCAAGGAAGTTGCTGCTGCTGATATCGCTTATGTAAGTCTCGTTGAACAAGAAGTGTTTCAAACGGTGTTACCCGGAAAAATCATTGATTACATGTGCATGAGAAAGCCAATTGTAGGCGATGTAGATGGATACGCAAAAGATGTAATTGAAAAAGCCGGATGCGGCATGGTGTCAAAAGCTCGGACTATTGAAGAGTTATGTCAACATATTTTGGTTCTTGCAGATGATGAACAATTACGAAAACAGCTTGGAGATAATGGTCATCTTTATGCATATCAACATCTTCGTTGGAAAAACAACATTGAAGCCTTAGTCAATATAGTGGAGGAGAAAGATGTCAAAGAAAGTATGTATGTTTGTGTGGAACCACTTCACAAATGATGCCCGCGTGTTGCGTGAATGTTCTTCACTTGCAGAAGCGGGATATGAAGTGGATTTAATTGCGATTCACGACTGGAAAAACGCGGATTTACCCAAAAAAGAACGTCGAAAAGAAGGATTTAACGTTATTCGTGTGAATAATCGCATTAAGTTTTTCGGAATCATTAATCGCATGTTGCGCATTGCGAAAAGAAATGTTTTTACAAAGTTAATTACAGCTTTAATTGTAGCTTTAGGGTTGTGGAAAGCTCCTGTTTATACTTTAGCAGCAGCTTTTCTTTTTGGGTTATTAGCATGGAGAAAATTCCGTGTTTTTTGGGTAAGAGGGTATATCGCAACCCAAATGGTATGGAACGGATTAAAAAAGAATTACGATATTTATCATTCCAATGATTTAAATAC
>JBHGXS010000034.1:0-11646 GCA_041920565.1 Bacillus sp. (in: firmicutes) | reverse complement strand
AGGCTTTACCCCTTATCACCTTTCAACCTTACTTACGCAGTAACAGTCTCTTCTCCTTGCTTAGCTTCAAGGATCGCATCTGCCATTTTAGATGTAAGAAGTTTTACAGCACGAATTGCATCATCGTTTGCTGGGATTACATGATCGATTTCATCTGGATCACAGTTTGTATCTACGATACCGATGATTGGGATGTTTAATTTACGTGCTTCAGCAACAGCGATACGCTCTTTGCGAGGATCTACTACGAATAAAGCATCTGGAAGTTCTTTCATTTCTTTAATTCCGCCTAAGAATTTTTCAAGACGCTCTAATTCTTTTAAAAGCTGAACAACTTCTTTTTTAGGAAGTACATCGAATGTACCGTCTTCTTTCATTCTTTCGATGTCTTTTAAACGCTTGATACGCTTTTGAATTGTTTGGAAGTTTGTTAATGTACCGCCTAACCAACGTTGGTTCACATAGTACATACCAGAACGAATTGCTTCCTCTTTAATAGCATCTTGCGCTTGTTTTTTTGTACCTACGAATAGGATATTTCCGCCTTCAGCAGCGATGTTCTTCATCACGTTGTAAGCTTCTTCTACTTTCTTAACCGTTTTTTGAAGGTCAATGATATAGATTCCGTTACGCTCAGTGAAGATGTAACGCTTCATTTTAGGGTTCCAGCGGCGAGTTTGATGTCCGAAATGAACACCAGCTTCAAGCAATTGCTTCATAGAAATTACTGACATGTTTGTTCCTCCTGAATGGTTTTTATTTTCCTCCGTCCGCTTCATCTTCAAACGAAACTGCATAAGCAGCACCAACGCCTAAATCTGCGAACGTGTGTATTAACACCATTGACTACTATACCACAACACTATACGACAATCAAGCTGAAAATCATGCAACAGGAACAAACTTTCACATTTTCATCCCGCTCTAACTAACCGACACTGAGGTTTATCCCCCGCCGCCGGAAGTTTCACTGTATAGAAGCACTTCCATTCGTACTTTATCTATTGTTGCCAGTTTGAACTGTTTTTATAAATCAAGATAAAATAAAGCTCTCCGCTGATGGAGAGCTTTATTTGATTAGTTTGCTTTTAACTTTTCTAATTCAAGCAAAAATTTATCATTCAATACTTTAATATACGTCCCTTTCATACCAAGAGAACGGGATTCAATGACACCGGCACTTTCAAGCTTGCGAAGAGCGTTTACAATGACAGAACGTGTAATGCCTACGCGGTCTGCAATTTTACTTGCTACTAATAAACCTTCGTTTCCGCTTAGCTCTTCAAAAATATGCTCGATCGCTTCTAGCTCACTGTAGGATAATGAGCTGATCGCCATTTGCACCACAGCTTTGCTTCTTGCTTCTTCTTCGATTTGCTCTGCTTTTTCACGCAAAATTTCCATTCCTACTACCGTTGCACCGTACTCTGCAAGAATCAAGTCATCATTTAAGAACGGCTGAGATAAACGAGCCAACACTAACGTTCCTAAACGCTCGCCGCTTCCGATAATCGGCACAATCGTTGTTAACCCTTCGCTGAACAACTCTTTGTTCTCAACCGGAAACGCAGTGTACTCGCTGTTAATATCCAAGTTTGGCGATGTTTCCGTAATGTGGAATAAGCTTTTTGTGTACTCTTCTGGGAATTGGCGCTCTGCCAACATTTTTTTCATGCGGTCATTTTCAATTTGTTGATGTATTGCATACCCCAGTAATTTTCCACGGCGGCTTACTACGAATACGTTTGCTTCAATTACTTCACATAATGTGTCTGCCATTTCTCTAAAGTTTACTGGTCTGCCTGCCGCTTGCTGAAGCAAGGCGTTAATCTTTCTTGTTTTGTCTAGTAATTCCATTCTAATCTAATCCTCCTACACTTGTTTAAACGTTGCTTTTTCAGTACTTGGAAACTTAAGCGGGTCACCTGCGCAATTCAACGTTATAAAAATCCATTTTGATTCTACAAAATAAATTGACTCACATCTTTGTTTCTAGCAATGGTGGACAACTTTTCCTCCACATATTGAGGAGTTATTGTAATCTTTTCCAATGTAATCTCAGATGCCTCAAAAGACAAATCTTCAAGAAGCTTTTCCATAATGGTATGAAGTCGTCTCGCACCGATATTATCCGTGTCCTGATTGACTTGAAAGGCAATCTCCGCAATCTTATGAATAGCTTCGTCAGAAAATTCAATTTCTATACCTTCCGTTGCTAATAATGCCTGATATTGCTTGATTAGTGCATTATCCGGTTCAATCAATATTTTCACAAAGTCTTCAACTGCCAGCTTTGTCAGCTCGACACGAATCGGGAACCGGCCTTGAAGCTCCGGAATTAAATCGGACGGCTTTGACATATGAAAAGCTCCCGCTGCAATAAACAAAATATGGTCTGTTTTTACCGATCCATATTTTGTAGTAACCGTTGATCCTTCTACGATTGGAAGAATATCGCGCTGCACTCCTTCTCGCGATACATCAACAGAACCTGAATTTTTCCCTGCAATTTTATCAATTTCATCTATGAAGATGATCCCGAGCTGCTCAGCACGATACACTGCTTCTTGCGTCACTTCATCCATATCGATCAAACGCTGTGCTTCTTCATTGGTAAGCAATGTGCGGGCTTCTTTTACCGTCAGCTTGCGGCGCTTCGTTTTCTTGGGAATCAGGCTTCCGAGGGCGTCTTGGAAATTCATGCCCATTTGCTCCATCCCTGTGCCTTGCAGCATATCAAACATAGAGGATACTTGCTCCTCCACTTCAATGGTAATGATTTCATTTTCCAGCTGGCCGGCAGCAAGCTTTCGCTCTACTTCTTTTCGTTTTTGCTCAATGTCCGCTTCTTCTTGGGAAGATGAAGCTTGGGACGTGTCGTTGTTTTGATAGCCTCCAAATAGCATCTCTAAAGGGTTCTTAAAACCGGTTTGTTTTTGCTTACCCGGAACAAGCACTTGCACAATCCGTTGGTTCGCTTGTTCTTCGGCCTTATCCTTAACGCGAGCCATTTTTTCTTCTTTTACAATTCGGACGGATGTCTCCACAAGATCTCGGACCATGGATTCCACATCGCGGCCCACATATCCTACTTCTGTAAATTTGGTTGCCTCCACTTTAATAAACGGAGCTCCGACAAGCTTCGCCAAACGACGGGCAATTTCCGTTTTCCCGACCCCTGTCGGTCCGATCATCAAGATGTTTTTCGGAGCGATTTCATCGCGGATGGATGCGTCAAGCAAACTGCGGCGATAACGATTTCGAAGCGCGACCGCCACCGCTTTTTTTGCATTTTTTTGTCCAATAATATACTGATCTAGCCTATCAACGATTTGACGCGGAGTAAAATGCAAATTCATCTCTATACCCCCTACAACTCTTCTACAATGATATTTCCGTTTGTATACACACAAATATCGCTTGCAATTTCAAGGCTGGCTCTTGCAATTTCCTTTGCGGTCATATGGTCGCCGGCATAATTTTTTAAAGCGCGTCCTGCTGATAATGCAAAATTGCCACCGGAGCCGATAGCTAAAATTCCATCATCCGGTTCGATGACTTCCCCGGATCCAGAAATAAGCAGCATGCCGTTTTTATCCATTACGATAAGAAGAGCTTCTAATTGCCGCAGCACTTTGTCGCTTCGCCATTTTTTCGCCATTTCAACAGCGGCTCTTTGCAAGTTGCCGTTGTACTCCTCAAGCTTGCCTTCAAACATTTCAAATAATGTAAAGGCATCGGCAACAGAGCCTGCAAAGCCGGCGATAACTTTCCCTTGAAACAGTCTTCGCACCTTTCGCGCCGTATTTTTCATGACAACAGCATTCCCCATCGTAACTTGCCCGTCACCCGCCATTGCACATTGCCCCTTATGTTGAATGGCAAAAATTGTGGTAGCATGGAAATTTCCCATTCGAAAAACTCCTTTTCTAAGATTCTTATACTTCTGTAATTACAACGCACTATATTATATATATTTACACGAAATACTTTATATGTAGATTTCGATATGTTATCTATGCGCGCGGATGATGCGACATATAAACAGAACGCAATCTTTCTTTCGATACATGCGTGTAAATTTGAGTTGTTGATAAATGGGAGTGTCCGAGCATCTCTTGGACCGTCCGCAAATCCGCTCCTTCATTCAGCATATGAGTAGCAAACGTATGCCTCAGCATATGAGGACTGATATGAATAGAAGCAGAGGCGGACTGAATCATTTGGTTTAAAATATACCGAACTCCTCGTTCCGTTAGTGGCATGCCCCGCGCATTTAAAAAGACGGATTGCGATTCCTTTTTCCCTTTATGAAGGAGACGCTTGCGGCCGTCTTCCAAATAAGTATGTAAAGCATCTTGTGCATAACTGCCAAATGGAACATAACGCTGTTTGTTGCCTTTTCCATTTACGAGAACGGTTCCAACAATCAAGTCTACATCCTCCAGCTGCAGTTTGCAGCATTCACTTACCCGCATGCCAGTTGCATATAGCATTTCCAATAAGGCTTGATCACGCTGACCGGCAGGAGTTGTTGTATCAGAAACATCGAACAGCTTTTGTAATTCTTCATCGTATAAAAATTGCGGAATTGAGACTTCTCTTTTCGGCAAGGATGCCAAAGCAAAAGGATTTTCCGTGCAATATCCTTCCCTCATAAGAAACCGATACAAGCTTCGCAAACTCGAAATCTTCCTTGCTACAGATCTCCTCGAAAGGCGAGCTTGATGCAGCGTCGTTAAGTATAGGCGAACATCTGCATAGGTTACATCTTCTAAAGATGAAATGCCTTCTTGGTTCATAAAAATGACAAAATGTTCTAAATCATTTATATAACTCGCAATTGTATATTTTGAATAATTTCTTTCAATTTGTAAATATTCGACGAATAATTGTAACAATTTATTCACAATCATCTTTTTGTCCCCTTAAAAAGGCTACTAAATATTATCACAATCTAGTAGCCTTTGCAAGAAATTTGACTAAATTTTTATAAAATTCCGAATTGTTTCCAATGCCCGTTTTGCATAGGCTTCATAACGCTCTTGTTTCTTCTTCACCTTCATTTCTAGCGGGGCAAATAATCCAAAGTTAGCGTTCATTGGCTGGAACGTTTTTGCATTGGTGGATGTAATATAATGTGCCATGCTGCCCATTGCTGTTTCCGCAGGCAAAGTGACTAATTCTTTACCAAGCACAAGTCTAGCAGCATTAATGCCTGCAAGCAAGCCGGACGCTGCAGATTCTACATATCCTTCCACTCCCGTCATTTGTCCGGCGAAAAACAAATCGTCACGATGTTTATATTGATAAGTTGGACGCAAAAGCTTCGGCGAATTGATGAACGTATTGCGATGCATGACGCCATAACGGACAATTTCAGCATTTTCTAAGCCAGGAATAAGCCGAATCACTTCTTTTTGGGGACCCCATTTTAAATGTGTCTGGAAGCCGACAATATTGTATAAGGTGCCTGCCGCATCATCTTGACGAAGCTGCACAACTGCAAATGGCGTTTTTCCTGTTTTCGGATCTTCGAGTCCAACAGGCTTCATCGGTCCAAACAACAACGTTTTTTTACCGCGTGCTGCCATAACTTCTATCGGCATACATCCTTCAAAATAAATTTCTTTTTCAAATTCCTTTAAAGGTACTGTCTCTGCTGAAATTAAAGCTTCGTAAAAGCGATCAAATTCTTCTTCTGTCATCGGACAGTTTAGGTATGCCGCTTCTCCTTTGTCGTAACGGGATTTTAAGTACACCTTGTTCATATCGATGCTGTCTTTCTCAATAATAGGAGCTGCCGCATCGTAAAAGTAAAAATATTCTTCTCCCGTTAAAGCTTTTAATCGATCGGACAGGGCTTTTGATGTTAACGGTCCCGTCGCAATCACTGTCGGTCCTTCCGGAATCTCCGTGATTTCTTCATTTATTACTGTCACATTCGGATGATTTTTTACATAATCCGTTACTTTTGCTGCGAATTCATGACGGTCTACTGCCAGCGCCCCTCCTGCAGGAACAGAGCATTCGTCAGCCGCACGAATAATGACCGAATCGAGCATTCGCATTTCTTCCTTTATTACTCCTACAGCGTTCGTTAAAGAATTCGCACGCAAAGAGTTGCTGCAAACCAGCTCTGCAAATTTATCAGTATGATGTGCCGGCGTTTGCTTCACCGGCCGCATTTCATACAAGCGCACCTTCACTCCGCGCTTGGCGATTTGATACGCTGCCTCGCTGCCGGCCAGACCGGCGCCGATTACGTTTACTACTTTTTCCATTTCCATCACCTTTCTAGTACGATTATGGCCATGTTGCTCGTAATTTACAAGCAGAGTGCCTTATTCCCGAAAAAATGTGAGCTTTAGGCTCACATTTGTTGTTCCTCCTCATAATCACAGGATGCACACTGCACTTGTACACCTTTTTTCAGCTTCTTTTCCACTAGCATGCTATCACATTTCGGACATTTTCTTCCAAGCGGCTTATCCCAAGATACGAAGTCACATTCCGGAAATTGATCACAACCATAAAAAATGCGCTTCTTTTTATTGCTTTTTCGCTCAATGATTTGTCCTTTTCCGCATTTCGGACACGGTACTCCGATTTCTTTTACGATAGCTTTTGTATTGCGGCAATCAGGGAAGTTAGAGCAAGCCATAAATTTTCCGTATCTTCCCATTTTGAACACCATTGGGCTTCCGCATACTTCGCAATCTTCGCCTGCAGGTTCATCTTTAATTTCTACTTCCTTCATTTCTTTCTCCGCTTTTTCTAAATGCTTCGCAAAGCTGGTATAAAAATCGTCAACTACCTCTACCCATTTAGCTTTTCCCTCTTCGATTCTATCTAAACTGCTCTCCATATTGGCAGTGAATTCAATGTTAATGACATCAGGAAAAAACTCCGTTATTAATTCAATCACGATTTCTCCCAGTTCAGTTGGAACAAATCGCTTATTATCAAGAGTAACGTAACCGCGTTTTTGGATTGTTTCTAATGTCGGAACGTATGTAGATGGTCTTCCGATGCCGAGCTCTTCCAACGTTTTAACCAGACGGGCTTCTGTATAGCGCGGAGGCGGCTGTGTAAAATGCTGCTTTGGCGTAATGTCTTTCGAAAAAACGGTTTCTGCAACTTCCATTTCCGGAAGCAGGCGATCTTTTTCCTCCGTTTCATCGTCCGTTGCTTCGACATATACTTTCATAAATCCCGGAAACTTGACAACTGAACCGTTAGCACGGAATGTAACGTTATTGCATTCAAGATTCACAGCCACTGTATCCATTACGGCAGGCGCCATAAGACTTGCGATAAACCGCTCCCAAATAAGCTTGTATAAACGATACTGATCACGGCTTAAATAAGGTTTTAATTCGTCCGGTTTACGCAAAACAGACGTTGGACGAATCGCTTCGTGCGCATCTTGAGCATTGCTAGCTTTTCCTTCTTTTCGTTTTTCAGAGGATACATAGTCTTTTCCATATATCTCTTCAATATAACCTCTGGCTTCTTTTTGAGCTGTCTCTGAAATACGAGTGGAATCCGTTCGCATGTATGTAATTAAACCGACTGTTCCTTCTTTTCCAATGTCAATCCCTTCGTACAGCTGCTGAGCAAGCGACATGGTTTTCTTCGCTCTCATATTCAGCTTGCGCGCCGCTTCTTGCTGCAGGGATGATGTTGTAAACGGTAAAGCTGGATTCCGTTTTCGTTCTTTTTTCTTTACCGATTGCACTGTAAAAGAATTGCTTTCGAGCTGTTTAAGCACTTCTTTTACTTGGTCTTCGTTTGTCAGCTCCATTTTTTCACCGTTCATACCATAAAACGAAGCCTCAAATACTTCTTTCCCCTTAATAAAATCTCCTTTAATAGTCCAAAACTCTTCTGGTTCAAATGCTTGAATTTCACGTTCTCGTTCGATAATCAGACGAACTGCTACTGATTGTACGCGTCCGGCACTCAATCCTTTTTTCACTTTCTTCCATAATAAAGGACTGATGTTATAACCTACAAGCCGATCCAGCACGCGGCGCGCTTGCTGGGCATCTACTAAATCCATATCAATCGGACGAGGCTTTTTAAAGGATTCTTTTACCGCATCTTTGGTAATTTCATTGAATACCACCCGGCAATCAGATGTCGTATCTACGTTTAACGTATGCGCCAAATGCCAGGCAATTGCTTCTCCTTCGCGATCCGGGTCGGCTGCGAGATATACTTTTTTCGCTTTTCTGGCAGCTGTTTTTAAATCCTTTAACACCGGACCTTTTCCACGAATGGTAATATATTTCGGTGTATAGTTATTCTCTATTTCAATGCCCATCTGACTTTTCGGTAAATCCCGCACGTGACCCATGGACGCAATAACTTTATATTTTTTCCCTAAATATTTTTCTATCGTTTTCGCCTTTGATGGCGACTCCACGATTACTAAGTAATCTGCCACATTTGTAGCCTCCTTAAGAGGTGAGATAAAGTATTCACTATTATTATTTATACATATACTTTTTGTCAATCAAGAATGAATATAAAATAACACAACTGACAAGGGAGTTGTCAACAATTCTTTCGAAAAAACGGGAAAAAATAGTCTTGCAAGACTATTTTTCCAGCTCTTCTACTATATCTTTCGCCCGTAATACCAGCTTTGCTCCTTGCTGAATTAAACGGTTTGTTCCAAAGGAGCACGGAGAAGTAATGGGTCCGGGTACTGCAAATACTTCCCGATTTTGGTCCAAAGCACAATCCGCAGTAATGAGAGATCCGCTTCTTTCTTGACATTCTATAACAAGAACACCAAGAGAGAGACCGCTGATAATACGGTTCCGCTTCGGAAAATACCACTTTTGCGGACGGTAGTGGGGCGGATATTCTGTAAGAAGCAAATGCTCTTTTCCCAAAAGCTGTATCAGTGATTCATTCTCTTTTGGATAAATATAGCGTAATCCTCCGCCAAGCACCGCAATGGTTTTGCCTCCATACTGAACGGCAGCTTGATGAGCCAATGTATCAATTCCTTTTGCTAAGCCGCTTACTACAATCCAATCTTGTTGTAAAAGCTTCGGTAAGAGTGCATATATACTGTCTTTTCCGTATGATGTAGGATTTCTCGTTCCCACGACTCCAAGTTTACGAGGGTATGTTAATAATGATGGTTCCCCTTTTCCATATAACACAAACGGCGGATCTGCAATTTCTTTTAGCAGTACAGGATACGCTTTATCAAAAACGGTAAGATAAAATATATTCTCTTTTTGTAGGTCTTTTAATATAGAAGAAATAGAAACGGAATGAAGATAAGTAAACAGTTGAAGAGCTTTAGAAGGTGCAATAAGCAAGAGGCTTTCAAAATCTGAAGGTTGATAAGAATAAAGATTGGAGAGATTGGGATCGATTTGCAAAAGACGAAACATAACCTTCCATTCATCGGCAAATGCATAATGTGCATGCAATAATCGTTCACGAAAAATAGTCATTCTCTTCTCCTTTACCATAATTTTTATTATGTAAACAACAAAAAGAAGGCTGCTCTCTTACAAAGAGCCTCCTTCTTTACTGAATTAATGAGTTTTACAAGTCTCAAATAATCCTTTTTCTTTTAAAACAGAAATTAAAGTTTCACCCATTACAGCCGGTGTTTCCGCCACTTTAATTCCGCACTCTTCCATTGTTTTAATCTTTTCAGCAGCTGTACCTTTGCCGCCGGAAATAATCGCGCCAGCATGGCCCATGCGCTTTCCAGGAGGTGCCGTTTGACCTCCGATAAAGCCTACTACAGGCTTCTTCATGTTTGCCCTTACCCACTCAGCAGCTTCTTCTTCTGCAGTTCCGCCGATTTCACCAATCATGATAACAGCGTGAGTTTCTTCATCTTCGTTAAACGCTTTTAACACGTCGATGAAGTTAGTACCGTTAACAGGGTCTCCGCCGATACCTACCGCAGTAGATTGACCGATGCCTGCTTGCGTTAACTGATGAACTGCCTCGTATGTTAATGTACCGGAGCGAGATACGATACCGACATGGCCTTTCATGTGGATATAGCCAGGCATGATACCGATTTTGCACTCTTCCGGAGTGATAACTCCAGGGCAGTTTGGTCCGATAAGGCGCGTTTTCTTGCCTTGCATGTATTTTTTCACTTTCACCATATCAAGTACTGGAATGCCTTCCGTAATACATACTACCAAGTCTAATTCAGCGTCCACTGCTTCCATAATAGAATCAGCCGCAAATGCAGGTGGAACGTAAATAACAGACGCGTTAGCACCTGTTGCCTTCACTGCTTCCTCTACTGTATTGAATACTGGTACACCTTCCACTTCTGTGCCGCCTTTGCCAGGAGATGTACCTCCAACGATTTTTGTACCATATTCCAGCATTTGCTTTGTATGGAAAAGCCCTTGTTTACCCGTAATACCTTGTACGATTACTTTTGTATCTTTATTAATGAATACGCTCATCCTTCTCCCCCACTTTCCTTAGCCTACAAGAGAAACGATTTTTTGTGCACCGTCTGCCATAGACTCAGCAGCTGTGATGTTTAAACCGGACTCATTTAAGATTTTCTTTCCAAGATCAACGTTTGTACCTTCTAAACGAACTACAAGAGGAAGCTCTAAACCTACTTGTTTCGTCGCTTCTACGATACCGCTTGCGATAACGTCACATTTCATGATGCCGCCGAAGATATTGACGAAAATCCCTTTTACGTTTTGGTCAGAAAGAATGATTTTGAATGCTTCTGTTACTTTCTCAGCCGTTGCGCCGCCGCCGACATCCAAGAAGTTAGCAGGATCTCCGCCGTAATGTTTGATAATATCCATAGTCGCCATCGCTAATCCTGCACCGTTAACCATGCATCCGATGTTACCGTCTAAGGAAATGTAGTTTAAATCGTATTTGGAAGCCTCGATTTCTTTCGGATCTTCTTCATCAAGGTCGCGTAACGCTTGAATGTCAGGATGACGATATAATGCGTTGGAATCGAAGTTTAACTTCGCATCCAATGCCATAACTTTGCCGTCGCCTGTTACAACAAGCGGGTTAATTTCTGCGATGGAGCAATCTTTTTCCACGAATGCAGTGTAAAGGCCCATCATGAATTTAACAGCTTGTCCTACCAGTTCTTTTGGAATATTGATATTGAATGCGATGCGGCGCGCTTGGAATGGTTGCAGGCCAACCGCAGGGTCGATATATTCTTTAAAGATTTTTTCAGGTGTGCGTGCTGCCACTTCTTCAATCTCTGTGCCGCCTTCTTCAGACGCCATTAATACAACTTGAGAAGTTGCGCGGTCCAATACAAGACCTACATAATATTCTTTTTTAATATCGCAGCCTTCTTCGATAAGTAAGCGCTTAACTTCCTTACCCTCTGGTCCTGTTTGATGGGTTACAAGCGTGCTTCCTAAGATGGTTTCTGCATATGTACGGACTTCGTCCAGATTTTTTGCAACCTTAACACCGCCTGCTTTACCGCGTCCGCCTGCATGGATTTGTGCTTTAACTACACATATTTGAGTTCCTAATTCTTTTGCAGCCTCAACAGCTTCTTCTACCGTGAAAGCAACTTTCCCGTTAGGAACGCTTACACCATAGGCTCTAAGGATTTCTTTTCCTTGATACTCATGGATATTC
>JBHGXS010000017.1:0-3086 GCA_041920565.1 Bacillus sp. (in: firmicutes) | reverse complement strand
AAGGAAAGAAAATGCAAGATCAATCCGGCAAACAACCAATTGTAGATAATGGATAAAAAATAGGGGCTGAACTCAGCCTCTATTTAAAGTTAACATAATAATATTATCGTTATTTATTAAAGATTTTCCGTTTTCTGCATTACATAACACACATGAATTGAACCAAACTAACTGTGTACCATCTTTTTATGAGGAGGAATATGTAATGGAGAAGCATTATAAAGCAAATCCGGATGATCGAAGCGACAACGTGGAGAAGCTGCAAGAAATGGTGCAAAACACAATCGAAAATATGCATGAAGCAGAAGAAGCAGTAGAGTTTAGCAATGCACAAGAAAAGGCGAACATTGAGGCAAAAAATCAGCGTCGCCTGAGCAGCATTGCTGCGATGCGTAACGAAATTCAAGAAGAAGCAGCTTATAACGGAGAAAAGCAATAGTGTACTTAGCAAAAAGAAGGCTGTTTGAGCAGCCTTCTTTTTGCTAAGGAGTATATATGTTGTCAGTACCGTACGATGGGAATGACATACCGGCATCCCGTTTCTTGGAAAGAATAAAATTATCATTAAGCAGAACCCAATTTTGCGGAAACGGCAAGCCGAGTTTCCAATAGCTGATGCCCCGAATTCCCGTCTCTTTGATGAGATTAAACTTCGCCTGAACAGATCGTGCATCCTCAAACCATACTTCATGCTGTTTTCCTTGTTCATCATAATATTGGAACGTTGGCGCTTGCGATGAATAATTGTATTGAATCGGCACATTATATTTTCTGGCCAAGTCGACTGCCCCGACCGAGCTTACTGCCTTGGCAGGAGGGTTTCCTTGCTTATATGGGAGTGTCCAATCAAACCCATATAAATTTTGCCCCATCATGATTTTACTTGCAGGCATTTCCGTTTTTGCATATTGAATCACTTTTTTTACAGGACCGATTGGTGAAACAGCCATAGGCGGTCCGCCCTGCCATCCCCAGTCATAAGTCATAATAACAACAAAATCCACAATTTGCCCATGTGCTTTATAATCGTGTGCTTCGTAAAATCTTCCTTTTTGATTGGCGCTTGTTTTTGGAACCAAAGTAGTACTTAATGTATAGCCGTTCGGAAGGCGGAACTTTACATTTCGTAAGAACTGATTGTATGCATATCGATCTTCCGGTGCAACGTCTTCAAAATCAAAATGGACATCTGTCATATTATATTTTTTGGCGGTGTCTAAAATATTGGTAATAAACTTATTTTGGATAGCGGCATCTGTCAACAAGACTTTTGCTAATCCGGAGCTGAAGCTTCCGTTTTCAATATTTGTAACAACCAGCATTGGAATGACTCGATTCTGTCTGGCAATTTCCAAGATGGATTGGAGCCCGACCGGTTCTTTCAATGTTCCGTCTCGTTTTACTTCAAACGCAAACGGAGCAATGTAGGTTAGATACTTGCTTTCTTCGCGTGCAGACTCTAATAAGGCTGGTTTAATGGGAGAGCTTGTCGGCTGCAAATATCCGATGGATTCAACACTTCGTTTTTTCCCGCGGGGGACATATAGACGCTGTCCGATTTGCAGCATGGATTTTAAAGAGATTCCGTTGACTCGCGCCAGCGTTTCCATCGACAGGTAATAGGTTTGCCCGATTTTATACAGGCTGTCGCCCGGCTGTACATAATAGACGTTTCCGGCTGTGTTGACAATTAACGCTTGCCCCGTAACCAAAGAATTGTTTTGGTTTAATTTATTTAAACTGATGATAGAATCGTTCGTCGTGCCGTACTTTTTTGCTAACGAACTAATCGTCTCTCCGCTTTGCACAACAACAATCTGCAGCATGTTCTCACTCCTTTGGAGAAAAAAGATCGACCGCTATTATTTTATTTTCGCAAACCTTGTATTATGATTAAGAGGTACAACATAGGCAAGAAAAGGAAAGGGAGAGTCGCGTATGTTTATATCAGAAAAGAAAATCGATGTCCGCTATGCAGAGACGGATCAAATGGGAGTTGTATACCATGCCAACTATCTTGTTTGGCTGGAGCTCGGGCGTACGCAGCTCATTCAGGATTTAGGACTATCATATGTGAAAATGGAAGAAGATGGGATAGTTGCCCCCGTTCTTGATTTGCAAATCAGCTATAAAAAACCGTTTCGTTATGGCGATATTGCAACGGTTAAAACTTGGATTAAAAGTGTAAGTCCGCTGCGCGTTGTGTATGGATACGAGATACTAAATCAGCATGGGGACCTGTGCGTGACAGCTGAAACAACGAACGTATGTGTAAAGAAAGAAGGATTTCGTCCGATTTCATTAAAAAAACAATATCCGGAGTGGTATGCGATATATGAAACAGTAAACCAAGAAGAGGAACTGTAAGTTTGCAGGATGATGGACCTCTGCTATGCTCCCCCGTTTTCAAAGACGTAGGATATTTTAAACGTCGCTGGCAACACTGCCAAATAAAAATAGTCCCGGATTCGGGACTATTTTTCATAATGAAATTCAGGCGCTTCGCTTCCGGCTTCATATGTGACAGAAAAGTCATGTTTATCAAAATACCATTCGTCTTCTTCTTCAACAAAGAACCGAATGCCTTCTTGTGTTACTTCAGCAACCGGGTTAACAGGCGTATCCTTGCGAATTCCTAAAGAAAGTCCTTTTTGCACGGTGCTGCAGCCTCCGTACTGGACAAAGAAACGGATAGCATCGCCTTCTTGCAGCTGCAGCTCATTTTTATACCACTCAGCGGCTTCTTTTGATAAGGAAAATTTCATGCTGATCCCTCCATTCATATGTCATATATTTCTAGTATAATGAGTCGTCGAAAAACATGCGAATGTTACGACCTAAAAAAGCTGCCTAATCGTAAGGCAGCTTTATATTTTAGCTTTCGGTTCGGTTTTGTTTATTATACGAGTAATATTGGCGCGATGACGATAAATGACAAACAGCATTAAAAAGGCGATCGCAATGATAAACGGGATGTCCTTTGTAAATAAAGCTCCGATAAAAGCAATGACTTCCGTTAGCATGGAATATACAGAAACGTAATTTGAAGTAAACAAAATCACTAGAAATACTAAAAGTAAAATAAC
>JBHGXS010000015.1:0-4324 GCA_041920565.1 Bacillus sp. (in: firmicutes) | reverse complement strand
ACTAAGCATAAATTGCCAAACAATATAAGATAAGAAAACAGCAACTACACTATACAAAGCGATGGTGCCGGCATGATAGGAACGTTTCTGATTCACGCCTTTCAAAATGCTCCCTCCCATTAATTGGATTACAAGTAAAGTTAATATATCAAAATATTCAGAAAAAGTAAATGCGTAGATATAAAATTTTTTCCTATACAAATTGTCCTTGATGTTACTTACAAGAACATTATATCTATATCCTGCAAATGACACTTACTGAAGCTTATTTCCTACATATCTCCTTCTATTTGAGAAAAGGTTCTCTGCTATTGAGTTTTTGAAGCTGGATGAGCTGCAGCATGTCATTAATAAAATTCGTAACAAAACCACAAACTAAAAGCATCTACTTGCTTTTGAAAGGGTGTGCAATATGAATAAAGAAAAAAAGTACACAGTTGTTGGCACTGACATTGAAGAAGTAAAACGGCTAAACAAAAATTCCGGACTGACCTATAACCAAGTAAAAGAATTATTGACAAAGCAGATGAAGCAAAAGTAACAATTCAAGTCTCCTATACAAATCGAGGTGGAACATGTATAAAAAATTAATATTCGGCGTTATTATATTGCTTTTTATTTTTACAGCCGTGTCAACAATGCGTCCGCATAGACAAGCGGAGCAAGAACGAAGCCGGACTGATGTCAGTCAGATGAAAGTTCAACAAGTGCAAGTACGGAATCTTCAGAGAAAAGATCCGCAGATGAAAAAATTCGATATGATCAAAATGGGAAATAACATAAAAGCGAAATTAAACAACAACCCTTCCGTTGAGCTGATTCATCATAACAAGAAAGATAAGAGCCACTACTTTACGAACCAAGTAATCGTACATTTTAAATCTCGTCCAAATAAGAAACAGATGAACCGGATTATTCAAGAAATTGACGGAAAGCTCGTGAAAACTATGGATAGCACCTTTGTTTTCAAATCAAACAGCAAGTCAGCCGCAGAGATGGTACAGCACTTTAAAAAGAAAAATAACGTAGAATACGCTGAGCCAGAATATCTTCTGATGCAAAATCAAGTCAATGACGTATTATACCGAAAGTACCAATGGAACCTGCCCGCAATTAATACGGAAGCAGGATGGAGGATTACACGAGGAGCAAAAAGCGTAAAAATTGCAGTGGTTGACAGTGGCATCGCTCTTGATCATCCGGATTTGGTTCGGCGATTGACAAATGGCTACAATGCCATTGCCGATAATAATAATGCGAACGATGATAATGGTCATGGCACGCATGTGGCAGGCATTATTGCGTCAGAAACAAATAACCGTACAGGAGTTGCAGGAATTACATGGTATAACCCTATCATGCCGATAAAAGCGCTCAACAATGAAGGAATAGGCAGTTCGTTCGATATAGCCGAGGGAATTAGATGGGCAGTTGATAACGGTGCTGATGTCATCAATTTAAGTTTAGGCAATTATCAGCCCTCTGCTGTTTTGGAAGAAGCAATCCATTATGCATTTGGAAAAGATATTGTGCTGGTCGCAGCGGCTGGAAATGACAATTCCGGTCAGCCGAGCTATCCGGCAGCCTACCCCGAGGTCCTTAGCGTGGCAGCAGTAGGCTGGAATGGAAATCGCGCTCCTTTTTCCAATTATGGGGACCATATCGACGTGGCAGCACCCGGCGTCGATATTGCCAGCACATATGTAAACGGGCAATATGCCTCCCTTTCCGGCACATCAATGGCTGCTCCTCACGTAACCGCACTGGCTGGACTGATTCGGTCTGTCAATCCCAGCTTAAAAAATACGGAAGTGATGGAGATTATTACACGAACAACACTAGAAGCAGGACAAGCCGGACATGATCCATACTATGGAAATGGAGTTATAGATATTGTACGGGCTTTACGATTGGCTTCCAACAGAAGATAACGGTTAGTAAGAACTCCTTAATTAAAACAGAAGGAGTCCTTTAAAAATGAAGAAGCTCAGCATATTTTAGTCTTGAGAGGATGTAAATATTTGAAGATGTTCCCTAAATTTTCTATCTAAATACTTTTTTTAGAATGAAAATCACTTCTTAAAGAAACGATAATATCGAATCTGTTTAGGAGGGTGACAAATGAACATCGGACGAGCGAAACAAATCGCAGAAGCAGGACAAGCCGTGAACGTCACATATGAGGGAAAGCAAGTGATGATTCAACATGTAGATGAGCAAAACGGGACTGCAAGAATTTATTCTCCCGATGCTCCCGACAAGGAACATGTAGTATCCGTAAACAGTCTAATAGAGGAGTAAAAAGGCGCCTGATTCCTCAGGCGCTTTTTTATACTTCTTTTACAGTAGCTATGTATGGCAGGTTTCGATACATTTCCGCGCAGTCAATTCCATATCCGATTATAAACTCATCCGGAATGACAAATCCCACATAATCTGCTTTTAAATCTATTTTTCTCCGCTCCGGTTTATCCAAAAGCGTACAAATCTTCATGGATTTTGGTTTATGCAGTTGGAAATGCTCTTTCAGGAAGCTAAGTGTAAGACCGGAATCCACAATGTCTTCCACCAACACGACATTCTTCCCTGTAATATTGACATCGATATCCTTTAATAATCTTACTTTTCCTGTTGTTACCGTTTGATTTCCGTAACTCGAAGCAGCGACAAAATCGACTGTGACCATTCCTTCCAGCTCACGTATTAAATCAGCCGCAAATACAAATGCACCTTTTAGCACAACGATGAACACAATGGGCTCCCCTTGAAAGTCCTGCCGCATTTGCGCTCCAATCTCTTTTACTTTTTGCTTCAATTGTTCTTCCGTTATTAAGATATCTTTAATTTCGTATCCCATACTCTCACCTTCCTGCTTGTTATTGTTTCCTATTCTTTCAAAAACATTTGAGAAGCAATAGTTTAACAATATAGTAAATGAAATTTATCAAAATGTAAAAACAGAATATGCTTTCTTGTCCTCTAAATTCTTTCTTTTATTAACTTTTTTGCAAGTAGTGATTAGAATCACTGCGAATGATTCTCATTAAACGTAAGATAAAACTATAACAGATAGCTAGGAGGAAATAACATGGAACAAAGAGGTTGTGCATCCTTTTCATCTCATTCAAATTTTTCATTATGCCCTGTCTTGCAGCAATTGAAAGATGAGCATGGCCCATTAAACGAACTCAAACTGGACATGATGCAAACGGCAACTAGAATATACGAAAGCACTTCCCTTTCCTCATATACAGAAGCATTAACGGAATTGAAAGAGAAAGTGACTGCATTTTTTACAGTGTTGAATCCCCACTCAGAACGAGAAGAAGGCGTGCTGTTTCCAATGATGGCTAATTATATCGGAAGAGACATGGGCCCGATTGCCGTGATGGAATATGAACACAATCAAGCAAAAGCACATATTTCCTATTTCTTAGAACATACAAAAACAATCGCTGAGGATATTACGCTCGAAAAAACAAAAGAGCTGGCGCAACACGTGATCAACGCATACAACATTTTAACGGACCACTTTTATAAAGAGGAAAACGTACTGTTTCCGATGGCGGAACAAATGTTAACGGCAGAAGAAAAAACTGAATTGGCTGTCCAAATCGCAAGCATCTAACAATATGATATAGGAGTGAACAAAATGAATGCATTATTTACTGAACAATCACACGTAGGCGATATTATAGCCCAATTTCCAAAAGCAGGCGACATCTTTAAAGCGAACCGCATTGATTTTTGCTGCTGCAGCAATCGTCCAATCGGTGAAGCAGCTGTTGAACGAAACAGTGCAGTTGCTGATTTATTAAACACACTAAATTCACTATATGCGGATTATCAACAGCAAAAACAAGATGTGGATTGGAATAAAGCAAGCTATGCAGAGCTTATTGATCATATCATCCATACCCATCATGACTTTTTAACAGAAGAACTGTCGCAATTAACCCCTTATGTAACAAAGGTATACCGGGTACATGGCGGACATCAGCCGCATTTAGGGGAGGTTTATACTCTGTTCCATGAATTAAAAATGGAGCTGGAGCAGCACACGCTGAAAGAAGAAGCAACTGTATTTCCTCTCATTTTAGAATATGAGCAAAATCAAACGAAAGAAAACCTGGATAAAGTACTGGCTGCTATAGATGAATTAGAGAAAGAACACGACCATGCCGGCAATATTTTGAAACGATTACGCGAGATTACGTTTGACTTTACTCTTCCGGAAGGGGCTTGCCGAACATATCAAATGGTTTACAAACGTTTGGAGGAATTAGAAGCAGAAACGTTCCAACATATGCATTTAGAAAATAAC
>JBHGXS010000009.1:0-3679 GCA_041920565.1 Bacillus sp. (in: firmicutes) | reverse complement strand
TCATCGCCAACGTGTTTCATCCAACAAAAGCCTCCATCGAAGAAGCGGTAGGGGCCTTTTTGTCAGAAATTGCTCAGATGCCCCAAGCCGTGCTCCGCCGGCTTGGGCTAAACTAAGCTGTATGTCGAAAAAGAAAGTCAGTTATATATATATATTACAGGTAATACTGCCATTGATGCATTAAAAACAACAGTACGAGAAGAGTATACGCATCCGATATTAGATAAGATTGGAAATGACCGTCTGGTTCTTATGACGGCGCATCGTCGTGAAAACTTAGGAGAACCAATGCGTAACATGTTCTGCGCTATTAAGAGATTAGTAGATTTGCACGATGATATTCAAGTTGTCTATCCTGTACATATGAACCCGGTTGTACGAGAAATTGCCAATGAGATATTAGGAGACGATACTCGCATTCATTTAATCGAGCCGCTTGATGTGATTGATTTCCATAACTTTGCGGCACGGTCTTATCTAATCTTAACTGATTCCGGTGGTGTGCAAGAAGAAGCTCCATCCTTAGGGGTACCTGTTCTTGTGCTGCGTGATACAACAGAGCGGCCAGAAGGAATTGAAGCTGGTACGTTAAAGCTCGCAGGGACGAAAGAAGAAACCATTTTTGAATTGGCGAATGAATTGTTGTCAAACAAAGAAGCTCACGATGCGATGGCAAAAGCATCAAATCCATATGGCGATGGTCATGCTTCCGAGCGCATAGTTAAGGCAATCGTATCTTATTTCAAATAAAAGAAATCAATTTGAGATTTATGATATTTAAGGTCTCAAGAATTTAATAAGTAACAAGAATAATTAAGTAATATATAAAGAGGGGAAACAAAATGAAAATATGTACAATGGGCTTAGGATATATTGGATTACCAACTTCTGCGATGTTCGCAAAATACGGTGCAGAGGTTGTGGGGGTGGATATACATCCGGCAGTAGTGGACAAGCTCAATCGTGGAGAAATTCATATTGAAGAGCCGGGTCTTGGCGAAGTAGTAAAAGAAGTCGTAGAGAAAGGCTTATTCCGTGCTTCTTTGACACCTGAAGAAGCGGATGCTTTCATTATTGCGGTACCTACGCCAAACCATGACGATGAATATAAATCTTGTGATTTGACTTACGTTTTAACAGCTACAAAGCAAGTATTGCCGTATGTAAAAAAAGGAAACGTTATCATTGTTGAATCTACCATTGCGCCTCGCAGCATGGATGATTATGTAAAACCGCTTGTAGAAGAAGCCGGCTTTACAGTCGGAGAAGACATCTTCCTTGTTCACTGTCCGGAACGCGTTCTTCCAGGACAAATTATGCATGAATTGATTCACAATAACCGTATTGTCGGCGGTGTGACTCCTGCTTGTACAGAAGCAGGAGCGAAAGTATATGGCTTATTCGTGCAAGGTGAAATTATCAAGACAAACGCGAAAACAGCAGAAATGTCTAAGTTGATGGAAAACACATTCCGTGATGTAAATATTGCACTTGCAAATGAATTAACAAAAATTTGTAATGCACTTGAAATTAATGCGTTGGATGTAATTGAAATGGCAAACAAGCATCCGCGTGTAAACCTGCACCAGCCTGGTCCTGGCGTTGGCGGACACTGCTTAGCGGTTGACCCTTACTTTATTGTTGCAAAAGCACCGGAACTAGCAAATATCATCAAATTATCCCGTGACACAAACGTATCTATGCCGCATTACGTGGTAGACAATGTAAAAGCATTACTAAAAGGTATCGAAAATCCAAAAATTGCGGCATTCGGCGTTACGTATAAAGGAAACGTAGACGACATGCGTGAAAGTCCGGCAATGGATATTATCGATCTTCTTCGCAATGAAGGATTAACAGTGGCTGCGCACGATCCACATGTAGAATCTGATTTCTTTGAATTGTTGCCAGCAGAAGAAGCAGTAACTGATGCACATATGATTTTAGTATTAACAGATCACAATGAATTTAAAACAATGGATTATGAAAAGCTTGCGGAACGTATGGCAAATCCAGTTCTTTTTGATACACGCAATTGCGTAACAGTAAGAGAAAACAACAAAGTGAAAATGGTTAACTTTGGTAATTTACATGAAGCATTATATGAAAATGTAATTATGGTACAATAAGTCTTTCACTTCAAACTTAGAGGTGAAAGACTTTGATACTTAGAGTTAAGAACGAGCAAAATTTTAGAATAAATATGTATTCTAATAAGCAGGAGGATTAATTTTATGATTTTAGTCGTTGGCGGCGCAGGTTACATCGGCAGCCATACAGTAAAAGAGCTATTGGACCAAGGTCAAAAAGTAGTAATCCTAGACAATCTTTCTACAGGTCATCGTGAAAGTGTTGATAGTAGAGCAATTTTTGAGCAAGGAGATTTAGGTAATCCTACTGATTTAGAACGAGTGTTTTCACACTACAACATAGATGCAGTTATGCATTTTGCCGCCAACAGCTTAGTCGGAGAATCTGTTGTCAATCCATTAAAGTATTATCAAAATAATGTGGTTGAGACTATCACTTTATTAGAAACCATGATGAAGCATAATGTAAAAAACTTTATTTTCTCCTCTACAGCTGCGACATATGGCATTCCAGATGTAGAAATCATTACAGAAGATACACCGACAAATCCAATTAATCCATATGGCCATTCTAAGCTGATGGTTGAGCGTATCTTACATGATTTCCGTCAAGCATACGGGCTTCATTATGTTGTATTGCGATATTTCAACGCAGCAGGAGCTCACATCACTGGAGAAATCGGGGAAGATCATACTCCTGAAACTCACTTGATCCCTCTTGTGTTACAACATTTATTAGGACTGCGAGAAAGCATTTCTGTTTTTGGTACAGATTATGAAACACCAGACGGAACTTGTATTCGTGATTACATTCATGTAACTGACTTAGCTCGTGCCCATATCCTTGCGTTAGAAAGCTTGTTAAAAGGCGAGAAGACTAATGAAACATATAACTTAGGTAACGGCAAAGGGTTCTCTGTGAAGGAAGTTATCGAAACATGCGAACGTGTAACAGGAAAGAAAGCTAATGTTGTGTATACAGATCGACGTCCAGGAGATCCGGCCCAGCTTATTGCCTTTTCTCAAAAGATTTATGAGCAATTGGGTTGGAAAGCAGAATATTCATTAGAACAAATTATTGAATCTGCATGGAATTGGCATCAAGCTAATCCATATGGCTACAAAACTATAATGAAGCAATGATATAAAAATGAAAAGTTTACCTAAGAGAGCATTGTAAAACGATGCTCTCTCTTTTTTATGTTGTTTTGCAAGAAGGGACTTTAATTACAGCAGATGGAGAATTTCCTATTAAAAAAGGGGATCACTTTATTTTGCCTTCAGATATGGGGAATTTTGTTATAAAAGGCAAGATATCTTGTATTGTTTCACATCTTGGCGTAGGTGAGGTTAGTAAGGAGCGTACGGGAATTCTTATTTCATATACTGCTTAGTTAATGATATGTAATTTTATTTTCGTCTTATCATTTTACTTTAAGGTGTTTGTGGCAATCAAAAAATGGTTCTTACGCGCTTTTGGTACCAAGATAGTGCTATAATTATAGTAGAATAAAAAATGGTGGTGACAGGTTATGAGAGAGTTAGAACGTCTTCTTGGACTATCTAAAAACATAGAGATATTAAATTAT
>JBHGXS010000132.1:0-6598 GCA_041920565.1 Bacillus sp. (in: firmicutes) | reverse complement strand
AGCATCAAAGTATAACAGCACACCCATAAAAATCATCACATATCCGCCGATTTTTACGAGCTTGCTGCTGTTTCGCTTAATCCAGTTCATTTTGCCGATGAAGAACGACAAGATAAAGAATGGAATAGCAAATCCAAGCGTGTAAGCCATCATATACAGAAATGCTGATTCCGGATTGGTAGCAGCCAAAGCGATGACAGATACTAAAATCGGTCCTGTACAGGGTGTCCAGCCCGCTGCGAATGCAAGTCCGATGAGCGCGGATCCGAAATAGCCGGACGGACGGCTTTTAAAAGTAATCTTGCGGTCTTTCATTAAAAACTTCGGCTGGAATATACCAACGATCACCAATCCCAATACAACGATAAAAATGGCGCCTAATTGACGCAGCAAATCCTGATATGAGGTAAAAAACTCTCCGATTAAAGATGTGCCAAATCCAAGCGCGATAAAAATAGCTGAAAAGCCCAATAAGAAAAACGCAGTATGTAGCATGCTTCGCTTTTGCAGCATTCCGTTATCTTCTTTTAATTCCGATACTGAAACCCCGGTAATGTACGATAAGAAAGCCGGATACAGCGGTAAACAGCACGGCGAAATAAATGATAAAAATCCTGCTCCGAACGCTAAAAAGACATTAATATCCTGCATATAATCTCTCCTCTCATTCCCCTTTCCTATTGTACCAAAGAATGGTGTAAAGACAGAACGAAAATGAATGTGAATATTTTGTGTCCATCCTTTACTATTGTACAACTATGATAATGATAAAAGACATATGGATTAGTACCGGCGTTTATATTTTGCTAAAGCTTGCTCCAATTGCTTTCATTGTTCGTCTACTGCAGCATCCATGACTTGCTTTGCCTCGTAAGCAGGGGAAAGCCAATCGGGAACCGGAGCTTTGCGAACGATATGGGATTGCTTTTTTCTTTTGAAAAGCAGATCATTTTCTCTTTACTTCTTCTGGTGTAGTAATATTATTAGCATGCCAATCACGTAAAATGCTTTTTACATAGGCAAAATTATGTATATCTTTTTCTAAAGCAATTTTCATGGCTTCGATCACCAATTCTTCATTTAAATCATTTGTCCAAGCAAAAATATCTTCTTTTAGGAACAGAATTGCTGCTCCAAAACTCTGTTCATAAAACTGAACAGCCGCATTTTTGAAATCCAAAGCGTTACGAATTCCTTCTTTCTTCTTTATCTTGTTGTTTTTCTTCTTTTTCCCCACGTATCGTCAGAAGCCCATGCTTGTATGTATTCAAACACAATTTCACGAATTCTATCATTCTTAATTTTTCCATTTTTCAAAAAATTAAAAACCGCCTTCCTAAAAGGAAGCGGCTTTACGTACTGCTTTTTCCCCGGCAACAAATGCTGTAAATTCAAAGCCTTATACTGTAGTTGCTACCGGAGCAGAAGGGTTGGCGATTTGGTCTTGGTCGCTGACGTCAGGATCAATATATGTGTTAACCGCAAAACTGTTAGCAATTGAAAAATTACCTAATGCAAAACAAGCCCCTACTGATTTGCTGTTAGCAGTATGACTGTTCTGGATGTTTGTACCAACGTCTACGTTCCCGTTCTTTGATATACCGTTAACCTGAATGTTGAAAATATTTATGGCAAATGGCATTGAATTTTCCTCCGCACCTATTCGTAAAATTCTTTATTCAACTCATTGAATGCTAGTATCATTATTGCTTCGTTCCATTCATATCAATGGTTCACTTTTAGACAAATATGAAAATAAGCTGAAGGAGCGTCATTTGCAAAAGCTAAGTTCACCATTTTAGTACTTGATATACTATATGAGCGTCACATAAAAATGTTAAAAGCTTTTACCTAATCAGCCAATCACAAAAAGAAAATAGGTTATATTTTTGGTTTTTATTTCCTCCGATCAATACAAAGAAGATAAGATAACATACCTAAAGCAGTTTGTTCTTTTGAGGTTTTTATTAGGAAGTTAAGCAATTTAGAATATTCGTTTTCCCCTTTTTCTTTCCGATAACCCCCATGTCCTTCGTTTAAAGCAATTCCAATATTCGTAGAACCTATCAAATCTATTTGATTCCATAAATGGTTTAATGTCTTCAATGTTGAAAAAATATGCTCCTATAAAACGTCCTTTATCATTGTGATTAAAAATACCAGTATCCATGAATTCGTGAATTGAATCCATATTATCATTCAACTTCCATGATTTAGACATAACAAAGAATACAATACGTGATTCATATGCGATCTAAAAGCTACAAATACAGATCCATTTTCGACATAATTTTCATCTGACGAACCATAAAGGTACGACAAAATTGCAGACGCTGGGGGTTCCTAAATAACTCCTGACCGCATTCTTACCATGCTCTTCTATAATCAACCAGAGCCCTTTCCTTCCTTCGACGAAGGATTCTTCCCATGATGCTTCCTGCCATTCTAGTTCATGATGATCATTTGTTTTCAAATCCTCTTCTAGCCCTTTTACGGGTTTAAAACAAGCTTTCCAGTGGTCTGACGGCCTTCTAGGAGTTCATGAGCCTTTTTAGCTTCTTCCAACGGCAAAGATTCACCAATTATTAATTTTAATTTCCCTTCACCTATATAATTCAGTAACTCTTTCACACTTTCTTTATATAACGTAGGGTTCTTGATAATATGCACTAACCAGAAACCTACTACACTAATACTTCGCTGCATAAGCACAGCTGGATCGAACTGCGTCTCTTGACCACCAGCCCGACCGTATATGACAAGTCGCCCGTTTGTAGCCAAACATTTCAAACTTTTCTTAAAAATATCCCCACCTACCATCTCGAGAATGATATCTACACCTTTCCCTCCTGTGTTAGATAACACTTGTTTATGCCAATTTTCTTCTGTATAATTAATCCCTACATCAGCGCCTAGAGCATAAGCAAGATCCAGTTTTTTAGAGTTGCTAGCCGTGGCAATTACTGTGCCTGCTCCCATGATTTTAGCTAACTGGACAGCTAATGTTCCTACTCCGCCTGCTGCAGCATGAACTAAAACGGATTCACCTTGAGTCATTTGTCCTGATGTTTTTAAGATGTGATAAGCGGAAAGTCCTTGCCCCAAGATGGCTGCCGCTTGATTAAAATCCACATGATCAGGTATCCGGACGAGCTGCGACTCATGAAGGGCTATAAACTCTGCGTACCCCCCATCCTCCGTTAATGCAACCACACGATCTCCTACTTTAAAATCGGTTACTTCAGGTGAAACCTCTGCGATTACACCAGCCACTTCCGCTCCCGGGATATATGGAAGAGGCGTTTTTGCTAAATATTTACCATATCGGCGAGCTGTGTCCGCAAAATTCACACCAGCTGCCTTCACTTGCACCAGTACACCACCTGGTTGTACTGATGGTATTGGTACATCTACTACTTGTAACACTTCTGGTTTTCCATACTCATGAAATTGAATGGCTTTCATAATATTTCATCTCCTCTTTTTACAATATATAAATTATTGATGGTTTTCCCTATGCTGCATCATTCAATCGAAGTGAATGAGATGTATTTTTCCCTTTCTGCATACCTAGTTGTCTGAGGTTATTTCTTATTTCTTGAACAGTTCGCAGTAAACTACAAGTGTACTCTCCAAACTAAAAAAATGCTTTGTTTTACAAATTTCCCTTCACAACGTTGCCCCTCTCAACACTTCCAACAGATAAGACAAGAGGCGGCACGACCAATTCCCCATCATCCGCCTGTTACGATTGCAACTTTTCCTCGAGCTTCATATTCCTTCACCTCTTAAGAATCATTTTTACGTTCTAAATTGATCAACCCGTTTAAAAAACAACATCTCCCTTAATTTGAAACAAACGTTTTTGTAAGTTTTTTACCTTTTCGCTGTATTCAAAATTCATCAATTCTCCTCCTATCCCGCCTAGATACTGACCGGTTAGTATGTTGCCATTATACAACTAAATATCGGATTATTCAAACTATTTTCAAACACATAAACCCCTAGTTGCGGATGTAATCGGAAGTCACTCAAATAAAGGTTGGATAGTTTTTTTATTCAATAAATATTTATTTTTTGTAAGGCAACTCGTCTTAAACAAAGTTTGTTTTATGAGTTCTTCTCATACCATTCATGTTCCTGCATTTAAAGCGTCTTGCAATTTCAATGTTATCATTGGTCTTTCCAATTTGGGTATTCGGATTTTATGGTGAAAATCCTTTTTATAAACTTACTTTGAAATAAAAATTGACACATTTGTAGATGCCACCTAAAAAATAAAGAAGGGGCCTTCAAAGGCCTTGATATTACAAGGCTTTTTGGAGGCCTCCTTTGTTTTGCAGTAAATACATGTTGTAATATAACCCTTGCTTGGCGAGCAGTTCTTGGTGATTTCCATGTTCAACAATTCGTCCGTCATGAAGGACAAAAATTTGATCCGAATCTTGAATGGTAGACAAACGGTGAGCAATGGCAATCGTCGTTCGTCCTTCTCTCATGCGGTTCAACGCAGTTTGAATCGCTTCTTCCGTTTCCGTATCAATGTTTGCGGTCGCTTCATCTAAAACAAGTATTTTGGGATTTGTCGCGATTGTACGCGCAAACGTAATCAGCTGACGCTGCCCGCTTGAGAACGAGGCACCGCGCTCTACTACTTCTGTATCGTAACCATCGGGAAGTTGGGAAATGAAGCTGTCTGCTTGCACAAACTTCGCTGCTTCAACGATATCTTCATCCGTAATCGTTTCATCATACATCCTGATGTTTTTTTTCACCGTGCCTGCAAAAAGAAAGGCATCCTGCAGTACAAGACCGATAGTTTTTCGAATCTCTTTTTCTTGAAACTTTTGCAAATTTACACCGTCAATGAGGATTTCCCCTTTTTGAATGTCATAAAAACGCATCAATAAGTTCATGATGGTGCTCTTTCCGCTTCCGGTATGACCGACAAAGGCAACTGTTTGACCCGGCTTTACTTTAAAGGAAATATCTTTTAAAACATCCCGTTTTCCATCATAAGAAAAGGTTACATTTTTAAATTCGATTTCTCCTTCCGTCATAACCGGCTGTCCTTCTCCTTGCTGCAGAGGTGCCAAGTCTTTTTCATCCATCAAGTCAAAAACCCGGGAGGAAGAGACAATGGCCTGCTGGAATAAAGAAAGCTTCATCATCATCTCGTTGACGGGCTCAAAGAATCGGTCAACATAGCTGACAAAGGCGTAAATGACTCCGATTTCAACCGGACTGTTCAAAGCATCGATGCCAAAGAAACTCAATATTAAAATCAATGCAAACATACAGACTAAGTCTGTTGCCGGGCGTAAGAACAAGGCATCCAAGCTTAAATTTTTCCGTCCAGCCTTGAAGTGGCGCTCGTTCACTTTCTCAAACTCTTTGCGGAGGCGTCTCTCTTGCCTGAATACTTGAATCACGCTCATTCCTTGCAGAGATTCATTCAGCTTTGCATTGAGCTGGCTCAACTGACTGCGGATTTCCGCATAAAATACTGAGCTTTTCTTGCGGTACACTGCCATGATGGTATAAATAATCGGCAGCAAAACTAAACAAAAGGCCGCCAGCTTTACATTTAAAATGAACATGGAAATCATAATTCCAACTAAAAACACAATGTTTTTTACAAAAGTGGATAATACGCTCACAAAAAAGTCTTTTATCGCTTCGGTATCATTCGTGATCCGGGAAACGATGCTTCCGATGGGAGTCCGTTCAAAAAAGCCGAGCGATAAGCTTTGCACATATTTATACACTTGCACTCGTATATCTTGCACAATTTTAAAAGCGATGTTTTGAAATTGCAGCAAGTTGAAATACGTTAAAATGACCTTCGCAATATGGATGACAAAGTAGGCAATAAACAACCCAATAATCACTTGTTTGTCAAATTCTCTTGGAACTAGGTGCTCATCGATAAAGTATTTAATGATAATCGGTCCTGCCATTTCAGCCGCAGTCGCTCCTATTAAAAGGAGGAATGCCGCTATGAGCGATCCCTTATATGGGCGCATATAGGATAGCAATCTTTTTAAATCTTGACGCTTTTCACCGGAACTCATGCAATACCTCCTTGCTCGACAAGCGACTCCAGCTGCTGGCGCTCATACATGTCTTTATACCAGCCCTCGCTCTCCATCAACTGTTCATGCGTGCCGCTCTCTATAATATGACCGTTGTCAATGACTAAAATCAGATTGGCATGCTGGATGGAGCTGAGACGATGAGCAGTAATAATGGTTGTTTTGTTTTGCCGCTCCTCTTTTAAGGCCGTTAGAATACGTTCTTCTGTTTTTGCATCTACCGCAGATAAACAGTCATCCAAAATTAATATTTCCGCATTCGTTAAAATCGCACGAGCGATGGAGATACGCTGTTTTTGTCCGCCTGATAACGACACGCCGCGCTCTCCCACAATTGTTTCATAGCCATCCGGAAACTTGGTTATATCATCATGAATGTTGGCGATTTGAGCGGCGCGAATAATTTTTTTATAGCCTGCATCCGCCTTCCCGAACGCAATATTGTCTGCAATTGTGGTAGAAAACAAGAAATGATCCTGCGGAACGTAGGAGATGGAAGAGCG
>JBHGXS010000130.1:0-6871 GCA_041920565.1 Bacillus sp. (in: firmicutes) | reverse complement strand
ATAGGGAGTTGGAACATTACAAGGCTGAGGCCGAGAAAGAAATCCAATTGCTTCAAACAAAACTAACGGACTATGAAAACGAACTGAACATCCTTCAAGGCAGAAATGAAACCTTGGATGGGGAGCTGGAACATTACAAGGCTGAGACCGAGAAAGAAATCCAATTGCTTCAAACAAAACTAACGGACTATGAAAACGAACTGAACATCCTTCAAGGCAGAAATGAAACCTTGGATGGGGAGCTGGAACATTACAAGGCTGAGGCCGAGAAAGAAATCCAATTGCTTCAAACAAAACTAACGGACTATGAAAACGAACTAAACATCCTCCAAGGCAGAAATGAAACCTTGGATAGGGAGCTGGAACATTACAAGGCTGAGGCCGAGAAAGAAATCCAATTGCTTCAAACAAAATTAATGGACTATGAGGCAGAAATGGAAAAGCAAAATAAATTACTTACAGCAAAAATCACAGATTATGAAAACTATCAAACAAAATTGGAAAATGAGAACTCTGATCTGACAAGTAAAATTGAAATTTACAGAAAGAAATTTGAAAAACAAGTATCTATGGAAAAGGAACAGACAGAATTAATCATCGCCCTAACCGAAAAATTAAATGAATTCCAGGCGAATCAAAAAAGCTATGAAACTTTGCAAAAAAAATTAAAAGAGAAAAATAAGGAATTAAATATGGAAGAGAAAAGGAGAGATGCTCACCAACAGCAATTGCAAAGGAACACAACGCATTTAGCTTCCATGCAAAGCACTGAGAACGGTATCAATTATCAACAAATTCAAAAGCTAGTCGAGCAAATAGATGAATGCGGAAAAAATATATCTGAAAGTGTTTTTTTAATCCATCGATTAAAGAGGGAAGTAGTACAATTAAATAATGAAATTTTAAAGTTAGAAAATTTTTTCAACGGATATCATCCGATGAATCATAAAGACTTTGCCCGTACCTAAAAAGGAAAAAATATCACTTTGTTTCGGTCCAGTCATTAAACTTTGAGCGGAAACAAATCTGCAATGGAGTTGTTTGTTGTGAAATATCTAAATTATAACTATGAAAATCACATGGTTTCAACCCATCAGGTATTAAAGTTAATTGACCTGGCGATATTTCAAAAAAAAGGTTTCTCGCTAGCCCGCTTTGGAATCGGAGAGATCACCTATTTAACAAGTAAGGCAAGTACCGTTTTAGTTCAGCAATTTGAACATTATAAATCCTATGCTGGAATGACTTGTTCATCTGAGGAGATTAGAATGCAGCTGATTCAAGCATTGAAGACCACGGACATAGCTGGTTTGATTCCAACCTCTAGGTTAGACTTCTGGGGGAAAATTACCTGGGAAGTTCTACAAGATATTCAGTTCACGCCTCCTAAAGTTTGTTGTGCCTGGGTTATGCACGATTCTGTACGTGAGGGGATGTTCTGGGAATGGATAAGGGATAAGAAAATTGTCCTTGTGGGACGACGTTCCGAACATGCCAAACCTTTCTTCCAAAGACAGGGGGTACAAGTTGTTGGTACGATAAACTTGGAAGGATATAAGGATTTAGATAAAGCTCAAAATTATCTCGTTCAGCCTGCAGACTGGGAAATTGCCCTTATTTCTGCAGGAATCCCTGCTACCATTTTAGCACCTAGGATTGCAAAAACAACCGGTAAAGTAGCGATCGACTTTGGGCATGCACTCGATATTCTGCTTGACGGTGAAAACTTCAATCATTCCCAGCGGGTTCAAGAATGGAAAAAACAGTATATGGACTCGGTTGAATACGAGATCGATGATAATCCAGAGTAAAAATATAAAACTCGCAACTCCAACTTGCCTTCTTAAGCAGATAGAGAGATGCGAGTTTTTTTATACATTTAATTTTTAAGTGAAGCAATTTCAGAACTCTCTGACGGTAAAAATCAGTCAAACGAATGTGTTAGAGCGTGCTCAGGAAGCCCTTTTCCTGCAAACCTGATTATCCCTCCTGAGTAGACAGCTGGTTAGAAGCTTATACTGTTTACTCAGGAGGGAGGGGGGCAATCATATTCTAATCCACAAGTTCGATATTTAATGGGATCACTTTTTTTTCATTGATTTGAAAGCATTTAACTACTGGTGTCGTGCTGGCACACGATATAATCAGATTTCCAACGCCGGGGTAATTGTTGTAGGCAATATCTTCTGCAGATGGATATGCTTTGTCTGTCGGATGAGAATGATAAATGCCTAATAGTGATTCATCTATTTTGGAGATTATCTCAAAAACTTGGCGGATTTCCTCAAGATCCATTGAAAAAGAAACAGGACTCTGATCTATATTTTTCATTCGCCATATCGTCTTTGCTATTCCGTTTTTTCCTGTTAATAATCCGCATGCTTCATAAGGTAATTCCTTTATGCAATGATTGATCATCTCTTTCCAAACCCTATTTGTTAAAGAAAAAGTCCTTAAGGAAGAACTAAGATTAGGCTCTTTTCCCGCAGCATCCTCCTTTGGGACTCGAATTTCCCTGTTTAAGAGGACTGGTAGTGGACTGAAAAGGGGGTTGGAGGGGACTGGTAGTCGATTGATAAGGCTGTTGTTGTATTCCGGATTTGCTGCCTTGCTTAGACTCACTCATTTTCTTCAGTACAAGCTTCCGAAAGTTTTCAAAACTCATTCTTAATCATCTCTCCTTTTTTACTAACATATAATATTTATATGAGCATAGATATTGAGTGGTAACTTTGTTATGAAGAAATGGGTTGCTATTTCCCAGATAAATGATTACATCATTTGACGAAGAAGATAAAAGGTAAGGGGGATAATAAATGGACGTAATAGTTAACGTTCAAGGCCAGGAGAAGGGGAAAATCCCTTATGAGTCACTGGCAGCTTTTTATTTCCTTTTTCGTGAGTTAGGATACCAAGTTCGATTTGATTCAGAACATCAAAAGATCGATATAATTTCGGGATTATCGGGTAAACAAATCTTTATCTCTCCGGATGAAAATAAGAAGTTTGATTCATTTAGAAAAGGTAAGCTCGAACGGGAAATTCTCGAACATATCCAAAAATTCCTGTCAGGATGCGGAGCAAAAGTAATGATAAAAAATGATCAGGATGTCTTGGCAAAGACTGATTTACATGTTAAACTTTCACTTCTGCAATTTCCCTCTATAAAGGAACCTATCTTAGAATTGACGCATAATTCACCCTCGAATAATCAAAAGTGGCTGAACCTTTTTCGGGATGAATGCAGGAAAAACGGAACAAAATTCAACTCCAAGCAGGTAGTCAATCAAACTGTTCCTTATGTGATGGTACAGTTGAAGTATGCGGAAATTGATGATGAATTATTTTGGAACAGGTTCGGTGAAAAATGTGCCATCATCGTTGCAATGGGAATACTAGCTCGTTTACAAGGAGATTCTCCTTTATCTTTTCTGTCCAATGTTTCTTTCGAAAATTTTCCGATTTTATTCGGAGCTGCTTCCAGTAAAAAGCAAATGAATGATAACTCAACAAAAGCGAAAAAAGATGTTTTAGATGATCAAAAACTTACGATCGAACAGCCAAGTAAGATAATTAGGGAAGCAGAGGTATTTTTTGATTACCGTCTTCTTATCGATAAAAGTGATGACAAGAAAATTAAGGTTTTGGCGAATCTGCATTTAAAAAATATTGGAACCGAAGTATTGCGGAATCCCGTTCTCTGCTTACGCTCCACACCTGAGGAGAGCATAAAGATAACCGGACAAATATTACCGCCGAATGTAGCCGAAACCTTTGGGGTTATGAGCAATGAAGGAACAAAAGGATGGAAATACATGAATGAAGATTGGTTTGAACAGACCATTAAGGGTGAAACCTGGATATGTCCTATCCAGCAAATGAATATTTATCCTCAGCAAATAGAATCATTATCCAATCTGCAAATAAACATCAACGTTGAGGAACATGAAAGTATTCTGGTCGAGGCATTTGTTTTCTTTCAGGAGCAAGGACTGGAATTTGCCGCTAATAACCGAATAGCCATTTCATTATTATAGATATCATTTTAGCATATTGTTGAACAGTCTTTCTAACTTCCCGTACATGATTAGGCATATACATTAAATAAAAACCGGGAAAAGTTTTTTCCCGGTTTTTTTAATAGATATCCATATTTTTTAGAAACGTTCGCATTGTTCGACGTTGACGCTTGCTGAGATGTTCCCTGTCATAACAAAAGTATTGGTCCCGTTAAGGTCACTAATGACTAGATTTATGGTTTGGTTTGTATCGTTTATGATTAGCGTGAAGGCAGCATCTCGTTGCAACTGACCAGCCAATTGAAACTTACCAAATCCAGTTATCGTAAGTGTCGTTGCAGGTGTAGTTGCGCAAGTTGGCTGGTTAAATTCAGTGGCGATAAAGGTAAAGCTTTGATCAACCACAGGATCAGTACCACCTGGAGTGTCCGCGAAAGTCACACTTATCACACTCTTCGCAAGAGTACATTGATCGCAAATTATGGCTGGACTGCCAAAGGAAAGACCATTATTGATTCTAAGAAGTCCTGAAACGTTACTTAAACCTCCGCCGCCATCAGCTACCATAATAGTTCGATCGCCATTTACAAGTACACTTCCCTGGCATAAGCAGTTATCAGGCGGGAAGAATGCTGGACATTGTTGTGGGAAATTAGGGAATGTTATACATTCAGGAGATACCTCCTCAATTGGGATCGCTTGACGAGGACCGCAGAACTTTGCCTCCACTTCTAGTTTAACTAGTCTGTGTACTTGAACCTCTTTACATAACACAACTTCAAGTAAAACAAAATTTCCTAATAATTGATTAAAGACCACATTACATCTTGCATCGAATACATTACATTCGATCTCAGCGTCTATAGTACCATCCGGAAGTGTCGGTACACAAAGTATTACTTCATCAATAAAGGTGACCGGAAAATCTTGTGTGCAGGTTTGGGTCATGCCACCAATTACACAAGTGAAAGTTAATCGTATGGTTCCACCGATGCCAAGAGTCACGATTCTAGCATTAGGTACTCCAATAATGCCGGCAGACCTTGTGCCTAACACTTCACAGAATAAGCTGTTTGTTAATACTTGACAATCTGCAGTTACATTACTACCCTCAGTATGTGCGCAATTTTGTATAAATGCTGTACAAGTATCGTTAAGCTCAACTTTATTGCGGTCCCGGTTTGTCAGGACAACCCAGTCATAAACTTTTGTAACTTCAATACATTCCGGCCCAATTAGGTTAGGAGTCTGTCTACCCTGAATGGGCTTAATATTTTTCTTCATGTTTACACCTTTCCTTTCAATATTCACCTAATTTAGTTTCCTTATATTGTATGGGTTACCTCAATGAGTGGTACTCCTTATTTTAAAAATAGGCTTAAACACAATGACAGAAATAATAAAAAATGCAATGGAGTTTAACATTTGAAAAAAGCAATGGAATCTCTTTTAATATGAAAAATCTGACAACAGAAGTTTGTGTCGAGTTTTTTCTTATAATGAGTTCAACAATTTTACAAGTTTAGTAAGTTCCATTTATAGGGGAATATCATACAATATGTTAAATTGATTGGAGTGAAAGGCGTGAGTACGTATGTTTCATGTGGAATGGCTTGATTTTGTCATCATTATTTTAGCCACCTTCCGTTTGACCCATCTGATTTTATTTGATGAAATTACTGCTTTTATTCGTAAACCTTTTTTGTCAGTGGCGGTTAAAGAGGGCTTATCTGGCCAAATGGAGCAGGTTATCGAAATTAAAGGAAAAGGTTTACGTTATTTTATCGGCTCGCTCTTAAGCTGTTACTGGTGTGTCGGTTTTTGGTGCTCCCTCGCAGTCGTAATCGTGTACTTCTGTTATCCTGTCACTTTTCCTTTTTTCCTTGTTTTTGCCGTAGCAGGGGCAGCTGCTGTGATTGAATCAAAATTATTATAATGTTCAGTTGTAAAGCGATGAGCTAATTTGTGTAAATCAAAAGACAATCTTCAATGCTGAACGCATGAATGCGGTCGTGCGGTCTTTCTCTACAAACGCATCAAAGATGTCTGTATAATGCAGGCGTCTTTTTATTTTTTCGTTTTCATCATCGCTGTATTTAGGAAGGTATAATATGGTAATAAGATACATAAAAACAAAAGCCGGCACAGATGCTGTGATCTTAACAAAATGTTAAGGCAAGCCGATTTATTGTCGTGTTGATTTAAATGAACAAAAGTAAAAAAGTCTTACCACTAAAATTAGTTAATGTAAGAAAATACTAACTCGAAGCATGAATAAAGGTGTTTATGGTAAGATATAGATGGAAACATCTTCCTAGCGAATATAATCTATGCAGTAATAATAGACAATCATTAAAGCGATAATGGGAAATTGTTCCGATACTACTATAGGGATGTGATGGGTAGTGAAAGAGTATTTAACACAAGAACGTTATTCAGATACATACAACTGGTTATATAAGTCAAAATCCCCATACTTACAGCAGCACAAAACCAATCCTGTGAACTGGCTGGAATGGTCGCCGGAAGCGTTTGAAAAGGCTAAAAGAGAGAATAAGCCTGTTTTTTTGTCTATTGGCTATTCGACCTGTCACTGGTGCCACGTCATGGAAAGAGAGTCTTTTGAAGACGAAGAGGTTGCAAAACTATTAAACGAACGATTTGTTTCCATCAAGGTCGACCGGGAAGAGCGTCCGGATGTGGATTCCGTATATATGCGGGTGTGTCAAATGCTGACGGGGCAAGGCGGGTGGCCGTTAAATGTGTTTTTAACGCCTGACCAAAAGCCGTTTTATGCCGGTACCTATTTTCCAAAAACGAGCCGCTACGGCCGGCCGGGTTTTATTGATGCA
>JBHGXS010000128.1:0-3406 GCA_041920565.1 Bacillus sp. (in: firmicutes) | reverse complement strand
ACCAAATCCAAAATGAAAATGTTTGGGTAAACAGCACTAATGAGGCAACTACCATCAATCCGCCGCATACAATTACTGGTTTCATCCCGAATTGACGCATCGGTTTTTCTAAAAAGGGAGAAATCAACAAAATCCCTATATACATGGCTGTTGCATGTAAACCGTTTATACTTGAACTAAAACCTTCTTTTTCAAAAATCATCGCAATTGCCGGCAATAACATGCCTTGTGACAAGCCGGAAATGGCAACTACACTTATCATGACCCAAAAATTATACGACCTTTTCTTCACGAGTGTTTTCACTCCCAGCTGTAAATTACATTCTCTACATCACTTTAATACAATTCTTCTTAAAGAGAAAGAAAAAATTTAGAGTCTTAGTCTCTTTCGAAGTTATTCATATTGTTTTTTAAACTTAACGAACAATTTTTAATACGGTAAATGAAATTTAATTACTGATTGAGTAAATCCTACTTGTTCAATCATCGGCAACTGCTTTCCGCTGCTGATGATGGGTTGGTCTTAATTAGTATTTTCTTCTTGCAAGAAGATTCGCAAAAATCGTTCCTGATGCTGCATTTAATCCCGCCCCCTACGAAAATTTCTCCGTTTTTTCTGCCCCTGGTTTATTTGCTGATTACCTTCTTTCTTGCCTTTGCAAGCTCCAATGTGCACGCACAAGCCCATTAATCCCGGATCCGATAATACTATAGTCAGCATCACACATACCGAGATTCTCCCTTCTGTATTTCTATGTATATAAAAGCATTCTGAAAAAAGACAGAAATTCAAAAAATCACCCGGGACATTTGGTCCCAGGTGATTTCATTATCGTTCAATAAATTCTATCATCTTACTTGTTAACGTATCCAAACAATCCACCAATGGCGAATGGCCGCAATTTCTTCTCCCATCGCTTGCGATACTACATAATCTCTGTCTCCTTGCAAAATAAGTGTCGGCGCTTTTATTTTTTTACATCTCCCGTACCTTGGCTGACTCCGTTAAATTCATCCGTAATATTAAAATGTACTAATGCATAATCGACATCAACCAAATTCCTTTGCGTAAGCATATCATCGATATACTCTTCATATTTTGCCGGTTCCGGCTGTTTGTGTGTATAGATAACAAGGTTCCAAAGAGTGCGATAATATTCTTTATCTCGTTTTTGTAAAGCTTGCAAAGCAGGAAGAACTTGAATCGGATCTGCCGCAATATCTTTCTTTGTTGTGACAAACTCTCCGATGATAGGCTGCCCCATTTCATTTTTTTTGAAGATTGGGTAGCCTTTTACTCCAACGGATTCAATCAGAATCAGCTTTTCTACATAATCAGGATAATCCGCTGCAAACTGCATGGCAATGCCTCCGCCTGTAGACCATCCGGCAATGGAAAATTTCGTTAAACCTAACGCATCCACAAACAACTTTACATCCTCAGAAAAATCCTTTAAGGAGTTAATTTCATTATGATATGTAGATTCGTAAATCAACGGCATAAATCTTATACTGGTGCTGGATTTCATCCATGAGTATGTCCCAATGCTTAGACGATGTCATGTTCCCGTGAATCAACAATAATACTTTTGTTCCTTTTCCTGCTTCCCGGTAACCCAATGTTTCTCCGTTGGACAAATTGCCCCTGTTTAGCGACACCTGATTCATTTGTCATCCTCCTTATATGAATGCGCTATCATTTTCTTTCCATGTTATATATTTGCTAAAGCTGTATGCATTTCCTCTACATAAAGCATAAACAAAAAAGAAAAAACTTGGTGCTTCACCAAGTTTTAATGTTCATAATGATTGGTTTCCTTTTCCAATTTTGCCCGATATCGATGAGCCATTCGGCTTGCGGCTGCAGCGGAGATGGCGCCTACTAAGTCATCCAAAAACGCGTTTACCTTTCCATCAGATTTATCGTTCAATTTCCCTAAAATACCCTCTTTTAATTTATCGATATGACCGTAATTCGTAAAACTGATGCTGCCATACAAGTTGAGTATAGATAAGGCGAGAATTTCATCGATGCCATATAAGCTTTCATCCATTTTGATCATTTGTTGAAGCGGCTGGGACAGGGCCTCTTTTTCAGCAAGCACATCCAATTCGATTCCTGTTAAGAGCGCATTTTGCACTTCCCTCTTTTCAAGCACATGTTCCACGCTCTCGATACAATCTTCCATGGTTAATCCTGGAATATATTGCTGTTGTAAAAAGTATTTGAGCTTTGCAATATCTTCAATGTATACTCCTCGCTCATTTAATGCTTGAAGAGCGGTAGTTTTTACGTCGCTGCTGGGAATAAACGAATACTCCATTTATATAAACCTCCTGTCTTAGAGCAATCGATTTTATTATGAAGCAATACAACAACTTTATTCACGAACAATGGTTATTTTATATCAGTATACTTTTATTATTTTTGTTATTTCGCAAAGGTTATTTATTTATATAACAAACTTATTTAATGGCCAACCCTACATATTTATTATATAGTTAGCTAGGTAGTTATTTGAAAAGGAAGTGTGATTATGAAGGAAAGACAGGAGCAGCTGCATATTCTCAATCAAGCGGCAAGACGAGTGTCCAAAAAATTTAATGAAAAACTCTCTCCAAAGGGGTTATATAGCGCTCAATGGGCTATCATTCTTCGATTACATTATCATGGTCCTTCTACGCAAAAAGAAATATGTGAGTATTTAAGCGTGGAATCACCAACAATGACCAGAACCTTGACAAGAATGGAATCCATGGGCTGGATTGTTCGAAAAGTAGGCAACGATCGTAGAGAAAATCAAATTCACTTAACTTCGTTAGCAAAAAAAATGATTCCTCAATGGGAAAAAGAAGTACAAGAATTTGAACAAAAAGCCCTGCAGCATCTTAGTGATGCTGAACTGATTGTAACTTACAGAGCACTTAAGCAAATTTTAAAAAATTTAGATGACTAATGTATAGTTAATAAAGCGAAAAAATTAGGGGGACTTTTCTTGGATAAACAAGCATTATAGACTAAGGATTTCATTGGCATTTCATTCAGCAGTTTTTTTCTGTTTCTGACGTTTTATATGTTGATTGCGACATTGCCGATGTATGTAATTGATGTGTTAAAGGGAAGCGAAAAAGAAATTGGATTGGTAGTTACGGTGTTTTTAATAGCTTCAGTACTCTGCCGTCCGTTCACCGGGAAATGGATAGATGAACTCGGCAGAAAAAAGATTTTGTTCATCTCTGTTCTTCTTTTCCTCGCTGCGACTGTTATGTATTTTGGCGCACAAAGCTTATTTTTATTGCTGGCATTGCGCTTTTTGCATGGAGTCGGTTTCGGGATGTCAACTACAGCTACAGGTACCATTGTTGCTGACATTGTACCTCCTCATCGCCGCGGAGAAGGTCTAGG
>JBHGXS010000126.1:0-6400 GCA_041920565.1 Bacillus sp. (in: firmicutes) | reverse complement strand
TGCAAAACTTTCCTTAGTCCAAGACCAGATGTAATTTTTAACATACTACTAATCCCTTCATTTCCCCATCAAATTATTATTCTCACATAATACGAAATAATCCTGTCGACAAATTTATTTTTCCGTATAGGACAAGCTTTGGTTCGGCCAAAATAAAATAGAAAGTAGAGGGAGGGATACGATGACTGTTTTCGAAGCCATCTCGTTAATGATCAGCTTTTCGACTCTGGTACTTGGAATCCTTCACTTTGGCAGCAAACGCTCGTCCTAGGAAACTGCAAAACAGAGGATTTGGATCCTCTGTTTTGCAATTACATAGCAATCAACTGTTTGTAATACCATCTTTCATCAATGTGAAAGTTCTCCTCAAGCATATGAAACTCGACCGGAAACGAAAAAATCGGCCCGTCAAACACAAAGCTGTGATATTCCCCGTTTTCCCCGCACAGGTCTACTTCAGACGGAAGCTCTTCAAAGAACTCTTGATTTAATGTGCGTCCCAGGAAGGAAGAAGAAAGTTGTGCGGTATCTACACAAATCGTGACAGCCTTGTAGCCCAGCGAAACGAACGTCTCTGAAAGGATTTGGCTGCTTTCTTTCCATAGCGGCAACAAAAGCGTAAATCCGTAACGTTCAAATAACCGTTCTTTATATTCCTTTACACCCTCTAAAAACAAATCTCCATAGGCAATTTTTGTAATGCCTTCTTGCTTTAGCCGCTCCATAAGCACACCGTATTTCTCTTCAAACTCGGCTTCTGTAAACAAAGACATTACTAATTTACGCAGAGGAATGCCTATTGACTTTGCCTGCTGTTCAAGCAGGGATTCATCCACTTTATGACTTGTTGTTTTTCGGTCTCCGTCTGTAATCGTTGTGATTAGATAGGCTATTTCGTATTCATTCTCTTGCATTAAACGATGAAGCATCATGACGGAATCCTTGCCGCCACTGAATGCCACTGCTATTTTTTCTTTCATGCTTATTCTCCTAACCCTTTTTCTGAAAATTGTACCAAAATCTGCTTGCCTACGAAACTTTTTTATTCATAAAAAGAACGTCACCGCTTCATGACGTTCATACTTCCCATTATTTATTTTCCCCTTCATCCGGCCGAATCGTCGCTTTCTCTTCTTTCCAATCTGAAATTGTTGCCGTATACACCTCATCGTTATTAAACACCTTTACTGCTGCACGGCCGTGAGAGCGTTCTTTGTCAAATTTAGAGGACGTGTCATGCAGATGGGAACCATCTGATTGTTCTATCTTTATCACATCCCTAGATTTTTTCTGAATAACAGTAATATATTCTTTGTCATAATCATTCACGCCCCTGTCAATATGAAGACCCGTTACAAAGTAAATGGATGGAAACCGTTTTGAATATGAATGGCATCATGGCGTTTCTGCTCCGATACTTAACGATTTCTCCGACTATTACGGCGGTTTCCATCCTTTTGATTTCTCTTCCCGTTTTTGTATACACCCTTGTAAAAGCACTAGCAGGACAAGCCAGTAAAAAGTAAACAACGCACGTGCCTGCCCCTATTCTTAACAAACAAATCGATCTATGAGCCGGAGAGTTAGCATCTCCGGTTTTATAATGAACGCCCCTCTCTTCTTATTTTTTTTTATGTGAGAAAACGTACAACGCAGCCGAATACATGAAATAACCGTTTTTTTGTAAAAATATAACAAACCTCTACCATATGTTTTGACGATTCGTTTCATGCCCTTTATCATAAAAAATAAAACGTTTAGGAGGTGACGTCTTTATTTCTCACACACAGAGGGATAAAGCGATTCCTTGGATATTATTAACCTGTTGTTAGTTGTTGTTCTCATTCTGATCTCCGGCTTTTTCGTTGCTTCGGAATTTGCGGTCGTGAAAGTGAGAAAAAGCAGAATCGACCAATTGGCAAACGAAGGAAACCAGAACGCAGTCGCGGCTCGGACTGTGATTTCAAACTTGGATGTATATTTATCTGCTTGTCAGCTTGGTATTACGATTACATCACTCGGTTTAGGTTGGCTGGGGGAGCCGACTGTTCAGCATTTATTAACACCTTTATTTGAAAAGCTGAATGTGTCGGACGCGTTATCTCATACACTTTCCTTTATTATCGCCTTCAGCGTGATCACCTTTTTACATGTCGTCTTAGGAGAGCTTGTTCCAAAATCGTTCGCCATTCAACAAGCAGAGCGCATTACGCTCCTTTTCTCCAGACCGCTGATACTGTTTTATAAAGTGATGTTTCCGTTTATCTGGATCTTGAATACTACGGCTGCATTTTTCACTAGACTATTTGGTCTGGAACCTGCCAGCGAACATGAGTTGGCCCATTCCGAAGAAGAGCTTCGCCTCATTTTAAGCGAGAGCTATAAAAGCGGAGAAATTACTCAAGTAGAATACCGCTACGTGAACAATATTTTTGAATTTGACGACCGCGTTGCAAAAGAAATCATGGTTCCGCGCACAGAAATGGTGTGTTTATCTTTCGATAACAGCATCGAAAAAAACATCGAAATCATTACAAACGAAAAATATACGCGTTATCCTGTCATCGGCAAAGACAAAGATGACATCTTAGGTATCGTAAATACGAAAGAAATTTTTCATGATAGAATGCAAGGCATACATAAGCCATTAGAAGAATACATACATCCTGTATTGAGTGTATTTGAAACGGTCCCTATTAAGCGTACACTTGTACATTTACAGAAAAATCGCGTCCAAATGGCCATCGTCATGGATGAGTACGGCGGAACAGCCGGTCTGTTAACGATGGAAGATATTATCGAAGAGATTATTGGAGAAATTCAAGACGAATTTGATATCGATGAAACACCGATGATTGAAAAACGAAATCCGAAGCTGACTATCTTGGACGGAAAAGTACTGATTTCGGAAGTAAATGATATATTCGGTCTTCATATTGATGACAGCGACCTTGATACAATTGGCGGCTGGTTTTTATCTCAAACCATCGACATCAACATACAAAGCGGTCATACCATAGAATATGACGGATACAGCTTTAAAGCTTTAGAGCTGGATGGCCATCAAATTAAAAAAATTGCGGTAAGCAAACTAGATACAAATAAAGTAGAAATATAAAACGGGGGGTACATTTTGACTATTTTATTTTGGTCATTCATTATCGTCTGCTTCACTCTTGCGTTTGTCGGACTGGTATATCCGATTATACCGGGTGTTCTCGTTCTTTGGACAGGCTTTCTCATTTATCATTTCGCCATTAACGGCACCGGACTGACCGCTTCCTTTTGGATTATTCAAGCGTTATTTACCGTTTTCCTGTTTGTAGTAGACTTTTTGGCCAACAGCTACTTTCTGAAAAAATACGGAAGTACAAAATGGGGGGAACGAATAGGAGTCATTTCCATTATTATCGGCTCTTTCGTTTTTCCTCCGTTCGGACTTCTTATCATTCCATTTATCTCGGTTTTAGTAACGGAGCTATTGCAAAAAAAGACCGCAAAAGAAGCCATCGGAGTTGCTTTTGCCACCGTCATCAGCTTTTTAAGCAGCTCTGTCGCCAAGGCAGTTATTCAAATTTTGATGATTGTAATCTTTATCTTTTATATCGTATTGTAAAGCCCTAATTGACTTAGGGCTTTTTAATACGCAATTCCGACCCGGGATCTATAAAATGCATCTGTAAACAGCTGCTTGTACGCAAAATGTGCAGTATCCCCCACCGTTATTTTTAATCCGCCTTCAGGAAGCATATCCTTTTCTGCACGATACTCGTAAGCAGCATCGCCATTAATTAAATGAGTAGGACAAACAATAGTCCAATTTAAATCACTTGCACGAAGCAGCTCATAAGCCTTTAAATGATCTTCAGCTGCGGCAGTTGACTTTCTTCTTGATTCAGAGGACTGAAATCGGTACACCGACGGATTAGATCTTGCTTGCAGAATGCCGGCCGTACCGACTGTAATAATGCGGGATATATGATTCTCCTTCATCGTCCGGATAATATTCGGCATGCTTTTAGAAAGAGTTTGCGCTCCGTCCGTTCCAAGTGCACTGATCACAACATCTGCGCCCGCTATTGCTCGCTGAACATCGGTTTCGTGCAATACATCTCCTTCCATCACATTCAAATTTTCATGTCTTATTTGTAATTTTTTTTTATTACGAACTAGCACAGTCAATCTATGTCCCTCGTGTAAAGCCAGTTTCATGAGATACTGCCCAGTTCTTCCTGTAGCTCCAAAAAGACAAATGTTCATTATGCATCTCCTTTACTAGTCTTATTTCTATTTTTCATATTTCAACAAGCTTTTGCAACAAACACGGCTTGGCGAATGAGAGATTTGCTTCAGTTGCATGAGATAGATCCATATGTTTAAGATAATAAAAACGTAAAAAACCTTCCAAACAAATTGGAAGGTCAAACGTTGTGCGGTAAGCTCAATGTACATGTTACAACCCTTCTGATAGTTCTTGATGGGAAAGAATAAAAATCAATTTTGTCCGTCGGAAGATTCTCCGCCGTCTTCGCTGTCCTCAGAAGACTCATCGTCTTGATTTTGGTCTTGGTTTTGGTCTTGATCCTGTTGCTCATCTTGTACGTCAGCGTTCGTTTCTTCGTCTTGCTGCTCTCCTTGTGTCGGCTTATCCTCTTTTGTATCATCATTACTGCATCCTACAACCAATAAAGAACTTGCAAGCGCAACAGCGGATAGAGCTTTCGTTAACTTGTTCATTCATATCCTCTCCTTTGGATAAAATATGTACATTCTCATAATAAAGCTTATTTATAAAGAAAACATTGGAATTGAGTAAATATTCAGTAAACAATTGTTAAATGGAATTAATATTGTAGGCTGGAAGGATTGATGAAATGATTAAGACAAAATCGATTATTCAGAGCTTTTACAGTCATTTTCGTGAGAAAAAAATTCAGCCCATTAGTTCACCTGTCCCTGTCAAAAACGTAGTTTCTACATATTCTGTAGAGAAAACAAAATAAGGAGGGACAACAATGGGCTATCCTGGATATGGCAGCGGCTTTGCTTTAATCGTCGTGTTGTTTATTCTTTTAATTATTGTAGGTGCTGCTTGTTTTTGTTAATGTAATCTCTACCAACCATGGGGGAAACTCATTGCATAAATGCGTTTCCCTTTTTACATAGAAATGGTATATTGTGGAACAATACAATATTATCTATGATTTGAGGTGTTCGTATGAATGAAAATAAAAGCGCTGCACTGTCCTTTTTTAATCATTTTCGTGCTGAAATTCAAGGTTTTATCGGCTTGGACCTCGAATTTTCAGCTTCAGACAAAGAACATCAACTCATAGAATACCGCTTACGATCAGGTGCCATTCAAGACAGGCTGACGCATAAACTGCTCGACCATTTGTAAAAAAGGGAAAATATACATTAAATGTTTTGGATTGCGACTTAGCCTATTTGGAGCTGATTGCCACGATAGACGGTGCGGTTATTTTGGATTCATCCTTTAATATTTTATCGTTTGGAGAGCTGCTTGACGTCAGCAATATTCGAACGGAAGCATTGGGAGCCAGAACCGCTGCCGCTTATGCAGGGTCCCGTTTCGGGATTGCCATTAAAGTATCCCAAGACGGAGATGTATTGATGCTCGAGAACGGAAAGGTTTTAATAGAAATTTAAAGGCTCCCGCAATGAGGAGCCTTCTTCAACGTGCTGCCAACAATGCTGCCAGCCGTTTGCTTTCTTCTTTTCGGCTTTGCCGGCGGCTTGCTCGCAGCACGGCTATTTCGTACAACTTCTGTTCTTCTTCTGTTTCTGGAATCACCCTTGGAACGGGAGCTGCCTTGCCGTCTTTTTTTAAAGCGACAAACGTCACAAAGGAAGTAGCAGCGACCCGTTTATGCCCCGACATCAAATCCTCCGCAATGACCTTTACAAACACCTCCATCGAGCTTGTGCCGGTCCAAATCACGAACGATTCATAACAAACGCTGTCCGTTTCCCTAATGGGGCACAGAAAATCAACGGAATCCATGGAAGCCGTCACGCATTCCATCCGGGCATGACGGGATGCCGAAATGGAAGCCAGCATATCCATCTCCGCTAAAATTTTCCCTCCAAATAATGTACCGTGATTATTCAAATCTGTCGGAAACACACGGCTCATTTTTTGGACTCTTGATTCGTTAACACATTTTCCTTCCATCTTCTTCACCTCTTTGCGTTGTAAGCAGTCAGAAAGTGAAGCGGTATTGCCATCCCCGCTTCTCCTATGCTCCGTAGGAAAAAAGCGTTACAAGCCCAGGCAGGTCTCCTGGCTCATGCCTCATCAATGTTCTTGCCTTCCCGCTAAAAAGCAGTGGCATAATAAGAACCTCTCCGCATTTACAGTGGCGGGACCGCGTTGGAT
>JBHGXS010000125.1:0-5476 GCA_041920565.1 Bacillus sp. (in: firmicutes) | reverse complement strand
AATAAAGAATTTTATATGGACTAAAAAACTGAAGTATATAAAAGAAGGAGAAGACTTAAACAAGCTTATCAAATCTAATTAGAATTGGAGAAGACAATATGAATAATGAAAAGGTATTAGATCAAGTAAAATATTCTTTGTCAAAAGCTGAACTAGCACCAGAAAAAGTGTTCTTATTTCATTTTTTTGATTTCAAATTCTCTTATGATGATGTAAATAAACAATGTATTATCGAATGTCCTGTTACTGAAACTATGTTTAACCCGCTTGGAACGGTTCATGGAGGAATCATCACTTATCTTGCTGATACAGCTATTGGTCATCTGAATTTTCGTCATAAAGAGGATCCTTATGTGACAATAGAATTAAAAACATCCTATTTAAGAGCAGTCAAAAGCGGCAAATTAATCGCTAAAGCAAGATACGTACAAGATGGATATAATATACTATTTACCGAATGTGTGATTGAAAACGAGAAGGGAGAGCTTATAAGTACAACTTCAGGAACATTTTATAGAGTCAAAAAAAGAGAAAGTTAACAAAACGAGGGCGATAGTCGAAGAAGAGAAATATATAAATGGAAAGCTGGTGTTCAGCGATGAACACCAGAGCAGTTTAGTTGTGTTCCTATCACTTCTTCCAAGGTTTAGGAAGGAGAATATGGACTTCTTCGATTTGCGAAGGATCCAGGGCAACCTCCGACCTTGTCTATTCAAGATGCTTGGCATTTGGAATATGCAGGGCATAAGGTTGTAAAGTAAAATGTTGTTGGGATATGAAAAACAGCAAAATTTAGAAAGACCAGGTGGATTTTTTATGGTAAAGATAACCCGTATGGTGCAGTTTAGCGTATCGTTTATATTGCATCAACGCAAGCTAGTATCAAGGAAGTCAATTAGTGAATCGATGGAAGTACTCCGCTAAATTCACAAAATGGTTATATCTTCAGCACCGAGAAACCCCCTTCCTTTAGGTATGGGGAGTGTCAAAAGACAGGCAAAAAGAATAACATTTTTAGTTAGATCCTTACATTTTCTAAGGATCTTTTTTGCTTTCCTTAAGTAAGGATATGGGACATGCATATTTCTTTTTGTTGGGTTAACAGGCAGTAATGTTTAATAATTATATTAGGTATGTGTCCCAATACACTGCAACTTATTGAGAAACGAAAAAGCCTGCGTCATCCGAGCAGGTGACATAACTAAGATTATCGGTATTTTTACTTTCTTAGGAGCAGACTCTTCTAATCATTATAACTGGTGAATAAAATAAATTGGTGAATTTTATTACAAGGGGGATATATATGGCTGATGTATTTGTGTCAAGATCATTGGATGAAATCCGTTTCTGGTCCAGAATTATGAAAGAGCATGCTTTATTTTTGAGTCTTGGGTTTAATTTTGATGATACTCAACTCATTCAGGAAGCACAGCAATTCATTTCATTGTTTGAAGGAATTGAACAACAACTCAATCAATACTCTGTGAATTCAGATCCCGAACAAATCAGAAACTTTAACAGTCAAGTCTATCAAGCTGCAGCCTCCATTTGGGCATATAAACGAAAAGTGCTCGGATTAATTTTACAATGTAAGATTAGATCCAATAACTATGCATTGTTAGTTGACCATACGAGCCGAGAAGCAGCTTATTTTGCTAATCGTTTAAAAGAATTGAACGAAGGTAAACTAACTCCTTTACCTGAAGCCATTATAAAAGAGAATGTCTTTTTCCTCAAAATTATGGCAGACCATGCTAAATTTATTGGTCACCTTCTTGACCCTTCCGAAAGACAATTAGTTGAGCAAGCACGAGAATTTAGTCATGACTTTGATCAACTTGTTTTTCAAGCGGTTGATTTAGATTCTATGCGTCCTCAATCGGAAACTGTACCAATTTTAGACCAATTTCTTGATCAAAATCGTGTTTCAGTCGTTTCCTTGCGAAACTTCAAGAAAACAGCAAGAGAGTTGATTGAATCCTGTAAAATAAAGAGTAATATCCATCCTCTTCTCGCAGATCATGTTTTTCGTGAAGCTGAGAGATTTCTTCATATCATCGATATGTTTGAAGCAAGCCTTACCTCAAATAAATAAAAAACTAAGAAAAGAAGAACTTCTCACAATAAGAAATTCTCCTTTTTGGTTCACATAAATGTTAGAAAATCAATAAACATATCTTTCTCCTATAATTCAAAATAAAAATTTCAAGGGATATAATAACATAATTGAAAAAATTTTCATTATGCTCCTTCAACCCTGTAGTTGAGAATTAGGTGAATTCCTTTTTATAGAAAACCCTACCCTTATGTCCCTACTGGGTAAAAGCAAGCTTTTCTGTTCTTCTTTTTTATTTTTTGATGTAAGGGCAGATGAGGAAGTGTTGTTCTGTGAGTCTGGTTTTACCATATTGTTCCTATAACGCTTAGAGGGAGAACACCCGCCCCCAGAATGATCAAGAAAGCAAGTAGGAGACCATTATCTCTAGGGCCGAAAGTTGCAAGACTCCAAAATAAAATGAGTGATACAACTAGTATAATCCAAGATATTATCCTTATTATTTTTTTCATTGATATCACCTTAATTTTGATTTGCTTTTATTTTCCTCAAATAAGATGAGTTTATACCTATCTCTTCAAAACGGCTGGCTACTTCATGTTTTATACCTTGGATCACATGTATACGGTATACATGTCAGATTAACATAAGATAACATTACCGGAAGTACGTAACAATTGAAAATGTTATTTCATAGTGGTTTTCGTTCATTGTTTTCTTCATTGAAATATACATACTTTTATACATCCATTGATAAATGGGTATTTCTTTTCTTTATTGCGCTCCATGTTTCCTCTATCTTTGTATAAGGCAAAAATCTTTACGAATATAGCTTTTCTTTTTTATTAACGGACAGTTAAGTTAAAGTAGGAACAATCATTTTTGGTAAAGAATCCAGATTAAGCAAATTTTCTATAGGGGCGTGTTAAGTCTGAAGTACATTGAATTTGGAATAGGCAATACATGGATTATTAGGACAGAAACAGAGTTAGATGATGGAACTGAGTTTGAGGAAAAAAGAATGGCAGGCCCCATCCAATCATAAGAATTTAGATTAAGAAAACGGTGTTCATTTTTGACTTAAAAGAGTAAACAAAAGTCGTAATGCATTTAAAATTATCATTGGAATGATTAGTAGATAGTAAACAAATTTTCAAAATAAATTGACAAGGATATTATTTCCATCATATAATGTTTAGCAATAAAAGCACACAAATTCGATGACGAGAACAAGTACGTTATGAGGCTGTTCCACAGAGAGCCGGTGTCCGCTGCAAGCCGGTGTTCAGTTCATGACCGAATATCCTCTCCGAGAAGTCAAGCTGAAAGGAAGTAAGCTTGAACGGGCGTCTACCGTTAAAAGGAACGCGTATGTCAGTACGTGGCTGAGTGCTATTGATGAACGGAATGTAGTCAATAGAAGTAGGGTGGTACCGCGGTTGAGCCCGTCCCTGTTTTAGGGGGCGGGTTTTTGTGTGCTTTTAAATAAAAAAGGAGTGGTACCAGATGAAAGAAGTAAACGTGAAAGAATCTGCTGTCGAACGAGAACGGCGGGTCCAACAGCAATGGAAACAGCAGAATACATTTCAACAATCCATCGCAAACCGCAAAGGAAGTCCGACATTTGTGTTTTATGAAGGTCCTCCGACCGCAAACGGGTTGCCCCATGTCGGGCATGCGTTAGGACGTACGATTAAAGATGTTGTGGCCCGATATAAGACGATGACCGGCTATCAAGTGCTGCGAAAGGCCAGCTGGGATACGCACGGATTGCCGGTGGAATTGGGAGTGGAAAAGCAGCTCGGCATTTCCGGGAAGCACGAGATTGAACGATACGGTGTAGAAGCTATGAAGTTGTGTTATAGGAATTGGTAGATAGAGAATAAAAGTAATAATGAAGATGGTGCAGTGTTTGTATTGGAATACTTGATTAACGCTAGTAAAATGAAAAAGTATTTTAAGTTAGTTGTAGAACATGCACATAACATAAATTCCTGAGGGGGAGTGGATAACATGAATGGTGCAAAAGCAGAGAGCGTGCTTTCCAAAAAAACATGGTCGCCTCACCCGAAATTAAAGGGGATATCACTTGTTCTCGTAGGGGCGACGCTATGGGGAGTATCAGGGACGGTTGCGCAATATGTATTTCAAGAAAAAGGCTTTAGTTCCCAATGGTTGGTAGACGTTCGATTGTTATTATCCGGAATTCTTCTCCTTTTCATTTCTGTATTGCAAGGAAATGAAAATGTATGGATGATATGGAAAGATAAGCGAGACAGATGGTCCCTGTTACTATTTGGGATTTTTGGAATGCTGGGTGTTCAATATACATATTTTGCCGCTATAGAAGCGGGGAACGCGGCAACAGCCACTCTCCTTCAATATTTAGGTCCCGTATTCATTACTTGTTATATAGCGCTTCGAAACCGTCGTTTTCCTGCTAAACTGGAGCTTGCGGCTATTGCATTGGCATTAGCAGGTACATTTTTGCTTGTTACTAAGGGAAGCTTTCAAGAATTATCAATCTCACAATCCGCCTTCTTCTGGGGAGGCGGTTCAGCGTTAACATTGGCTTTTTATACTCTGCAGCCTATACACCTGTTAAAAAAGTGGGGATCAACGATTGTAGTCGGATGGGGGATGCTGCTGGGGGGAATAGCTTTCAGCTTTGTACGAGCGCCTTGGGAAATGCAAGGACAATGGTCGATTCATTCCGTTTTAGCTATTCTTTTTGTTGTTTTATTTGGTACCCTTATTGCATTTTATTGCTACCTCGAAAGCTTAAAATATATTTCTGCTGCCCAAACGAGTTTATTAGCATGTGCTGAACCGTTATCAGCTGCCCTATTATCTGTTCTTTGGCTGCATGTGCCATTCGGACTGACAGATTGGTTTGGGGCATCGTGCATTATTATGACTATTGTGATATTGTCGTACTCGAAACGATAACGAGCAAATGCTCCGGAAAAGGTTCAATAAAAAATATTAAAGAAGATGGATTTCACTGCTGGAGTTATGTTAAAAAAGCTAGGTGCCATGTCACTTAGCTTTTTTGACGTGCCAGACTTTCTGGTCTATCTGCTTGTATTACGTATGCCTGCTTCTAAAGCATAATATCTGAAATCCAGAAAAATAATTCCTAAATGTGTTAAGAATATAGGAAAATTAGGGTATATTTTTAAATTTGGCAACAATGGTTGTGACAAATTTATGTCTGCTATTCGTTGAGAATGTGATGGAAGCGTTTTAATATAAAGTTGTAAGCGCTGTTAGTACCGGTTCAATAACTAAAGAAGAGCATAAAGAGGAGGTTTTAAGATATGGGGGAAACAAATATGAAACAATCAGATGCAAATATAAAAGTTAAAATACAGAAATTCGGAAGTTATTTAAGCGGAATGATTATGCCGAATATTGGAG
>JBHGXS010000118.1:0-9365 GCA_041920565.1 Bacillus sp. (in: firmicutes) | reverse complement strand
GCCGGCCTTCCTAGTTATATCAAGGCTTATTTGCCGATTTCACTCTGCGAAAGTTGAGTAATTAAGAAAACAGAAAAATTCGCATCCACTTTTCAAATGGTAAGAGGTGACACATGAAGAAACAAAACAGGGGAGCAATAGGAATTTTAGTTGCTGTCGGAGCTTTTTTACTTTCAAAAATGAAATGGCTGTTGGTTATTTTTAAACTGGCAAAATTTTCAACAGTGTTGAGTATGCTTCTATCTTTGGGCGCATATGCGCTTGTTTACGGTTGGAAATTTGGGACAGCGCTCGTGTATTTATTGTTTGTACACGAAATGGGGCATCTTTGGGCGGCGAAGCGTATCGGTTTAAAAACTTCACCGGCTATTTTTATCCCTTTTATGGGTGCTGTCATCGGTTTGAAGGAAATGCCGAAGAATGCAAAAGATGAGGCATTTGTGGCGTATATGGGTCCATTATTCGGCCTGCTGTCTTTCGTTCCGGCAATACCATTATACATATGGACAAAAGAACCGTTTTGGCTGCTTGTTATTGTACTGGGAGGAATCATTAACTTTTTTAATTTAATTCCATCTTCTCCTTTAGATGGGGGAAGAATTGTTTCTGCAGTGAGCACGAAAATTTGGGCAATTGGCCTCATGATTTTGTTAGTGTATTCCATCATCAATATTACTTTTTTCGGATTCTTCCTTTTTATTATCGGCTGTACAGAGTGGTACAGAGTGTATAAACGAAAGAAAGAGGCAGAGAGTTTAGGTGAAGAAATCAATAAACATCAATATTATTCCCTGCAGCTTCAAAAGTCGTGGGAAGAACATGCATCCCTTTACCAAACAGTATCTCAAATGAGACTAAAATTGGCGCAAATCAATGAAAAAGAACGGCAATTTTCTTTAACTAAAGAAGACAAGAGAGAACAAAAAGCATTACAATTTCAAATTCGCAAATTAGATGAAATAAATATGGAAGTCAGCGCTGAGGAACCGGAAGAAACGCTTGCTGAGCGAAAACTGCAAGCGATAGAAGAAAAAATTAAGGAGTTGCAGCAAGAAAAAAGAGAACTCGAGCAGTATTATCATATTGACACAAAAGCAAGAATAACCGTGTTCATTCTATATTTAGCATTGCTTTTAGTTCTTGGATACAGTGCTTATTACGGATATACGACGCTGGAAACACATCCTGAATTATTGCCGTCTTACAATGAATAAAAAAATCTGTCGAAAAGACAAGAACATTTTATAAAGGGAATCCTTCTCTTTTATCGAATGTTACAAATATGACAACGTTGCGAAATAAATGTAATATACATAGGCAATTCCGAACCATCAACGTCTCATATTGACAGAGATAGGAGAGAGGGAGTTTTCATATGTTAAAAAAATTTGTGTTATTTTTTGCAACTGTATTGGCCATGATAGCCGGGTTTTTTATTCTAACAAAAGTATTTCTTTATTATGCAGACCGGCCTCTTGACGCATCGGCAATACCGAAAACAGATAAAGTGCAGGAGTCAAAAACAGTTTTAGGGTTTATACATGCTACTCACGAATCATTAAACAGCTTTTTGAATTACGGAAAATCGGAAAAATATACAGAAGCTGATTGGCAGCAATTACGGAATTGGTTTGCACAAAATGAGCCCGGCTTAAAAGGGATAGAAAAAGAGGTACAGAACCAAACCATTAAGAATGATCTAAAACGAAGCTATGATATATTAAAGCGCGGAATGGATGAACAGAATATTACATATGTAGTTTTAAGTCACCGTATTTATCATGACTTAGATATCCTCGTTAATCAGTACACAGGAGAAACCAACATATGGGGAGTTACTGAGTTTGGGAATGGAGAAAATGTAAAGCAGATTGAAGAGACAGTAAAGCCTAAACAATAGAGGACTTGTCTAGAAGACAGGTCCTCTTCATATAACGAAAGGAAAATTTTTGCATTTTCTTCACAAAAACATCACAATTAGAGTGATTTAAATCACACCTTAGGAAAACGGTTATCCCTATAATGAAGTGGTAAACGTTGATAATTTGTTGCAAAGAACAAAAAGGATGGGGATCCAAATGTTAAGTCAAAAAACAATTGAAATTGTGAAAGCGACTGTGCCTGTATTGCAAGAACATGGTACTGATATTACCAAATATTTTTATAATATGATGTTTGCTGAATATCCGGAGTTGTTAAATATTTTCAACCAAACGAATCAAAAGAAAGGGAGGCAGCCGGAAGCGTTGGCAAATGCAGTGTATGCAGCAGCGGCAAACATTGAAAATCTAGCAGCTATTATTCCGGTTGTTAAGCAAATCGCTCATAAGCACCGCAGCTTAGGAATAAAAGCAGAGCATTACCCGATTGTAGGAAGCTGCTTATTAAGAGCCATTAAAGAAGTATTGGATGCACCTCAAGAAGTGTTAGATGCTTGGGGAGAGGCGTATGGTGTAATTGCGGATGTGTTCATTCAAATAGAGTCAGAAATGTACGATGAAGCAGAAAATCAAGAAGGCGGCTGGAGAGATTTCCGCAATTTCGTTGTAGTGAAAAAAGTAAAAGAAAGCGATGTTATTACTTCCTTCTACTTAGAACCGCAAGACAAAAAAGCATTATCTTCATTTAAGCCTGGCCAATATGTAACTGTAAAAGTGGATATCCCGGGAGAAAAATATACTCATAACCGTCAATACAGTTTATCCGATGCGCCTGGAAAATCATATTACCGCATCAGTGTAAAACGTGAAGATGCAACTGAAAGCACTCCGGCAGGTATAGTTTCTAATTATTTGCATGAAAAGGTACAAGAAGGTGATTTACTTCCGTTAAGCGCTCCAGCAGGAGATTTTGTTTTAGATACAGGAAAAGATATACCTCTAGTGTTAATCAGCGGAGGTGTTGGGGTTACACCGATGATGAGCATGTTAAATACGGCAGTGGAGCAGCAGACAAAGCGTGACGTGTACTTTATTCACTGTGCGTTAAACAGCAATGTTCATGCTTTTAAAGAGCATGTAGAGCAGTTGACAAAGGATAACCAAAACGTAAAGGCATATGTTTGTTATTCTGCTCCTTCAACAGAAGACAAAGCAGCGAAAAACTATGATAAAGAAGGATATATCGACCTTGCATGGCTGCAAACAATTGTACCAACTAATAAAGCCGATTTTTACTTCTGCGGACCAATTCCATTCATGAAATGCGTAAATGAAATATTAAAGGCTTGGGAAGTTGAAACAGAAAACATTCATTTTGAATTTTTCGGTCCTTCAGCAAGCCTGGAACAACCAGTTTTACAAAATGCATAAAATTAACAAAAGAGCTAGTGCCGCAGGCCTAGCTCTTTTGTTTGATCTCGCAATAACCGATTTACAGTTTCGCGCCGTAAGCCGATCAGCTGTCCGATTTCTGCTTGTGTTAAAATTTGATGAATGGGTGTGTCTTTTACATATGATGCAAACCAGTGCTGCAACAGCTCTAATCGCTCCATCGGAGAAACGGTTGTTAGTTGATCAATGCGCTCTTGCATCATTCTTAATTTATTTTGAAGCTGCATTGCAATCTTGGCATAGCTTTCTGGATGAGTATGAAGTTTTTCGTACCATACTGTGCTCGGTATCACTTCCACTTCTGTTTTTACAAGCGCAATCGCAGTTCCGTGATATTCCTTTGGAGAAATAAGCGAGTGATGAGGAATAGTTTCTCCAGGTACAATGATATTAAATAAAAACGGATGACCATCCTCCTGCAGCCGAACCACTTTTAATAATCCGCTTTTAATATAGAATAACGGCCCTTCTTCACCTTGCCGGAAAAGTATATCGCCTTTATGTAAAATCAAATAGAGCACCTCTTTGCTTTTTTCAGTCTCTGTTTGTAAGTATAACCATTGACAAAACAAACTGCAATTCATAAAGTATTACAAAGATAGTACTTTTATGGGAGCAATAGAATAAGAGAATATAGTTCAATCCAATCAGGAGGAAGCGCATGTTTGAAAAGAAATTGGCCGATGTTAAAATTCCGGAAGATGCCGTCATCCGTGTAGAGGAGATGGAGGGAGGAATCGTGTTATCTGTCGAAATAGAGGGGAAAATTATTTATACGATGGCTTATGATGAAGAAACAGAAAGCTATAACGAATTATATGACCGAAATGATAAACGAGCGCAGCAAGTGCATAACGATTTGATGGGCTGGAAATTGCTTCATTAAAGGCTTAGGAGAACTTTTCTCCTAAGCTTTTTTGTTAGGGATTTGTAAATGAATGTCTTAACATTGTAAGGACCTTGTAACCTATAGAGTAGTATTTCATTATAAGATAAACGCAACAGAAGAAATTCGAAACAGCTAGACTGGAGGAATCACTATGTTTCGAAAAATTTGCATATCCAATATATTTTTAATTATTCTTTGTCTTGTATTGTTTACGGTGTTCGGGTCCTTTTTATATAAAGTCATTAATTAATGCGCTTTCTTGGAGAAAGAATGCGTTTCTTTTTTATAAAAAACTGCTTGCAATCATGCGTATGCCAACGACAATTAGAGTTATTCTCAATACATTGACAATAGTATTTCCACGCATTTTCATATTTAAAAATGTTCCGAATCTGCCTCCAAACCAGGCTCCGGGTATTAAAATAAGCGCATACAGCCAATTTACATTTCCTAAAAAAATATGAGTAACGGAACTGACTGCTGAAGATAAAAAAACAATAAACATGGAGGTGGCAACCGCTACATGCGGAGGAAATGAAAATAAAAGGATCATAGCCGGCACTAATAGAGCTCCTCCTCCGATGCCAAACAGTCCGGAAAGAAATCCGACGAAAAAGGACAGCGGTATTGCCACAGCGGGATTAAAGCCATATGGAAGCACTTCCCCCTCCGATGAGATAAATGTGCGCACAATACCCGATGATTCTTTAAATGGCAACGGCTTAAATTTGGACTTAAACAGTAGTAATAGGGAAACAAAAATCATAAACATTCCGAAATACAAAGAAAAATTTTGTAATTGTAAATATTTATTTGTCCATGATCCTGCAACTCCGCCCGGTCCGCTTCCCAGAAATAAAAGAAGTCCGAGTTTATAATCGACTCGTTTATGTTTGATATAGGTTAATGTTGAAGATAAACCCGTAAAAACAATTGTGATAATGGAAGTGCCTACTGCTGTTTGAGGAGAAACACTATGCAGTGCAAATCCTCCAAGACTGATAAGAAGCGGAACAATGACAATTCCCCCTCCCAGCCCGATAAGGCTTCCGATTGTTCCTGCTGCAAACCCGATTAACACCAAAAGAAAATAGTCCAAAGTTTTATTCCTCCAAATTCAATTCTTACCTCATCATTATATAATTATTGCAGAAAAAACAGGGAGCAAAAATGTTATAGATTTTCGCTCAAACAAGAGAATTGACTTTTCTTTTTGTGTTGCTTTCCCTCAACCTCTGGTAATATAAAAGAGGGAGAGGGGATGCTTTGCCAAAAAGCATTTAAAAGGGAACTGTTTGCAGCTGTGATTGTCGGAATTACAGTTATAGGAATTGTGTTCTGGAACAGAATGAAAAGCTAAATACATATAAAAAGACAAAGCCTGAAAAACCGAGCTTTGTCTTTTTTAAGAATCAAGTTCAGAAAATTAAGTCTAAAATATAATATACCGCGGCTGCTAACAAAGCGGAAATCGGCAATGTAATTACCCAGGTAATTAACATTCGCTGCGCAGTACCCCATTTTACCCCTTTTATCCGATGAGAAGCACCGACTCCTAAAATAGAAGAAGAGATAACGTGCGTCGTACTTACAGGTAAATGAATATAGGTCGCACCAAAAATGATGATGGAGGAGGTTAAATCGGCTGCTACCCCGTTTACAGGACGGATTTTCATAATTTGTCCGCCGACGGTTTTAATAATCTTCCATCCTCCGACAGAGGTACCCAAGCCCATTGCTGTAGCACAGGAAATTTGAACCCAAAGCGGGATGTCTGTTGTGGCATGGTAGTTATTTGCAATGAGTGCCATGGTAATAATACCCATCGCTTTTTGGGCGTCATTGGTTCCGTGTGTATAGGCCTGCAGAGCTGCAGTTAAAATTTGATAGATACGAAATCGTTTGTTTGTTTTTGTTAAGTTATGATTTTTAAACAGGACTTTAAAAATACCATATACAATATACCCGAGTCCGAAAGCCAAAATCGGTGAAATAATAAGGGATTCAAATATCTTTAGAAAACCTCCGTAATTTAAAGATCCGAATCCTGCAGCTGCAATAGCTGCCCCTGCGATAGACCCGATAATTGCATGGGAAGAGCTGCTAGGAATGCCGTAATACCATGTGACAAGGTTCCATGTAATACCGGAAATTAATGCTGCTAAAATAACGATGGATCCATTTTGTAGGATAAATGGATCAACAATATCTTTTGTAATGGTTTTAGCAACGCCTGTAAATGTCATTGCACCGAGAAAGTTCATTGTTGCTGCCAGGATAATCGCATGACGAGGCTTCAATGCTTTTGTTGAAACAGAGGTAGCAATGGCGTTTGCCGTATCGTGAAAACCATTGATAAAGTCAAATGCTAACGCGCCAACTACAATTAAAGCAGTTAAAACAAATAATGTATCCATATATTTTTCACTATCCCTTATGCGTTCTTCATAATGATGGTTTCAAGTACGTTTGCAACACCCTGGCAATGGTCAGCAACTTCTTCTAGATTTTCATAAATTTCTTTGTATTGAATAAGCTTAATTGGGTCTGTTTCTTTTGAGAACAGATGCTTAATGGAATGCCTTAAAATGTCATCACAAGTGGATTCATAATCTTTAATCTTTATGGCATTCGTGCGAATATCCAGAAGCTTTTTATTTGCCAGCAGTTCAATCGACGCAGCAATTTCTACTGCGCAGGCATTGATCGCATCAACAAACTTTACCATATATTCATCAGATTGTATGATGGAATACATTTCAAATAAAGCTGCACAGTGCTCGAAGCCGTCTAAGACATCGTCCATGCTCATTGCTAATTGAAGAATATCTTCTCGTTCAATAGGTGTAATAAAAGCTTTATTCAGCTCCATAATGATTTCATGTATATAAGTGTCGCCTTTTGATTCATATGCTTTCATTTTCTCGGAAAATTCCTTTAAGTCGCTTGTACTTTGAATTTTATATTCAACAAAAAACTGTGCAGCCTCTTTTAAATTTTCTGATACATTCGAAAGCATTTCGGAAAATCTGTCTTTCTTTCCTTTGAAACCCATAATTTAAACCCCCACTAAAAAGTAGTTATGTAACATATATTGGCTTTGTCATTTTATCAAAAATTTGTCGTTTTTTTAAATGTTTTATCGAAATATTTACAAAAACTTAATAATTAACCAATTGAAAAATTATCATAGTTAATAATAAATTTACAATAAACATTAGAAATCAACTATTAGGATGTCCATCGAAATGAAAATGAATGCTGCTTCTCCTTGCGATGAAGCCGTAAGAAATTTGTAAATTCGAATTGTGAAAAAGATTGAAAAAAACACGTTAGTAAACTAACGTGTTTTTTACGGACAATGTAAGGTTTTGATATGCTGAAGATTCAGGAAAATGGTTTCGTTGCGGGCAATTGTTAATTCTACTTGATTGTTTTCAATGTTTATCAATTTTCCAACTTTATGCTGGTGCGTTCCTAAGTCAAAGACTATAATTTTTCCGATGAACTTTTTCAGTTGTTCTTCAAATGTGCGAGCCAAACCAACCGAGCCCGGCTGTAACGGCAAATCTTTCTTTGTCAGGTCATAAGGAGCTTGATCTGGATTATAAGGAATAAGCCACTTTAAATGCTGAAAGGGGATATACATTGTTTTGTATACAGGGGAATAGAATACAAAATAGTTATTCATGATGTGGGTGACGTATCCGTGAATGGTTTGATTACTTGTTACAAAGATTTCCGTAAACAATCCTTTGGCATTTTGCAACGTTTTTCGCAGTGAAATTGTATTGGAATCTGTTGAAATAGGAAGGTCTTCTTTACTGGAAAGATAGTTTGTTGCCGAGTTTACGGAAGTCTGCAATCGTTGGAACTCTTCCGGCTGTGAAGGTGTGAACGATATGCGCTGAATATGAAGCAACGGAATGTACAAAAAGTCTTCTGGTGTATGAACGACCAGGATGTCAGTGCCTTTGTCAATAAGAATGCCGGTTACTATAATTTCGCCTGATAAAGTGAGTTGAATCGGTTTTCCAAGGTAGGATTGAAAATTAATCATGACACCCCTTCTTTTCATATATATTACTTGCAATTACATTTTTTTAATAACCAAACGTCATGTGGATTATTAGGGCTACTTAGAATTTTTGCTGTTGTTTTTTTGTTTGTTTCCGTTGTTGTTTTTATTATTTTTTCCATTGTCTCCACCATTTTTGTTTTGATTGTTATTGTTCTTATTGTTGTTATTGTTATTGTTATTACTGTTATCACTGTTATTGTTGTTATCACTGTCATCATTATTGTCGTTATAATTCCAACTGAAGCTTTGTACATGGTGAAGAGGGATGTAGAGGACTTCATCGTCTACCTCCATGATAAGGTGATCTCCTGCTCTTCCCATTACTGTGCCTTTAATTTTGTGAGGGCCTTGGTTAATTTGGCATTCCTCGTATTTTAAACGGTCTAATACATCAACAAATCTTCTGCCGGGTACAATGATTGCTTCTTCTTTCTGATTTTGATTCTGCTTGCCATTTTCATCTGTTTGGGAACCGTCGTCTTGATTATCTTCTATAACTTGAGTTAGTCCTTTAACATGATGCAATGGGTAATAGGATACGCCATTATCAGATTCTAAAACACAATAATCAGACTTGATTGCTCGTAACGTGCCTTTAATTTTGCTGTTCATTTGGACTGTAGTACCAATAAAAGACTTAAATGATTTTGATGCATAGAAATTGTTTCCTTGGTAGCTCCAAGGGTTATAGTGATTGTAAAACAATTTAGTTTCCTCCTTAAGCAATATGAATTCATGTCACTACATGGTATGTATCATATAAGGACAAGGTACGGGATACTTGACCCAATATAAAAAAAATGTGCGTTTATTCCAATGGCAAAGCCCTTAAACATTTGGTTTAAGGGCCAATTCTTATTGATTTGTTTCTACATGGTAATTGTAATTGCCTGGGAGGTGAAGTTCTTCTTGACCTAGGGAGGTATAGCCGATTTTAATCGTTCCCTTGCTGACCGGCATATACGAAATATCTTCTTCGAATATTCCATCATTGGGATCATGAATCGTCAGTTCAATAGAATCCAAATTTTTGCTTTCAAATTTAGATTTTATTTGTTTTGCG
>JBHGXS010000115.1:0-1630 GCA_041920565.1 Bacillus sp. (in: firmicutes) | reverse complement strand
TGCGCTTGCCGAGGAAATAATCAAATTATTTACCATGCCATTTTCCACCATTTTATAGCTGTACTATTAAGCTTAAAAGTCACATAAAACCAGACTTCTGCACAAAAGCTAAGGATAAACATCCAGTTGGAGGAAAATATTCCAAGGAGAGAGTTAAACACTTTGCATTTATTTGTTGAAAGTCTTTCTCAGGATAATTATACCAACAATGTAAACACTAAAGAAAAAATGCAAGAAGGGATGCAGATGAAACGTTTTTGCTCGAGTTTATTCGTGTTTACATTATATTTCTCCATGCTTCCTTACCCGCCATCTGATATAGGCTATACGCAAGGAGAAGAAGTTCCTTCGTATGCCAAGTGGGGCCGTCTCGCGATACTAAGAACAAAAGAAAAGTATCCAAAAGCTGACATCATTGATTATCTCTATATAGGAAGAAGAAAAAAAACAAATGATATTGCAATGGAACAGTTTAAATTATGGCTAAGAGAGAGCGGGAGGGAATTTGGAGTGCTCATCAATATTGAATTTGACACAAAAACCGAGAATATTCTATCCATTACTTTTAAAGAAACTTCCAGATGAGATGGCACAGTAAACCGCGCCGTTTTTTTATGAGTTTATGCGAGTTTTTTCATTCATGCTTGGATTTTTTTGTCTTTCTTACATAAAACATCATTCTTTACAAAAAATAGCCGTAGCACCATGAAAATCACAGGGAGGTTTATATATGTTTCAAAAAGCTTTCTTCAAAATACCTCTTTTCGCAGTGAGCTGTGCTGTTCTTATTTTAGGAAGCAGCGGCGACATTACAGAGGTAAAAGCTTTCTCCAATCAAGTCATTCAAAGAGGCGCTACCGGGGAGGATGTCATTGAATTGCAGTCACGCCTGCAATACATCGGCTTTTATAAAGGAAAAATCGATGGAGTGTTTGGGTGGAATACGTATTGGGCTCTTCGAAATTTTCAAGAGAAATTCGGAATGAAAGTTGACGGAATAGCAGGTCAAAAAACAAAAGAGAAATTAGTGAAGGCAACAAAGTACAACAAGCCAAGCGGAGGCGCAGGAAATCAAACCGCAAATAAACCAAAACCATCCGGCACGAATATTCCGAACGGATATTCGCAAAATGATATTCAGTTAATGGCAAATGCGGTTTACGGAGAAGCCCGCGGAGAACCATACATCGGTCAAGTTGCTGTTGCTGCTGTAATATTGAACAGGGTCAGCAGTCCGTCCTTTCCAAAAACGATTTCCGGAGTGATTTTTGAACCTCGCGCATTCACAGCCGTTGCTGACGGCCAAATTTACTTGACGCCAAATGAAACGGCAAAAAAAGCTGTATTAGATGCGATTAACGGATGGGATCCGACTGATGGCTGCATTTACTATTTCAACCCAGATACCGCAACAAGCAAGTGGATTTGGAGCCGTCCGCAAGTAAAAAAAATCGGCCGGCATATTTTCTGTAAATAAGAAAGGAGGAGTACTGTATGCTTCGAGCGATATTGATTGGAATTTTATCGATTGGCGTTGTCAGCGTAGGATTTTGGGGCTATAAAGAGCATCAAGAAAAAAATGCCGTATTGATACATGCAGAAAATAATTATCAGCGCGCATTTCATGAAT
>JBHGXS010000110.1:0-10767 GCA_041920565.1 Bacillus sp. (in: firmicutes) | reverse complement strand
TGCTGTTATACTTTGATGCTATGACGAAGATTACGGTATACTTCACAGATTTGTTTGGGGGCTTTACCGGATTTTGATACTTTTTCTTTTGAAAAGGTTTGAAATGTCCCATTATAGATATATAATGAAAGTACATGTGACTTTCCACAAAAAGGGATGATAAGAATATGGTTATAGCAACAAGTATTATAGCGGTTTGCATGGCTATCGGTGCAATGTTTATTCGGATGAAGGCAGCAAAAAAACCTGCTTCACTAAAAAAAATTGTCTTGCCGCCCGTTTTTATGAGCACCGGAGCATTCATGTATGTGTTCCCGGAGTTTCGTCTGTCGCCTGCTGAAATTGCAGAATCTGTAGCGGTCGGTTTATTTTTCTCGATTTTTTTGATTAAAACATCCAAGTTTGAAATCCGCGGTCAAGAAATTTATTTGAAGCGTTCAAAAGCATTCGTGTTTATTTTAATCGGGTTGTTAATCGCGCGAATTACGTTAAAAACAATATTAAGCTCAACGATTGATTTTGGCGAGTTAAGCGGAATGTTCTTCCTGCTTGCATTTTCGATGATTGTATCTTGGAGAATCGCAATGTATCGTTCGTATAAAAGGCTGGCAGTTCAATTGAAAAACGAAGATTTCATTAATGAAAACAATATGAAGATTACGTAAAAACCTCGGGGAACCGAGGTTTTTTACTAAGATAACAAATGTTGGTATTGAGAATAATCGATTTGTTTTTGTTTTAGTTTCTTTATTAAAAATTTATGGTCGCGTTTCGGCGTTGCCATGATATATCCTTTAATAATCAAGTCTTGCGTAATGCGAGTCGCATTTTCCTGTAAGGCTAACTCGCCGATTTTTCCGGCAATTTTGGATTTGGCGACATCGCGAAACAATTCAGGCACCGGGCTTACCAGTTCATCTAACAGAGCTTTCTGTTCTGCGTCCCACATATGGCGCGTTTGATTAATATAATGCTCTTCCCAATCTAATATGGACATGCCGTCTTCTTTCGGAAGACGCTTCAAAAATTTGCGAAACATAAAATAACCGCCAATGGACATTGTGCCTAATAATATCACTGTCCAAATCACAATAAACCAACTGAACCAGCCTTGAAGCATTTCCTACACCCCTCAATTTCTCCTGAACAATCCCTATGTTCTTGTATTCTATTATAATTTTTAATTTAGCAAGTTACAAGGAACGAATATTTTTGAGAATGCAGTAATTATGCAGCATAAAAATAAAGCATCAAATGAAATACAATAGAAAAACAGTGGCTTTATACAGTTTTTTATGCAGAAGAAGGAGGGAATTGATATAAAATAAAGAATAAGAATCTTGATATAGCAAGGGTGTAATAAACGTATTTTGCCTTTTTTCAATGACCAGTTTTCTTTGAATACTTTAGAGAATAAAAAATAAAGTTTAGATAGCAAGCCTAGCATTTTGTAACTTCCGATAATCTGAGTCATGTAATTGGGAGGGATTCTATGCGCTTTCGAACCATTGACGTTCAAAAAGATAGAGATACAATGGTAGCGTTTCGAAAGGATTCATATGCGGTGAGCTTTGGGAATGTTGATAGATTCGGAGACGAAGAGGCATATATTAAACGTATCGAGGAACGAGTTTCTAGATTCCCGGACGGAGTGGTTCTGGTCGAAGAAAACGGGAAAGCGATCGGTCAAATGGAGCTTCAGATTACTACATATGGCGATCGAGTCATTGGGTATGTAAATCTTTATTATTTAATTCCTGAGTATCGCGGCAAAGGATATGGTCAGCAGCTGCTAGAATATGCAGAACAGTTTTTTCGAAAGCATGCTGTAAACGAATATCATTTACGTGTTTCTCCAACGAATCAAAGAGCAGTTCGCTTCTACCTCAAAAACGGAATGACAAAACTGAAAGAAGAACAGCATACACACCTTGTTTGGAGAATGCGGAAAGAGCTTCTATACACTTAACATCATAAAAGCAGTGAGAGTTCGCTTTGTTTCTTTTGTAAACGTTTTTCTGATTTTCTCCATATAAAATATCCCTCTTGAGTAGACAGTAAGACGCTTTCTATTACTGTCCACTCAGAAAGGATACTATCATTTGAAACCCTCTATCTTTTAAAGAAAGTGCTGCATTGGTTTAACGATACTCAATCAGTGTACTCCCCAAAGCTTTCAGCCTTTGTAAGGGTGTGATTTTTCGTTTGTTAATATTGACAGTACCGTGCATAATATTTCTGGAATCTATGCTGTGAGTTCCGTTGGAATTTGGATCTGGATTTTTTCCACGCAGTTGTGGATTTGAGTAAAATAAAATATGTCCTAGTTCATGTGCGAGAGTATTTTCTAACGCTGATTTTGTGAGGATAATATCATAGAAGTTGCTTCCTTTTGCTAATGCAGGAAATGCACGTGCTGTTGCATTATTGGAGAGAGAATCAGCATTTGAATAGAATACTCCAACGTTATTTACATTTGGACATGCACAGCTTCTTTTATTAAATACTTGCTGTACTTCCTGACTTGGATTGTTTCGAGAAGAAGCATCGCCGGTTGGAACAGCAAATTCTTCAGCTAGAGTTATATTTGATATAATAAATTTTATTTGCCAAATTTGGCTTGCTAGCGTAATTTGTTTCCTTATCTGTTGATCTGTTACTTCAGAACCTGGAATAGTAAATACACAAACGTTTACAGATGGAATAGCATGCCTGCCTTCTAGAAATCTCGGATTTTGCTTGAATCTATTAAATTTTTCCAAAATATCACAACCTTGTACGTATAATATATGAACAATATATTATACGTATAAGATAATAGAGATGCTTTATATATTAGCTGATGGTAAGTAAATAAAACTGTACAAAATGATAACATATATTATTCTATTACCATTTATAATTGGGGTTATGTGAACGATAATTAGAATTATTTATCCTAAAGGAAAATTATATGTTTGTAAACGCTAAAATCGAAACAAGCTTTGAAGGTTTTGACCACTACTCTATTACAAAAAAAAACGCAATGTAAGAAGATAGCGAAGCAAGATTTCTTCTCAACATATATTAAATTTACAAATTATTGTATTTACTGTTTAAATATTACAAAATATAAAAAATTTCTTTATTTTCTGTAAAATTTATCCTATACTTAAAGTATTATAAAAAAAGGAGTGATTTGTATGTTCAAACGTTTTATGGCAGCTGCGGCTGTAATCCCTTTAGTAGTGGCTTTTGCTACACCGGCTGCGGCAGCCCAAAACTCAACTGGTCAGACACAAGTGGCTCCAAGTGAAATCATTGTAAAATTTAAAGACGGTATTTCTTCAGCAAAATCAGAGAGTATTCATAGTAAAGCAAAAGGACAAGTTGTTGAAAAAGAGGACAAGTTCCAGGTTGTCAAAGTGAAAGATGGAAATGTGCAAAATGCGATTGAAAGCTATGAAAAAAATCCAGAAGTAGAATATGCGGAGCCGAACTATACATACAGTGCAAGCTGGACGCCAAATGATACGTACTATTCGTATTATCAATATGCTCCGCAAAAAGTACAAGCCCCTTCTGCTTGGGATGTAACACGCGGGTCTTCCAGCGTGAAAGTTGCAATCATTGATACCGGAGTAGATTACAACCATCCCGATTTAGCAGGTAAAGTTGTAAAAGGATATGACTTTGTTGATGATGATTGGGATCCGATGGACTTAAATGATCATGGTACACACTGTGCGGGTGTTACAGCAGCTGCGACGAACAACAGCAGAGGAATTGCGGGCATGGCGCCTAACATAACTTTGTTGGCGGTTCGTGTGCTTGATGCAAGCGGGAATGGTTCTTTAGATGATGTTGCTGCCGGAATTACATATGCAGCGGATGCCGGTGCGAAGGTTATTTCTTTAAGTTTAGGAGGTCCTAGCTCCGCAACAACGCTGCAAAACGCAGTAAACTATGCGGCAAGCAAAGGGGTAGTGGTAGTCGCGGCGGCTGGTAACGAAAGCACTTCAGCACCGAGCTATCCGGCTTATTATTCTAACGCTATTGCTGTAGCGGCTACTGACAGCTACGATCGTCTGGCTTCTTTCTCTAACTATGGGTCTTGGGTAGATGTTGCAGCTCCGGGTGTGGATATCCTCTCAACAGTTCCTGGAGGCTATTATGCATACATGTCAGGCACATCCATGGCAACCCCTCTAGTAGCGGGTATTGCAGGATTGCTTGCATCACAAGGACGCAGCGCTTCCAACATTCGTGCGGCAATTGAAAACACTGCTACCCCAATCTCCGGAACAGGCACATACTTCTCGAAAGGAAGAGTAAATGCGGCCAATGCAGTGCGATATTAAAGGAGATCATAAAATTTGAATCTATGTAAGAAAAAGGCAGAGCAATTCTAGTAAATTGTTCTGCCTTTTAATCTATTATTCTATAGACCTCCCCCACTTACTCGCGTTCGCTCTTAGCACCAATCAAGTCAAGATCCCGCGAGAAGCGTGTGGGCCGTCTTCTCACTGCACGGATGCAGGGGCTTCTCGGCTAAATGTGTAGAAGACAAAGATTTTAGGTTTACTGTCTGCACACCTAATGCTCAATTCAGCGTATCGCTTCTAGTGTTTGTCAGCCTATATCCTTCTTGAATTACGTTCATATCTGATTTCCGTTCCATAAACCTCCCCGGTTTTTCAAGCGGCTGAAACCCGTTTTGAGCATACAATCCATGCGCATCAGCAGTCGCCAATAAGAAACGTGCTCCTTTTAAGCGAGGGTGATCTACAATTGTTTGAATAAGCCATTTGCTTAATCCTTTTCCACGATACGCAGGTAAAATAAAAACATCGGATAACCAAGCAAAGCGAACAAAATCCGTTACAACCCTAGCGAAGCCGACTAGTGTTCCATCGTTTTTCGGATCTCCATTATATACTCCATAGCACAGCTGCGAATTACGAACCATTTCTTCCGTCAGTTCTCGGTCTATTCCTTTTACCCAATAGGATTCTTCACTTAAAAACTGATGAATAATGTCTATGTTTAAAAGATCTTTATCTGTTGATAGATAGAATCCATCTTCTCGTTTCCATGTATTCATTATTTTTTCTGGCTAATAAAATCGTATCCAACTATACCAAACTGCAGAGGAACGAGGATCCACCTCCTTTTTTATAAATGACTCCCACAATCATGTTATTTTAATACGATATAATACGATTTTAGATGGTTTATAGAGAACTGTTTATACCTCCTCTTCAAGTCTATATAAAACATTCTACAAGATTTGTAAAATTCTTTCTTTTTTATTTGAATCAGCAGGATTTTTTGTCGAATCCATCGAAATTTAGTTTCTTATCAGCATGCATCATATTCATTTTTGTAAAAGAAGGGAAAGCATTATGATTAAACTAATCCGTTACACAAATATTCCAGAATTTAAGCAAGATGTTCTTCCATTTTTAGAACGCTTTGAAGGTGAAAACAACTTGCCGATAGGAGTCCTTACTGGTCTGGCAGAAGATGCAGAGCCGCAATTGATGGCAACAGTACTTAAAAATGGCGCTTTGTCGCTTGTGCTGCTGCAAACGCACCCTCGTCAAGTTATTGTGACAAAACCTGAGCCGTTTACGAAAGACGAAATTCGCCAAATAGCGGAGCAGCTGTATGCGGAGTATCCGCAAGTACCCGGATTTATCGGAGAAACGAGCCTTGTTGAACAATTGACTGCTGCGACCGCTCGGCTGCAAGGACAAGAATACTATACTCATATGAGACAGAGGATTTATATATTAACGGAAATAAAGAAAAAAGCTGAAGATCCAGGAAAGCTGCGAAAAGCAGAAGAAAAAGACATTCCGCTTGTTGCCAATTGGATTTACCGGTTTGCAGAAGAGGTAAATGAACCGATGCAGTGGGAAGATGCAGATAAACGCGCAAAAGACATGACAGAGAAAGGCCGCCTGTATCTTTGGGAGGTTGATGGAGTTCCTGTATCCATGGCAGCTGCCACGCGTCCTTCTAAGCGTAATATTACCGTAAGTTTTGTCTATACACCGATTGCAGAACGGAAGAAGGGCCATGCCTCCAACTGTGTATCGGCACTGACACAAGCCATGCTTGATTCCGGTTATCAGACCACTTCTCTTTACACCGATTTAGCAAATCCGACTTCGAATAAAATTTATATGGAAATAGGGTATGAGCCTGTCATGGATTCGGTTGTTATGCTAATGAAATAATAGATTGCGCCTTTGCTGTTACGCAAAGGCGTTATTTGAGTAAGAAGGAGTTTCGTTTGATTACAATTGCAAAAGCAGGGAGAGAGCATGTTGCAGGGATTATAGATGTTTGTTCGCGGGGCTGGTCCGAAACATATAAGCATCTGTATCCGCAAGAGTATATTGATAGAACGATACAAGAGTTTTACAATGAAGCCCGGATTACTGAGGAAGGTGCTGTATACGAGCAGAGATTGGAACGGCTGGTTTGTAGCTGTAGAAGATGAGAAGGTAGTTGGAGCCATTGGCGGCGGTATGATGACTGAAGATAAAGGAGAAATATTTGTGTTCTATATGGATCTTAACCGCAGAGGAGAAGGAATTGGAAGAAGTATTGACTGCCGTACAAAAAGCATATGGAGAGTCAGAACAATGGGTATCAGTAGGAAAAGAGAATGATAAAGGAATTCCATTCTATAAAGGCAAAGGATTTGCAAAACAAGGGGAACAAAAGTCATAAGGTACCAAAATCAGCGAGAATTACACTTCTTTACGCTTGAAACGATACATATAATAACATGAACAGGGGTCGCTGTAAGGGGGAAGTCAAGTGGAAAGGAAAAAAATCATTCAAATTATCTTAACTGTATTGGGAGCAATAGGGGTAACGGTTCTTTGTTGTATGTATTGGCCGCAAATTGTACAAGAGGTCCAAAATTTTGGGCAATTATTTCAGGAACCGGAGAAAACAGCAACTAAAGAAAAGAAGCACCCGACAGAAACAGGTTTTACAAAGGATGTATATACATACTCCGATGTCGACATTCAGGCAACATTACATAAAATGGCTCATCAGAAAGTGTATGCGGAGGAAAAATGGGGGTATATCGCCATTACACCGCAAAGAATAGATTCCTTGATTGCGATGATTGAAGAGCGGAAAAACGAATTGGAACAAGAAAATTTGTATTTAGAGATTTTAAAGCGGTGGCAAAAAAATGATTTCTCCCAAGCTGTAAATGACCATAATCGTATATGGGAGCTGCAAAACGGAAATATTGGGCCGGCTATCAAACTATTGACGCCGGAAGAAGAACTGCAATATATAAACAGCCAAAAGGATGAAGGATAATTTTTCTTGACGTATAAAGCGTTTTCTTTTACACTTGAATCAGTTATTAGTTTATTTAGAAAATTCGGAAAGAGAGAGCAATCATGGCTCTGAAAGCAGAAAAACGTATTGGACGCGCGGCTATGCTTTTGGCATTAAGCGACAATAGAGAAACGCTCTTACCCTTTTCGTTGCCAAGCGAATGGCGCTATTGCACGGGCAAAGTCGGTTCGATGGACTCACAAAAAGTAGTGGCTGCGATGGAAACCGCAGCAAAGAATCAGCATATCATTAATACAGATGTATATCGCGAATCTCATGCGCTGTATCATGCCATCATGGAAGCACTTCACGGTGTGACGAGAGGACAGGTGCAATTAGGAGCTGTCCTTCGTACAGTGGGACTTCGATTTGCGATTGTACGCGGCAATCCATATGAGTCACAAGAAGAGGGAGATTGGATAGCAGTGGCATTATACGGCACAATCGGAGCGCCTGTAAGAGGATCTGAGCATGAAGCGATTGGATTAGGAATCAATCATATGTAAAAGCCCATAGTTTATTAGTCTAGTAGGGGGCCTTACTTTTGAAGACAAGGTTTTGTGTTCAAAGGTAGGCCCCTTTTTGCTTTTTTCAGAAAAGGATGGTGAATGTATGATTACGTTTACAGGGCATTCGTTACATGTAAGGCAGATGGCAAAGGTATTATACGAAAATGAGGAAGTAAAAGCATGCGAACAAAGCATGCAAAAAGTGGCGGAATGCCGCCAAGCGGTGGAACAAATCGTAAACGACGGAAAAGTGGTATACGGCATTACAACTGGATTCGGAAAATTCAGCGATGTATTGATTCAAAAAGAAGATGTAGAAGCGCTCCAATACAATTTAATCCTATCCCATGCATGCGGTGTAGGAGAGCCGTTTCCGGAAATCGTGTCCCGTGCGATGCTTGTTTTACGTGCCAATACATTGCTAAAGGGATTTTCCGGTGTCCGTCCTGTAGTTGTGGAGATGCTGCTGGAGCTTGTAAACCGCAACATTCATCCTATTATTCCGCAGCAAGGCTCCCTAGGCGCAAGCGGCGATTTAGCTCCGCTATCCCACTTGGCTCTCGTTCTAATGGGAGAAGGAGAAGTGTTCTATAACGGAGAACGAGTGCATGCGATGGTGGCATTGACGAAGGAAGGGCTAACGCCGATTACCTTGCAGGCAAAAGAAGGATTGGCATTAATTAACGGTACACAAGCCATGACGGCAATGGGAATCGTGTCCTATTTAGAGGCAGAAAAACTTGCATATCAATCAGAGCTCATTGCCTCTATGACAATTGAGGGACTTCAAGGAATCATAGATGCCTTCGATGAAAACATACATTTAGCAAGAGGGTATAAAGAGCAAGCAGAAGTGGCGGAACGCATTCGCTTTATTTTACAAGACAGCGCCCTTACAACAAAGCAAGGAGAATTACGCGTGCAAGATGCGTATTCGCTTCGCTGCATTCCGCAAGTGCATGGCGCAACTTGGCAGGCATTGAATTATGTAAAAGAAAAATTAGAAATTGAAATGAATGCAGCAACGGATAATCCGCTTATTTTCGACAACGGGGCAAAAGTCATATCAGGAGGAAATTTCCATGGACAGCCAATTGCGTTCGCGATGGACTTTTTAGGAATTGCAGTGGCGGAGCTTGCCAACATTTCGGAGCGCCGCATTGAGCGTCTGGTGAATCCGCAATTAAATGATTTGCCGCCGTTTTTAAGTCCGCAGCCTGGCTTACAGTCAGGGGCCATGATCATGCAGTATTGTGCGGCTTCGTTAGTATCCGAAAACAAAACGTTAGCACATCCGGCAAGCGTGGACTCCATTCCGTCTTCTGCAAACCAAGAAGATCATGTCAGCATGGGAACGATCGGGTCACGTCATGCCTATCAAATTGTGCAAAACGTACGCCGCGTGTTAGCCATTGAAATGATTTGTGCAATGCAAGCAGCGGAGCATAGAGGCGTTGATAAGATGGCTGCACAAACAAAAGCATTTTATTATCAAGGACGACAAATCGTTCCGTCCATTACAAAGGACCGCATTTTTTCAACTGATATTGAAGGGCTGACAAAATGGTTAAAAACGACATCTTGGTCCATTAACCGTTTAGATATGACGACAAACTAAAAGGAGAGGATATTATGGAGAAAATCGAAAAAATCGTTCGTGCGCCAAGAGGAACACAATTGAATACAAAAGGATGGATCCAAGAGGCTGCGCTTCGTATGCTGATGAACAACTTAGATCCGGAAGTAGCGGAAAAACCGGAAGAACTGGTCGTGTATGGGGGCATAGGAAAAGCGGCCCGCAGCTGGGAGAACTTCCATAAAATTGTCGAGACGTTAAAAAAACTCGAAAATGATGAAACGTTATTGATTCAGTCCGGAAAGCCGGTTGCGGTGTTTAAATCTCATGAAGACGCACCGCGTGTGCTGCTTGCAAACTCCAATCTTGTACCGAAGTGGGCAACATGGGAGCATTTCCGCGAACTGGAGCAAAAAGGTTTAATGATGTACGGTCAAATGACGGCAGGAAGCTGGATTTATATCGGCACGCAAGGGATTTTACAAGGGACGTATGAAACGTTCGGAGAAGCAGCAAAACAGCACTTCAATGGTTCTTTAAAGGGCACGCTGACAGTGACAGCCGGACTTGGCGGTATGGGAGGGGCGCAGCCGCTTGCCGTGACGATGAACGGCGGGGTAGCGATTGCGGTTGATGTAGATCAACATCGCATTGAACGCCGCATCGAAACAAAATATTGCGACATCATGACGGATTCTTTAGATGAAGCATTGATGATTGCTATGGAATATAAAGCGAAAAAAGAACCCCTTTCTATCGGATTGCTTGGCAACGCGGCGGAAATTTTACCAGAGCTTATAACACGCGGTATTACGCCGGATTTATTGACAGACCAAACATCTGCTCATGATCCGTTACATGGGTACTTGCCAATCGGTATGACACTAGAAGAAGCTGAAGCAATGAGAAAAGACAATCCGAATGAATTGATTCGGCTTGCGAAAAGGAGCATGGCCGTTCATGTAGAAGCAATGCTTAAACTGCAAAAACGCGGTGCCATTACATTTGATTACGGAAACAACATTCGCCAAGCAGCGTACGACGAAGGAGTTAAGAATGCGTTTGATTTCCCAGGCTTCGTACCGGCATTCATCCGTCCGCTGTTCTGTGAAGGAAAAGGACCATTCCGCTGGGTAGCTTTATCTGGCGACCCAGAAGATATTTATAAAACAGATGAAGTCATTTTACGTGAATTCTCTTATAATACTCATTTATGCAACTGGATTAAAATGGCTCGTGAAAAGGTTGCATTTCAAGGACTTCCATCTCGTATTTGCTGGTTAGGATATGGAGAGCGTGCGAAGTTTGGCCGCATCATTAATGAAA
>JBHGXS010000100.1:0-7920 GCA_041920565.1 Bacillus sp. (in: firmicutes) | reverse complement strand
CTCAAACATTTTTAGAACAAGGCGATGAAGTCATTATTCCTGCTGTAACTTTCGTACAATACGAAGCAGCTGCACATCTGATGGGGGCGATACCTGTTAAGGTTCCTATGACCAATCAGCTTGATGTAGATTTAAACAGCATCATTCAAGCTATTACAAGTCGAACAAAGATGATTTGTCTTTGTAACCCAAATAATCCAACAGGAACCATTATTTCGGATGAGCAAATGGCAAGTTTCCTAAAGCGCGTACCGAAAGAGGTTATTGTGATTATTGACGAAGCTTATTATGAATATGCTGTTTCTCCAGAATATTCAACAGCAGTAAAGTATATTGCACATCATGAAAATGTATTGGTTATCCGTACCTTTTCTAAAATCTATTCTTTAGCAGCTGCTAGAATCGGATACGGTATGGGAAGCAAAGCTGTCATAGATGCGATTCATCATGTACGCCCGCCTTTCAACGTAAATGGGATTGCTCAAGCAGGCGCATTGGCGAGCCTAAATGATAAAGAACATGTAAAGATTGCAAAGAAATGTAACGAAGAAGGAAAGAAGCTTTTATATGAGGCTTTTGAACAACTTGAACTTGAATTTTTAGAAACGAACGCGAACTTCATTTATGTAGATACGAAACTGGATGGAGAACATGTATTTAATCAGTTAGCAGAGAAAGGCATTATTGTTCGAACATTAAATGGGTATGGACTTCCAACGTCTTTGCGCATATCGATTGGAACAAAAGAAGAAGTAACCGCACTTATTCAAGCTCTAGAAGAAATTCTGTAAAGAAAAAGGAGATGTCATCATGAAGAAATGGTTAATGATTGTATGTTCAATTATGCTAGTAATTGCATTGGCAGCGTGTGGTAAGGATAAAACTTCTAACAGTGCAGATAGCGGAAAGTCACCAGAGCCATTAAAAGTTACACTGCCGACTTGGACAGGCTATGGACCGCTGTTTCTAGCAAAAGAAAAAGGATTTTTTAAAAAGCATGGTGTAGATGTAGATCTTTCCATTATTGAAGGATTAGCAGAGCGTAAGCAAGCTTTGGCAGGCGGAAAAGTAGATGGTATGGCAACAGCATTGGATGTGCAAACAACATTGGCAGCATCAAATATTCCGGTTCAAATTGTATGGATATTAGACGATTCTTACGGCGGCGATGGCATTCTTGTGAAAAATGGAATTAAGGATATTAAGGATTTAAAAGGTAAAAAAGTAGCATTCGAAGTAGGTTCAACAAGCCATATGCTCGCATTGAAGGCTCTTAAGCAAGGTGGGTTAACAGAAAAAGATGTTGAAGTCGTTCCAATGTCAGCCGCCGATGCAGGTGCAGCCTTTACGGCAGGAAAAGTAGATGCGGCTGTGACATGGGAGCCTTGGTTAACAAAAGGAGCACAAGCAAAAGGAAAAGTATTGTTAACAACGAAGAATTTACCAGGAATCATTATGGATACAATCAGTTTTAAAGAAGATGTAGTAAAAAAACGCCCAGCCGATGTGAAGGCATTTGTGCAAGCGATGGATGAAGCAATGAAGTATTGGCAGGAACATAAAGAAGAAGCAGATGCAATTATGGCAAAAGGTTTAAAGATAGATGTTAAAGAATTTCAAGCAACTGAAACAGGATTGAAATTCTTCACAAAAGAAGATAATGAAAAGTTATTCGGATCAGAAAATCGAAAAGGGGCTCTTTATCAGTCAACGGAAAGTGCAATTAATTTTTATAAGAACCAAAATATGATTAAAAAAGAACCAAAAGCTGAAGATTTAATTAATCCGAGCTTTTTGAAAAAATAAGAGAAGCCGAGCACGGGAGAACGATCCGTGCGGAGTCCTTTTTGGATGGGCATAGTGCACCTCGTCTAGTAACGGTCAAAGCCTGTTTCCTGTGTCTTTTGGCTAAGCATGCAGGTTTATTATTTTGTATGTAGCATACTACAAGCTTGACGTTCAAAAGAAGGAATGGAATGGGAAACATTGCCGCGAAATTTTATAATTTCATTTAAAAAAGGGGGCTCTTGAGGCCTCCTTTAACAAGTTCATGCGAATAGTCGAAAAATGGAGGAATGTAAATGGGGGCGAAATGGTTTACTCCTAAAAAAGAAATACCAAAATCAGTTTATACGTCAGCAGGAATTATCATATTTATTCTTTTTATTATTTTATGGTCGGCTCTTAGTTACAGCGGCATAGTAAATCCTTTATTTTTGCCTACTCCCACTGCGGTTTTGGCTACAGCAGTTGATTTATTTGTAAACGGCGATATTATTTCCGATATTGGAATCAGTTTTTCACGTGTATTGTTTGGCTTTCTTTTGGCAGCGTTGGTCGGAGTACCTTTAGGTATTTTAATGGGTTCGCTGCGCATTATGGAGGGAGCTTTTGAACCGATTATTGGGTTTATTCGATATATGCCTGCTTCAGCATTTATTCCATTATTTATTTTATGGATCGGTCTTGGAGAGACAGAAAAAATGACAGTTATTTTCTTCGGTACATTTTTTCAACTTACTCTTATGGTGATGGATGTGACGAAAAATGTACACAACGATTTAATTGACGTGTCTTATACGTTAGGTGCCAAGAAAGCACAAGTCTTTATAAAAGTTATCTTGCCAGCTTCTTTACCCGGAATTGTCGATACATTGCGCATTACGTTCGGGTGGGCATGGACTTATTTGATAGTAGCAGAAATTGTGGGAGCGTCAAGTGGATTAGGGTATATGATTATGCAGGCCTCACGCTTTTTGCAACCGGATAAAATTATTGTAGGAATTTTGATTATCGGTTTGCTCGGTCTTATTACAGATTTAATCTTTAAGGCCATTTACCGCGCCTCGTTTTCATGGATGAGAAAGGAAGGATTATAAAATGGCAGTACCAAAGCTGGAAATTAAAGAAGTAGGAAAAACGTTTATAACAAAAAGCGGGGAAACGACAGCCTTAGAGAAAACCTCTTTTAACATTAACGATGGGGAATTTGTCACGATTTTAGGACCGTCAGGATGTGGAAAATCTACCATTTTACGTATTATTGCTGGATTAGAAGAGCCTACATCCGGCCAAGTGCTTCTTGATGGAAAAGAGATTAGTGGTCCTGACTCTGATCGAGGCATGGTGTTTCAGTCCTATACATTATATCCTTGGCTTACTGTGAAAGAAAATATTGCATTTGGTTTACAATTGAAGGGAATTTCTAAAAAAGAGCGTGAAGATGTAGCAGAGCATTATTTACAGTTAATTGGATTGAAAGGGTTTGAACAGCATTATCCAATTCAATTGTCAGGAGGAATGAAACAGCGTGTTGCAATTGCACGCGCGCTGGCTAATGATCCTAAAATCCTATTGATGGATGAGCCATTTGGGGCATTGGATGCACAAACAAGAAATATTATGCAGGAAGTATTATTAAAAGCATGGGAAGATTCTAAGAAGACCGTTTTATTTATTACCCATGATATAGATGAAGCCATTTTCTTAGCAGATTCTGTTTATGTCATGACAGCAAGACCTGGGCGTCTAAAGAAAAAAATTCCGATTACGTTAGATAGACCGAGGGAATTTAGTATAAAAGGAACATCGGAATTTTTGACATACAAAGAAGAATTGCTATCGTTAATTCGCGAAGAGAGTTTAAGGGCGGTAAAATAAAGAGGAAGGACATAGCCTTTTCCTCTTTTGTACTTGATGTTCCGGTTGATATTGTTCTTATCGGTTCTGGTGCAAACACTTGGGGGAGATATAAAGAGGAGAAAAGTTTCCTAGTGGAATCTATTTTATGCTGGAAGACCGAATAGTTGATGAATGAGGTTCGCTTGATTTCGGACAGGCTTCTCCCCTTGGAGAGTTTGTCCTTTTTTTGTCATACGCACGGCTTCCACTCCTGCAAGAATTCGTTTAGCAGTTCGAAGGGACCTCAATCGTTAGTAGGTATAGGAATAATGGGTGCTACTATTTTAGCAAATATTCAATGAATTATTGGGATAATAACAGGTGTTATTATTATTTCAGGTGGGGTCGGTAGGTATTACGCTGCTAGAAAAATCTATGTAATATCTTCTAATATGGAAAAAGGAATATGATGTAGGTCTTACCTCCGATAACGACATGTTATGTTAACCTCACGTGAATAGAATATACATTACCTCTAACATAGGGGATTGATAAATACATAGTGAAATAGAGTTGTATAAAGGAGAGGGGAACGCGAAATAGGAGAAAACGGAAAACGAAAACATGTTGTCAAAACAAAGCATAAATTGACAGGATTTAACTGAATAGCCTTGTTAGTATTTAAATAAGGAGTGAGCGATATGGCGTGGGTTGAATCTATACAGAAGTCAATAGACTATATAGAAGATCATTTGCTTGAAGATATAACTATCGAAAGTATTGCTAAACAAGCGAATGCGTCGGCCTTCCACTTTCAACGAACATTCACGATATTGACGGATATATCTGTCGGTGAATATGTGAGGCGCCGGCGCCTTACATTAGCTGCGCAGGAATTATCCAGAACAAACTGCAAAATAATCGATTTAGCCTACAAGTATGGCTATGACACTCCTGAGGCTTTCTCAAAAGCGTTTCGGAGGCAGCATGGGATAGCGCCCAGCGAAGCCCGAAAGTATATTGGAAAGCTGAAGTTTTATGAACGCCTGATTATACAGGTAATCCTGAAAGGAGCGGAACCAATGAAATATAATGTTGTAGAAAGGGATAGTTTTCAAGTGGTAGGGGTCAAGCGGGAGTTTTCGTTAGCTAATGAGGAAAATCTTGTAGGCATTCCGAAGTTTTGGGACGAAGTCAATTCGGATGGAACAAGCGAGTTGTTATTCAAGTTAAACAACGGTACAATCAAAGGTGTCTTGGGTGTATGTGCCGCTGCAAGCAATACAAAATCCAAGCAAGCGATAGACTATTGGATAGCCGTAGATTATGACGGTGAAATACCGGAAGGAATGGCAAGTCTTGATATACCGGCATCCAAATGGGTTGTATTTGAAGTTCACGGCCCTATGCCTGATGCTATGCAGGCAGCTTGGAAACAAATTTTCTCAGAATGGTTTCCGACAAGCGGCTATGAGCATGCAGGCATACCTGAATTAGAAGTATATTCGGAGGATGATCCCTTCAGCCCAGATTATTATTCCGAGATTTGGATACCGGTAAAATAAATATAGGTTTGTGGATACATGGACCACCGATAACACGGATTATGTAACCTGTGCCTCCAGCACAGGTTTTTTATGTTCCAAAAACATTCGATTGTAAAACAGAATGTGGCGGCCGAAGCAGGAGATCGCATTTTTTTATGAAAAGCGGTGTGGTAATCAAACGTATAGAAGGTATTGGCAGTAAAGAGGAGAAGACCTTGCAACTGCTGCAATTGCGTCGCAGAACATGAGTGTGTTGAGAATTCATAATAATGTTATTCCAAGCACATGCTTGATAAATGTTGTTATAAAAGAGGTCGTAAACAAATGAATCTCCAAAAAACTAGTATTGTCTTTGCTTTAAATTTGATAAAAGTCTATTGCTTGGCAGAAGAATTGCAAATGAATTCGAGGAATCTTCACAAAATCCTCACATACGTCCAATATATTAAAAAATGGAATTATCATTTCAGATATTCATGTGGAGATAAAAAGAAAATGAACGTATCAATTAGGGGGAGAACAGAATATGCTTGCAAAACAACAAACGGTAAATCATTCTGCAGAAGAGCATGATGCCAAGTCAGAAGCATCAAAAGCGCAATCTTTGTATCGAGCTGTATGGCGCTGGCATTTTTATGCCGGTATCATTTTTGCGCCTTTTGTAATCTTATTGGCAATCACAGGTATCATCTATTTATTTAAACCGCAAATTGAGAATGTGATGTACAAAGATTATTATTATGTACAAGCAGGGCAAGAAAAGCTGACAGCAGAAGAACAAATAGAAGCTGTCAAAAAGGCTTATCCGGATGCTTCTGTTACAAAATATAAGCCTTCTTTTACAGCAGACCGTTCAGCTGAGGTTGGTATCGCAGATAAAGATGGAGCAATTACAGTATTTGTAAATCCTTACAATGGAAAAATCTTAGGAGATTTAAAGAATGATGAGAAATTCATGAATAAAGTGGTACGTCTGCATGGCGAACTCATGATTGGAACGACAGGAGATCGTATTGTAGAGATGGCTGCCTGCTGGGCCATGATTTTGCTTATTACCGGTTTGTATTTATGGTGGCCGCGTAATAAAAAATCGATTTTTGGTACACTGATTCCAAGATTCTCTAAAGGAAAGCGTACAATGCTGAGGGACTTACACTCCGTTCCGGCCTTCTGGTTTTCGCTGTTCGTTTCTATATTCATATTGACAGGACTTCCTTGGTCAGGGTTATGGGGAGATTACATCAATAGGATTGCGACAGCTACGGAAACGGGATATCCAACTGGACTATGGGACGGTAATTTGCCAGAGTCCACTATTCCATCGAAAGAGGTGGCGGATGTACCTTGGGCAGCGGAAAAATTACCAGTTCCGGAGTCTAAAGGAAATACTGTTGCTCCTCTTGCGGTATCCGAGATTATGAAAATAGCAGATGAAAATCATATAGAGAAAGGATACTCTATTACGTTCCCGCAGGGAGAAAAAGGTGTGTACACGGTGTCAGTCATGCCTGATAAACCGGAAGGAGAAGCGACGCTGCATATCGACCAGTACAGCGGAAAGATATTGGCAGATTTGCGTTTTGCCGATTACGGTATATTGGCCAAAGCGATTTCTATTGGAATCGCGCTCCATGAGGGGCATTATTTCGGATTAGCCAACCAGCTCTTGGACCTTGTAATCTGTCTTGGATTAATCGGAATTGCTGTGACTGGTGTGATGATGTGGTGGAAGCGTAAGCCATCTGGTACGTTGAGCGCTCCTTCGTTGCCCAAAAACTTCAAATTAATGAAGGGTGCAGTAGTTCTTATTATTGTACTTGGTATTGTTTTCCCATTAGTAGGTGCTTCATTACTTGCTGCTCTTACGTTAGATTGGCTAGTTATAAAGAGAATGCCTGCTTTGAAAAGATGGGTAGGCTAGTCAATCTAAACATACTTACTATTTTAGATAATTCATAGAGTAAGGGGTCTCCATATGAAAAAGAAAATTCTTTCATATGTAGTGGTGTTTGTGTTAGTCACGATTGGTGTGTACTTGTTTATAGATCACAGCAATAAAACGCACGAAGCTAAAGATCCATCTACACTACCTTGTCATATAAAGAGGTAGAATACAGGAATTACTCGTATCGAATGTCCGTAAAAGTTAAAACTTTACGGACATTTTTATTAAATCTGAATTTCATTCAGTTTTACGTATAATGGAGAAAGAGTACAACGTTTTGTATTATTTGTGCGGAAATGAAGCAAAGGCGGTATCTTATGAAGGCGTTCTTCACCATGTATGGAGAGTCGGAGATAAATTAGAGGATGCAAAACTATAACCTCAAATGAGTTCTTCTCCAGGATAGAACAAACAGAGTGGTGTTTTATTTATGTTTCGATTTTAGGCCATCTAAAAGGTTTTTCTGCATTAAAAACAGCTGAACAAGAAAATTAGTATCAGATAAAGTTCCTGCCGCTTTTAATTTTCACATTGCATTATTAAATGGATTTAGTCGATTTCTGGAAGCGTTACCTTCGAATAACACAATCATGAAATGTTATATGATCGAATATTGATAAGTTATGTAGGAGGTGTGCACGATGGACTGTGCAAGGTTAAATCGAATTGCAAAAGATGTATATCCAATCTCGGAATTAATGAGACACGAAATTTTTAAGCATGATGTTACGGCAACTGCATTACAGAGATATTTAAATGTCGATTCGTATGTTGCAACAGCGATTATCTATCGTTTAGAGGCTGGAG
>JBHGXS010000093.1:0-2109 GCA_041920565.1 Bacillus sp. (in: firmicutes) | reverse complement strand
CATGAACTTTGTTTTATTGACCGCTGTGCTATCGGCTGCCAATTCAGGAATGTATGCTACTTCCCGCGTGTTGTACTCTCTAGCGCAAAATAAAGAAGCTCCCGCCCTATTCTCCCGTCTTACTAAGCGCGGTATTCCTGTCTGGGGGATTCTTGTCAGCTGCATCGGTTTATTAATTGGAACTTTTATCGCGTTCCTTACACCGGAGCATGTTTTTGCCTATCTGATGTCCATTCCGGGCTTTACTGTTTTGTTTATTTGGACTAGCATCTGCCTTGCACAATTCAAGTTGCGCAAACAGTATCCTAAAATGCCGTATTTTCGCGTGTGGTTATTCCCGTATAGCACTTTGTTTGCAGCAGCAGTCTTGGCGATTGTTTTTGTCTTCTTCTTGTTCAACGCAGGCAATATAATCAATTCCATTGTATGTGCAAGCATTCTCGTCCTTTTATCGCTTCTGTCTGTTCTGGTTGGGAGAAAGGAACTGAAATAATAATCCTTAGCTTAAGAAGGAGCATAATTTTATATTTGCTGTTAAATGAACGATAAGAAAGAAACAAAAAAGCCGTGTTAAGCGGCTTTTTTGTTTGCCTTTTCGTTTGGATAGCGCATAAACAGCGGATAGAACACAAGACCGACAGCAAATAGTCTAATCCCAAGCAAAACTGAATGAACTGATGCTTGAGTTGAATTCAGTAATTTTTCAGTTTCCTGTACCCAATAAAACTCCTGTTAGAACAGGAGTTTTATTGTGATTCATACTCCTCCTCTTCATCTACATACCCATGTGTCACATTTTTTCCATAGAATATTTCATCCATCTCAATTTTTAATCTTTTGGTGATTAAATCTCGTTCTTTACCATCCAATTTTTCCTTTGTATACCCAAATAAGTAATTATCTAAATCAAATTCCCGAAGCTTGCATTTTGTATGGAATATGTTTTCTTGATAGACGTTTACATCAATCATGTCATAAAAGCTTTTAATGTCATCCGGTATGTAATTTTGGATAGAACTGATTTCATGGTCAATAAACAGCTTATAACCGGTGATATCTCTTGTAAAGCCGCGAACGCGATAATCGATAGTCATAATATCTGTATCAAACGAATGGATCAAGTAATTTAAAGCTTTCAGAGGCGAAATTTCTCCGCATGTGGATACATCTATATCTGCTCGAAACGTACTGATTCCATCGTCGGGATGATATTCAGGATAAGTATGAACCGTGATATGACTCTTATCGAGTTGTGCTACAACTGCGGTAGGAATAGGCCCGGGCGATTCAGATAACGATTCAACTGAGGCATCGTTAACCGGAACTTCAGAAATTAAAATGGTTACACTTGCACCTTGAGGCTCATAGTCTTGTTGTGCAATATTTAAGATGTGTGCTCCAATAATTTCAGTTACGGTTGATAATATCTTCGTTAATCTGTCTGCATTGTATTGTTCATCAATATAATTGATATATGCCTCACGTTCTTCTTTCGTTTTTGTATAGCAAATGTCGTACATATTAAAGCTTAAAGTTTTTGTTAGATTGTTAAAACCATGCAGTTGAATTCGCTGCTTGGGTGTTAGGTTCATTATTGGATATCCTCCTTTTGTGCAAAACTTCAATAGTTTTAATTTCTGCATTCATAAAGGGCTAATATTCACTTAATATGATGATAGGTGATATTTACCAATAACGGACGGGTGCTATATAAAAAAACTGCGACTGAATCGCAGCTTTACATATCTCTTTCGCATATTTTTCTGAAGTTGCACTTTGCACATTTTGCAGGGTTCTCTGACTTTTCAAACTGTTGTAATGCTACAGGCCTATTCTGTTCCACATCTTCCACATACTGCAGCATTTGACTAATACTCATTAACATAACTTCGTTAACCTGATCCAAATTATTTGTTTGGATTGTATGGACGCGCTGTTCCCCGCTTGTAAGATACTCATTGCGCACTTCTATTTTATCGTGAGGAATGCTGTACTTTTCATGCAAATATAACGAATAAAGAGCTAACTGATTGTGGTCTTCCTTGCTTTCTTTCCCTGTTTTCCAATCTACGATGATCCACTTATCATTTTTTTCATCTTTGAATAATA
>JBHGXS010000084.1:0-1565 GCA_041920565.1 Bacillus sp. (in: firmicutes) | reverse complement strand
ATCCATTTTTGGATAGGCATTATGAGCAATACCAAGCGGCAACAGCAACTCCAAGAAGGGCACCGGCAATGACCTGATACGGAGTATGGCCGACAAGTTCATTTAACATTTTATAATTTTTCATCTTTCCGTGGAAAAAATCGTTCAAAATTTTAGCTTGATGACTGACAGCTAACCGAACGCCGGAAGCATCATACATGACGATAATGGCAAAAATGAGCGCTATGGCAAAACCTGTACTTTCCACCCCGTCTTGAATGGCGATTGCGGTAGCTAACGCTGTAACGGTGGATGAGTGAGAACTTGGCATTCCACCAGAGGAAAAAAATTTAGCTAAGTCTAAGGTGCGTGTACGAAATAATGTAATGACTACTTTGGCAAATTGAGCTAAAAACCACGCGATAACGGCTGCCAGGAGCGGATCATTTTTAAAGATATATTCCATAAGGCATCCTCTCTTTCTGTTCGGACATGATAAGTACTACTATGATAGAACTTCCCATAAAAAATAGCAAATGACGGGCGTTAAGACGCCTTTGCAGATTTTTTCAATTTTAGCTGAATGCCTATCATGAACTTTGTTTTAGAAACTGAAAAAATGGTTAACGCACACCAAATGCAAAAGAAAGCAATCATATGAGTGCTCGTAAAATGCTCATGGAACAAGAATACGCCGAGACAAAGGCTTATGGTAGGTCCTATGTACTGCAAGAATCCTATCAATGACAGTGAAATCAATTTCGCTCCCTTCGCAAAATACAATAACGGCAGTGCAGTTACGGCGCCTGCCCCCATTAACAATAGAGTGGTAATAAAAGATTCTGTTAAAAATACATTATTTCCATTCCATCCCAATGCAATTAAATAAAGAAGCGCAACCGGTGTAATCAACATGGTTTCCACAGTCAGCCCGGTCATAGAATCCAAGTTTGTCAGTTTTTTTGCCAAACCGTATAAAGCAAATGTAAGTGCTAAGGATAACGCAATCCATGGTATGGATCCGAATCGCACAGTCAATATCAACACACCCGCAGCCGCCAGGATCACAGAAACGATTTGCCAGAAGTTTAACCGTTCTTTTAATACAAGAATCCCTAACAAAACATTGATAAGCGGATTAATATAATAGCCGAGACTTGCTTCAATGATATGTCCTGCGTTCACTGCCCATATGTATATAAACCAATTGCTGCTTATAATAACGGATGCCGCCATCAAGGACAAAAACTGTTTGGAGCTTGTTCGAATTCTCTGAAATTCAGCCCGAAACTGTCCCCACTTGTTTCGAACTCCGAGTACAACTAACATAAATACAAAGGACCATAGAACACGATGAGCTAAAATTTGATCCGAGGGTACATTGTCGATAAATTTCCAATATAACGGCAAAAACCCCCACATGAAATATGCAAATGAGGCGTATGCAATCCCTCTTGTTTGTTCGGAATCCTTTCCCATATTCTTCCCCCATTCTTCACATAGTGAAACTTATTACTCATTATACGGCTTCCCACTTTGTTTTTACAATGAAAATTTAAATTATAAATAATATTATTATGTAAACT
>JBHGXS010000069.1:0-2893 GCA_041920565.1 Bacillus sp. (in: firmicutes) | reverse complement strand
CGGGCTCCCAGCACTGCTAGAATTCGAGGCTATTCATTCTTTTTCTCTCCCCATGTAGAAGTGTGTACAAGTGTATTACTTTTCTAGAGATACAGTGGAACTCCTGCTTTTATTAAGAACTGTCCCTCTTGAAGTAAATGATTCACTTTCTGTGTTTTATATAAAACCATTCAAATATACATATAAAGAACTCGCTATCTAACTATTAGCGAGTTTTCTTTTGGCTGACACCTTGACAATTGAAAAGTCTATAAAATCAACCAGGAATTTGTAATGAAAGGAGAATAAAACATGGCCATCCACTGTGAGAAATCTATGTATACGGTTTCTTTTCCTTCCAAGTGTTTATGCACAAAAGATAACAACATTAACTCAATCGCAACAGGATAAATTGCGATTAACACCGGCAAGGTTACTGCAATCAGCTGAGTGAGTCCCAAGTTGGAAACGAACAAACTGAAGATGCAGATGATAGTCACATTTCAATTATTATCCTTTATTTTTTTCTAAAAAACCTTCTAAGCGCTGTTTTACTGAAGGCCATTCTTCTTTTAGAATACTGAACACCACAGAATCGCGAATGTAGCCGTCAGCCACGATGCGATCTTTTCGCAATATTCCCTCCTGCACGGCGCCGAGACGCAAAATGGCCTTTTGGGAGCGCTCGTTTCGGCCATCTGTTTTAAATTGCACGCGGATCATATCAAGAGCTTCAAAGCAATATTGAAGCAGCAGATACTTACATTCTGTATTTACACGTGTTCTCCAAACCGAAGGTGTGTACCAAGTCCAGCCGATTTCCGCATTTTTGTTTTGCTTGGAAATGTTCAGAAGCCTTGTGCTTCCGATAACGCGATTGGTTTCCAGGTCGACCACGACAAATGGAAACTCTGTTCCTTGCTCTTTCGCGGCAAGCGCGCTTAAGACAACCTTCTCCATATCCTCTTTTTCTCTAATTTTGACAGACATATACGTCCATATATCAGCATAGTTTCCTGCTTCAAACAACTGCTCTGCATGGCTTATCTCCATTGGTATTAACTCTACTCTTTTTCCTTTTAACATTGGCCTATCTCCTTACTGTCTCACCATTATTTTTGTAATAAGAAAGGGCTTGATATAACACTTCCCTATCCATCCTTGTCCGTTCGTGAATGCGTTCTGCCCATTCCTCCAGCGATTGCAGCGGTTCTTCATGAATCAATCCTTGACTGTTCGTGCTTATAAAGCTGCGCCACTTCCAAAACTCCCAGCGGGCTGTCTCATGCTCGAAAGGAACACGAATTTCAATCAAAGGCGCTTCTTTTATTATGTTTTGCGAATATTGGGCTGCTTGAAGCAGCTCCTTATCACTAACACGATGTAAACTGTACAATTGTGAGCTTTCTTTTCCATTTCGGCGGAAATACGTTACCTTTACTGAATCTGAATTTGCTTGCACTTTTATTTTGGCTCCCGGAAAAAAACCCGTTAGTATCTCTTCACTATATTCATCGCTCTCGGGATCAATTAAAACAGGCTGAATCCATTGATCACCTAAATCGCAAAGATAAGCATATCCATTTTCATCCTTTGCAACCACCGCAACATGGGCGTGAGGAGTATGAAAGCATGACCCCACAGGAAACGCATCGATTCCAGCTTGTCTACATTCTTCAAGGAACCATAACGCTAAGTCAAAGCAATTCCCTGCAATGTTATAGCGCTGCCAATGTTCCTTCATTTCCGCTACTGTTCTTTGTCTTCCTCTTCTTTCTTCAGCGTATATCCAAGCTTTTGTAACGGTTTCCATCGGAAAGGCATTAAAGCGTTTCCAAATCTCCAGTATTTGTTTCGGCGCCTTCATAATAATCACTCCTTTGACTCTATATTTTTCTAGAAAAAAGAAACAAAAAATGATAGTCTAATAAGCATCTAGATTACTAAAAAAGGAGCTTGCAATGCTATTTTATAAAACATACGGAACGAAAACGAATCAACCGGTTGTACTTGTACACGGCTTAGGCGGAAATTATAACATCTTTTGCAATCAGCTACGTCAATATGCAAGGCATTTTTATGTAATTGCCATCGACCTTCCCGGACATGGACAATCTCCCAAAATAACGAAAAATGAGCCTTTTTCTTTTGACAAGGCTGCCGAAGCTGTAGTTCGTGTGCTTGATGAATTACATATACAACGAACTGCCTTTGTCGGCGTTTCACTGGGCACCGTTGTGATTCATAAAATTCTTTCCCGCTTCCCGGACAGAGTGGAAAAAGCCGTATTAGCGGGTGCCATTACAAGCCATAATATAAAAACGAAAATATTGACTTATATCGGAAATGCCTTTAAACGGATTTTGCCCTATATGTGGCTCTATCGGCTAGGCGCCTATATTGTCATGCCACGAAGAAACCATGCAGCATCCAGAACAATGTTTATTCGCCAAGCTAAAAAGCTCGGCTATTCTCAATTCATTCGCTGGTTTGAAATTTTGCAACATGCTGATACCGTATATGCTGAGATGAATGACGATACTATCCCGAAGCTGTATGTACTCGGAGAACAAGACCACGTGCTGATGCAAGCCGTGAAAGCTGATATTCAAAAAGACAATAGTGCATCTTATCACATCTTTCCGGAATGCGGTCATTTATGCAACATCGATCAGCCGCAGCTGTTTAATGAAGTCTCGATTGCATTTCTTAAAAAACAATCCGTACAGGCTGTTTCTTAATTATTGATTCGACAAAAAGTGAAATATTTCCTTTTTTCATATATTTTAGTTATGGGCAATAAAAAGCAGCCTCATTAAGGCCGTTTTTTATTGCCTCTTTGGCTAATGCATCCGTTGGTTTAATAAAAAAACCTTATGCTTTTAAAAAAATCCATGCTCCTCTTTAGCATGCC
>JBHGXS010000054.1:0-45244 GCA_041920565.1 Bacillus sp. (in: firmicutes) | reverse complement strand
ATTCGAGATAGAGAGTAATGTTAGTAACTTGATGAGAGAAGGAAAGGGCGCAAGATAAAATAATGTACATCCTTTCTTTTTGATTTTATCAATCGAATGGAGCAAGTTCTGGTTCTTGCTGCATTTTACTGGACTTGCTTTCATAATAAAAGATTAAGATTGACGAAAAACCGGTTTGTATCTGCTGCGTATAGTCTTTATTGAATCACGCCATAGGTCTTAATGTTTATGATTGGCGTTACCGTAACGGTCGCCCGTGAAAATTCGTCCGGCCAGCGATTATCAACCTTTTTCCACTGCTGATATTGATAAGCACGCGCATACCACCCAAATCCGAATGGATCAAGATGCTTCTTCTGTATTTTCTGAATGAGTGCATTGAGTTTTTTCTCAAGCTGATCGGCAAGGATTGCAGCGATCTGCTCCTGTTTTTTTTCCATGTCTGCATCAAATGTACGTTCCTCTATGGAGACATCGAGATTCATTTTTACATCAAATGAAAAATGGTTCTTCTTATAATCGGTCGAAATCTTGCTGCTTAGTTTATGGATGCTTATCGTTACAAAGTCTTTCCCTTTTACATTTTCGCGAGCATTCGGTTTTTTCAATGACAAAGACGGCATACGGACGGTAAGTGGTATCGGCAGCTGTGCCTTTTTCTGCAGCATAAGAAGCAACCTGCTTTCTAGGCGGTTTAACGACATCTTATATACTCCTCTACTATCTAAAAGCGCAGAGCCAGTCACAACAATTGCATTCTTTCCTTTTTTTATTTCTGAAATGGCAGGCGTAATCCCCTTATCGAATACCAGCGTGTGAAATTGCTGCAGCGTGGTAGATGCCATACTACTGGACTTTTTTCCTACATCGATTACATTTGTTATGTACATAGGAAGGATAGGCTTATCGGTAAACTCACTGTTCATAATGGAAGAAATCGATCCCTTCACAATGGCCAAGCGCACATTCCCTGTATTTTTAGGATCGCGATAGGTGACGTCCAGATAAGGAAGGATTCTTTCTTTTTTCAGTATCTTCTCGCTAAACATAATCACCTGCAGCTTCCCCTTTGCAATCAGCCCGTTACTCATGCTGTTAAACACTCCCCTCGCCTGTCTGCTTGTATCTGTTTTTGCCCTATACACTTCATATTTTTTTTTCGCCTGCTTATCAAAAACAGGATTTACCTGATAGACAATGACCTTATCATCTCCATCTACATCAAAACCATAGGCTAAAGATAGAGTTGTGTCCTCCACATCAAGCCGATCCCCGCCTCCGCATGCCGACATGAATATCAGCCAAAAGCATGCTAGGATGAATTTAGCCCACTTTATCATCTGTCTTCCTCCTTTTCCAATGTGTATAGCCCGTTACATAGAAAAGAAACAAAACGGGAAACGCATAGGCGATGAAATAACTCATCCACTCCCACCCCACTTTCAATAATTCAAGCTCCTTATAGGACGGCCTGAAGAAGAAGGAGACAACCACAAAGAGCGGAAGCAAAAGGTACGGCAGCTGCCAGTCCTTTTTATTACACAGCTGTGAAAGGTTATCCGTAATAAAAAAAAGGTAAGGAATCGCCGAAGTTGAAAAAACAAAACTGTAAAATGATACATAGACAATTTCCATTCGTTCGAGAAACGAAAACTTGATTGGTTTCACAAGGGTAAGTGTGGGCCATAAAAATTTCGTAATTTCATCTGGGCTAAAATAAACAAAACAGCCTAACGTAATCTGGAGATAGACAAGCATGGTAAGAGCATTGGCAATAACAATCCCTTTGGCTGCGGCTTTTTTATTTTGTAGATAAGGATAGAAGAGAAACGCCATTTCAAATCCAAGAAAGGCCATGATCGTGGTTTTAACCGTATAAAGGATGGGCATCCATCCTTCTTTCAAAATAGGCAGCAGATAAATCCAGTGGCTATCTTTAAGTGGCAGGAGCAACAATATCGGCAGCACAAGAGTCACGAAAAAGACAATTTCTGCATAACGTCCAATTACTTGCACTCCCCCGCGCATAATCATGTAGGCTGGAACTATGAACAGTGCTACTAATAAATAACTGGAAGTGTTAGGCAAAACCCATACTTGAAGAATAACTAGGGTAACAAAAAGAACAATTGTGACACCAAGTAAAGAGTATAAAATCCAGATCACCATGACTGCTTTTCCACCCCATTTCCCCATATACCGTGTCAGCAGCTCAAGCATCGTATCCCCCGGATGCTTTGCCATAAGATGGACAATACACAGGCTGATAACCGTTGTCAGTGCGCAACCAATAATAATCGATATCCACCCGTCCGTGCCGGCAGCTTTTGCCAATCCTCCGGGAAGAGTCAAGATGCTGGTTCCTACTTGGGTTCCATTAATAGCCAGAATATACTGTAGTAATGTTATTTCTTTCTTAACGAACTTGTTCATTGATCCTCCCTGTCCTTTCTTCTATTCCCTTGCCGCTGCAACTGGCTAGGCCGAATTGATAAGGGACGCTTCTTCATCAGCGGTATCGGTAAACGAACAAATGTATCCTTCATATCCGAGATACGCAGCGGTGAAATGGGGGCGCTATATGGTACCCCAAGGGATGTTAAAGAGAGGAGATGTGCGATAAGCACCATCGTTCCAACTATGATACCCACCATGCCAAAAACAGAGGCTATGAGCATCATCGGAAAACGAAGCAGCCGAATCCCCGCTGACATTTCCAGGTTCGGAATAATAAAAGAAGCGATCCCGGTGATGGACACAACAATGACCATAATATTGCTTACAATTCCGGCTTGAACCGCCGCCTGGCCAATGACAATCCCGCCAACAACGCCTATAGTTTGACCGATGGGCGCTGGGAGCCGGACCCCTGCTTCCCGGAGCATCTCGAGTACAAGTTCCATAATCAGCGCTTCTATTAGGGGCGGAAACGGGATCCTTTCCCGTGATTGTGCAATCCATAAAAGCAATTGAAGCGGAACCACTTCATAATGAAAGGAAATCATCGCGATATAGAGAGCGGGCGTAAAAACCGCGATGAAAAATGCAGCGAAACGCAGGAGACGGATAAACGAAGCGACAACCCATCTCAAATTATAGTCATCCACTGTTTGAAAAAAAGCAGAAAAAGTCATCGGTCCAATGAGGACGCCCGGCGAACGATCCACGACGATAGCTGCGCGCCCCTGAAGGAGATGAGAAGCTGTCGCATCGGGACGCTGTGTCTCAGAAAACTGAGGAAAAATGGTATAGGGATTATCTGAGATGAGCGACTCCAGCTCGCCGGCATTGAGAATGGTATCGATGTTAAGCTGCGTGATTCTACTCTCAATTTCTTGGATAGCCTCCTGATTCACAACATCCGCCAAATAAAGAAGCGAAACTTTTACGCTTCCTCGCTCCCCGACCGTCAACTCTTTCACTTTTAATTCACGGCTTGGGATATAGCGACGAATCATGGCAATATTTTGACTGGCTGTTTCAATAAACCCCATGTGTGAGCTTTTGATCGCTGATTCTACTTGCGGCTCCTCAATCGCCCGCTGCGGCCAGCTTTGTGTTCCAAGTTCAAGGGCAGAGTCATGTCCATCCATAAACAGGATGCTTTTCCCAACAAGAAGGGCCTGTTCAATCTCAGACCATTTCTGGACGCGTTTGATCTGTCCTATCGTCACAGCAGATTCCAAAGAATCTTTTTCATTATATTCTCCATATATAAGCGGCCGAAGAATATCCGTGTTAATCACGGTCTTATCTACCAAGCCATCCAGATACACAAGAGCCGCCTGTTGTCCTGTTTTTAATGAAATCATACGGGTTGCAAGCTCGGGAATGCCGTTAAACAGCATGGCTACCAGCTGAAGATTTGTAGAGATAGAAGGGGCGATTAAGCTGTTTAGGATGCTGTCAGCCTGCCTTTGACTATGGATCGCTTGAGTGTTCCAACGAAAGAAAGACATACTTTCACCTTTTTTCTGGTTGTATTTTCATATCGTTTATTATGAGACATTCGATAAAGCGATATACATATATTGGCGCTGCCAAGGGGGAATAAAAGTCCGTAAAGGCTTATTTCAACATGATTAAAATTCCGATTGGCAAATGAAAACGTAATATACAGACCCTTGGTTGTTAGCTGATGAGCATGTGGTGCTGTCCCTGATAGAAGATGGAATGGAATTTAAAAAGCATTTTTCAAACATTTATGAAGATATCCAAACAAAAGCTGTAAAAGGATAAGTGTTGCAAATGGAGGGAACAGAAAGCACAGCTTATGCTCCCTCTTTAAGTTTCTGACACTCCAAAACATCCAATTCATCTCTAACAAGTAATTGATGAAGTGCCATTCCTCCTTAGTAAGTTCCTCCTCATGATGTTGGTTTAACAGGCGAGGAGGTTTTGTTTCCGAACTAGTTGGTTCATGCGCTTTTCGATTTTGTGAAGCTCCTGCTCTAATATTGCCGACTTAGTGCCAGCTTCTGTTTCAGCGATGTCTCATAGTCTTTTTATTTGTACTCTGCCGTCTCGCTGATAATGTGATCATCCTGTTTCTTTCTTGGACGGTTTTACGAAGACCCAACAAAAATAGGTATTTGAATCAGGAACAATACCCAAGCATGGTTCATATTTTGTTGAAGAGAATACTCGAAGTATTTGGTGGATTCACTCTATTACACAATTGTTTTTTTGGTTATCTTCGCTCAATTTTCCTTTCCTGTTGATGGTTACGCTGCTGGCACAACTTATTAATTTGATATACGGAGGTTGTAAAAATGTATGATTTTCAAAAAGAGCTTCAAGCGTTGAGTGTTGACGATTTCCAAGCGGGCGAGGTGACTTATTGGGACCCTCAAAACCAGTACAATATTGATCAGGCTCTTTACCGTCAATGCGGCGGTGGTTTTGCTCGTTGCTTTAGTTGTTTTCGTTGCTTTAATTGTTTTAATTGCTTTAATTGTTTTAATTGCATTAGTTGCTTTAATTGCTTTAGTTGCGGCGGTCGTTGCGGCGGTCGTTGCGGTGGTCGTTGCGGTGGTCGTTGCGGCGGTCAGTAGTTCTGGCTTTCTGACGGAAATCGCGGTTGCCTAAAGAGAAGATGACGCCCCTGCATGAGTTGTTGCGGGGGCTTTGCTCTATAAGATTAGACATAAGGGACAAATAGCCATACATAGAATTAGGATGAAAGTGATGATGCAGATTTGAGAACAGCTCACGGGTAAGAGGAGTGAGGAGTAGAATGACAAATTTGAATGCTTCTACACGTCTGAAAGTGAAAAGGGACACGTTTTTTCTCCCTGAACCAAACGGCAGTGTGTATTTTCGGAACAACTTAAGCTCGTTCCGTATGGAAGGCAGTACGATCTACCAATGGATTGAAAAACTGGTACCGATGTTCAATGGGGAGCACACGTTGGAGGATTTGACAGACGGATTGCCGGACCAATACCGGGACCGGGTGTATGAAATCGCAGAAATACTGTACCAAAACGGCTTTGTTCGGGATGTGAGCCAAGACCGTCCGCATCAATTGACGGATAAGATTCTCAAAAAGTATGCTTCTCAAATTGAATTTTTGGACAGTTTCGGAGATTCGGGTGCGTATCGTTTCCAAGCCTATCGTCAGGCCAAAGTGTTGGCGGTCGGATCTGGCCCTTTTTTTGTTTCGTTGGTTTCTGCATTGATCGAATCCGGATTGCCCAAGTTCCATGTGCTAATCACAGACTCAGTGCCGACCAATCGGCTGCGATTGATGGAAATCATGGCACATGCTCGCAAAACGGACCCCGAGGTGGCGGTAGAGGAGGTCACCCTGCAGAAGGAGGGGGTAAGTTCTTGGCAGGAGGTTGTACAGCCGTTTCAATCGATTTTGTATGTGTCGCAGGAGGGGAATATAGAGGAGCTGCGGGTTCTTCATGCGGTTTGTAGGGAGGAGGATAAGGTGTTGCTTCCCGCTATATGTCTGAAGCAGGTGGGTCTAGCGGGTCCGTTAGTGCATCCAGGCTCTGAGGGCTGCTGGGAGTCTGCGTGGCGCCGCATACACCAATCTGTGCTTTGCAAAGACCAGCAATTACACACTTTCTCTTCCACAGCGGGAGCGATGTTGGCAAACGTGATCGTGTTTGAATTGTTTAAAAAGGTTACGGGAGTGACCGAATCGGAACAGAACAATCAATTCTTCCTGCTTGATTTGGATACGTTGGAAGGAAACTGGCATTCGTTCATGCCCCATCCATTGGTGACCGGACGTGCGGCAGCCGAATGGGTTCAAGATTTCAATCTGCGGCTCGAACGGAGCTCGAGCAGAAGTCAGCCGAGTGGATTGCTTCTTTACTTCAACCAGTTGACATCAGCGGAATCAGGGATTTTCCATATTTGGGAGGAGGGGGACTTAAAGCAGCTGCCATTGGCTCAGTGCCGCGTTCAAGCAGTCGACCCGCTGTCGGTGGGACCGGCTGAGCTGTTGCCAAGCATTATCTGTACAGGTCTGACGCATGAGGAGGCACGGCGAGAAGCGGGTCTGGCCGGGATTGAAGCGTATGTGTCGCAAATGGTCGGTTTGCTCGTTACGACTCTACCTTCACATCAGAGAGTAGAGGGGAGTATGGTAGAACCGCAGGAATTTGTTGGCGTCGGAGCGGGGGAAACGTTTGCGGAAGCTGTTTGCCGCGGGGTGCAAAGGTGTTTGACCGAGGAGTTGAGCAAGCAACAGGTCAATCAGAAGAATCTTGTTGCTCGGGTGCAGTTGGGCGCAGTAGAAGATGAGCGCTGCCGATTTTATTTGCGGGCACTGACCACGATGCAGGGAGCACCGATGATCGGATTGGGAAAGGAAGTGTCCGGTTTCCCTGTGGTATGGGTCGGTACGAGCGACGGCTGGTACAGCAGTGTAGGTTTGAATATAACAATGGCGTTGCGGAAGGCGTTACAACAGGCACTTATGAAAGTCCAAAACCAAGCGGCTTGCCTAACGGCGCAAGCGTTGGAGGTTTCGTCCGTGCTGTTGGAAGAAACGGTGCCGCTAAACCTTGTAATCCCCGCGTGTGAAGAGACGACACAATCTGAGGTTTTGCAGTCCGCTATACAGGTCTTGGAACGGAACCGTAAGCGGCTTTTGGTTTTCGAATTAACAATGGAACCGTTTTTGAAAGAGGAACTGGCAGGGGCATTTGGTGTGTTATTGCGAGAGGAGGAATCACGGTGAGTGCTGTCGTGGCGGTTGTCGGAGAAGGAGTGTTGGCAGACCGCGTGTGTGAAGAACTGTCCGCCCAATACCGGGTAGTTCGTCAGACCGATTTCGAGGCAAGAGTACCGGAAGCGACTGATATGGCTCTGGTGTTGCAAGATGCTTGGAATCCCTCTGTTCATCAAAAGGCGGAAGAGGTGTTGCGCCCAACCGGCATTCCTTGGCTACGAGGCTTCGTTTCATTTGGTGAGGGTGTGATCGGGCCGTTGGTTCGCCCGGATACGCAGGGGTGCTCCCAGTGTGCGGACATGAGACGCCTCATGGCAGGACGCGACCGTAAAGAGATGTGGGAGATACAACAGAGGCTGGGGACGCACGGAGGAATGCAGCGTGATGTGTGGGCATCGAGCACGGGACTTTTGCAGATGGCCCACCTGCTCGGGGCGGAGGTACAGAAGGTATTGCAAGGTGATCAGGCTCACTCGGAAGGACGGGTGCTTTTAATCAATCTGAAAACACTGAAGAGTTCATGGCATTCCTTTCTGCCCGACCCGTTGTGTCCGGTTTGTAGTCGATTACCCGAAGATTCACCGACCGCGGCCCGAATTTCGCTGCAACCAAGTCCGAAGATCAGCACCGACAGTTACCGCTGCCGTTCGATGGATGAACTGAATAAAGTTCTAGTGAAAGACTATCTGGATCATCGAACTGGCTTTTTGAATGGTAAAATGCATGACCTCGTGCCGCCGTTTGCCGATGTAGGTGTAAATCTGCCGTTGTTCACGGGGGACGAGGGAGCAGCAGGTCGGACTCATTCATACGCGATAAGTGAGTTGACGGCCATTTTGGAGGGCTTGGAGCGATACTGCGGCCTGGCGCCCCGTGGCAAACGGACAGTGGTCCATGACAGTTACCGCAATTTAGGAGATCAAGCACTCAATCCTATCAAGGTAGGCGTACACGCAAAGGAACAGTATGCGCGGCCTGGTTTTCCATTCAAACCGTTTAATCCTGACCGTCCAATCAATTGGGTATGGGGCTATTCGTTTTTGCAAGAGCGTCCGATTTTGGTTCCGGAGTTGCTTGCCTATTACAGCTTGGGCTGTGGGCAGGGATTTGTTTATGAAACTTCTAACGGATGTGCGTTAGGCGGAAGTTTGGAGGAGGCTATTTTCCACGGTATTTTGGAAGTGGTGGAGCGTGATTCGTTCCTGATGACTTGGTACGCGCAGCTGCCTCTCCCGCGCCTTGCCCCTTGTTCTGCTAACGATCGAGAATTGCAGTTGATGATCGACCGTGTGCGGGCGGTGGCGGGATATGATCTGCATTTGTTTAACTCGACGATGGAACACGGAATTCCAAGCGTTTTGGCGTTGGCGAAAAACACGAAGCAAAAGGGATTGAATATCATCTGTGCGGCCGGAGCTCATCTGGACCCGGTACGGGCGGTGAAAAGCGCGGTTCACGAGTTGGCCGGCATGATGCTGACGCTTGACGAGAAATTTGAGGCGAACCAGGAGGAGTATGTGAGAATGTTGCAAGATTCTTCCCTGGTGCAGAAGATGGATGATCATGGCATGTTGTACGGTTTGCCGCAAGCAGAGGAGCGCCTGCAGTTTTTGCTGGACGATAATCGTCCGTTGCGAACATTTGATAAGGAGTTTAAGTGGAAGACGGGGCATGCAGACCTGACTGATGATCTGCAGGATATTCTTCAGGTGTTCCGCCGATTGAACCTCGATGTGATTGTGGTGGACCAGACGACATCGGAAATCAAACGAAACGGACTGTATTGCGTAAAAGTGTTGATTCCGGGGATGTTGCCGATGACATTCGGACATCACCTTACTCGCGTAACAGGGCTGAATAGGGTGTTGAGAGTACCAATGGAACTCGGATATATGAAACAACCGCTGACGCTTGAACAGCTCAATCCACATCCGCATCCGTTTCCATAAGCCGTGACTAGGAGGTAGGAGGATGAGTCTAGAGGCATTTTTGCACAATCTGCATTTTGACACTGACAAGGCAAGGCCGCCGGATTGGGAAGTGAATTGGGAAGATGCCCCGCTTGCATATAAGCTCTACCGTGACTTGCCTGTGGTTCCATTGTCTCTGGAAGTACCGCTGACGCTTGAAGGACGGGAAGCACACGCAAAGCCTGATCTTCGCGGAATCGGTCATTTTCTCTGGTATGTATTCGGCCTTACTCAATTTTGCCAGTCAGTCTTTATCTCGGATTCCACAGAACAAGCAGCGGACCTAATGCAGTCGTATCGGCGGTTTGTTCCTTCTGGCGGGGCGTTGTATCCAAACGAATTGTACGTGTATCTGAAGATGGAAGATCTGCCTGCTGGGGTATACCATTATGATGTGGCACACCACCGCTTGGTGTTGTTGCGAGAAGGAAATTTCGATTCATATATAGCACGGGCTCTTGGTAATCGCTGTGATGTGTCCGCTTGTTTTGGTACTGTTTTTGTGTCGACAATGTTTTGGAAAAATTTCTTTAAATACAATGATTTTGCCTACCGTCTGCAAGGGTTGGATGCTGGTGTGCTAATCGGGCAGTTACTCGAAATGGCGAAACGGTTTGGCTTCGCATCGGGGGTGTACTTCCAATTTCTTGATCGGGCCATCAACCATCTGCTTGGGCTATCCGAACAGGAGGAGAGCGTGTATGCGGTTATCCCGTTGTCGGTGGAACCTACAATCTGGTTTACTAACAGAAGTGACATAGACGGGATTGTCTCTGCTGCCGAATTGTGCCGAGAGTTGGCAGCAATTGAGTGTAATCACTATGTCCGGTCACGGAGGGTCGTAGAGTATCCGATGTTAACCAAAATGAATGAAGCGTCCATGCTGGAATCGACGCGATCGTTTCGGCAGGTCAAGACGAAGGAGAGTATGAATTGTGAGGGTCAAGCGGTAGCTCTGCCTCATATGAAGCCGTTGTCGTATGATCTGGCGGCGGTCTGCCGAAAGCGATATTCCCCGGACATGGATTTCGTTTTGGGAAAGGTAAGTCAACCGCAACTGGCTGCTCTGCTGCAAGAGGCGATGGCTTCCTTCTCATATTGGAATGATTTAGATGAAGCACATGGGAATCCCGAGTCCCGTGTCTCGCTGTATGGCTGTTTGTATAATGTTGAAGGCATTCCGGATGGCGCCTATCATTATGACAGCGCTGCTCATGCGTTACGACAGATGCAACTCGGAGATCATCGACTCCCGTTGCAATACGGAATGTCTGCCGATAATGTAAATTTGTTTCAAGTTCCACTCTGCCTACATGTGGCAGGGGACAAGGATCATCTCAAAATGGCACTGGGGTACAGAGGATATCGCATCCAACAGATGGAAGCGGGTATGCTCGTGCAACGATTGCTGTTGGCGGCGTCCGCCATCGGGATGGGGGGGCACCCGCTCCTCGGATTTGATGCGAACTTGTGTGATGAGATTTACAAGATGGATCCACAAGGAAAAACCAGCCTAATCCAAATCCCGGTCGGTTCCTATCGTCACCGCCCTTGGTTGAAGGGTAGTTTGCACAGCTAGGTAAAGAATGAATGAAAGCTCTGGTTCTGTTGCGAGTAAATTAGTTATTCAACTTTCACAGCCTAAAAATTAGCATTAAGCCTTGATTGATCGAATGAAAACACTTCCAGTCCTCGATAGACACTCCAACGCAACCATGCATTTCTTTCATATCCGCAAAAAATTCGTTCTATCGTTTCTTTCCTTCTCGAATCAACCTCTTTATTGTCTGGAGTGTAACGTAGGTAAGGTAATCAGCCTCTTTGTAGTACTCCTGTCAAATGTGTCGTGTAACCAAGAGGCACTTTTTAACATTCACTCTTTTATTAATTCTTTTTTTAACAACCGGTTATGTAGTTTTGAAAGGATGAGTAACGCAAGAATCGAACCAACTAAGGCAAGTAACATATCCCATTGTGCATCCCAAATATCCCCTTGCGTACCTAAAAAGTTTTTAGCTACTTTTCCTCCCTTTGTTATTTTAAAAGTTAACCATTCGATGATTTCGTACAATGCAGCGATTGCAAGAGAAATACTTGTAATGATGGCAAATAACCAAGGGCCTTTGGTTATTGGAGTTTTTCGTAATAATATTTCCCTTATCACAATCGTAAACAAACCCTTTAGCAAATGTCCAAATCGATCGTAGTGATTTCGATTTAAATCGAAAACATCTTTGATCCAATTAAAAAGGGGAACCCTTGAGTATGTGTAATGACCGCCGACGAACATCATAATCGCTAGAATTGCAATAATGATGTAAGAGAGAGTGGTAAGGCGAAACTTATTGTATGTTGCAATTACGATGATCAATCCGACAACGGCAGGAATAACCTCCGATGCCCATGACCAGTATCCTGCTGGCTTGATAACAGACCATATAAAAACTGCGGTAACAACCAGCAGCAAAAATAGATGAATTGTTGTGCTTTTACCTTCCATCACTTTTTTCACTCCTATAGAGAGGTTTTTTATTTACAGAATTTGGAAGAACAGCAGTTTCCATACAGATTACTTGGAACTGTTTGCCTTCGTTGACCAGAATATTGATATTTTGTACACTTAAGGACAGCTTTTATAACTCGTTATTAAAATAATTCAATTCCTTTGATACATTTTAGGATGGTTATCTGTAATAGAGTTATCTCAAAGATAGAAATCAAAGTGACAGATTTGGAATAATCAGGTTGCTTAAAAAATTGTAAAAGCACTCCGAGCAGAGTGCTTTTACAATTTTTCGAAGACCCTTACGTTTTAAATTCAGGGTCGTTATAAGGATACGCTACCCAACCGGAGGCATCAATGAACAGACGGACAGCAACCACCTTACGATTTTCCATTAATGTGAAGAAGTGAGGAGTGTTTACTGGAACAGAAATCACGTCTCCAGCAGACAATTCTACATCAAAATAGCCGATATCATCCGGCCCTTTAATGGTGAAAATGCCATTTCCTGCGGTAATCGCCCGAACTTCATCTTCCGTATGCACATGCACTTGTTCAAATTTTTTCAGAAGTGCATCAAGATTAGGTGTAGCATCTGATAAAGCGACAATATCCCATTGTGTGTAGCCGTTTCGATTGGCTAACGATGTTATTTCTGAATCGAAAACTTCAAGAATCTTCTCCTTGTCCTCATCAGAAAGTATAAATGTTTCACGGAGATTTTCCGGAAGCTTCTGAGGATCCCAATGCTCATAAAGCACTCCTTGGTCTTCAAGAAATTTTCGAACACTTGCTTCTGTTGTTAATCTTTCATTCGAATTGCGGATTCGAATATTTGCCATAATATAAATACCCCTTTCTAAAGTTTTTTTAATAAAAGCAATTTAATGTGATATTCAAACAAAAATTCAAACGCCTCCAAATGACGCGTGGCGGAAAAATCACTATCGCCCCAAACATAAATTCCATGGTTTCGGATTAATACTCCCGGTACTTTAGGAACGATTTTATTTTTGATTTCATTTGCTAATATTTGAATATCAAAGTAATTTTCTACAATTGGAACAGATATGGATGCATCTGGTTCCCATATGTCAAAAGCTTTAATAAGTTCATGATCCTTAAAACCGAGTTTTTTCTCATCCCTGTAAAGTTCGGAGACCAGGTTATTCATAACGGTATGGATATGAAAAACAGCTTCACAATTCGGTATAGATTTATAGATTGCGGCATGAATCAACGTTTCAGCAGAAGGCTTTAAGGCTGTGCTGCAAACGGGCTTTCCTTCTAAATCTACTAAAAGGAAATCTTCAGGTGTTTGAAGCGATTTATCTTTTCCGCTTGTTGTTACTGCAATGATCGATCGATTTTTTATACGAACAGAAAGATTACCGCTCGTTGCTGGAAACCAACCTCTCTGTGCAAACTTTTCTTTGACGCTGCGCAATCTGGAAAAAGCTTGTTGGACTTCTTCCAAGGTTGCATCTTCAAGATTGTCTCTTGTCAAACCATTCACCTCGCTTCCCGGTTGTTCTGTTTCAAAATATCGATGATATCAAAGAATGAATCAAATTCTTTATAAGGCAGGATATATTCCTTGCATTTCTCTAAAAGGAAGTCCCTTGCAATTACAAGAGTGACGAGTTTGGCACCTGCCAAATCTGTTATGCTGTCACCGATTATAATTTTTTTATACAGTTTTTCAGGAAAAGATCGAATGATTGTTGATTTACACATCCCGCAATCGTTATTGCAAGAATCGTCACAAGGAAAAGGCCATAGAATCTTAATTCGATTACCACTAAAATCACTGGCATTGCAGTAAATGTTCTCTTTAGGGATGTTAAAGCGAGAAAGAATCGGAAAGACAAAGAAGTCAATACCGCCGCTGGTGATCAACAGTTGGATGTCCTGTTCTATGCAATATTGCACGAAATCATCAAATCCGGGCCGAATTTCTGCTTGATCGACAGCGTAACGAATGATTTCTTCTTGTTCCGATGTATCTAATAAAGAAAACATCAGTCCTACGCCTTTTTGTATGCTCATTCGTTGCCCCAAGATGTCATCTTTGATCTTTTTCCAACCAGGAGGATTAAATTTTTGCATAATGCTTGTGATGTTATCCGCTTTTGTAATAGTCCCATCAAAATCGCAAAATACCACTGTTTTTTGTTTTAGGAATGCCATCACTCATGAACCGCTCCCCATTTGTCAAGCGCCGATTGGAGTTCAGGCGAGATTTTTGCAGCTTCTTCTAGAGAATACTTTGATATAACTGCCTCGATCGCATCAACAAATGCCTTCGCTCCCGCTGTTGAGCCTTGAGGATGTCCGTGTATTCCCCCGCCCGCATTGACAATAACATCAGTGCCGAAATCACGATATAAAACGGGAATAAGACCTGGATAGATGCCTGCAGAAGGAACCGGAAAGGCTGAAGAATGAAACGTGCTGTCACAGTGGAGATTTCTTGCCACTTCAAGTGCATCTTCTTTTGGCATGGTAACAGATCCATAAGGTGAAGGGTAAAGTGCGATATCAGCGCCGGTCCAGCGCATCAATTTCCCAAGCAGCAGGGGTGCTGCGATTCCGTAGTATAGAGAAGGATATAGGGCTCCGGCAAATGAGGGATGAACCATGATTGGAACATGGATGTCCGGGTGTGAGGCTATTCTGTGAAGGATATCAAACCCGTATGGTAAGACATTTAGCAATAAACAGGAAGCTCCTCCATCAACATAGCGTTTGGCGCGTTCCAATAGTTCGGTAACAGGACCGGTCAAATTGGCGGCATAAAGCACTTTTTTTCCAGTCTTTTCATAGAGCTCTCGATTCCGTTTTTCCAGCAATTTGATTCGTTCTAAAACGGGAGCTTGTACATCATTAAAGAAAATTTCATCATCTTTTACTAAATCGACTCCTCCTTCTATTTGGTTTTGATACTCAATATCCAATTCGTGCAGGGGCAGACCGATACACTGTTTAAAAATGCTCATTAAAAGCGGTCGATCTTTAATTCCTAATATATTCCTAACCCCTTCGATACCAAAACGAGGTCCGGGAAATTGGCGAAGATATGAATCAGGCAATTGCAGGTCGATTAGCTTAATTTGCCCATCCATTGATAATTTGCCAAACACAGTAGTAAGGATTGCAGGTAAATCGGGTTGCATATTTTGAATCGGGTAGCCGATTGTTAAGAGCGCCCTGGGAACCTTGTCCAAATCGGGCTTTAGCTCCTTTATTTCAACAACTTTACCCAAGTGCTGTTTCATTTGTTCTTTTTTTTCCTTTGTAAGCTCAGTCCAGCTTCCAACTGTCAGCCCGACTGCGATGTCCTGTGCCTTTTTATGAAAATTCATATGTCCATGCGCTAAATAAGCAGCTAAAACATAGTCTTGATTGATTGTCATACTTGGTACACCTCCCGAATGATATCTAAGATTCTTTTAAAAGAGAGATAGCTTGCGGATTCGTTCTGCCGCTTCCCGAATTCTGTCTTCACTTGTAAGAAGTCCTATACGAACATAGCCTTCGCCGTGCTTACCGAATCCAATTCCTGGAGCGACGGCGATTTTTGCTTTATCCAATAATAAATCCGCAAATTGACTGGATGTGAATTCTTTGGGAACTGGCAGCCAGGAAAAAAATGTTCCTCCAGGAAGAGGGGCATCCCAATTCAATTTTGCCAGCTCTTGATAAAGCGTATTGCGCCGTGATTCATAAACGCTAACCAATTCTCTTACACAATCTTGAGAAGAGGTTAAGGCTGTAGCTGCTGCTTCTTGAATCGCTCCGAATAAGCTTACAAAGTAGTGATCTTGAATTAAATTAATAAGCCGAATAACTTCTTCATTTCCAAGTGCAAATCCTACCCGCCAACCAGCCATGTTATACGTTTTAGAAAGTGTGTAAAATTCAACGCCATTTTCCTTGGCACCAGGGCGGGACAAATAGCTGACTGGCTTCTGGCCGTCATAGTAAATCTGACCGTAAGCAAAATCATGGGCAATTACAATATTGTTTTCTTCTGCAAAGCGAATCGCCTGATCGAAGAAGGAACTGGAAGCACAGGCTCCTGTCGGATTGGAGGGATAATTTAAAAACATCAACTTAGCTCTTTTGCGCTGCTCGGGAGTAACGATTGAAAAGTCGGGTAAAAATGCATTTTTTAAAAGTAAAGGCATCGTCACCATTTCCGCTCCGGCAATTGCGATTCCTGACCAGTAATCAGGGTAGCCGGGATCTGGAACAAGAGCAATATCGCCTGGATTTAATAAAATTTGCGAGAGTTGCACTAGACCGACTTTTGTGCCGAATAGAATAGCAACCTCTTTTTCCGGGTCCAATTCAACACCGTACTCACTATAATACCAACTGCATATCGCTTCTTTTAAATCCTTTTTTCCACGGAAAGGAGGATATCGGTGATGTATGGGGTTACAAGCTGCTTGCTGTAAGGACTGGACAATATGAGGAGGTGTAGGAAGATCGGGGTTTCCTTGGCCAAGATTAATGACATCGTACCCATCTTTAATATAGCGGTCTACTTTTTCTACTAGATTAGAAAAAAATTGGGTCGGCAGACGTTTCATTTGCTGCGACGCTTGTAATTTAAATTCATTCTCTATCATAATCACCTCATTCTTTGAAATAACATATGATATTTTAAGAGATTTGGTGTGGGAATTAATAGAAAAATAATCACCTATCCACATCTATTTTTATAAATAAAATTTGACTTTTAATATAGTTGTAAAGGAATGACAGTGGTGACAAATTATTATATCCTTGATGAAAAAAGCGCTATAGAATACGTTGAAAAGCTAGGTTTATTTTCCACGGACGCTCAAGTAGTTAGCAGAGAGATTGGAGATGGAAATTTGAATCTGGTTTTTCATCTCAAAGAATTTGGGGCATCCGGTAAGAGCATGATTATAAAACAGGCACTTCCTTATGCTCGGGTTGTCGGTGAATCATGGCCGTTAACGCTTGATCGGGCACGGATAGAAAGTGAAGCATTGATGATCCATAGTGCAATCTGTCCTGATCTTGTCCCGAAAGTCTATCATTATGATCATCAATTAGCATTGACTATAATGGAAGATTTATCTACACATCATATTATGCGGAAAGGATTAATCAAACGTATACGTTATCCGCATTTTGCAGAAAAGATTGGTATATTTCTAGCGAGAACACTGTTTCTAACTTCAGATTTAGCATTAGATCCAAAAGAGAAAAAGAAAAAAGCGGTTCAATTTATCAATCCGGAAATGTGCAAAATCACAGAAGATCTCGTTTTTACTGACCCGTACTATGATGCTGAAACTAATCAATTTAATCCGTTAATTGAAAGTGCGGTAACGAAGATTTGGGGAAATGACAAACTAAAACTGGAAGTTGCAAAGCTTAAAGAAGGGTTTTTAACTCATGGACAAGCACTTATTCATGGAGATCTTCATACGGGGAGTATTATGGTGACGAACGAAAGTATGAAAGTGATTGATCCTGAATTTTCCTTCTACGGGCCAATGGGGTTTGATATTGGGGCAGTGATAGCAAATCTATTACTCAGCTACGCGTCACATGAAGGCCATTCGCTAAACATGGAAGAACGGATGGAATACCGAAACTATTTGTTAAATACAATTGAACGAATTTGGTTAACTTTTGAGCTGGAATTTAGAAGGTTGTGGAAGGAAAATTCTAAGGAACCATTTGCAGATGTACCAGGGTATATGGATGATTATTTACTAAGGATACTTCAAGATACTTCGGGGTATGCAGGCTGTAAAATGATACGGAGAGTGATTGGTCTTGCTCATGTTTCTGACCTAGAAAGCATTACGGACCCGCATTTGCGAGCCAGGGGGGAAATGTTGGCGCTTGCTATTGGTCAGCAGCTGGTAGTAAAGCGAAATACAGTGCAAAAAATGAGCGATTTAACATCTGTGGTTCGACAGGAGGCGGGCAATTGAGCGCTCAGTTTGTACAATCCGTTCAATGGAAGCATGACAAATTAATCCTGCTTGATCAAACTCAACTTCCCGAAAGAACTGTATTTCTTGAGATACCTACTATCGAAGATGTGTGGGAGGCCATTTATGAGTTGAAAGTGCGCGGAGCTCCCGCAATCGGCATGACAGCCGCCTATGGTCTATATTTGGGGGTTCGAGGGAGTAAAGATGATGTATATGCCTTTATGCTGGATGTGGAAAAACAGGCTAATTATTTAGCGACAGCAAGACCGACAGCAGTAAATTTATTCTGGGCATTAGAACGTTTAAAAGCGAGAGCCTGCTGCGAACGGGAACAAGGATCGAGTGTATCTCTTATTAAAGCTGCTCTGCTCGAAGAAGCTTTATCCATTCAAATGGAGGACGAAGGGGTCTGCCGAAAAATCGGCGAATATGCTCTTACATTATTTCAAGATGGGATGGAAATTCTAACTCATTGTAATGCAGGAAGTTTGGCTACTGCGAAATATGGAACAGCGACGGCACCGTTTTATATAGCAAAAGAAAAGGGATGGAACCTCAAGGTATACGCATGCGAAACACGTCCTGTTCTGCAAGGAGCACGTCTAACGGCATGGGAGTTACAGAAGGCGGACATTGATGTTACTCTAATTTGCGATAACATGGCAGCGATGATTATGGCGAACGGTTGTGTTCAAGCTGTTATTGTCGGAGCAGATCGGGTAGCTGCAAATGGAGATGTCGCAAATAAGATCGGCACATATGGCCTGGCCATTTTAGCAAAGGCGCACAACATTCCTTTTTATGTGGCTGTACCTACGTCTACGATTGATTTAAACACATCAACAGGCAAAGACATCCCGATAGAGGAAAGGCCTGGGGAGGAAATTACAAAAGGTTTTGGAAGAAGGATTGCCCCGAAAGGTATTAAGGTTTATAATCCGGCTTTTGATATTACTCCTCATTCTCTTATAAGCGCTATTGTGACGGAAAAAGGAATAGTCTATTCAGATGAAAATAACCGGTATGAAACACGGCTTAAAGAACTGTTTTCAAAGTGATACAATATGCGATTTATAGGAAATTACCTATTAGAGAAGCTTTTTATATTTTAATGGCAGTCTGTTTCACCTTTTGTTAATTAGATACTCAGTACATGTGGAGAATGTAGCATTGTTAGAATTGAAGTAGTGTAACTTCAAAATAAACAGGTGTTAAATGTAAAGAACAGTGTTGCCGCATAAAAGGGATGCACTGTTCTTTTTTAAATTATTTCTAAAAGTAAAAGGGGAGTTGTGATATATGTTGAATGTTCAATGTACAAAAAAGCTAGCCGAAGAATTAAAAATTATTATACAAAAAGAATGCGCAACAAACGTTAATCCTCTTTATTCATGGCATGCTCATGTATTTTTTCATAACAGACGTAAATGTGTTCTCGTTATGAATAACATGACTAGGTATAACTTTGTTTTATATGGTCTTAAAAGAGAGGATTTCAAAGGCTTTGATAATATTATCATAAAGGGAATTAGAGAGAATTTCATAGCAGATGGAATTAGTTCATTAGTTATCGAAAAGTACTTACAACATTGCAAAGAAGTTTGCTATGGTGCTACAAGTGACAGGTCAATTATCAGTCAAATGAATGAGATGATCATGGTTTCAAAACTAGAATTAGAGGAATATAAGAGAAGCGGTGCTGAACCGGATTTAAATGAGATAAACCGGTGCTTAAATAGGTTTGTTATGCTGAAATTGCCTGAAATTTATTCCTTAGAAGCAATGAGAGATTCCCTGTGCAGGATATAGCTGTACTAGATAATAATTAAGAATGATGCCATAATGTAGGTAACTGTATCCTAAAAGAAAAAGGAGTAAAAACATTGTATCTCACTATAAAAGAAGCCGCAGAATACTTATCCCTTTCAGAGTCCTATATAGAAAGCTTGATACGGCAAAAACGAATTCGTGCAATCCATGATGGAGAGCAATATTTGATTAACAAGGAGCAATTCAACACTCATTTGGAGCAAATGGAAAAATATAAAAAGCTAGTAGAAGAAATACTCAATGAACCAATTCCAGAAGATTTGGATGTGAAGGATGAGGATTAATTGTAGAAAACAAATAGACCTTTGCTGCACAAAATAAACTCTACCGTTTGTAGTATTGTTCAACAGTTTCTAATAATTCTTCATTAGTGCTTGGATGTGCATATAAGGCGCAGGGAAAAAAATTGATCGGTAATTCTTCCCTAAATTATTCCTTACATTTGTTTGTAAAAGTACACATTTACAAACAGTGAAAACCATTCATAAAACGTAATGTTTTTTTGCGTTCGTATAAATTTCTATAATTTACGAGCGATTTAGGCTAAACAAAAAGGCTTCATGGTGGAATGAAGCCTTTTTGTTCTGCTAGGTTTGAAGTTATTTCAGACTGCTAAACAGGCTCTTGCAAGTGCCGAAGCGATGCATATGATCAAAAAAGGACAAACTCCCTCAGGAGGGAAGTCTGTCCAAAATCAAGTGAATTGTACCCGCCAACTGGTTGGATTAGCTTCTTGATCCCCGAATTCGAAAGAAATGAATAGCTCTATGTTTCTAGTGGATGTTTTTGCACCAGAACCTGATTTTTCTGCTGTTTTTCGTAAATTAGCTGACAGCTTCATGTAAATATTCACTTATTTCTCTTTTTGTTTATCTTCCCAAGGCTCAAATGAAAATGGAATTCCAATCATTTGTGCGGTCAAATAATCATAGGACACTAAATCTTTTTTTGACAACTCTTTTAAAGAGCGTTTCCCCATCGCTCTTAATGCTATTTTAATTTCTTCTGTACTTGATGTTAAGAATTTCTCCGCTGTTTTTATCCCTTCTTCGACCTTGAATTTATCTTTGAATTTTCCTTCATTCCAAACAACTTGTGTAGGTGGTTCAAATGGAAGTGCATGCAGTATTTGTTTATGTGCGACAGTAAATAACATGACAGACCCTAAAGCAACAGCATCGGCACCGAGTGCAAGCACCTTTAAAAAGTGCCCGGGGGTAAAAAGCCCTCCCGAGACAATTAAACTAACTTGTCCCTTCATATTCCTCTTTTCTAGATGATTAGCAGCCCGGACAACCCCATGCAATGTCGGTATTCCAAAGTCATCGGCTAAAATGGGAGGTGCACCGAATGTGGCCGCTTGTCCGCCGTCAATCGTAATGAAATCAACACCAATGTCAATTAAATGATCAATGTCTTCTTCAATTTTTCCACCTGCCCCCAATTTTACGCCAATTGGAACACCGCCTGATATGTTTCGAAGTTCCTCAACAAGATCTTTAATATCTTCTAATGTTTGATTTTCAAAAAAATGCTCATAAATCATTGCATCCTCATTTTCTTTAAGCCCCATCACTTCACGAGCACGACCTGTTAAATTATTAGGTGTAATTTTTCCGCCCATCCCGACTAACGCGCCTTGTCCCAGCTTGATTTCAATCATATCAGCACGTTTAATAACGTCTTCTTCCTTTGACCATGGTGTTTTTGAAAACTGTAAAATATACTTTCCTGCATTGTCTAATTCTTCAGGTAAAGTTCCGCCTTCACCTGAATTAATCGCTGTTCCTGTATTTTTAGCTGCTTGTGCCAAAGCAAGCCTCGCTTCTTCACTGAGTGCGATCCCATAGGCCATCCCGCTGATTATAAGCGGTATTTTAATTTCCATTGGTTTTTTCGCTTTTGGTCCAATTGTTACATTCACATCTACTTCTTCATCGCCATCAACCGGAAACGGTGTCGTCTGTGCTGGTATAAATGTAATCGGATCAAAATGCGGCCATTTTTTTGAAGAGCCAAGCGGGCGATGAAGGAGATCACCTGATTCTGCACGCAAATTATTTTCAAGCACATTTTGAATGCCCATATGCCGAAAGCCTGGTATCATCTCAATTATATTTTCTTGATAGCTGTCACTTAAAATGATTTTTCCCATCTGTTTCACCATTCGTTTCATAAACCAACGCCAACCCACAAGCATGAATAAAAAAAGGACAAATAATATTGCAATCATCGCAAATGTCAAAGAGTATAAAATGTTCGACATATTCACTTCTCCACTATCGCATAAATTAAACAGTCTGCCACTCTCATTGTTTCCTAAAAAAAGAAAATTATGTTATTCAATGTGATATCAATCACAGCTTCATAGGGGGAAAGCTATTACGAGAGAGCAATCGGATTAAAGCTGGGAGAAACGTCTGTGATTCTATGGCGACATAGATTGATAAATCCGATGATTTAATTGAGCATTTAAGAATACCTAGCATTTGGAGTACCCATTGGTATTAAAATCTCTGCAGGAGAATAGACTAGAAGATGTTAGAATTGGTATGAAAGTTAGCGTTGACTTTATTTCTATTGATGGTAGAAGAAATAAAAGTTGCAACGCTCGCTTTAGGCACGTACAAAATCATATTCGGCAAAGCCCAAAACAAGCGGCGTAGATACAAAAGTGGTTTTTTAATTTTTTCAACCCAAACCGGGTAGATATAAAAATAAAGGAGATAATTTTCATGAACTTAATGAATGATATCATTCACCGCTCTTGGCCATTGCCTTCGAAAAAATGGATTATGCGACAAACTTGGAGTAATCTGTTGTTTGCCCATTGGCCTCTTCCACCTGAAACACTGCGCCCACATATTCCTCCTCCCTTACAAATTGACACCTTTGATCGATATGCTTGGTTGGGAGTTGTTCTATTCGTTATGGATGGAATTTATCCTCGTGGATTGCCATCTGTATCGATATTCCCTAAATTTCCAGAAATCAATGTAAGGACATATGTTCAATGTAATGGTAAACCCGGTGTTTATTTCATGTCTCTTGACGCCGAGCATTGGGTCACATATACAATAGCGAAAAGATGGTTTCGTTTGCCTTATTATTCTGCACAAATTTCTTTTCAAAAAGAAGGACAAACCTTCCAATACCAAAGTATTCGTAAAGGAAAAACAAATACTCCTATAATATTTAATGGAAAATACGTTCCCTTATCAGAGGTTTATTTTGCTAAAAAAGGAACCCTCGACCATTGGCTCACGGAGCGATATTGCCTCTACAGCACCGATAACGGAGTCAACATTTATTGCGGTGAAATACATCATCGTCCTTGGCCGTTACAAAAAGCAGAGGCAGAAATATGTACGAATACACTTTTTTCTCCCTTTAATTTTGACCTTACTGAAGTAAAACCGATTTTTCATTTCTCTAAAGGTGTTGATACGCTCATATGGAATATTAAGAAAGTACGGTTGTAGCGTGAAAACATTCACTAGAAACATAGAGCTATTTATTTCTTTCGAATTTGGGGATCAAGAAGCTAATCCAAACAGTTTATAGATGGGGTAGCACGCCATGCCTGCCTATCAAGATAAGGAAAAATCGTATCTCCAAAACGAAAAAAGCACTAATGCATCCGAATTTTTTAAATTCTATATGTACTCCTTTTTGATACTCCTTCTTTTGTAGTAAAATCCGTTCGGAAAAGTACACGTTTGTAGACAGGGAAAATAGTTGCCGTTTCGTATAATATCGATAATTAAAAAATAATTGACTGCTCAAATATTTTGAGCAGTTTATATTTGTTTTATAGAACCTCTTCATCTCTCTAGAAAATAGTTAAGATTTTGCAATTGAAACGTTCGGTATTAATCTTATATTTTGATGGAATTCGAGGTTTGCACCAGAACCATAAATATTACTTTTAACAATAAAATCCTTTCAACAACGCAAAACGGAGAGCACATTGTTGTGCAGATTAGATGACAACAAACAGACCTATAAACACTATAGTTTCTATAAGAAATGATGTACTGTAGAAACAGGGGAGGATACTAGGATGTTTTTAGATGAACGAAGTGCTGCCTTACTACAAGTGCTACAACAGTCACCTATTCACACAATAAGTCAGCTGGAAGCACAAACTGGTTTGAGCCGCCGACAGCTTCAGTACGATATGCAAAAAGTGAATGATTGGCTTACGTCTCGCGGATATCAACCCATTTGTTATAACCGAAAAGTGGGCTATTACTTACCAGATACGATTCAGGATAAGGACTTGCAAGAAAAACTTACGAAACGTACTTATGTGTTTTCTGAGTTAGACCGAGAAAAAGTCATTTCTCTTATGCTTTTGCTCAGTAGAGAACCCTTATCGGTGTATCACTTTCAACATGCTACAGGAGTTGCTCGTAATACGGTACTGAAGGATTTGCAACGACTAAAGCAAAAAGCACAAGCAATACAGCTTCAAATCATGTATTCCAAACAGAACGGTTATCTAATAAATGGGGACAGTAACATAAAGAGATACGTCATTGAAAAACTATTGCGTGATGTATTGCAAAGTACCAGCAGCAAACCCATTATTCAATGCATATGGGGAACACACGAGAAGCAGCTGCAACTCATTCGGTCCCTATTGGAGCAAATGGAACAGCAATTGGGTATTACATTTACCGATGAGCGGCTTCAAGAATTAACTTATCTATTCCTATGTACGGATCGGCTTATTGGTAAAGGAGAAACATTACGTTCAAATCACAGCTGGGATGAGTTAACTTCTACTCCGGAATACGAAATGGTTAAACAGATGACACAGACCAGTGCGTTTCAGTCTACTTGGAGTCAAACTGAACAATTATATATGACGTTACATCTTTTAAGCATGAATCGTACGAGAGATGTATCTCCATTACAAGAGGACACCGTCATTCAAGATTTGTTACAAGAGATTGTAGAAGAGTTTGAACGCCTCGCATGCGTACAATTAAATGATAAAGAAATCTTTTATCAACAATTGTATGTTCATTTTAAGCCGGCCTACTACCGAATAAAATATAACATCTCTCTTACCAATCTCATGACGGAACGTGTTCAAAAGGTGTATCCCGAATTGTACCATATTACAAGAAAATCTCTGCGAGCGGTAGAGAGAAAACTAGGCTGTTCTGTTTCTGAAGAAGAAACAGCGTATTTCACTATCCATTTTGGAGGATGGTTGCGCAGACAAGGAACAACACTGGATTATCGAAAAAAAGCCATTGTGGTATGCCCGAATGGAATTGGAATTAGCAATATCTTAGTCCATACTCTACAGGAATTGTTTCCGGATCTTTTATTCTTAGATAGTGTATCTGTTCGAGATGTGGCTACGTATCCTCTTTCGTACGATTTGGTGTTTTCCACCGTATATATTCGGACACAAGCGAGTTTATTTGTCGTCCCGCCTATTTTAGAAGCGCAGGATAAGCAGCAGTTACGTCAACAAGTGATGCAAGAACTGTATGGATACACACCGCAAAACTGGGATGTTGGCTCATTGTTAAATCTTATCTCCCAATATGCGACCATTCACCAATCAAGTCAACTTGAGCAAGCGCTCCAATCCTATATCCATGCGCATCGTCCGAATCAATATTTGCAAAAGGAGATGAGAAAGCCTGTGTTAGAAGAATTACTTACACCTCAAACCATTCAGCTCCTCCCCCATGTCTCTGATTGGAAAGAAGGAATTCGAGTTGCAGCTCATCCTCTTTTAGAGTCAGGAGCAGTGGAGGAACGATATGTGGATGCTATGATCCAGTCCATTGAAACAAACGGTGCTTATGTAGTCATTACACCAGGAGTCGCTATCCCTCATGCACGTCCTGAGCAAGGGGTGCGCTCATTATCCATGAGCCTTCTACGGCTGGATGAAGCAGTATATTTTGCACCGGATAAGCCGGTTCAACTCATTATTGTGTTAGCTGCTACTGACAACGAATCACATTTACGAGCATTGGTCCAACTAACAAAATTACTTAGCGAGCCGTCTAATATTGCAGATATTCTGCAAAGTACAGATAAGTCCGTGATATTAGATTATATTCACACATATTCAAAGGAGGAAGCATGATGAAAATTATGGTTGTATGCGGAAACGGATTAGGAAGTAGTTTTATCATGGAAATGAACGTAAAGAAAGCCTTAACGGAATTAGGAAAAACAGCCGAGGTAGATCATACAGATTTAACTTCTGCTAGAACGGTACAGGCGGATCTATTTATTGGTGCTGCTGATATTATGGGACAATTAGATGACGGAACTCGCGCCATTATTACATTAGAAAATATGATGAGCATTCCAGAAATTAAATCCAAGTTAGAACCTCATCTATCATAAAATGTGTAATGAAAGGGGTTAGAAGATATGTTAGAACTCATTATGAAAGACATCTTAGGAACCCCCGCCATCTTGGTGGGATTGTTCGCCCTTATTGGACTGTTATTGCAACGTAAGCCTATTGCTGATATTGTGTCGGGTACATTAAAGACTGTAATGGGTTTTATCATTATCGGGGCTGGTGCGGGTATTCTTATCGGCGCGCTAGACATTTTCGGAAAAATGTTTAACCATGCCTTTCATGTGAAGGGAGTCATTCCCAACAATGAAGCCGTTGTAGCAGTTGCGCAGCATAAGTTTGGGACGGAAACGGCACTCATTATGGTATGCGGTATGATTGCTAATATCCTTCTTGCTCGCTTTACTAGATTTAAATATATCTTTTTAACGGGCCATCATACACTCTTTATGGCATGTTTAATTGGAGTGGTATTGTCTGTCGGAGGGCTACATGGAGCTCCACTTGTGTTAATAGGTGCCATTATCTTAGGATTATGTATGGTGCTCTTCCCTGCTCTTCTACAACCATATGTACGACAAATTACAGGAAGTGACGACTTTGCAATTGGACACTTTGGTTCTATTGGATATTTTACTTCTGCAACAGTTGGAAAATGGTTTGGAAACAAAGAAAAAACAACAGAACAAATTAAAGTACCAAAATCATTGGGTTTTTTACGAGACACATCCGTTGCTGTTTCTCTTACCATGACATTGTTCTTTGTCATCGTAGCTCTATTTGCCGGTCAAGGTTACATTGAATCCAAACTCTCAGGTGGATCTAACTTTATCGTTTTCTCTTTTATACAAGCTATTACGTTCGCTGCAGGGGTATACATTATCCTCGCTGGGGTACGTATGTTAATTGCAGAAATTGTTCCAGCATTTAAGGGAATAGCTGAAAAAATCGTACCTAACGCTAAACCAGCTTTGGATTGCCCAACGGTGTTCCCATTTGCGCCTAATGCAGTTATTATTGGTTTTTTATCTAGTTTTATAGCTGGACTTTTATCCATGTTCTTACTACCTCTCGCTGGGTTACAAGTAATTGTCCCAGGTTTGGTTCCTCACTTCTTTACAGGTGCAGCAGCTGGCGTATTTGGAAATGCCACTGGCGGACGACGCGGCTCTGTTTTAGGAGCATTCGCCAATGGATTGCTTATTAGTTTTTTACCGGCTCTCCTACTTCCGTTTTTAGGAGACCTTGGGTTTGAAGGAACAACCTTTGGAGACGCAGACTTTGGAGTAATAGGATTACTACTCTCTATTATTATGAAATTATTGGGAGTAGCATAATAGAAAGATAGAAATATCAATTCTTTAGGTTCTGGTGCAAGAATAATCCACTAGACCATAGAACAGCAATATCGTGTTAACTTTGGGATTAAGCAGCTAACCCAAACAACCAATGATTGACCGCTCAAATGTTTTGAGCGGTTTATATTTGTTTTGCAGAACCATCTTCATTTCACTAGAAAATAGTTACAAATATCGTTTATACTAATGTTTAATAGATTGAATATTCTGTTGATTATAAAATAGGGGGTAGCGAGTTGAAATCTTTCGGTTTTCATTTACCAACCATCATTCGTGCAGGTATTGGAGTTTTTCAAAAAACGGGAGAATACATACAAGAGGTAACGAAAGGAAAAAGGATTTTTGTAGTGACAGATCCCGGAATTGAAAAAATCGGTTTGTTGGCGCGTTTGCAACAAAATTTATCTCATCAAGGCTTTGAAATAAAAGTGTTTAATCAAGTAAAACCAAATCCAAGAGATCATGAGTGTATCCTTGGTGGCAATAGCGCGAGAGAATTTCAAGCAGATTGTATTGTCGCGTTAGGCGGCGGATCTGTGATTGATTCAGCAAAAGCCATCGCTATTTTGCAAGTGTTAGGTAAACGTCCGCAAGACTTTGCAGGGCGAGATCAAGTTCCAGAGCCGGTTACTCCGATTGTTGCCATCCCTACTACATCAGGTACTGGAGCAGAGGTAACCCGTTCTTCTGTTATTACAGACACGGCCAAAAAAATAAAGTTTACAATTAAAGATGTAAAGATTGCTCCAGCTCTTGCTATTGTTGATCCAGAGCTTACATACAATTTACCGGCCCCTTTAACGGTATCTACTGGAATGGATGCACTCGTCCATGCCATTGAAGCATTCACGTGTAAACTGGCAAACCCTGTTTCAGATGGGCTAGCCATAGAGGCGATGAAGCATATTTACCCGCATTTGCGAACAGCGGTACAGGACGGCACTAACAAGGAAGCGCGTTATCACTTAATGATTGGTTCAACCATTGCAGGTATGGCTTTTTCTCATGCCGACGTTGCATCTGTACACTGTATGGCAGAAGCAATTGGAGGATTATACGATACTCCGCACGGCGTCGCTAATTCAATGTTCCTGCCTTATGTGATTGAATATAACGCAATAGCCAACATTGGTAAACATGCAATAATTGCAAGAACAATTGGCATAGCGTCAGAGTCCGACTCGGATGAAGAAGCAACGAGCAAACTGGTTGAAGAAATGAAACAACTGGCAAAAGATCTGTCTATCCCCAGCTTTTCTTCTTTATCTAAAGTAAGCCCTAGTGATTTTGATTATCTGGCAGAGTCTTCATTTCATAATGGTTCCACCCCAAGCAACGCTCGAGAAATTACGAAAGAAGATTACCTAAAGCTTTTTATAAAAGCATACGAAGCACCAGTCTATGTAAATTGATCGGACATAAAATCATATTACGTCCTCTTTAGCAGCTAGTTAAAGGAGAATGGATATACTTGTATTGTGCCGCAGATTCCAAAGGAAACAATTATTGATTTTACCTCATCAAAAATAAAAATGCCAAATCAGTCAAGCGCTTTTTCAAAAAGCTTTGGCTTCTTCGCATGCATCCTCTCCTTGTATAATCACAATTGATAAGAATTCAGCGTATCCTATAACAATCCGAGAGTTACAAGAAGAGAAAACATGTGTTGGAATAGGACAGGGCTGTTTTGTTTCTTGTTACTTATACTCTTTTACCAACGTTCCCTATTTTTAAGAAAAAGAGAGAAGGAAGATTCACTGAATAAGGAAGGATTGTAGATGAGACCAATAATAGGAATCGGCGGAAGTTACTCTTATGACAAGGAGAAGCACACATTAGGTCATGATTATATTAAATCTGTTGAAAAAGCTGGCGGATGTCCGGTTATATTGCCGGTTACCGATAATAAGGAAAGTTTGTCAGCTATTATATCTAAACTGGACGGGGTTTTATTCACTGGCGGTTCTGATATAGATCCGCAATTTTATGGGGAGATTCCACATCGTCACTTAGGAGAAATCAATCCCCGAAGAGACAAGCATGAAATAGAGCTTGCAAAATACGTTCTTTACCATACTGAGCTTCCCATATTAGGCATTTGCAGGGGAATCCAGCTTTTAAATGTTGTGAGCGGAGGTTCTCTTTATCAAAATCTAGCAACAGAAAAAAGCAAAAGCATCAAACATAATCTGGATAATTATCCTAAACATCATCCCAATCAGGTCATTGAACTAAAGCCTGGATCTAAGTTATTCGAGATTTTTGCTCAAGAACAAATTGCAGTCAACAGTTATCATCACCAAGCTGTCAAGCAAGTAGGGAATAATTTCGAAGTAACAGCAACAGCAAGGGATGGAGTAGTAGAAGCCATTGAGATGAAAGGAAATCGTTTTGTGGTAGGAGTGCAATGGCACCCCGAAGCGATGGTAGATCACTCGAAGGAATCACGGTTGTTATTTGAAGCTTTTGTCAAAGAATGTGGCATGAAACGCGGAATCGTTTAATTCCGCGTATTTTGTTCTTATATGCCAAAGTTAATGCATCCGTATTGAATCTTTGTTAAGTTTTCTTATTTTCTGCCGGATATCAAATGTTCTGATTGTCTTGTCCAGTTTGTTAAAAGAAAAAATATAAAATAAATTTATTATATTTATACAAGAAAAAATATTCGAAAAATGTTAAAATAATGTCATAAAATTTTCAAAAATTCCTGAAAGGAATCCAAAAAAATGTAAGCGTTAACAAAAAATGGAGTGGAGCAGGATTTTTTGTGATTATCGGTAGTTTTAGCGAGATAGGAGTTTTAAAAAGATATAATAACTTTTATTCTATCCTTTATCATTTTACAGAAATTCATATACAATAAAAATTTTATATATTTTGCACTAAAACATCATATAAGGAGGTGGGAAGGATAGAAGTAATAATTTGACTGAGAAGAGATGCAACTTTAAGGAAGACTCTTTAATAAAAGGGATTAAGAGAGGAACAAGTTTCAAATGAGAGATTCTACAAAGGGGGAAAGAACTATGCAGAAGAATCATAGCAAAGAACTGCATCGCGGATTAGAAGAAAGGCATATCACTCTTATGTCACTGGGAGCGGCTATCGGAGTTGGACTATTTTTAGGCTCTGCATCCGCTATTAAATTAGCCGGTCCCGGTATTTTGTTGGCGTATGGATTTAGCGGTCTTATCATGTTTTTCATTATGAGAGCCCTTGGGGAAATGGCAATTCAAAAGCCTGTAGCAGGTTCGTTCAGTAAATATGCGCATGATTATCTGGGGCCTCTTGCAGGCTATCTAACAGGATGGAATTACTGGTTTTTGTGGATTGTTACTTGTATGGCGGAAATTACAGCGGTCGGTGTCTACATGGAATACTGGTTCCCGGATGTTCCGAAATGGATATGGGCATTAGCTGCATTGATTATTATGACTGCAGTCAATTTCCTTGCTGTCAAGGCATATGGAGAATTGGAATTCTGGTTTGCTTTTATCAAAATTGCTACTATTGTAGCTATGATTATCATTGGTGTCGGAATGATAGCTTTTGGTATCGGAAATGGCGGCATTGCCACAGGAATTCATAACTTATGGGAGCATGGCGGCTTTTTCCCGAATGGAATAAGTGGTGTTCTCATGTCCTTGCAGATGGTCATGTTTGCTTACTTAGGCATTGAAATGATTGGAGTTACAGCCGGAGAGGTCAAAAATCCGGAGAAATCATTGTCGAAAGCTATTGATTCTGTGTTCTGGCGCATTCTGATCTTTTATGTAGGAGCACTGTTTGTTATCATGTCTATTTACCCTTGGCAGGAAATCGGTACACAAGGCAGTCCTTTTGTTCTGACCTTCGAGAAAATCGGAATTCCGGCTGCACCTGGAATTATTAACTTTGTTGTACTGACAGCAGCCCTTTCCTCATGCAACAGCGGTATTTTCAGTACAGGGCGAATGCTGTTTAACTTGGCAGAGCATGGAGAAGCGCCAAAAGGATATGGGAATCTTACAAAAAGCGGAGTTCCTGGTAAGGCCGTTTTGGCCTCTGCAGGTGCCTTATTGATAGGGGTCGTTTTAAATTATGTTGTTCCGGCAAAAGTGTTTACATGGGTAACGAGCATTGCTACATTCGGAGCAATTTGGACATGGGCTGTTATTTTACTATCCCAAATTCGTTACCGTAAAAGTTTACAGCCGGAGACTCGAAAGCAATTGAAATATAAAATGCCGTTATTCCCTTACGCTTCCTATATTTCACTGGCTTTCTTAGCGGGGGTAATTATCCTTATGGCTTACAATCCTGATACAAGAATAGCATTAGTTGTTGGACCATTTTGGTTTGCTACCTTGATTGCTTTTTATTATGGAAAAGGACTTCATAAAAGAAATCAGGTACAACATTCGCAAGAAAAACAAATCAGCTGATAAGAAGCGGGGCTCGCTAAGGAGCCCTATTTTTCTTTCTCATATGCAAGAATGAAGAAGACTTAGTAAGAATGGACAGGAGAAGAATTTAAGAGCGGATCAAAAAATTTTAACGTTGTTTAAACAACAAGAAGAAATAGTAAACATTTTTATGAAGCGGGAGGCATCGTATCGGAGAGAAAATGCTGCTTGAAGAGGACGTACTTTCTCTATTTGCTTTCGCAAGGGCAGAGACAAGTCATCTTGTCAAGTATACTTCAGGTAGATAGGATAGAGAACCTCCCGTGTTGAACGGGGATTCACAGCCTTTTGCCCGAAACTGGAATCCCCCGCTTCAAGTGATGGCAACCGATAAGCGGGGGAGTTAAATGTCCAATTTTCATGGTTTATTATCCAAATTCCGTCATTTATTATCCGATTCAGGCCGTTTATTGTCCAAACTGAACCATCTATTGTCCAACTGTCGGAAACTGCAAATTAAACATGTAAAAACTTAACACACACCGGCTCTGGTACAGTGATATCGGACTGTAAAAGCGTTAGTTTTCCTGTAGATTTATCTCTTGAGTACAATACAAGATTATGGGATTTCTCGTTTGAAGCAACCAGGTATTCTTCAGTAGGATCTAACACGAAATCGCGCGGCCAGTTGCCTTCCGTTGATGTATGCTCAATGAAGGTAAGCCCGCCTGTATTTGGATGAACACTGTAAACAGCGATGGTATTGTGACCGCGGTTTGCGGCGTATACGAAACGACCATCAGATGTAACGTGTATAGCACTGCATTGGTTATTCTCGGTAAAATCCTTTGGAATTGTGGATATATATTGAAGCTCTGTAAAGCTGCCGTCTTCAGCATTGTATTGCAGCGTTATCACTTCCGAGCTTAGCTCTGTAATGATATATGCAAACTTTCCATTTGGATGGAACGCAATATGGCGCGGACCGCTTCCAGGTTTGACAGATAAGCTGCTGATTTCTGTTAATGTACCATCTTGCAGTTGATATGTGATCAGCTTATCAATTCCTAGATCTACAGCCACCGCATACTTTTCATCAGGAGTAAATCCTGCGAAATGGGTATGCGGTTTTTCCTGTCTTTCTTTGTTCGGACCTGTTCCCTCATGCTGGATAGTTGACGATGCAGGATTTAAATGTCCATTTTCCTTGGCTGTATATGCTTCGACAGTTCCTTTATGGTAGTTAGCCGAAAGGACATGTTTATTATCTTTGCTTACACTTACGTGACAAGGGGATGCGCCAGGTAATAACTGATCGTTAATAGCTGTAAGCTCGCCTGTCTCGTTATTGATAGAAAAACCGGCTATTCCGCCGTTTTCGCCTTCTTTTTTAACAGCATACAAATACTTATTGTCTGAACTAATTGCTACGTATGTTGGGTTTTCCAGTTCAGCTGCTACTTTCACTTCGCCGATAGTTGCTGACTCTGTATCCAGCGTAAAGGTATAAATCCCTTTACTGTTTTGTTTCGTATATGTACCGACATATCCGATAAACTTCTTGCTCATCATCACAATCACTCCTTATAAAATACTGCTCTAATATATCATAACAAAAGCAGGCTTCAAAATGCTCACCATAGGCATATGTCTATCCTTAATTAACTACCCGCTGATATTATTTTTATATTTCTTCATAAGCCTGCGAGCAATAAATATACCGGCAGATGCTAGTACCCCTAAAACCAAAAGTACCGGAGAGTTTCCAATGAGAAATACTGTTATATCTTTCATCCAACTCCAAATTCCTGCAATATTATTTTTAAATGTGTACGAAATTCGTTCTCCGACTGTTTTGGGCTGAGTGGTGTCAGTAATAGCAGCGACCTCCTGAAGCGTTAGACGTACAGTGCTGTAGTCTACAAGAGAGTCGTATTTTTTTAGGGTAGTCGTTAAGTTCTCAATCTCATAACGCACGGATGAAAGTTCTTTCTCAAGCTCTATGACATCTTTCAACGTTCCGGTCTGTTTAAGTAATTCAAGCAGTCTTTGTTCTTGCACTTTAAGTGATGTAATGCGGGCTTCCGTATCAAAATATTGATCTGTGACATCATCCGTGGTGATCGTTTTTGTGAGGACGTTTCCTATGTTTCCAACTTCATTCAAGTAAGCATCTAATGTGCCAGATGGAATTCTGATTGTATAAGAGGCGTTTCTTGCAGGTTCTTTATTTGAGTCGCTGACTGATGTACCGGTTATGTTGTTTGCTTCTATATAGCCGTCAAATTGTTTAATAGACGCTTCCAGCTTCTTAATGGATACGTCAAAATCCGTTGTTTCTATAAAAAATTCTGCATTTTTAATCAGCTTTCGGTTAGTTACAGGCGTTTTTGAATCTTTGTTTTCTCCGTTGTTCCCTGCTGCATTATCTGATGTTCCTTTTTTGGCTTCTGAAGCGACACCACCTAAACTTTTCTCGGTAGCAGCCCCCTCATTTTTGAACGTTGAACTGTCACTCTTGCTTTCATTGCTGCAACCTGTAAGCAATGCTAATACAACTGCGAGTATTGCCAGCAGCTTAGAAAACCTCAATTGTTTTCTCCTCATATTTTCCCCCTTGCGTAATATAAATCAGATTTATATTTGAAAACTCAGAAAATATAATTTGATTTTATATGACATTGCAAACTTTAACAATGTTTAATTGAGTTCCGTTATAAAAGGTTTCTCCGTATGCTTAAGAAAGTAAATTTTAAAGTTACCCCAACTATACTCTAAATGATGAAAATCGTTTGGAATAACCATCTTAAAAAAGAATCCGCCTTCTATATACAAGAGGTGAGAGATTACAGCCGACAAATGGATGAACTTCACTATGGATTTATTTTCCTCTTTATGCAATTTATAAATAATTAAAATATTTTAAAATATATTGACATTAGTATCTGCGCACTATTAAAATGAATCTAACATTTTGAAAATATGAATTTAATAAAACGTTCTCTTATCAAGAGTGGCGGAGGGACTGGCCCGATGATGCCCAGCAACCGTTCCGAATGGAATTGGTGCTAAATCCTGCAAAACAATTATGTTTTGAGAGATAAGGGAGGATAATCCTGTTTATTTGTGATGAAACCTCTCTTTTCTGGAGAGGTTTTTTATTTTGTATAAATATTTACTTTTCCAATCGGTAAACTTTTATTTAGGAGGAGGGGGATGAAACAGAAATTTTAGATTGCCATGCTTTAATAAAAAATACTTTTATATTCATTGTTTTCAGTGTGGATTTTTCTGTTCGGCAAATTTTCTATTACATAAAAAATGATCAAAGGGGAGTTGAAAAATGAGAAAAAATTTTTTGAAGGGTGCTTTTCTTTCTGTCCTTGCTTCTTCGCTTCTTTTGACGGGATGTTCTTCCGGAGGAGATTCGGCGAAAGTAAATAAAAAAGTTTCTTTGGAAAATGTTCCTGAAAGATTTGCTAAAGGAGAAGAAACAAGAATTAAGGTTATTCGCAAAATTGGCGGTGATGACCATACAGCTCAATTTTTAGCTGGAGCAAAGGCTGAGGGGGAAGCGCTGGGTTTTAAAGTGGATGTATTTACAGCCAATGGGGATACGGCTAAGTTTCACGATGCAATCGCACAATCTTTAGAAGAGGATTACGATGGATTTATCATTTCACATGGTGACGATGCAGCTACGGTCGAAGACGTTAAGAAAATTGTTGCAAAAGGAAAAAGTGTTGTTGCATTCGATTCGAATGAGGATTTAGCCAAAATTGACGGAGTCACTCTTACTTCACAGGATGATGAAGCATTGTCGGGATTAGCTTTAGATCAGTTAATAAAAGAGCATAACGGTAAAGCAAACATTGTTTACCTTTGGGTGGATGGATTCCCACCGATGGTAAGACGAAATAATGTATATAAAGAAAAGCTTGCAAGCAACCCAGGCATTAAAGAGATTGAGAGATTCGGTGTCGCATCCGCAGATACATCCGTAAAAACACAAAATGCAGTAGCAGCAATGCTTAACAAGCATCCAAAAGGAGAAATTGATGCGATCTTTGCAACGTGGGATGCTTTTGCAATCGGTGCAGCACGTGCGATTAAAGAAGCCGGAAGAGATGAAATTAAGATTTATGGTATCGATGTTTCTAACGCGGATCTTCAAGAGATGCAGGCAAAAGGAAGCTCTTGGAAATATACAGCGGCAGTGGATCCGAAGCTCATTGGTGCTGTTGATATGAGACTTCTTGCAAAGAAATTGGCGAAAGAAGAAACGCCGCAAACATACAGCCTCGAAGCCTCTCTTATTTCGCAAAAACAATTGCAAGGTTCTAAAGAAGCTGTTAATATGACAAACCTTGCTGACATCATAGATGGATGGGGAACATCATCAGCGTTTGAAGAAGACTGGATGAAAACATTGAAGGCTTACTATCAGAAATAGAAAGAGAATATGGAAGATGTATTAAGCCCATGATATGAAAAGATTTTTTGGGGAAACACTCTCTTTGGCCATTTTTAGAGAGTGTTTGCTTTTGCATTTGTATAAAAAGGGAGGGAAGACGATGGCAGTAACCTTGCTGGAAATGAAAAATATCTCCATAGAATTTCCCGGTGTTAAAGCATTAGATGGGATCAATTTTACGACGGAGACAGGTAAAATTCATGCTCTTATAGGTGCAAACGGGGCGGGGAAATCAACATTAATGAAGGTTCTTTCCGGAGCATATCAGCACTATGAGGGGCAGCTTCTTATAGACGGACAGAACATCAACATTCGGTCGCCAAGAGAAGCGCAGAATTATGGAATTCAAACTGTATACCAAGAAGTAGATACTGCGCTGATTCCGTATTTAACGGTGGGCGAAAACATCATGTTAAATGAAACGGTTAATAACATGGAGAAAAAGCAATTTATAAACTGGAGAGAGCTTCATAAAAAAGCTAAAGAAATCTTATCCATCATGAATATAAATGTGTCATCAAAAAAACTCGTAAGCGATTTAACATTGGCAGAAAAACAAATGGTATTAATTGCTAAAGCTATCTCGACGCAATGCAAATTCCTTATTTTAGATGAACCAACGGCACCTTTAAGTCATTCTGAAACAAAGGAACTGTTTCGAATTGTAAGAGACTTAAAGAAAAAAAATGTAGGGATCATTTTCATTTCGCATCGTTTGCCGGAGATTTTTGAAATTTGTGATGAAATCACTGTTATGAGAAATGGAAAGATTGTTGTAAGGGAACTCATCTCGGATACTGCTCAAAACAAAGTAGTCGAGCAAATGTTAGGAAAGCCGTTAGAGGAACAATTTCCAGCTTACAATATCAATATTGGCAATACTGTCTTAGAGATAAAGGAACTTTATGATGCTAGTAAAATCAGAAATCTCAATATGCATGTTAGGGAAGGAGAGATTGTCGGCATCGCAGGGCTGGTTGGAGCCGGAAAAACGGAATTTTGTAAAATGCTCTTTGGTTATTCTAAAGTTACATCCGGAGAAATTATTCTGAAAGGGAAGAAGCTGAAACTGAAAAGCCCTTATGATGCAGTACAGCAGGGAATCGCTTTAGTGCCTGAAGAGAGAAGAAAAGAAGGAATTTTGGTAATGGAGTCTGTCGCAGCTAATTTGACTGTTGCCAGCTTAAGCAAATTTTCGAAGTTTCTTAGCTTTCTTGATACAAAGGCGGAAAAACGAAAAGCAAAAGAACTAATCCATAGTCTCGGAATTAAAACACCGTCCGACGAAACAAAAGTACAAACTCTATCCGGCGGAAACCAGCAAAAAATCGCAATTGGTAAATGGCTGATTGCAGATGCTGATGTATATATCTTTGATGAGCCTACAAAAGGTGTGGATGTAGGAGCGAAAAAGGATATTTTTGAGTTAGTTGCCGCATTGGCAAAGCGCGGCAAAGCAGTCATTTATGCTTCTTCCGAGCTTTCTGAAATCATGGGGATCACGAATCGTGTATATGTACTATATGATGGACAAGCCGTTAAAGAGCTGGAAACGAAAGCAACAAATGAAGAAGAACTTTTATTTTACTCAACAGGAGGAAAGTAGAATGAATGTATCAAATCCTGTATCGGCCAATACTCGACCGAAAAAATCATTTCAATTATTCGATTTTTTATATAAATACGGCACAATCCTGACTATCCTGGCACTCGTAATCGTGTTTGCAGCATCCAATCCATCTTTTATACAGGGAAATAACTTGGTCAATATTTTTCGATCCATTTCCATTGTGACCATTATTGCGATAGGCATTACCATTTCCTTGTCGGTAAACGGCTTTGACCTTTCTATCGGTTCTGTAGCTTCGTTATCGAATGCCATTGCTATCTCAATGTTTGTATGGTTCTCACAAAATACGGCAGTAGCTATCTTTTCCGCAATTGCAGCATCTTTAATTGTAGGGGCATTGAACTCATTTATGATTATTAAAATGAGAATTCCTGATATGCTTATGACCCTAGCGATGATGTTTATCATTCAGGGAATTGCTTTGACATATACAAAGGGAGCAACCATATCTCAAAACATGGTTATGCCGGATGGGACTTTTTCTACCGGCATCATCAGTCCCTTCTTTAAGAAAATCGGTCAAGTTCCGTGGATTATTATCATTATGGTCGTTGTAGTCGTTTTGGTGCATATCTTTTTAACCTATACGAAGCACGGAAGGTATATGTATGTCATTGGAGGAAACGAGGAAGCAGCACGACTTTCCGGCATACCGGTCAATAAGTACAAAGTGGCCGCATACCTTTTATCAGCACTGTTTGCTTCCATTGGCGGAATCGTACTTGCGGCACGCGTTATGACAGCTGAAATCAATGCAGGGGCACCGTACTTGATGGATGCGGTGGCTGCTGCATTTATCGGATTTTCCGTATTGGGTGCCGGCAAGCCAAATGCATTTGGTACCTTTGTAGGGGCTGTACTTATTGGGATTTTGCAAAACGGCTTAGTTATGATGTCCGTTCCGTATTATGCGATGGATATTGTAAAGGGAGCAGTTCTAGCATTTGCGCTTGCTTTGACTTATTATAGGAAAAAATAAGAAAAAAGGTAGTCAAAGCAGGAGCTTTTGGAGGTTCCTGCTTTGATGTAATCGATATTGTTTCTGGAATTTACTTCTCATACGAGAAGATTCTCTAGGTAAAAGGGGAAAGCAGCTTCTATTTCCCTAAACTTTTTTATTTGCTTATATGAAAAAAACTCCTCTTCAATGAGAACGAGGAGCTTTTGTGCTAGATGAAGAGTATTTTACATTTGTATAAAATCATTAAATGGGAGCTGGAAAAACTGAGCCTTAGGAAACATTGATATTTTTTCCGGAAAAATTTTGAATCAATTTGTGTAAGTTTTTATGTCCTTCTCTTAATTTCAACGATTCTTGGATTACTTTTTGAAAAGCCTCTAATTCCTGGTCTGTAGCATTGATAATAGTTTTAGAAAGTCCCTCTGCAACTTGTAGCAATGATACTTCTCGCACAGTATAACTACCACCTTTCATTTGAGTTTCTAAACTTATTACCTTCTGCAACTAGCCTCTGCGGTGAAACTCTATTTTTTAACTCACTATTTTGCAGGCAAAACTTTTCAGTTATCCCTTATATAATGTTAGTGGAATGGCAGGCAATTTCCTGCTTATAAAGCCAAATTAGTTGTAATTTTTTAGATTTGATTGATTCAAAAAGTGCCTCTTCTTTTTCGCATGCAGCGGTTGATGAAAGGAAGAGCAAGCTTTGTCATTGCGTATCGCCTTAATACAATCCGGAATGCCGACCAAATTCTTGTGTTAGAAGATGGCCGAATCATCGAGAAAGGGGCGCATGATACGCTTCTTGCAGGAAAGGGATTTTATTATAGCTTGTATCATAGTCAATTGAAAGAAGAAATAGTTTGAGGTTTAATGATATTCGGCATATATCAATAGAAAGGCGGCGAATGACATGATCAATCGGTATGAAGAGGTTTTAGTGCGAAAAGAAGAATTGATAAATGATTTGTTTGGTCTTTTAAGAATTGAAAGCGTAAAAGACGAAACCACGAAAACAATGGAATATCCAATGGGGAAATAGAATCTTGTATAAAGCATGTTTATCGAGATTTGATTGTACTGACTTTTTGATTTTATTTAAAACCATTTCCATACTAGAATATCCAATCAAAGAGGTTCAGATCTTTGTGATCAGGAAAATAAGATGAACATGGTGATAAAACTCAATCACTTTAAAAATAATTGCTTGCTGTTTAAAAAAATGATAAAATTTTAATTAATTAAATTTTGAAACTATAGGATTGTTACTGTTAAATCAGGCAAAACCTAAGACTAATATACAAAAATTAGTTTTAGGTTTTATTTTTTTCTTTTAAAAAAATTTCCCACAAAGGTGATTTACATGATAATCGCAAAAGTATTCAATAATAATGTTGTCAGTGTCCTAGACAATCAAAATAAGGAATTAGTGATAATGGGCAGGGGCATTGCTTTTCAGAAAAGACTCGGCAATATTGTGGACGAATCAAGAATCGAGAAGATTTTCAAGTTAGAAAGTAAAGATGTCTCGGAGAAATTTAAGACGTTATTATATGAGATTCCATTAGAATATATGGAAGTTTGCGAAGAAATTATAAATCTAGCTAAAGTAAAACTAGGAAAAAAATTAAACGACAGTATTTATGTATCTTTAACGGACCATATTAATTTTGCAATTGAAAGAAATAAAAAAGGTTTATTAATCACAAATGCGTTACTTTGGGAGATTAAAAGAATTTATAAGGATGAATTTTCTATCGGTTTAGAGGCGTTAAGAGTGATTGAGAACAAACTGGGGATTTCTCTTTCAGAGGATGAGGCAGGTTTTATTGCGATGCACATTGTCAATGCCGAGTTGAACGAAGAAATGCCGAACGTAGTGAATATTACGAAACTAATCCAAGATATCTTAAACATCGTAAAATATCATTTTAAAATAGAGATTGATGAGGAATCGTTGAATTATTTTCGTTTCCTTACCCATCTGAAGTTTTTTGCTCAACGACTTTTTAGTGAAACCAATTTGGACAATCAGGATGACTTTCTTTATGAAATGGTGAAAGAAAAGCATAGGGAAGCATTTGCTTGTACGCAAAAGATTAAGGAATTTATAGAAAAAACAAAGAAACATAAGCTAACGAAGGAAGAGATGGCTTACTTAACGATTCATATTGAGCGAGTTGTGAATCGAAGTTAGTAAAAAATATCTAAAAAGAAAGCGTTGACAAAAAATGAAAGCGTATACTATAATTCGATTATAAATTAATATTAATTTATTAGGATTGTTACTGATTAAGCAGGCAAAACCTAAATCATGATCTGTTTATACATGGATTCATGATTTAGGTTTTTTTTATTTATAAGGATTATTCCTTTTGAGATGGAGAAGTGCAACGTAAGAATTGGCCATACCTTACGACTGTCTTCAGAAGTCTCTGCAAAACCTAAATACGATAAACACAGGATTGTTACTGGTAAGGCAGGCAAAACCTGAGTAGCTCGAGTTGGATTTTTATGTCCGCTCCTGTTACTCAGGTTATTTTTTTAAATGAGGAGGTCAAATCAATGGATTACAATAAGACAGCTAAAAGTATTCTTGAGCTTGTTGGTGGAGAAGAAAATGTACAAAATGTTATTCACTGTATGACCAGATTGCGTTTCAACTTACACGATCAAAGTAAAGTAGACCGTAAAAAAATAGAAAAAGTACCTGGTGTAATGGGTACAAATATCAGCGGTGATCAGTTCCAGATCATTATCGGAAATGATGTACCGAAAGTATATAATGCCATTTTAGGAAACAGTTTCATTAAAACGGAAGGTGCTAGCAAGAAATCTAGAAAAAATAAAAATGTACTGAGTGCAATCTTTGACATCATTTCAGGCGTGTTCACACCGATTTTGCCAGCGATTGCCGGTGCCGGTATGATCAAAGGGCTTCTCGCTATCGCACTTACATTTGGATGGCTTTCTGATAAGAGTCAAGTTTACACAATTTTAAATGCAATCGGCGATGGAGCATTTTACTTCTTGCCAATTTTACTAGCAGTTAGTGCAGCGAAAAAATTTGGCAGCAACATTTATGTTGCTGCAGCGATTGGTGCAGCAATTTTACATCCAACACTAACAGCATTGTTAAGCTCAGGCGAAAAAGTTACCTTTCTAGGCTTACCTGTAACAGCTGTCTCTTATTCTTCAACCGTTATTCCAATTCTACTTGCTATCTGGATTGCTTCCTATGTAGAAAAATGGATCGATCAGATGATTCCAAGTATGTTTAAACTGATCGTGGTTCCTACCCTTACGCTGCTAGTTATCGTACCAGTCACGTTAATTGCAGTGGGTCCGCTTGGAGCGATTATTGGAAACTGGCTATCACTTGGAGTAGGAGCATTGTTTGAACACACAGGTATTTTTGCCGGTTTACTTTTAGGTGGTACGTGGTCATTGATTATTATGACAGGTATGCACTATGCCTTTATTCCAATTTCAATGAACAATATTGCTACTAACGGTTATGACTATCTTTTACCATCCATGTTCATGGCAAATATGGGGCAAGCAGGTGCAGCATTTGCAGTAGCATTACGTTCTAAAAACAAGTCATTCAAATCTCTTGCCATGACGACAAGTTTAACAGCTATTATGGGGATTACTGAGCCGGCGATGTATGGGGTCAACATGCGCCTTAAAAAACCATTTATTGGTACCTTAATCGGCGGAGCTGTTGGAGGAGCGTATTATAGCGCGCTTGGTGTTAAATATTTCATTCTCGGTGGAAATGCAGGTTTACCAGGTCTTGCATCGTTTATCGGCCCTACATTCGTTTATGCAGCTTTAGGATTCCCAATTGCATTTATCGCAGGTGCAATTGCAGCTTATATTATTGGTTTTGAAGATGTTGAAAGTGACGAAGAGCAAGATGCCCCTGCATTTGATGAAGAAAAAGTAGAAGATCCAAAATCTGAAGTTGTTGTATTTGCTGAAAAAATTTACAGCCCGTTAAAAGGGGAAGTAAAAACCTTAAGTGAAGTAAATGACTCAACATTTTCCAATGGAATAATGGGAAAAGGACTAGCGATTCAACCGCAAGAAGGTAAAGTAGTTTCTCCTGTTGCTGGTAAGATTTCAACCATTTTTAAAACAAAACACGCAATTGGCATCACAAGTGATAATGGTGCGGAAATCCTCATTCATGTTGGTTTAGACACCGTTAAGCTTGATGGAAAATATTTCACTGCCCATGTAAAGGATGGCGACTTTGTTGAAGTCGGTGATACTCTCGTAACTTTTGACATGGATGCCATTAAAGCAGAAGGATATGACTTGATCACACCGGTTATCATTACAAATCCAGACCGTTACCAAACGATCAAACCGGTAAAAGAAGGTAAAGTTGATACAAGAGAAGCGTTTATGGCTTTACTAGTGTAGAGAAAGACTGTAAGGGGATTTCTGATTCTCTTAGTACTTATTTCGAGATACAAAGAATATTTAGAGAAAAATGATTAATAATGGAGGAAGATAGCAATGAATCAATTCGAAAAAAGATTTCTGGAAGGCTTTTTATGGGGTGGTGCTACTGCTGCCAACCAGATGGAAGGCGGATTTTATGAAGGCAATAAGGGATTAAATATTGCAGATGTTCTGCCAGGCGGGAAAGAGCGCCTTAAGATATTACAGTCGCCTGGCTTTAATTTTGAAATCGATAAAGAAAAATACAGCTATCCGAACCATGAAGCTATTGATTTCTACCATCGTTACAAAGAAGATATCGCATTGTTTGCAGAAATGGGCTTCAAGGTATTCCGAATGTCGATTGCCTGGACAAGGATTTTTCCAAATGGCGACGAGTTAGAACCAAACGAGGCGGGCTTGGCTTTTTATGATCGCGTCTTTGACGAATTGCACAAGTATGGGATTGAACCAGTCGTGACGATTTCTCACTATGAAATGCCGGTAAACCTTGTGAAAGAATATGGTGGTTGGAGAAATCGCAAGGTTGTTACTTTCTTTGAAAGATACGTGAATGCTATTTTTAATCGTTATAAGGATAAGGTGAAATATTGGATGACATTCAATGAAATCAACAGTGGTTTGATCATGCCAATCATGGGTCTTGGCTTCTCCATCCAAAAAGAAGAAGACCGCTACCAGCCGACTTTCCAGGCATTCCATCATCAATTTGTTGCAAGCAGCATTGCGGTGAAAGCTTGCCATGAAATCATTCCTGGTTCTCAAATTGGATGTATGATCCTTTTTGCGCCTGTTTACTCTTATGATTCTAATCCGGAAAATGTGATGTATGCTCTTCAAGAAGAGCGCTTTTTCAATTATTTCTGTGCCGACGTTCAGGTGCGCGGGGAATACCCAACTTTTATTAACCGCTACTTTAAAGAACATAATATTCAATTGGAAATTCAAGAAGGCGATCTAGAATTAATTAAAGAGCATACTGTAGACTATATTGGTTTCAGCTATTACATGTCTCGTACCGAGAAGAAAGTGAAGACTGAACTTGAAGAGGCACGAGGTAATATCTTGTCAGGTGTAAAAAATCCATTTCTGAAAGCGAGTGATTGGGGTTGGGAAATCGACCCAATTGGTCTGCGAATTTCCTTAAACAAGTTATATGACAGATACCAAGTTCCACTTTTCGTCGTTGAAAATGGGTTAGGGGCATATGACAAAGTTGAGGAAGACGGCTCTATCAATGATGATTACCGCATTGATTATTTACGTGAACACATCAAGGCAATGCGTGAAGCAATTGAAGATGGTGTTGAACTGATGGGTTATACGAGCTGGGGCTGTATTGACTTGGTGAGTGCATCGACAGGTGAGTTTTCCAAACGCTATGGTTTCATCTACGTTGATAAACACGATGATGGCAGTGGGACATTAGAACGCAAGAAGAAAAAGTCCTTCTCCTGGTATAAAGATGTAATTGCAACAAATGGAGAAAAACTATAAAGTCAAAACAACGTCGGTAGTAGTACCGACGTTTTCCGTTATTCTGTTGCTTTTTGTTTAAAGAGTTTGATGATTTCTATGATGACATTTGTTGCTTTGAGCATATTGTATTTTCTTTTACTAATTATAATTAGCAAGATATTTGCGGGGAAGAATGAGAATTAAAAACCTCATTTATATATAAGTGACTTTCTTTTTCGACATACAGCTTAGTTTAGCCCAAGCCGGCGGAGCACGGCTTGGGGCATCTGAGCAATTTCTGACAAAAAGGCCCCTACCGCTTCTTCGATGGAGGCTTTTGTTGGATGAAACACGTTGGCGATGACTTGTTGCTTCAGCCACTTCCATAACCGTTCGATGGGATTAAGGTTGGGAGAATACGGCGGGAGTTACATCAACAGAATTCGGCCTGCGTTCTGGCGCAAGAATCCCTGCACCTTTTCACTGCGGTGGATCCGAGCATTGTCGGTCACCATGACGACAAACTTTCCTTGTCGATTTACAATAAAAACTGACCCACTTTTATCATTGAAAATTGACCCACCTAAATAAGAATAATTACACTAATCTCATCAGCTAGATGAGAGGAGTTTCAGGGGGATGATTTCAATCGATAAGTGGACTACTATTCG
>JBHGXS010000016.1:0-2972 GCA_041920565.1 Bacillus sp. (in: firmicutes) | reverse complement strand
ATAATTTAATATCTCTATGTTTTTAGATAGTCCAAGAAGACGTTCTAACTCTCTCATAACCTGTCACCACCATTTTTTATTCTACTATAATTATAGCACTATCTTGGTACCAAAAGCGCGTAAGAACCATTTTTTGATTGCTGTCAACAATTTTCAAAGTGGACTTATATAGAAATATCAGCAAAAGCAATATGAAAAACGAGAATCATCGAATAAGGATTTTATAAGTGAGAATATTTTATGATTACAAATGAAATTATGCTACTACATGCTATCGTTCGCCATTTAAGTATGAACATATGTTTCTTCAAGAAGCTGCATAAGCACAAAAATGTGTGTTTATTTATAAAAATTGAATACTAATAGAAAGTTGGAATAGTATGAAAATTATTTTACTATCTGGAGGATCGGGAAAACGTTTGTGGCCATTATCCAATGACTCCAGATCTAAACAATTTTTAAAAATACTTCGTAATGAACATGGTGTTCAGGAATCCATGGTTCAAAGAATTTGGGGACAAGTCCATTCTATTGGCTTAGCAAACTCTACCTATATTACAACAAACAAATCTCAAACAGATATCATTCAAAGTCAATTGAGCGATGAACTTCCCCTAATCATCGAACCTGATCGACGAGATACATTTCCTTCTATTGCTTTAGCATCCGTTTACCTTCATTCCGTTCTCAATGTTAGTTTGGACGAAACAATTTGTGTAATGCCCGTTGATGCCTATGTAGAAGACTCTTTTTTTAAAACATTATTAAAATTTGAAGATGTTTTAACAGATTCAAAGGCCTCGCTTGCACTAATAGGAGTGCAACCTTCATACCCATCTGAACAATACGGCTATATTGTACCTAACGATAGCCCCTTGCAACCTCCTACATCCTTATACAAGGAAGTTAATCATTTTGTAGAAAAACCTGACCAAGACACAGCTAGAAGACTCATAAATGAAAATGCTCTTTGGAATTGCGGTGTGTTTGCTTTTAAACTGGGATTTTTAATTCAATATTTAGCTGATATGAAAATACCTCTTCAATACGAACAGCTTACTAAGCAGTATTTCAATCTTCCTCAGAGGAGTTTTGATTATGAGATTGCAGAAAATTGTCCCCATATTGCAGTAATACCATATGAAGGTGCATGGCGTGATTTGGGTACTTGGAATACCTTGACAGAAATTATAGAAACGCCAATTATCGGAAAAGGTATCATTAGCGAAAGTTCCCATAACACACATCTCATAAATGAGCTAAATCTTCCTGTAATTGTGGCAGGTATTTCTGACAGCATCGTAGTAACGAGCCCTGATGGTATCTTAATAGCTGATAAATTGCAAAGCGGGCATATTAAAGAATTCATCGAATGCCATGCACAAAGACCGATGTATGAGGAAAAACGTTGGGGGTGGTACCGAGTTCTGGACTATAGTAAATTGCCAGACGGAAATGAAGTACTTACCAAAAGACTTAAAATACTGGCCGGTAAAAACTTGAGTTACCAAATGCATTGTAAACGTCAAGAAGTTTGGAGCATTATCTCAGGTGAAGGTGAGATCGTCACAGATGAGATATTTAAAACTGTAAAACCTGGAGATGTAATTCAAATCCCTCTGGGGACTAAACATGCATTGAGGGCTTCCACTGATTTAGAATTCATAGAAGTACAGATGGGAAGCGAACTTATCGAAGAAGATATTGTGCGTCTTTATATGACCTGGGATGAAATCGAGCAAAAATTCAAATGAATTTCCCCTTTCCACTTCTTGTAAAATCCCTATCTAAAAAGGGGTTTCCATTATCCTAAAATTTTAAGATACATTAATCATATTAGAAAATGATCTCGTAAGTTACTCAATTGGTACAGAAGAATAGAAATCTTTTTTTAGTTTTCAGCCATAAGAAAAGACGCCTGCACTACACAGGCGTCTTTGATGCGTTTGCGGCGAAAGACCGCACGACCACATTCATGCGTTTAGCAGTTAAGCATATCTTTCGACTTACACAAATTAGCTCATCGCTTTACAAATATAACATTAATTATTGAAACATACAACCTTTCTTACAAAAAACTCTAAGACACTGCACTTAAATGCCTCGTCCTGAATGTTATATTAACAGATCTAAGTTAGTTTTCACGGAGAGGATGAACAGGAATGCCACGGTATCGGATTCTTACGTTTGACGAAGGCGGAGTTCGCGGTGTGCTGTCTGCCATTTTACTCTTCCGTCTGAATCAAAAATTTCCGGAACTGGTTCGAACAACTCATTTGACCGCAGGCACATCAGTAGGTTCGTTTCTTGCGCTTGGTATAGCGAACAGCAAAACGCCATCCCAAATGTTAGAGATGTTTTCAAAAGAAAACCTCCAGTTTGTTTTTGGCAGTCCCAATTCACCGCCAATATTCAAGCCCAAGTATCATAACACCAACCTACAGCAACTGCTTTCTTCTTTCTTCCCTTCCGGATTGCGCTTTCGAAATTTAAGGAAACACACCATTATAACCGCTTTTGATTTAGGAGGACCACATCAAGCAAGCTGGAAACCGATATTTTTCCATAATTCCCCTTTGTCTGATACGGAGGATGCGACAGTTTTAGAAGCAGCTATGGCAAGCAGTGCAGCTCCGATTTATTTTCCTTCCGTTAACGGTCTGATCGATGGCGGTGTGTTTGCCAACAGTCCAAGCGTTACCGCTATTGCATTTTCCATTGATAGGGAGAAAGGAAATCAAAAGCTGGATGATCTTGTATTGTTATCAATCGGCACCGGGATGGAGGAGTTACGTATTTCGCAAGATACAAGTGAATGGGGATTGCGTCAATGGGCCTTTATCCCGCCCGATAAACAAAGGGAGGAAGAGCCGCAGTTCCCGCTATTGTCGGTTATGCTGAATGGAAGTGTGGATGCAGACACTTTATATAGTAAGTCCCTTCTTGGCGATCGATATCATCGCTTAACCCCC
>JBHGXS010000014.1:0-7837 GCA_041920565.1 Bacillus sp. (in: firmicutes) | reverse complement strand
ACTCCTTTATGTGATGCGGTTTCGCAAGGAGATCATGTACGCAGAGGCTCTGTGTCAAGCTACTAAGGGTACACTCCAATTTCCAGTAACATGTTCACTCATATCAAGCAAAAAGTGTTCAAATCTGCCTGGCGGTCACAGATGTACATCATCATGTTTCTCCCTACTTTATAAAATGATTGTTTCCAGGTGCTTCATTCTTTAACTAACACACCTATATAAAGAAGAACGTTAAAATCAATATAGATATTTAACAAAAAACCTAACAACATAAAAGAGAGAAGAAAATACTCTTCTCTCTCACTTCAATTATTTCTTTCTTACATTAATAGCCTGAGGTCCACGCTAAAAACATTTTTGTGTAGTGGGTTGACAGTTTCGTTCATATCAGTTGAAGAAGAGATTTGAACTACGAAAAAAGACATTCTGTTTTCAAGAATGTCTTTTATTAATTTATTTTTATTTTAAATTTCTCTTTTTCAACAATATCCTTAACAATATCTTCAATAGTTACATTTCCTAGTACCTTTTCCAAAGCTAATTGAGCTGCTGACAATACAGGAGTGATAGAATCTTGAATGTTCCTGCCCACAAGGCAATCAGGGTGCGGATTTTCATGCACACTAAACAATTCTTTTTCCTTCACAACATCGACCGCCTTATAAACGTCAAGTAATGTTATATAAGATGGTTCCTTAGCTAGTTTTGCCCCTGCAATACCTGGTTGTACTTCGATTAACCCTGCTTTTTTTAGCATACCCATAATTTTTCTTATCAAGGTTGGGTTCGTGTTTACGCTCCCTGCTATAAATTCCGATGAGCTTATCCCCTCTTTATTTAATTCAATAAGAACTAATATATGAATACCAACGGTAAATCGGCTGCTGATGGACATATCATTCACCTACCTTATATTTGATTACAAAATTTATTACACAGTATAATCATGTATTTAATTTGAATACAAAGTATTATACCCTAAAATTCGTAAAAAATAAAAAAGGTTTAATTGACAAAACAACAAGAAGTATCTATTATTAATACAAGTATTCATTTTGAATACATGTATTTAATTTGAATACAAGATAAATATGAATGTTTTATTAGAAAGATATTAAAAAATATAATTGGAGGAATAGACAAATGAAAATGTTAGTAACAGGAGCAACAGGAAAATTGGGAACGAAAGTTGTAGAGACACTACTGAAAACTGTACCAGCGAGTCAATTAGCTGTAAGTGTTCGTAATCCAGAGAAAGCGGAAGGATTACGAGCTCGTGGAGTGGAAGTTCGCCAAGGAGATTTTGATCGTCCAGAAACATTGGATACTGCTTTTGCAGGTATCGACCGCTTATTAATTATTTCTGCGGATGGTGACACCGAAACAAGAATTCGACAACACACAAATGCGGTAACTGCGGCAGAGCGTGCTGGAGTTAAATTTATTGCTTATACTAGCATAGCGAACGCAAAGGAAAGTAAAAACTTCCTTGCTCCAACACATCAGGCAACAGAAGAAGCCATCTTGAAAACAGGCATTCCTTACTCCTTCTTACGCAACAACTGGTACTTGGAGAATGAAATTTCAAGTATTCAAGGTGTCCTAGCAGGAGCTCCTTGGGTGACATCAGCAGGAAATGGCAAGGTAGGCTGGGCACTACAACAAGATTACGCAGAGGCTGCGGCAGCGGTACTATCTGGTAACGGGCACGAAAACACAATCTACGAGCTTTCTGGCAAGTTATTGACTCAGGAAGAACTTGCATCTGCTCTTGGCACTGTATTGGGTAAAGAAGTACCTGTGCAGCAGGTTGATGACGCTACTTATGCCGATATTATGAAAGGTGCTGGCGTACCAGATTTCCTTATTCCTATGCTTGTTGACATCCAGAAAGATATTCGAGAAGGCACACTAGAAGTTGAGAGCAATGATTTTGAAAAACTTCTCGGACGTCCAGTTACCCCAATCAAAGAGGCGCTGACTCAAATCGTTAATGGAATCCCTCAAACAAAATAATTGAACTTAATTTAAAACCGACCATTCTAATGGAAGAAGGTCGGTTTTTAAATGTAAGAAACATGTCAACGCCAATTAGAATCAATAAAGGATTACTTGTATTAAATATTATAATCACTCTTTCAAGTCAAATTATAAAAGAATGTGAAGAATTGTACTAGTTTTTAGAGGAACAGAATTACTTGTATATTATCAATCCTTTACTGTCTTATCAGACGAAAAAATCAAGTTTACGGAAGGTAAAAACAGATGCGATTGATGCTTATCACTTATGTAAGCTCTTTTATAAGGAAGAATTAGAAGCGTATAAGAAGAGAGGAGTTCAACTGTTAAACCTCCGTAACCTTACAATCCGTTCATACTTGACCATGAACTTCTTTAACGTAGGACTAATGTAAACAAACCTTTGCTTATTGCCCTTACCGTGTATTCTAATTGTCGTCTCAAATACATCATTATGCGTTAGGTTGCACAACTCTAAGTTTCTCATGCCTGTATCAACCAACATCATGATAATCAGCTTATTTCTTGCTTCGTGATAATCCGTCATCTTGTAAGCATTGATCATGCCTTTGATTTCCTTATCATCAGATGTTTGAATTAACACTTTGGGCTCTTTCATCCACTTTACACTTACACAAGAATTTTGTTTTGGAGAAAGGTATCCTTCCTCAACACAATAATTGAATAATGAGCGGATATTTTTGTAAATGCTGTTGATGTACGTCTCTTTTCTCCCCTTGCCTTTCATGTACATCATATATGCCTTAATATGTGACGGTCTTACCCCTTCTATCTCTTCAATTTGCCATTCTCCCTGTCAATACTTGATAAATGCTTTGTTGTTATTCTTATACCCTTTCCTTGTTCGTTCTGTGTAATTCTTGATTTGAATGTGATAAAGAAACTCCTGTAAAACATCGTTTAAAAGCATAAAAAATCCACCCTTTGTACAGAAAAAGCCAATTTCTCATACATCGGATGGATATCCGTAATCAATGATGATGGTTTTTGTTATGTATGTCATCATCGATTCATTTTTATGGCTTTAAGCTGCCAAAAGGCAGCTTAAAAACCTTGATATATCAACGTTTGTTATTCAATGTTTGATTCATCTAAATTATGATACACATCCTGCACATCATCGTCATCTTCAAGCATGTCGATAAGCTTCAGCATTTTTTCAAGCTCTTCGCCTTGAAGCGCTGTATATGTTTGCGGAATCATCGTAATCTCAGCGCTTGAGAAGGAAAACCCTTTTGCTTCTAACGCTTTTTTTACCTCTTCAAATGCTTCCGGATCAGTGATGATTTCTACAGAATCCTCTTCCGTCACCACGTCTTCTGCTCCCGCTTCGATTGCTTCGAGCATAATTTCGTCTTCATCAATTTCATGTTCTTCACGGTCTATGATAAGAAGTCCTTTGCGGTCAAACAGATAGGATACACATCCTGTTTCTCCTAAGTTCCCGCCATTTTTGGAGAAAGCATGACGCACGGATGCTGCAGTGCGGTTTTTATTATCTGTCAAGCAGGTTACCATAATCGCTACGCCGCCGGGACCGTATCCTTCATAGCGGATTTCTTCATAGTTTGCTCCTTCTTGGTTCCCCGCTGCTTTTTTGATCGCACGCTCAATATTATCGTTAGGCATATTAGCTGCCTTTGCCTTATCTACTACTAAACGCAAGGAAGCATTCGTTTCAGGATCTGGACCACCGCTCTTAGCCGCTACAAAAATTTCCTTTGCAAGCTTCATAAAAATTTTGCTGCGCTTTGCGTCTTGCGCATTTTTTCTTCGTTGAATGTTCTTCCATTTGGAATGTCCAGCCATTCAAGAATCTCCTCTCATTCATTTTTTCCTTTTTTACTATATCACAGGGGAAAAAAATCGGTCAAAAGCAACCATGATATAATGAAAAAGGAAACGGCTGCAAGAACCGTTTCCTATCCTTATTGTTAATGCCTCAGCCGTTGTTATTACTCTGTGCGTAAAGTATCAAACATTTTGTCGAGGTTTTTATTTATGTTGTTTGAAACTTTTCCTAAACGCAGATTGTTGTTAATGTCACGAACTTTGTTATACATCGTTTCGTCCACTCGAACGTGGACTTTGCGATTTTTTGCATATGGCTCAACTGCTTGTCGAATTTTATTTTCCATCATGCCATTGTTCGCATTATTAGATTTTACTGCAACTAAAATATCGTTCCCGTATACAACCGTTGAAACGCGGTCTACATTGGTTATTGTTTCTACGCGTTTCGAGATTTTTTCTGCCAGTTTTCCGTCTCCCGTACTGTAATTGGTCCAATCTGCACGGCGATTTCCATAATTAGTATACGTAAGGTGACCATGATAATTTCGATCTGCATAATAGTTGTAATCTGCGTCGTTCCTGTTATCATGGATTCGTTTATTGATTTTAGAATATTTTATATTCCCGTTGTCATCTGTTTTCGTACGATCGACATTGACTTTGCGCATTCCGTACATATCATTTGTGTATTGATTTACGTTCGGATAGTTATAACTGTAGTATCCGACACGATCATAGCTGTAATTCGAAGGGCGATTGTCACGAACTTTTCTCATGCCGTACATATCGCTGTATCTATATTCGTTCGCATAATAGTCATTTACTCGTTTTGGAGCATAACCATATGCGTTCGGAGAATTGTTATAGCTGTAATATCCGACACGGTTATAATCGTAAGCCGTGCGCATCGGTCTGTCCATGGCCGTTTTATTATCTTTATTAACGTTACAAGCGGTTAACGCACCAAATACTAATAAAGAAGTTGTCAACAACTTGATTTTTTTGTTCAACACAAAAACCCCCTCCATTAGTATGAAGCATCCGCAAAAGGATGCTAATCATAGGTTGAGTTAAAAAGGGGGTTTTTAAACTGTAAGTAGTTTCCTAAGGGCAGCAATGCATTTTAGAACTTAGGAGGCGCTGCCGCTAAGTGACGCTTATGTTCCGAACGGGCATGCATTCTTTCAATAATTAAGCGGTCCTTTTCCGGAATTTCTTCGCCTTTTAAGTATTTATCAATCATCGCATAAGTAGTGCCCATTTCGTTTTCATCCGTTTGTCCTTCCCACAGGCCTGCGCTCGGTGCTTTATGTATAATTTCGTCTGGTACGCCTAATACTTTTGCCATTTCGCGCACTTCGCCTTTTGTAAAATGAACAAGGGGTACGAGATCAACTCCGCCGTCTCCGTATTTTGTAAAGTAGCCCGTATGCCATTCTGCGGCGTTATCTGTGCCAACTACCAGATAACCAAAGTTGTTAGCTACAGCGTACAAGGTTGTCATACGAAGACGCGCTCTTGTGTTTGCATCTCCTAACTTCGCTTTTTCTTCATCCCATTTTCCATTGGATTTTAATTGCGCTTCAATTTCAGAGAACAGTGTTTTGTGTGTTTCCGTTAACTCTACCACGTAATAATCGATCCCAGAACTCTCTACCACTTTTAAGGCATCTTCTTGATCTTTCGGATTGCTTTTGCAAGGCATGATCAATCCGAGGGAATTTTCAGGAAAAGCGCGTTTAATCAAGTGTGTAACAACTGCAGAATCAATGCCGCCGCTGATGCCTACGATAGCGCCTTTTGCATTTGCTTCTTTCACTTTTTCCCGAAGCCATTGCACGAGTTTCTCAATTTTTTGTTCCATTTGTTACTTCCTTTCTGAACATTTATAGTAATGATTATGTTACTATATTATATAATTTTTGGGCAAATTTCGACCGTAATGCGAACTGTTCATTTGTAAAATTTACTAAATCGCTTTCAACCTCCGCTTTTTTCTCCTGCGGCAGAGATAAAAAATAGCTCCATTCCCGCAATAAATCGCTAGGAAACAATAGTGCAAGCAAGAACCACGTTTTTGTTAAAAAAGGAACAAGCGGCTTATATTCATATAGCGAATCATAAGACCAATCCAAAAACGGCAATACACAATGACAATATTTGACGTAATCATATGCGATCGGCCCGATGCTTACACAATCAAAATCAATAAGGTACAGAGCATTATTAGTTTGTACAAAGTTATGCTCAATAATGTCCCCATGAATAAAACTATACGGGAATACCGAAGCTTCATTGGCATTACGAAGCTTTCCCAGCGAAAAAAAAGACCAATTCAATATCGCTTCAACCGTGCTTTCTCCGATATAGCTCCCTGCTTCTTTCTTATGCTGCAGCATCTTTTGCATTCTGTTGTGCCATTTTCCATACCAGTTCAGCTTCGGAATATAAGGCGATAAAAAAGGCGGCAGTTGAAAAGCATGAACGTGATATCGTTCCAATAAGAGGACGGCATCCAATCGATTGGATGCTAAAGAGAAATCAAAAGGTTGTGAATGATCAATATAGTCCATAAGAAGCCAATATTGACCGTTTGCTTGCATATAAAGTGCTCCAGAAGGAAAAAGCTCTGTATAAGGCGTATAAAGAAACCCTGTTTTTTTTAGGCACTGTAAAAAATGCCATTGCTTTTGCAATGCTTTAAAAGAAGAATATCCTTTCACAATTTTCTTTTCATTTTTTGTCATCACCAAAAGCACATAGGGCTTGATAATCTCAACATTCTGCACCTCTACTCCGTGATGCAAAAGCGACAAAAAAAGGCGATTCGAGTAGAAATCGCCTTTTCTATCCTTTTTATTCATCGTCGTCCTCATCATCAATAATAGGAACCCCAAATGCCGGATTTGGTTCAGATCGATTATACATGTACGGAGCACCAGGCTGCGATGCATATGGTGCAGGATATGGCGCATACTGATATCCGTACGGGGCTTGATATCCGTAAGGCATTTGCTGATAGCCATAAGGTGCAACCGGGTACCCATGTGTCCCTCCATAAGGCTGCGGCATATATGGATGTGCCGGCTGACCATAACAGCCGCAATCATCGCTTTGACCGGCGACATGTGGGTTATAACCAGGCGCCATGTTGCTTTGATCCATGGAAGGCATTACTGTATTTGCGTCGTACTTCGGCATATACATCGCTGAAGATTCATGCGGTGCATTTGCATTGTTAGGCATACCTAATGAAGATGAATCATATCCAACATGCGGCGCATTATTTGCCTCGTAAGGCATGTGTGGTACCGGCATATATGCTCCTTGAACATATTCCGGACCTGGCATATATGGGATTGGAGGCGGACAATATGGCTGCGGCATAGGTGGCATGTAATAAACAGGCGCCGCATATGGCACATACGGTGTCGGTCCTCCATACATAGGTGCGTAGTCTCCTATTGGAGAAACAAATGGAACTTGATGCATATCCATCATCGGCGGCACATATGGCATTTGATTGGCGTCCATTGATGGCGACACGTACGGCATTTGATTGGCGTCCATTGATGGTGACACGTACGGCATCTGGTTAACATCCATCGTTGGGGATACCATTGATGCTTGGTTAGCATCCATTGCCGGTGACATCATTGGATTTGATTTATCTGCCGCTGGCGAGAACATCGGTGTTTGGTTCGTGTCCATTGTCGGTGAGATAAATGTGTTAGTTGGGAACATAGGGGGCACGAATGCATCATTAAACCCAACTGGAGAAACAAAGGAATTGTCCCCTGCCGGCGACATCATCGCGTTGGACTTATCTGCTGCCGGCGACACCATCACATTGGACTTATCCGCTGCCGGCGACACCATCGCGTTGGACTTATCTGCCGCCGGCGACACCATCGCGTTGGACTTATCTGCTGCCGGTGAGACCATCGCGTTGGACTTATCTGCCGCCGGCGACACCATCGCGTTGGACTTATCTGCTGCCGGT
>JBHGXS010000005.1:0-1697 GCA_041920565.1 Bacillus sp. (in: firmicutes) | reverse complement strand
TTACATTCCAATCTACATAGGATACTCCTTCCTTCAGTAAATAATGCTTTGCCATCATGCGATTGCTTTCAGAGGTTTTCTGATTGCCTGAACCGCCTGGAAACCGATAAAATTCCGTGCTGATGCCAGCGGATAATTCTTTCATTTTATACCGATTTTTTTCAAAATCTGCGATAAAAGCATGGATATTTTCGTATATTTCATAATCATGCTTCCATGAATGTAAACCGATTGTATGTCCTTCAGCAAGCGCCTGCTTAATGATTTCAGGATTAGCAACCGCCAATCTCCCAATGGGGAAAAACGTTGCATGAACTCCTTCCCGCTTTAAAGTTTCCAATATAAAAGGAGTAGTTTTAGACGGACCGTCATCAAACGTTAAAAATACAGTAGGCGGAATATCCTCTGCTTCTGAGACGGTAATAGAAGAACATAAGCAACAAATAACTGTCAGCATGGAACAAACAAGCCATTTCTTTTTCATATACAGCACCTTCCATCGTTTTTTACTAGCGTTTGATGAAAGAGCGAATTATAAACATTCTTTTAATAAAAATAAGAGCCGGGAAATCCCGGTTCTTATTTTAGGGTAAACCCTTTAGAAGCAAGAAAGTCTTTCATAAATGTTCGTCTCTCTTCTGATAAAAAAGTACTCATGGATTTAGTCCAAGTTGTGTCTTTTTGATTGGTTAATCGTCCCTTATAATACTCCCGAATAATCTCATCGTATTCTTCAAGTATTCCGTAATATTTATCTTCGTCGTATGTATTTTCATGGAAAACAGCATCTACAGGAAGTCTTGGTTTTACTTGCTGTGCTTCATCTGGAATTCCTATGGCAAGACCAAATAACGGAACTACTTTGTCAGGTAAACGAAGGAGTTCGCTTACTTCATCCGGATTATTTCTTATTCCGCCAATATAGCAAATTCCATATCCATATGATTCGGCCGCAAGGGCAAGGTTTTGGGCAAACAATGCAGTGTCAACTACAGTTACAATGAAATTTTCCGTCGTATCATGTTTGATTTCCATTCCATGTTTTTGACACGCATATTCTAAACGCTTCATATCGGCGCAGCATACAAGAAATGCTCCGCAGCTGTTTACATGAGGATTGTTTGTCAGAACTGCCAGCTGTTCTTTTACAGCTTCATCCGAAATATAGATGATGGAATATGCCTGGACAAAATTAGAGGAGGCTGCACCTTGTGCGGCAAGTATTAACTCTTTGACCACACTTTTTGAAACAGGTTCTTTCTTGTACTTTCGGACGGATGCGTGTTTTTTCATTAACTCTATGGTTTCATTCATAGTATCACTCCTTTATGTTTATTGTACCAAATTGTGTTTAATTAGTCTGATATGCAAAGCAAGAGACAAAGTATCCTTATAATAAATCTTACAAACAAAAGAACCGACTGCCTTGCAGCCGGTTCTTGTTATAAAGCAATATCTTTCTTTGAATGTTTACGGATGGTCCAAATGGCAGAACCAATACCGATAAGGATGATCACGCCATACGTGAATAAAAGAACACTATCATTTACTTTTAATGTGCTCAGCAATGTGCGAGCGTTGCTGAAGATAATTAAGCTTCCAACAAGTACTCCCAGCAAATAAGAAGGAATTGTACGAACCAGCCATGCTGCAATCGGTGCCGCAACAACGCCTCCAATCATCAAGGCTAATACCCA
>JBHGXS010000133.1:0-70752 GCA_041920565.1 Bacillus sp. (in: firmicutes) | reverse complement strand
GCCTAAGAGATAACAAAAAAAGGTTGAAACCAGACAAAATATTTACAAATTTCGCCTGGTTTCAACCAAAAAGAGAAAGCTGACTTCCAAAGGTCACATTTCAGTGACCTTTTGAGTCAGCCTCTTTTTTCTTATTATAAGTAACGCTATATAATCGTGAACTTTCGTACTTTCGTTATAGGTTCCTCTTTGTTAGAGCCGTCACCATAATAAAAATGAATCGGCCCGTCTTCGCGAAGTGGTTTGCCGTCTTTTGAAAATCCGAGTATGGCATTCATAGCTGTTTCCAATGGAATCGTTATACAATTATTTTCTGTATGAATTTCAACTGCAGCTGCATGTTCAAAAGGTTCTGCATTTTGAAGAAACGGACCGAAAGGGATGCCGAATGTGCCCTTAATAATTTGTTCTTTTTGAAACTTAGACACGCTTTTGTTAACCGGCGGAAAGGTAGCTCCCTCCCGGATTTCACGATCCCAATGTTGTGATGTGCTTTTTAAATATTGCTCAAGCTCATCTTGTTTCTGCTTTTCTTCTATAAAGTAAGTGGTTAAATCTACTTTTCGATCATCAAAAATCCAAACGCCCGGATCAAGGGTGATAGTGTATTTTACTTTTCCGTCAATGATAAGAATATTGTCCACAAGCATTTCCTCCATTTGTTTTTTCACTCCCTTTTTCAGTATAATGGGAAAAGGAGCAGGTTGTCACGCTGGATGAAAGAGGTTTCAGAAGGCGTTTTGACAAGCCGAAAACCAAAATATTTTAGTTGCAATTTGTCAAAACTATCTTTAATATTAGAGAATAGGATAGGAGAGTAGGACGGAAACGGAGGGAACAAATTTGACGTCTGAGACAGTAACAAATCATCACGAAAAGGCTTATGCCCTTCTGAAAGCAGATGCAGATAAAATTTTAAAGCTGATAAAAGTGCAAATGGATCACCTTACGATGCCGCAATGTCCTTTATATGAGGAAGTTTTAGATACACAGATGTTCGGTTTGTCTCGTGAAATCGATTTTGCCGTTAGACTTGGTCTTATAGAAGAAGCACAAGGAAAAGAAATTCTTGGTGAGCTGGAACGTGAATTATCAGCATTGCATGAAGCGTTCACAAACGATAAGAAGTAAAACAGGAGCTCAAACTAATTCGTTAGTTTGGGCTTTTTTACACTGTACATATTTTCATTGCGTGCAGGATAATTTGTTTTTGCATGGAATTAGTTTTGTAGAGAAGAGTAAGGAAGAGGAGTAGTATGAAAAAAATTATAAAATCGTTGGATTACCCGTTGTTAGCAACGTTATTCGTTTTGTGCACATTGGGACTTATCATGGTGTACAGTGCCAGCATGGGACCAGCTATATTAAAATATAAGGTTGCAAGCGATTATTTCTTCAAACGTCAGCTTATATTCCTTTTGGCAGGAACAGTGTGCTTTTTTATTATCATGACTGTTCCCTATTCGCTTTTTAAAAAGAGACTGATTGCATTATCCATTTATTTTGGAAGTTTTGCTCTGCTTTCAGCTGTTTTTATTGTAGGGCGTGTAGCAAACAATGCGAAAGCATGGGTATTCGGCTTTCAGCCTTCCGAGTTTATTAAGCTTGGAATTATCATCATTTTGGCGCGGTTTTATGCGAAACGGCAAGAGACAGACACTCCGATTTGGAGAGGAGCAGGAGTGACGTGGGGCTTTGTTGCGCTTGTATTCTGCTTAGTCTATTTGCAGCCGGACTTAGGAACGGGGTTATTGATTCTTAGTATTGCCGGTGTGATGACATTTTGTGCTGGTATACGGATCGGAGTAACGATAAAGAGACTGACTGTGACGGCCCCGGCATGGCTTCCGCTCGGATATTTTGGTGCAAAGTCTGTTTTAACAGAGGAGCAAATTTCTCGTTTTACCGCCTTTATGGACCCGTTTGCATCGCCGGAAGACGATGGTTTCCATTTAATCAATTCGTTTGTTGCTATTGCTGACGGCGGAGTAAAGGGGCTAGGACTAGGGAACAGTGTCCAAAAATACGGATATCTTCCTGAACCTCATACCGACTTTATCATGGCTATTGTGTCAGAAGAGCTCGGTATTCTCGGAGTTTCTGTCATTTTAGGAGCCCTTGCCCTAATAGTCTTACGTTCGTTTCAAATTGCAAGGAAATGCCAAGATCCGTTTGGAAGTTTTCTGGCAATCGGAATCGGGGGAATGATTGGGGTGCAAGCCGTTGTAAATATTGGCGGTATTACCGGTGCTCTTCCTTTGACAGGGGTGCCGGTGCCGTTTGTGAGCTATGGAGGAAGCTCCCTGTTGGTCAACATGGCCGCTATGGGCATTTTGGTGAATGTAGCGGGTTATGTGAAACAGCAAGAGAAAAAGAAAAAAGAGCAGCCTCCGATGAGACAACAGCGTCACTTGGCGGTTGTGAAATAGAGGATAAAAATAAAGAATTTTGTATGCTTACTAATTTTGTCGGCGTACAAAATTCTTTTTTTATATCTTTTTTCGTCCGTATGACGATATTGGATAGGCCAAACACTATACAGAGTTATATATGTGTATTTAATATGAAAGATACACATCTAATAGAATAACATATTTATTTAAATGTGCTATAATTAATAGTGGCATCTCTATCGCTATTATGCTATACTAATAGAGTGGAGAGTATTGTATAGAATACTTATCAAATTCAGAAAAATAATGTAGAATGAATGAAACAAAGACAACTAGAAAGAACGAAAAGAGCTGAGGAGGAGAAGGATGAACAAGCTGAAAAACATAAAAAAAGTGCTAGTGGCAAATCGCGGCGAAATCGCCATCCGTGTATTCCGTGCGTGTACAGAGCTGGGATTGCGCACCGTAGCGATTTATTCAAAAGAAGATGCCGGTTCCTATCATCGCTACAAGGCAGATGAAGCTTATCTTGTAGGAGAAGGGAAAAAGCCGATTGATGCTTATTTGGATATTGAAGGCATCATTGAAATTGCCAAAAGCAATAATGTGGATGCAATCCATCCCGGTTATGGATTTTTATCCGAAAATATTGAATTTGCAAAGCGATGTGAAGAAGAAGGCATTCGGTTTATTGGTCCGAAAAGCGAACATCTCGATATGTTTGGTGACAAAGTAAAAGCGAGAACGCAAGCGCAAAAAGCAGGCATTCCGGTTATTCCTGGAAGCGACGGACCTGTAAGCAGCTTAGCTGAAGTAGCAGCTTTTGGTGAGAAGCACGGGTACCCTATCATCATCAAGGCTGCTCTTGGCGGGGGCGGACGAGGCATGCGTATCGTTCGGAACGTATCGGCTTTAAGCGAAGCGTACGACCGTGCAAAATCAGAAGCAAAAGCAGCCTTCGGAAATGACGAAGTCTATGTAGAAAAGCTTGTGGAAAATCCAAAGCATATCGAGGTGCAAATTTTGGCTGACAATGACGGCAATGTCATTCATTTGTATGAGCGTGACTGTTCTGTACAGCGCCGTCATCAAAAGGTAGTGGAAGTGGCACCGAGCGTATCGTTAAAAAAACAATTGCGTGATGAGATTTGCGAAGCGGCAGTTAAATTGATGAAAAACGTAAACTATGTGAACGCTGGAACAGTGGAATTTCTAGTGACTGGCGACGAGTTTTATTTTATTGAAGTCAATCCTCGCGTTCAGGTTGAACATACAATCACAGAGATGATTACCGGGATTGACATCGTACAATCGCAAATCATGATTGCCGACGGATATAGTTTACATAGCGATAAAGTGGGGATTCCTCCGCAAGAGGAAATTCGAACTCATGGATATGCCGTTCAATCCCGTGTGACAACAGAGGATCCGTTAAATAACTTTATGCCGGATACTGGTAAAATCATGGCATATCGTTCCGGAGGCGGCTTCGGTGTTCGTCTTGATACGGGCAACAGCTTCCAAGGAGCCGTTATTACACCGTACTACGATTCTTTATTAGTAAAAGTAACAACATGGGCTTTAATATTTGAACAAGCTGCGGCAAAAATGGAGCGTAACTTGAAAGAGTTTCGTATTCGCGGAATTAAGACCAATATTCCATTCTTGGAAAATGTGGTCAAGCATCCGAAGTTTTTATCCGGTGAGTACGATACGTCTTTTATTGACTCTTCACCTGAGCTGTTCGTATTCCCAAAACGGCTTGACCGCGGCACGAAGATGCTCACTTATATCGGAAATGTAACCGTAAATGGGTTCCCTGGAATCGGAAAGCGAGACAAGCCGATTTTCCCGGAACCACGTGTCCCGAAAGTAAAATACTCAGAGCCCATTCCAAACGGAACAAAGCAAATTCTTGACGAACAAGGAGCGGACGGCCTTGTGAAGTGGGTCAAAGAACAGAAGCAAGTGCTTTTGACAGATACTACATTCCGCGATGCGCATCAATCCCTGCTGGCAACACGCATTCGTACGAAGGATTTGAAGCAAATCGCTGAGCCGACAGCACGAATGCTGCCGCAATTATTCTCGTCGGAAATGTGGGGCGGAGCAACTTTTGATGTTGCCTATCGTTTCTTGAAGGAAGATCCATGGGAACGATTACTGACATTGCGCGAAAAAATGCCGAACGTATTATTCCAAATGCTTCTTCGTGCATCCAATGCAGTAGGATACAAAAACTATCCGGACAATGTAATTAGAAAGTTTGTGGAATCTTCCGCTCAAGCGGGAATTGACGTCTTCCGCATTTTTGACAGTTTAAACTGGGTGGAAGGCATGCGTGTAGCCATCGATGCAGTGCGTCAAACAGGTAAAATTGCAGAGGCTGCCATCTGCTACACAGGTGATATTAATGATCCGGCACGCAGCAAATACAATTTGGACTATTATAAAAACATTGCAAAGGAATTAGAAGCATCAGGAGCTCATATTTTAGGAATTAAAGACATGGCAGGTCTTCTAAAGCCAAACGCTGCTTACGACTTAGTATCCGCCTTAAAAGAAACGGTGTCCATTCCAATCCATCTTCATACGCATGATACAAGCGGCAATGGTATTTTGACGTATACAAAAGCAATTGAAGCGGGTGTGGATATTGTAGACGTAGCTCTTAGCTCCATGGCGGGATTAACGTCGCAGCCAAGCGCCAATACATTGTACTACGCATTGGAAGGAAACGACAGACAGCCGGATGTAAACGTGCAAGCTCTTGAACAATTGTCTCATTATTGGGAAGACGTTCGAAAATATTACAGTCATTTTGAAAGCGGCCTGAATGCCCCTCATACGGAAGTATACATGCATGAGATGCCGGGCGGCCAATACAGCAACCTTCAGCAGCAGGCAAAAGCGGTAGGGCTTGGTGACCGTTTTGATGAAGTAAAAGTGATGTATCGACGCGTAAACGATATGTTCGGCGACATCGTAAAGGTTACGCCTTCTTCTAAAGTTGTAGGGGATATGGCGCTATTCATGGTTCAAAACAACTTAAGTGAAGACGATGTGTACGAAAGAGGGGAAACGCTTGACTTTCCTGACTCTGTCGTAGAGCTGTTTGAAGGTTATTTGGGTCAGCCGCATGGAGGGTTCCCGAAAGAATTGCAGCGCATTATTCTTAAAGGAAAAGAACCGATCACGGTTCGCCCGGGTGAATTGTTAGAGCCGGTAGATTTTAAAGATTTACAGGAAACATTATTCCATAAGCTGAAGCGTCAAGTGACGATGTTTGACTTATTGTCCCATGTTCTGTATCCAAAAGTCTTTATGGATTACCAAAAAATTTACGATACATATGGAAATGTATCTGTGCTTGATACACCGACGTTCTTCTACGGTATGAGACTTGGGGAAGATATTGAAATAGAAATTGAACGTGGAAAAACATTAATGGTGAAGCTGGTTTCCATCAGTGAACCGCAGCTGGACGGAACACGCGTTGTATATTTCGAATTAAATGGCCAGCCGCGTGAAGTGATTATTAAAGATGAAAGCATCAAATCTTCTGTCGCACAGCGTATCAAAGGGGATAAGGGCAATCCAAATCACATTAATGCAACCATGCCGGGCACTGTTATTAAATTGCTTGTTAAGCCCGGAGAACAAGTTCGTAAAGGAGATCATCTTGTAATTACAGAAGCGATGAAGATGGAAACAACGGTACAGGCACCATTTTCGGGAGTTGTAAAAGAAGTATATGTGAAAGACGGAGACGCGATTCAAACCGGAGACTTATTAATTGAACTGAGCAAGTAAGAAAAAGCCTTCATTCATCGGAATGAAGGCTTTTCTTTTATGATTCTTTGTGTTGAGGAAACCGTTTCTGTTTGCTTTGCCCCTCGTGTGCTTAATAAAACAAGGTAACTTAGTACACCGAATAGACAAGAAATAAACAACGAATGCAGTAAAGCTACAACCAAGTTTAATTCTGTAATTACAACAAACGCTCCGGCAATTACTTGAAGAGAAATCAGAACCAATGAAATAATCCAACCCCAATATACGACGCGCTGTTGTTTATAATGACGTACAGCAAGTATTGTTACATAGAGAATCCAAATGAAAATCAATCCTGCTGCAAAACGGTGTCCCATTTGAATCCACTCATGCAGCTGTGTGGGAAACGGGCTATATTTGCTGCACATCGGCCAAGACGGACATGCTAAGCTGGCATGTTTGTGACGAACTAGTGCTCCTGTATAAACGACAAGATAGCTGTAAATAGTAATGCCGTATATATGGAATTTCATTCGTTTATCAATGGTCACAGAATCTGCATCGAACTTTTTATCCACTTCAAAAATAAGCAGTGTGAGCAGCAATACAGAAGCGAATGAGATTAATGAAATCCCGAAATGGGCTGCCAGCACTACAGGAGATTGTCCCCATACAACTGCCGCAGCTCCGATCAACGCTTGAGCCACTAAAAATAGAAAAGCTACGATTGCTAAGAATTTTGTTTCGCGAACATGTCCAATTTTACGCCAGGCTAAAATGCATAAAAGCAATACCAACAGTCCCGCAGAACCTGATACAAGCCGATGGCTGAGCTCAATGATTGTCTCCATAGACAGCGGCCATGGAAGAAACTTTCCGTTACATAAAGGCCATGACTTTCCGCATCCTTGCCCCGATCCTGTTTTTGTAACCAATGCCCCTCCGAGCAGAACGAGCAATAAGTCGAAAGAAGTTAAAACGGCCAACCACTTTAAATAACGCGGCAACTTCATTGCACCTGCCTTCAATTCTATATATTTTATTGAGATAATTTGGTAAGAACGAAATCCTACTCAATTACTTTCTAAAGGAATACATAACTATGATATATAAAAACTTTAAAAATATCAAAGAATAATCAAAGCTTGCAAAAAAACGGCGAAAAAAGAACGAAATCCTGTCGAAAACAAATGGAGACTTTTGAAATTTTTTTGTTTAAAAAAGAAAAAATCTTTCAAAGCGGAAGCAAAAAAGTTCATTTTTTTTTAAAATACTTTATCATAATAAGGGAAAACGTGGTATGATGACAGTGGAAGAATTAATCTTATGAAAAAGAGACACAAAATGTTCAACATTTTTTCACAAATTCTTCACGAAATGTGCTTTAATATATTCGAGTAACTATGTATACCTATAGTGAGAAACTAACATTTCCACTATAACATTATTGTTAAATAACCTTTTGGTTAAAAAAAGAAGTAAAGCGCTTGCATCGTCATAAATAGAATTTTGAAGGGGGATTGAAGGGACATGAGTGAAGCAACGAGTCAATTGCGTGAGCAACCGACAGTTGATGAAATGCCGCAAACAAGCTGGCTGAAAGACATCTTTGCCCTTACGAAAATCGGAATTGTAAACTCCAATGCCTTAACGACCTTTACAGGTTTTTGGTTGGCAATGTATTTTAACGGTTTTAGTTTCGTGGACAACCTGGATAAAATGGTCTTTACAATGTTGGGGTCATCGTTGATCATCGCAGGTTCTTGCAGCTTAAACAACTACATTGACCGCGACATTGACCACTTAATGGAAAGAACGAAGAATCGTCCGACAGTCACTGGGAAAGTGAAAGGGAACTTTGTTTTGTTGCTGGGCATTTTCCTATTATTGATCGGTTTCGCATTACTGTTGTTAACAACTCCGATGGCTGCATTTATCGGATTTATTGGCGCTTTTACCTATGTAGTGCTATATTCCTTATGGACAAAGCGCGCATACACATTAAATACAGTGGTAGGAAGCATTTCGGGAGCAGTTCCTCCGTTAATCGGATGGGCTGCGATTGATCCGGAGCTGCATTTCATAGCTTGGATGATGTTTTTAATTATATTTATTTGGCAAATTCCTCACTTCCTTGCGTTAGCGATGAAGAGAGTGGAAGAGTATAGAAAAGCAGGCATTCCGATGCTGCCGGTTGTTCATGGCTTTGAAATGACAAAGCGGCAAATCATCATTTGGGTAGCATGTTTACTGCCGCTTCCTTTCTATTTACATTCTTTAGGAACTGTGTTTGTCGTGTTGGCAACAGCATTGAACATAGGATGGCTTGTACTTGGACTGGCAGGTTTTCGTACAAAAGACGATATTAAATGGTCTGTACGCATGTTTGTTTACTCGTTAAATTATTTGACAATCATGTTTGTAGCGATGATTGTTGTAACGCTGTTTTAGCGAGTGAAATAGATTCACTTTGCTCTATTCGCTATATGCGATAATCCCTCCGTCACCGCAGCCGGTGACGGAGGAACATACATAAACCTTAAGCGGTAGACAAAGCAATATCTTGCATTTACAAGAGGGAGAAATTTTGAAACCGGGATTTACTTTAGTTTCTATAAAGCTAAATCTAATCAACAAAGAAAGTGGGGTTTGATTCATTTATGAAACATTGGCGATTATTTTCGCTTGTTTCCTTACTAGCTTTACTGTTAGGGGGATGCGGTAAAGACTTTCAGTCTACTTTGATTCCACAAGGTGAAGTAGCGAAAATGCAATATGACTTACTAATTTTATCCACTGCAATTATGGTGCTCGTTGTTGTAGTGGTAACGGTAATTTTCTTTTATGTAATTATCCGTTTCCGTCAACGTAAAGGGCAAGAAAACTTCATTCCAAAGCAAGTGGAAGGAAACCATAAGCTTGAAATTATTTGGACAGTTATTCCTATTTTGCTTCTTTTAATTTTAGCTGTTCCAACGGTTACATATACATTCAAGCTTGCGGATGTTAAGCCGATTGAGAAAAAGCAAATCGATAAAGATACGCTTGTGGTAAATGTAACTGCAAACTTGTATTGGTGGGAATTTGAATATCCAAACGAAAAAGTAATTACTTCTCAAGACTTAGTCATCCCTACAGGCAAAAAAGTATACTTGAATTTAAAAGGTGCTGATATTAAGCACTCCTTCTGGGTGCCATCTCTTGCAGGAAAGATGGACACAAACACAGAGAACGTAAACAAAATGTGGATTAAGGCTGATAAAGCAGGCACTTATAATGGATTCTGTACAGAGTTCTGTGGACCTTCACATGCATTAATGCAATTTAAAGTGAAAGCGGTTGACGAGAGCGAATATAAAGCTTGGATCGCTGACATGAAAGATCAAAAAGGCAAACCTGCAGTTGCATCTGCATCAGCAGAAGAGGGAGAGAAAATTTTCCAAAAGAGCTGTATCGGTTGTCACGCAGCTGACGCAGGAGATAATCGTCCGGCATCCGCGCGTATCGCTCCCAACTTAGCGAACTTCGGTGACCGTGAAATGGTAGCCGGTGTATTAGAGCATAACGAAGAAAACTTGAAAAAATGGTTGAAAAATCCTGAAAGCGTAAAACCGGGCAACAAAATGACGGGTACTTACGGCAATTTAACAGATGAGCAAATCGATGCATTATCTGATTACTTGATGAGCCTGAAAGTTCAAAAGTAATATGGGAGATTGAAACGAAGGGGAGGTAAAATCGTGAGTTCTGTAGCGAAGAAAAAAAGCGTTCTTTGGGACTACTTGACAACAGTAGACCATAAGAAAATCGCGATTCTTTATTTAATCGCAGGGGGATTTTTCTTTTTAGTCGGCGGGATTGAAGCGTTGTTTATCCGCTATCAATTATTTAAGCCGAACAATGATTTCTTAGTAGGGGATGCCTACAACCAAGTGCTTACCATGCACGGTACAACTATGATTTTCTTGGCAGCCATGCCGTTGGTTTTTGCGTTTATGAACGCAGTAATGCCGCTGCAAATCGGTGCGCGTGACGTTGCGTTCCCGTTTGTTAACGCACTGGGATTCTGGTTGTTCTTTTTTGGTGGCGTTTTCTTAAACTTAAGCTGGTTCTTGGGCGGTGCTCCAGATGCAGGATGGACTTCCTATGCATCTTTAACGCTTGCATCAAAAGGACATGGCGTTGATTTTTATATTTTAGGGTTACAGGTTTCCGGTATAGGTACTCTGATTGGTGGTATTAACTTTCTTGTAACGATTATTAATATGCGTGCACCTGGTATGACATATATGAGAATGCCGATGTTTACCTGGTCTGTATTCGTTACATCTGCACTTATCTTATTTGCATTCCCTCCGTTAACGGTAGGATTAGCATTATTAATGTTTGACCGCTTGTTCGGAACACAATTCTTCAATCCGGCTCTTGGCGGCAACACAGTTATTTGGGAGCATTTATTCTGGATCTTTGGTCACCCGGAAGTATACATCCTTATTCTTCCTGTGTTCGGTATGTTCTCTGAAATTTTTTCAACATTCTCTAAGAAACGACTATTCGGATATTCTTCCATGGTATTCGCGATAGTGTTAATCGGCTTCTTAGGGTTCATGGTATGGGCTCACCACATGTTCACTGTAGGTTTAGGTCCGGTTGCCAATGCTATTTTTGCAGTATCTACAATGGCTATCGCAGTTCCGACCGGCATTAAGATTTTTAACTGGCTGTTTACAATGTGGGGCGGAAGCCTTCGTTTTACAACAGCTATGATTTGGGCTGTTGGTTTCATCCCGTCTTTCGTAATGGGTGGAGTAACAGGAATCATGAACGCGGCAGCTCCTGCTGATTATCAGTTCCATGACAGCTATTTCGTAGTAGCGCACTTCCACTATGTAATCGTTGGCGGCGTTGTTTTCGGTTTATTTGCAGGTGCACATTACTGGTGGCCGTTAATGTTTGGCAAGATGTTAGATGAAAAATTAGGAAAGCTTACATTTGCATTGTTCTTTATTGGTTTCCATTTAACCTTCTTCATCCAGCACTTCCTTGGCTTAATGGGTATGCCTCGCCGTTACTTTACATACCTTCCAGGACAAGGACTTGAAACAGGAAACTTAATCAGTTCCGTTGGTGCTGCATTAATGGGATTGGGAACGATTGTGCTATTGATTAACATTGTGAAAACAACTGTGTCCGGTAAAAAAGTGCAACGCGATCCGTGGGATGGACGTACGCTTGAATGGTCCTTGCCAATTCCAACTCCGGAATATAACTTTAAGCAATTACCATTCGTTCGCGGCATAGATACACTTTGGATTGAAAAAATGGAAGGAAAGAAAGAAGTCACTCCGGCTGAACCTGTTGGCGACATCCATATGCCGAATTCATCCTTCTTACCGTTTACAATCTCCTTAGGATTGTTCATCGCAGCGTTCGGTGCGATGTATATGGAAGGCGGAAAGGAAAAGCTTTGGCTATTAGTGGCCATCATTGGACTTGCTATTACGTTTGGTTCTATGTTGTTACGTTCCATTATTGATGACCATGGTTATCATATTCACAAAGAAGATTTAGAGGATAAGGGGGTTAAGGCATAATGCACGCTGAAGAAAAATTAACAGCTGAAACATTCCCTGCAGAGCCTGAGAAAGCAACCCTCGAAGGGAAAAACAAATTCGTCGGATTTTGGTTATTCTTAGGAGGCGAAACAGTATTGTTTGCCTCCCTGTTTGGAACATATCTTTCACTGAAAAACTCTACTGCCGGCGGAGCGACGACACAAGATTTATTTGAATTGCCGCTTGTATTCTTAGCTACTATGCTCCTTTTAACAAGCAGCTTAACAAGCGTATATGCAATGTATCACATGAAAAACTTTAACCATAAGCAAATGCAGCTTTGGTTATGGATCACAGTGCTTTTAGGAGCAGGATTCTTAGGATTAGAAATTTACGAATTCAATCATTATGTGCATGAATTCAAGCATACAATGAAAAGCAGTGCGTTTGGTTCTGCGTTCTATACGCTTGTAGGATGTCACGGAGCGCACGTAACGTTCGGTTTACTCTGGATTAGTACGCTTTTAATTCGTAATGCAAAGCGCGGAATCAATCTTTACAATGCACCAAAGTTCTATGTAGCCAGCCTTTACTGGCACTTTATTGACGTAGTTTGGGTGTTTATTTTCACTGTAGTATATTTAATGGGAATGGTGGGATAAACAATGGCGGCAAAACAAACAAGTACAGGAAATCCAAAGGTAGATCTTGCATATCGCAGAAAGAAAAGCGCAGAAGAAATGAAACACCAAGTAGTTTCTTTCGCTCTTATGATTTTCTTGACGCTAATTGCATTTGCGGCAGTTGCCTATAAAGATGCGATTGATCCGATTTTCACAGTGCCTTTCATCATTTTGCTTGCAGTAGTTCAAGTTATTTTCCAGCTATACTACTTCATGCATATGAGTCATAAGGGACATGAAGCGCCGGCGTTATTCTTATACTCTGGTTTAGCAGTCGGACTGATCACAATTTTAGCTTTCATGACAATTGTTTGGCAATAAATATGTATTGGGGGTTGATTCTAGAATCAATCCCCATTTTACTATGACTTCATTATTGTAAGAACAATCGGAATTATTATATAATCATTATGCAAAGATAATAATCTACTATTCTCCGAAAAGGAGTGTGTTTGAATGTTAAGCAATCTCTGGATATTCGGTTTTTCAGCCTTATGGAGCCCGATATTTTTGTTGGCAACGATCGCGGTGTTGGTTGCATACTTTCTAATCATTGGGCCGTATCGCCGTCGTTTTCCCAATGCTGAGAAAGTAAGCAAAAAGCAGCAATTTTATTTTGTGGCAGGCATCGTTCTCATGTATTTTATGAAAGGCGGACCGGTAGATTTATTGGGGCATATTATTTTCAGTGCTCACATGACAGAAATGGCTGTACTTTTTCTTGTAGTCCCGCCTCTTCTTATCTTAGGCTTGCCGATCTGGTTGTTAGAAACGATTGTAAGCAAACAGTTTATGCAAATAATGCTTAAAATATTGGGGAAACCGTTAATCGCGCTGTTTGTGTTTAATGGATTATTTTCTTTATATCATTTACCAGCGATTTTTGATGTAGTAAAAACAGATGCAACGTTACATTCCATTTATATGCTTGTGTTATTTTTTACATCGTTGATGATGTGGTGGCCAGTACTGAATCCGCTTCCTGAATATCAAACATTAAGCGATATTAAAAAAATCGGGTATATATTTGCTAACGGAATGTTGTTGACTCCTGCCTGTGCCCTTATTATCTTTTCTGGACAGCCATTATACGCAACATATACAGACCCTCAGATGTGGGCAAAGGCAATGGAGCTTTGTGTTCCATCCGGCACCCTTTCTTCTTTAAATATTACGGGTCCTGACTTTTTAAATTGGATGCCTGTTTTGGAAGACCAACAGACGGGCGGCATCATCATGAAAATCATCCAAGAGATTGTGTATGGCACAGTTATCGGATATGTGTTCTTCAGATGGGCTCGCAGAGAGCGTGAAAAAGATAAGCAGCAATTGAACGAGCTGCCTCCGTATTTGCAGACAAACAAAAATTGAAGAAAGAGATGTGAACGAAATGCAACTGCCAATTTTACCGACTATCAGTACAAGCTGTATCGTTATCAGTGCTATATTGGTAGCCATTGGTTGGTATCAAATCAGCAAGCGAAAAGTGGAGTCTCATAAAAAAACAATGTTTTGGGCCGCTATTTTTGCTGTTACTTTCTTTATTATTTATGCAAGCCGTACTGTTTTCATTGGAAACACAAGCTTTGGCGGGCCGGAAAATTTAAAGTTATACTACCATCTATTTTTATATTTCCATATTTTCTTGGCCACATCCGGTGCAGTGTTTGGAATCGTTACGCTTCTCACGGGTTATAAAAACCAATTAAAAAAACATCGAAAAGTAGGTCCGATTACCAGCATCGTCTGGTTTGGTACTGCGACGACCGGTGTAGCGGTTTACACGTTGTTATATGTGTTATACAAAGGAGGAGAAACGACTTCCGTTATTAAAGCGGTATTAGGTTTTTAATTTGATCACAAAACAGGTCTGAATATTTTTTAGATCTGTTTTTTTATTTTTCATAGGAAAAAGTGCCCAATTCATGGTGCTGCACATACTATATAGCAAAAAAGGGGGAGAAAGGATGAAGATTCAACAAGTGTTGCCGTTCGGCTCGTTATACATTACTAAGATGACCCTGAATGATTTGGTGCAAACATGTTTGGACGAAATAGACGGAGTGGCTAAAACAATATCATATTTCTCAGAAAAGGTCACAAACATAATAGATCGTAAGACTTATAAAGGAATCGCTATTGTAAATGAAGGTGATGTACTTACTATTGATGTGAGAGTAGCATTATTTAATACGGCTTCCATTTTTTCTACATGCCATAAAATCCAGGAGCACATCAAGTCGCAAATTGAGAAAATGACAGGCTTTCACGTAAAAGAAGTGAATGTAAAAGTAGAACAAATTATAAAGGTGCATCAAGTCTGATGCACCTTTATAATTTGTAATTATGCTTGCGGAAGTGCCGCAATTGTTTCTGCAATGCTTTTTAGCAGCATTTCACTTTTTGTAATTACGTTTTGAGGGAAGTTTTCGCCTTCCCCATACTCTACACCATGCGGATAGTAGTGTTTGCCAAGAAGCGGAGAGATTAACTTAATTACGGCATGTCGGCTGCCAACATCTCCTTCAATAGCATAGCCGCGCACACGTAAATAATAAACGTCTTTTAACATTTCAAATTTATAGTCATATGTAACGCGTTCATAATCCCATTGTCCGGCAAGAACGAAGCCGTGATTTTTCATCACTTCGTTAAGCATGGAGAGCTCAACGGTTTGTCCCTCGATTCCTGTATTTTCAAATCTCATGACATTTCCCCCTTAAGTTTATGAACATTTAAATTTCTGCCTAGATTTATAATAGTACGAATACATAGAAAGCGCAATCAAATATAATAAGATTGAAAAGAAAACTTGGCTGACACCTGGAAGGGACAGTTTGAAAAGGCGGACTTTTTCTGCGTTCCGAGAAGAATTCCTTATGCTCTTAAAAAAGAAATGGACAAGAGAGTATTATCGACTGAAAATATGATATATTGTAAATAAATGCATTGTATAAAGATACACACAAAACGCCAAAGTTTTATGATATGGAGCGAACTGAAAGTCATAAAATGAGACGATAATCTCAGCGGAATATACGTGTGTATACCTCATGACATAAGGAGGTATATGAAAATGAAAAAGCTTGTATTTATTTTATTTTTTACAGCTATCATTTTGTTTATAAACTTATACGGAAAGCTAATCTTAACGGAATTGACTTCGGATAACGAAGATATATTACAAACATCAGACACGTTCACTTCTACATCATCAAAAAGCATTATAGAGCAGCCATCAGCTAAGGCAGTCTCTCATATGCTTGGAAAAAGCATGGATGAATTGATGTCGGTATATGGGGAGCCGGACAGGATCGATCCATCAGCATACGATTATCAATGGTGGATTTATGGACAAGATTTAGACTCATACGTCCAATTCGGCATATTGGACAGTAAAGTGGTCACAATTTTTGCGGCTGGCGATAAGCTGGACGTTTCCCCATTTCGGATTGGCCAAAAATATGATGAGGTGTATGCCCAAGTTCCGTTTTCTTATGAAATTGCATTAGAAGCAAATAAAAGCAGCTACCAGTTTGAATTATCTGAAACAGAATTTAATGAACAGCCTCTTGTTCCGTTGGAAAACGGTTGGGCGCAGCTGTACTTCGACAAATTCACAAAAGAGCTTTCTGGCATTCGTTATTTGGACAATGAAACGATTATTAAACAAAGACCCTACCAGCTTATTTATACAGGCGAGCTCCTGAACCCAAAGCCTTTATCTCGGGAAGAGATTGCTGAGATTGAGCGAGCCGATGCTGAGCAAATATTAACTTTTACGAATATCATGAGAATACGCCACAATTTGCGTGCCTTGACATGGAATGAAGAAACGGCGCAAGTAGCCTATTTACACAGTAAAGATATGAAAGAAGAAAACTACTTTGATCACCGATCTCCGAAATTCGGAACGTTGGGAGACAGGCTGAAACGAGGAAATGTCTCATTTCAGCTTGCCGGGGAAAATATTGCGATGAATTATGTGGATGCAGCAGCTGCTGTACAGGGGTGGATGAACAGTGAAGGACACCGCAAAAATATATTAAATAAGGACTTTACAGAACTTGGGGTCGGTGTTTTTGAAAAATATTATACACAAAACTTTATTAGACAATGAAAGCTCGGGACGGAGTTTTCTTTTTTTATGTCAAAAGAGCCTAAAAAATAGGCGAACCTTCCCTTGATGTCCTTTCTACAATATAAGTAGAGAAAATCTATATCTGTTGAGGTGAAGAAACGATGAGAAAGAAAGGAGACTTACATCCTTCCGTGCAGCGATTTAAGGAATTCGCTCGAAAACATCCAAAGATGATTTCTGCCGTGCGCAGCGGTCAAAAAACGTGGCAGCAGTTTTATGAAGAGTGGTATCTGCTTGGAGAAAACGATCAAATATGGAACGCCTATAAGCCGGACGGAGCAGGAGCGGCAGAATCGACTGCAAACGCTTCGCAAGAAACAGCACAACCAGGTTTTGTAGGACAAATGATGTCATTTATAAAAAAGATAGACATGGATCAAATTCAAACTCATATATCAAGCGTAACGAATGCAATCGGCAGCGTTCAACAAGTGATTCAGCAGTTTCAAAGTCCAAACTCTTCCGGTTCATCGCAGCGGACGCAAAATAATCCATTTCATTTTCAAAAGGATTAATCTATTGGGGGAGTTTGTATGAGAAGAGAGGTCATGGAATACCTTCAATCACGAGAGGAGCTGCAAAAGTTTATTAGAGAACAGCCGCAATGGTATCGTAAACTAAGCCGCAATCCGAATGACCGCGAAGCATTTGAATTGGCTTCCATGCATTATTACAAAAAAACAATACCGGATCGTGTGTCAAAGTTTCAAAATCAGCTGACAATGGCATCCATCATGATTGAAATGTTTCAATACATGAAACAGCAAAACGGCTTATAAACGGAATGGAAACAAAAATAACTGTCCGTCATGCAAAAGTTTTGTTACAATAACTATCGTAACAAATAAAAAGGAGCTAAAGCATGACGGAAATTTGTTTAGTACGACATGGACAAACTGATTGGAACTTTCAAGAGATTATTCAAGGAAGAGAAGATATCCCGTTAAACGAAGTAGGGAAAAAACAAGCTGCACAAAGCGCGCTGTTTTTACAAAACGAAAAATGGGACGTCATTATAAGCAGTCCGTTAGTACGAGCCCGTGAAACAGCACAAGTGATTGCTGATGCTGTTGGATTGGGTGTTATTCATTTGGATGAACGATTTATGGAACGGAATTTTGGAGAGGCTTCCGGTAAACCTGTTTCCGAATTTCGCAAGAAGATTGCGGCAGGCAAAGTAGAGGGGATGGAAACAGATGAGGAACTTGTAGAGCGTTGCTTTTCTGCACTCCAAGATGTAGCAAAGAAACATGAAGGAAAACGGATTATCATCGTGGCTCATTCTCATGCTATAAAAGCTATTCTTACTGCGATAGCACCGGAGGAAGTTACATTTCTTACACCGTTGACAAATGCATGTGCAAACTTTATAACGGTAGAGGAAAACAAATGGGGTATTACAAGATATAACGTTTCAGACCACATTTGTGTGTAATAGTGCCGGGAGCAGGAATTATGGTTTCTATCGCAAATATGATAAGATAGTAACCGGAGGTGTTATGATGATTGCAACGTTTGAGAGCGTCTTAATTCTCGACCAAGCGGAAGCTTTAGCCCGCATGGTTATCCAATCAGAAATAGCAGAACGTTATCGTCAGTGTTTATATACATTGCAGCATGATGCCGTTGCCCAGGAGCTGATTCGTAAATTTACGGCAATGAAAGACCGGTATGAAGAGGTCCAGCGTTTCGGAAAGTATCATCCTGATTATCATGTTGTGACAAAGGAAATGCGCGAGCTGAAACGACAAGTGGACTTGCATGAAACCATTGCTAATTTTAAGAAAGCAGAGAATGAAGTGCAAAAGCTGCTTGATGAAATCAGTGTCATAATTGGACAAGAAGTTTCTCCGTCCATTAAGGTGCCAACAGGGAATCCATTTTTCGATTCTATGGGCTGCGGCGGAGGGTGCGGTTCAGGAGGAAGCTGCGGCTGCAAAAAAACGGGGTGAATGCACCTCGTTTTTTCTAATTGCTTCGAAATCGTACACAATCAATGCATAGATTGCCGCAGCAAAACATTTTTCGGAGCGGAACATAGAACCGGTGCCGAAATACAAACAAATTGGAGTTCTTCCTAACAAAAATGCATTCGGCCCGCAATTGCTTTCCCTTCATTGCTTCTGCAGCAGCTTTTTGGATGGAAGCTTGTAATTTGCATTCATCTGCCGTAACATAAGTGGATACATATAGAAAAGGGATACCGGTTACATTTTTTTTATAACAACTGTCAATAAGAGGGTTCATTTCCAGCTCACGCAAAAAAACTTCCCATATCTCTTCTAAATTCATAATGTATCCTCCGATTTTATAAATAAAGATTGACCGATAATAAGAACACCATTGCCGGAAGTGTCATTTTTGGTAAAATGGGAGTAGAGATTTAGTGAGGATGAAGGAGAAATTTATGTTCGGACAACGACAAGGAATCATTGTTTACTTACATTCATTAAAATATGCAAAGCTTCTTCGAAAGTACGGCAATATTCATTATATATCCAGACGTTTGAAATATGTTGTGCTGTACTGTGACATGGAGCATGTGGATCAATTAATGGAGAAGCTCGGTCAGCTTCAATTTGTAAAAAAAATAGAGCCTTCGTACCGGCCGTTTTTAAAGACGGAATTTGAATCCAGACCGGACCGTGCGAAAGAATACGACTATAAAGCAGAATTGTAAAAGGACTGTTTGCGGACAGTCCTTTTTTATTGAAGCGGCGGAATGATACGGTTCATGCGCAAAATTCCGATTAAATGATTAAAATACAATTCTTTTTCGTGGAAAATGCTTGATGGTTTTACATCAAACCGGATGATTTCTTTTCCAAGCGCAGCTGCTGTTTCTTCAAACAATTCAATTCGTTTGCTTGTTTTATCAGGTAAAACTGTAATTCCTTCGCGGCATATGTACAACGGTTGAAAGCTGCCCGTTGCAGTTGGATGCAGCACCACAACAAAAGAGCAAACGGCTTTATTATTAATGGTGGTATTGAGCTGCAGCATATGGGCAAGGCGGTGCTGATTTGCCCTTGCAATTTCCACCAGCTCATAAAGATCAGAATATCCTTCACCTAATTCAATAAAACGTTGAATCATGCTTTTCTCCTCCTCAACTTAACTGTACCATTTGTAAACGTTCTTGAAAAGATTGCGAATACATAAGAAAAGCATTTCCAGCCTTTGGACGGAAATGCCGCATACCATACATAAACATGAAGTCTTGATTGACGATGTGTGAATGACCTGCCACCTACGCTTCGCTTAGAGGTGGGGGATTTTCGGGTACTTGCACCTCAGGATACAAAATGGACCGAGCTATGGATCCTGCTCCATGCTCTATATCGGATTTATGCCAACAGCCGCAATCCTTTGTGTTTGATGTTGATCGAAGCGTTGTGGTCTCTGTCTATCACAAGCCCGCATTCGCATTGGAATACGCGTTCAGAAAGAGACAAGTCTTTCTTCGCTTGACCACAGCGTGAACATGTCTTGGAAGAGGGAGATTTCTTTCGGAATACGTTAAAATTTGCCTTCTAAAACAAAAACCCTGCTTTTTATGCAAAAGCAGGGTCCTTCTTATTCTAGTGATACACTAGAAAGAAGGCAAAGGGAGAGGAGAAACCGGAGGAAGAACTTATGGGGAAACGTAAGTCTTCTCCGCGGTTGGCAACAACATCATTGATGTTGTTATCCTTATTTATGTCCAATTCATATAAGCTTATACATAGGTGGACGAAATTTTCATAGGCTGTAATTATTTTTCTTTCTTTCGTTTTATGATAGGATTAGAAAGGACTAAAGTGCAAAAAGGTAGTGAAAAACATGAGAGTTGTTTCTGGAAAATGCAAGGGTCATCCATTGAAAGCTGTTCCCGGAATGTCAACCCGTCCGACTACGGATAAGGTAAAAGAAGCGATCTTTAACATCATTGGTCCGTATTTTGATGGAGGGATTGCTCTGGATTTATTCGGCGGCAGCGGCGGTCTCGGCATTGAAGCTTTAAGCCGCGGAATGGATAAGGCTATTTTTGTAGATCGCAATGGCAAAGCTGTTCAAACAATTCGGCAAAATATCGAATCATGCAAGCTTGCGGAGCAAGCCGAGATTTATCGCAATGACGCGGAGAGGGCGTTAAAAGCTTTATTAAAACGCGAATTGTCATTTGATTTAATTTTACTTGATCCGCCGTATAAAGATCAGAAAATCGTGTCACTGATGAGTATTATAGATACCCATGGTTTGCTGAAAAAAACCGGCATCATTATGGCAGAACATGCTGTTGAGGTCGAGCTTCCGCAGCAAATCGGCAATTTGACACGTACAAAATACGAAAACTATGGCATTACAGCCATCTCAATTTATAAGTATGAGGAGCAGGGGGAATAAGAAGTGGCAAGCATTGCAATTTGTCCGGGAAGCTTTGACCCGATTACGTTAGGACACTTAGACATTATCAAGCGAGGAGCCAAAGTATTTAATGAAGTTCATGTGGTTGTAATGAACAATTCATCCAAAAAACCGCTGTTTACGGCAGAAGAACGATTAGAGCTCATTCGTGAAGTGACAAAAGACATTCCAAATGTAAAAACAGATGTACATAGCGGGTTGCTTGTAGAATATGCGAGAATGAAAAATGCAAACGCTATCTTGCGCGGTTTGCGGGCGGTTTCAGATTTTGAATACGAAATGCAGATTACGGCCATGAACCGCAAGCTGGAGGAAAACGTAGAAACATTTTTCATGATGACGAACAATCAGTATTCTTTTTTAAGCTCAAGCATTGTAAAGGAAGTGGCAAAATACGGAGGCAATGTGACGGATCTTGTGCCTCCGGCAGTTGAAAAAGCATTAAGAGAAAAGTTTAAATCGTTATAAAGAAAAGGCATTCGTTCTCGGCGAATGCCTTTTAGCGCTTCCATGCTTTGCGAAACAGAAGGAAAAGATAGATATACAAACAAATAAGTGTAAACAGCGGTCCATATATATTTACAGAGTGCCAGCTTTCCGATAGGGGCGAAAAAACAGGAACATCTTGAAACGTATGTAAATTGACATATAGCGGCTTCCATAGCAAATACGTGCAAATTGGAGCTATGATGCTTTGCATGACTCGGGCGATGAAATACGGGCGAAAACGAATGTCTGTTTCTGCTAAAATACTGGCGACCTGCGCTTGAATAGATAACCCGCTAAAAGCTAGAATAAAGCTAGTAATCACGGCTTGATGAAGCAAGGATACGTTTTCTGCTTGACTGGTCAATTGACTGCCGAGCGTAATTTCAAACATGCCGGAAAAAAGCGGAATGCTGAATTGAGACGGAATGGTTACGAGCGACAGGATGTATGCAATAACAGACTCGAAAAAATCCATAATATGGATGACTGTCAGCATTTTGTTAATAACTGAGAATAAAATAATAAAACCACCAATCATGAGAAGTGTTTGAATAGATGATAACACGGCATCTCCAATCAATTTTCCAATCGGGCGCTTTTCTTCCATCCGCTTTTCGTGAAGAATTTGAAAGGCGTGAGCGATGGAAAATAAACGGGTATTTATTTTTTCTTGCTTTCTATCATTACCGTGAAAACGCATGAGAAGACCAACACAAAAGTTGCTGATATAATGAGAAGCAGCCAGCAGCACGCCTAAATTCGGATTATGAAAAAAACCGACGGAAACCGCTCCGAAAATAAAGAGAGGGTTGGAAGAGTTAGTAAAGGAAACAAGACGCTCCGCTTCTGTTCGGGTGAGCTGTCCGTTTTGCCGAAGACGTGCACTTATCTTTGCTCCTGAGGGAAAACCGGAAGCCATTCCCATAGCCCATACGAAACCGCCTACGCCCGGTACACGAAATAAAGGGCGCATGAACGGTTCAAGCAGTACGCCAATGAAGCTGACGACACCCAGTCCGATGAGCAATTCAGCTACAATAAAAAAAGGAAGCAAAGAAGGGAACACTACTTCCCACCACATGTCTAAACCGCGAATGGAGGCTTCTAATGAAGCTTGGGGATTTACGATAAGCGAAGCTGTTAAACAGGTGACAGCAGCTGATAATACAAATGTTTTTAGTTTTGCATGCATCGGATTGTCTCCTTTTTCTCAAATATGTGTCCAAACTGTCATTTAAGTATACGAGGATAGGGGGCTTGTTTAGACCATAAGATAGGAAGAGGAAGTCATTTTTTAAGAGATCACTTCCGGAGGGGTGATGATGATGGAACCGAAAATCGGTCTTGCGCTTGGTTCAGGCGGCGCAAAAGGCTTCGCGCACGTTGGTGTTATTAAAGTATTAAGAGAAGCGGGAATTCCGATTGATATGATTGCCGGGAGCAGCATGGGAGCATTGGTGGCCACTTTTTATGCTGCCGGATCAGATATTGATCGGCTCTATCGTTTGGCAAAAATTTTTAAGCGGAAGTATTATTTGGATTTTACTGTTCCTAAAATGGGGTTTATCGCTGGTAAACGCGTAAAAGATATGATTAGAATGTTTACATACAACAAAAATCTTGAAAACCTTGATATACCGACGGCAGTAGTGGCTACAGACATTTTAACGGGCGAAAAGGTAGTGTTTACGGAAGGCCCGATTGCAGAGGCGGTTCGTGGAAGTATTGCAGTGCCAGGTATTTTTGTTCCGGAAAAAGTGAACGGAAAATTATTAGTGGACGGCGGAGTAATTGATCGTATTCCTGTCTCTGTCGTCAAAAGTCTTGGCGCTGATATCGTGATTGCTGTAGATGTTTCCCCTATTAAAGTAAACGGGGAAGTAACTTCTATTTACGATGTGATCATGCAAAGCATAGAGATTATGCAGCACGAGCTTGTGAGAAACAGGGAGATAGCTTCGGACTTAATGATGCGTCCAGCCATTGAGAGATTCAGCTCACGCGCATTCACGAACATAGAAGAAATTGTACAGGTGGGAGAAGAAGAAGCGGCAAAGCATATTGACACGATCAAGGGATTGATTCAGAAATGGAAGGAGACGCATAATGTTTAAACGGTTTCGGTATTTAAACGTATTTTTGCTTGCTGTTATTATTGCTGTTGGCGTTACCTATATTCAGCTGCCTTATTATATTACAAAGCCGGGTCTTGCGGAAGAGCTCGAGCCGTATGTGAAGGTCGAAGACGGGTATAAGGAAAAAGGCGATTTTATGTTGGTGACAGTCTCTATGTCAAAAGCGAACGTCATCAATTATATTGCAGCCAAATTCAATAAATATCATGAAATTTATCGGGAGGACGAGATTTTGCAAAAAGGGGAGTCTGATGAGGACTATCAGTTCCAACAGCTGTACATGATGAAAGGATCAAAGGATGCCGCTATATTAAATGCTTATACCCGTGCAAACAAACCTGTTGCGATGGACAATAAAGGAGTGCTTGTACTGGATGTAGTAGAAGATATGCCCGCTTATAAAAGATTGCGGCTTGGAGATCGTTTGCAAGCCGTAGACGGAAACAAGCTGAAAACAGCCCAAGAATTTATTGATTACATGAACACCAAAAAGAAGGGTGACAAAGTCACAATTGATTTCATTCGCGATAAAAAGAAAAAAAGCGAAACGTTTTCGCTAAAACCCATTAAAGGAGCTCCCAATCGAGTTGGCATTGGCGTTTCTATCGTGACGGATCAAGAATTAAAAGTTGAGCCAAAGGTCACCATTGATTCGCATCGAATCGGAGGTCCGTCAGCAGGCTTGATGTTCACCCTTGAAATCTACAACCAGCTTACAAAAGAAGATTTAACAAAAGGCTATAAAATTGCAGGAACCGGAACAATAGACGAAAAAGGTCAGGTAGGGCCGATTGGAGGAATCTCACAGAAAATTATTGCGGCGAGCAACGCTGGAGCAGAGATTTTCTTTGCCCCGAACCAAAAAGGGGAACCGGGTTCTAACTATAAGGAAGCGGTTAAGACTGCAACGGATATCGGTACAAAAATGAAGATTGTTCCGGTTGATACATTGGATGATGCACTGAACTATCTGGCAAAATTGCCGGAGAAAAAATAAAGAAGGCTGCTTGAAGCAGCCTTTTTTGATTATAAGAACACTTGAGAGTCTTCATCGTAACGTAAAGGAGGATGTGTCAATTCTTGTTTTACTAGTTTGGAACGGAGCGGTTCGGGAAAAATAGATGTATAAACTGCACTTGCTTTTTTATCTAGCTCCAAAAGCGGATGCCGAAATGCCTGTAAACGCGTTACAAGAGGCAGAGAAACATTCTTTTTTATTGAAGACAGATACATTTGTCCCTTTTTAGACATACCGAGAATGCGGATGTATGGAGCTGTTTCTTGCTTGTTCACATTGCTCATTTCTTCTTTTGTGGTGTTTGTTAGTATATGTAAGCAAAGGCGCTGCAAACGCGTCCATGTATATCGTTTCGTTTTAATTCGCTCCATAAAAGAAGAAAAAGAATCCGCATCGTTGATATGGGACAACAATCGATTTTCCAATCCTTCTTCTGCTTCATATACATGATGTAATTGGCTGGCCGTGGAGGAGAGTAAACGATACTTTAAAAAAGAGAAGTATTGCTCCCAATCATGCAACAGTCCATATGTATGATAATAGCCTTTAAGATGTCGGTAAGTGGAGCGGGGAACAACTCCTTCAATGGTCGAAAAGTCAAAAGATGTGGCCAACAGCCGCTTTCTTATGCTGGTTGCGCTTGCGATAGTAGCGGAAGCAAAGTTCTCGTCGTGATATTGGGCATTCAGGCGTGCAACAGTTTTGGGAACGATGGAACTGTTTTGCTTGTGAATGGCTTGTATGTAATGAAATCCTAGAATGTTGTTTGGCTTGGACATATCAACCGCGTGTTCTTCCTTATGTAGAGAAGAAAAGGCTTCTGCCAACGCTTTCGGATAGCTGATCCCTTCTTTCATTCCTTGACGAACATTTTGATCAAACGCTTCCATGCATTGTTGTTGTAACGATAATGTATGAATAAAGCTTTCAATATTGCCGCTTTCGCTTCCGAAACATACCTCTTGTACCCCTAATGCATGTAATAAAGAAACGGCTCCGCTTGCAAAGGTTTCCGCTTTTTGCGTAGCAAATGCGTAAGGGAGTTCAATAACAACATCAACCCCGCCTTCTAACGCCATTTTCGCACGAATCCATTTGGAAACAAGGGCAGGTTCTCCTCGCTGCAAAAAATGACCGCTCATGATGGCGACTACTACATCAGCATTTGTTAACTTTTTCGTTTCTTGCAAATGATAAGCATGACCGTTGTGGAACGGGTTATATTCAACGATAACGCCAGCAGCCTTCATTTGCTGTCCTCCTCTCTTTTTCGTACAGCTTTTCATGCAGAAGCAAAAATCGTGTTCAAGTAAAGTTTTATTTCTTTTCGTATAAAAACGTGATACTCTGTATATATTGTGTGTTAATACTTATCATTATAGTGTAAAGAAAAAATATTGACAAATGAATCAGTCAAAGCTATAATTTTCTTTGTTGCCTTGAGGTGATTAAATTATGAAATGGTCAATTCATCAGCTTCAAAAATATCGACATAAAGGACTAACGTTAGATGAAATGGCAGACGTAAGTGAATTGAAAAAAATGAACACGGACATTCGAGAGATTTCACCGGTTCATGTACAAGGAAGAGTCGATTTCGGCTCTGACAAAGTGACCTTTCATCTGCATATTACGGGAACAATGGTGCTGCCTTGTTCGCGTACGTTAGTAGACGTACCGTTTCCGTTTGATATCCATACAACAGAAGTGTTTTTGTTGGCGAAATCGGAATACGAAGGTGATGAAGATTTTCACTATTTAGAAGGAGAAGTACTTGACTTACTTCCCGTAATTAAGGAAAATATACTTCTGGAAATCCCGTTGCAAGTGTTCAGCGAAGAAGCGGAACCTGCAGACGGAGCACCTACCAAAGGTCAAGACTGGCAAGTGATTTCTGAAAAGGAAAAAACAGAAAAAATCGATCCTCGATTAGCTGGACTTGCAAAGTTTTTTGACAAGTAAACGCGCGAAGTCCGCCTGCGGTCTTCATATGAATCTGACTCTGTTTAAGGAGGTGGGAATAATGGCTGTACCTTTTAGAAGAACATCTAAAACTGTAAAAAGAAAACGTCGTACACACTTTAAATTATCCGTACCTGGTATGGTAGAATGCCCAAATTGTGGTGAAATGAAACTAGCTCACCGTGTATGTAAGGCATGCGGTACTTACAAAGGTAAAGAAGTTGTCAGCAAATAATGTTTGCTGATGCGTAAGCGCAAGGGAATTCCCTTGCGTTTATTTATTTTTTAAGAGGAGTTTGCTTCTTTGTCTCGAAGGATACATAGACTAGAAAATGAGGGAGAGAGCAAAATGAAGAAGCTAATTGTAGAACGAGATGAATCAGGAATTGTGTGGATCACAATAAACCGTCCGGAACGACGGAATGCCATCGATTACGATGTCATGGATGCGTTGGACAGAACATTAACAGAGATTGGGCAAAATGAAACAGATAAAGCTGTAGTTATAACAGGTGCCGGTGAAAAGTCGTTTTGTTCCGGAGGAGATTTGCAGCAGTTTCATTCTTTACATACAAAGGAAGAGGCGCTTGGAATGCTGAGCAAAATGGGCGCTATCCTATACCGATTAATGACGCTTCCAAAACCAACAATCGCTTTATTAAACGGAACAGCTGTAGGAGGAGGCTGCGAAATTGCCGCAGCTTGCGACTATCGTTTTGCCAGTGAAGGGGCACAAATTGGATTTATACAAGGACAACTTGGGATTACAACGGGATGGGGAGGAGCGACTATGCTGTATGAAAAGCTTTGCCATGACCAGGCAATGACGCTTTTATATTCAGCTAAGCGCTACCATGCTGAGGAAGCGCATAAGCTTGGATTTATTCATGCAATATTTCAGGGAGATTTAAAACTATCATGTCGAAGCTGGATAAAAGAAACACTTTCTCCTCGTGCAGAAGTACTTGCTTCGTATAAGAAGGTAGCAGTGCGGAAATGGGAGCAAACATGTTTACAAGAACGGATGAGAGAGGAAATTGAGCAGTGCGCTGTTTTATGGGAAGGTGATGCTCATCACGAAGCCGTAGCGTCCTTTTTAAGTAAAAAATAAAAATCCTTCGGTTTGTCATTCTATCTCCTCTATTAGCCGCATATGTTTAGTAAAAACGACTAAGGAGGGGTTGATGATGGCAACAACTCGTCAAGATGCCTGGACTGACGAAGAAGATTTGCTCTTAACGGAAGTTGTATTGCGCCATATTAAAGAAGGCGGGACACAACTGTCAGCCTTTAAAGAAGTTGGTCGTCACCTGTCAAGAACGCCGGCTGCATGCGGATTTCGATGGAATTCTTATGTAAGAAAGCAACATAAGGCTGAAATAGAGGAAGCTAAGAGACTTCGTAAAGAAGCCGTAGTACGTGAAGAACCCATAAAAGCAGAAACCCAAAAAGAGCATGTATCCCATTCTTTTACGTTAAGTGATGTCATTGCCTTTTTACAGCAGCTGCAGGAGAAGGGAACCGAGAAGCAGCTATATGCTCAAGTAGAATTGTTGGAACAAGAAAAGCGAGCGCTGCTCAGCGAAAACGAAGTGCTGCTGACAAAGTTGGCGGTGCTCGAAGAAGAATACAGGACGCTTTTTGATTATATTGATAAAAAGAGAAATGTAGTGGTGTTAGAGTCGGTAGAACACGAGAAAAAGGTACAGCTTCTGCGCGAAAGAAATGTATTAGAGAAAATCGAGAAATAAAAAACAGCTGCAGTTATAACCGCAGCTGTTTTCTTTTGCAAAGGAGAAGAGTTTGTTTTTATGCTGATTCTCCATTTGAAACCGCATTCATTTTTGTTTCTGGATACCAAATGTACGCCGTACCTTCATGCAATGTTGTTTTTTGGAAGCCCTGCTTTTGCCAAAACTCTTCGGAATTCACGCGAGCCGTCGTTTTGATCGGCATGTTTAAACTTTTTGCGTAATCTACTAATGCTTTGCCAAACCCTTTTTGCTGAAATGTAGGAAGCACTTCAAGCTTGAACAGTTCCAAATACTCTTGTTTCGGTATGGAGTACTCAGAAGGCTGCACAACATATAAGCTCATTCTTGCAACAAGTGATTCGCCGTAATAAATTCCGTAAAACGGAGATTCACTGTCGTTTTCAATAATGTTTGCCTGCAAATCTTCTAACATGGATAGTTCTTGTGCTCCGCAGCCTTTAAACTTTTTAAACTCTTCAAGAGTTTTGTAGTTGACTAGTAAACGTTCTACCTTTGGAATGTACATATGTTTCACTTCCTTTTCTTGGTGTGAAATAAAGAAAAGTAAAAATATTTATAATACTATTATAACTTAACTAGCTAAAATTATGAAGAACGAAGGAGTCTATATTTTTATTTTTCCCGCAGTATTTTTTCATAAAGTTTGTTACACTAAATGTAAAACTTATACAGGAGAAGGATTATGAAGATTGGAATTGTCGGCGGTGGATCGATCGGGTTGTTGTATGCTTATTATTTTCGAAAGCAAATGCAAGAGGTGACCATTTATACAAGGACGCAGGAACAAGCCGATGCGCTTTTAAAAGATGGAGTTACTTGTGTAAGGAACGGAGAGCGGGACAAAGTATCTGTACAAGCTCGATGCTGGACGGACGGACTGTATGCTGACGATTACGTGCTGTTTGCCGTAAAACAATATCATCTTCCGGAACTGCTCGAATATATATTGAAGAAAACGGCGTGTGAGCATTTTGTGTTTTTACAAAACGGCATGAGCCATATTTCCATGCTTGAGAACATGACACAAAATATTGCTGCAGGAATAGTAGAGCACGGAGCTAAGAGGAAAAACGCCACAACCGTCGAACATACAGGAAATGGAACTACAAAGCTTGGAATCATTCAAGGAAAACCGGAGAGCTTTGAACCATTTTTGCGCTGTTTTAAAAATGGTGTTTTTCCAGTTACAGCAGAAACGGATTGGCTGAATGTAATGACAAACAAACTCATCATCAATGCTTGCATTAATCCGCTCACAGCACTTTACGGAGTGAAAAACGGTGTATTGCTCCGTAATCCTTTCCTCTTTCGCGCGATGCAGCTTGTCTTTGAAGAGGCAATTGACGTGCTCAGAGTGAGAAACGGAGAGGAACAATGGAAGAGAGTGCAATCTGTTTGCGAGAAAACGGCAAACAATCATTCATCCATGCTCATGGATGTAAAGCACGGACGCAAAACAGAGGTTGAAGCCATTATCGGACATATTTTAACTGAGGCGGATAAACAAAACAAACCTGCTCCCATCTTGCGTTTTTTGTATTATTCTATTAAAGGGTTGGAAAATGAAAGAAGGTAGGAGAAATTTTTTGCTTTTCCTTTTAACTTTGACTACAATTTTCATGTGAATGATATACGAACGAAAAGATATTACCTTTACATATGAAAGGAAGAATTATATGGATATACAAGAAATCTCTTTCTCTCTGTCCGGTGCAGCAGGAGATTATTTATCCGGTAAAAAAGAGATAACGGCACATTTTGACTATACGATGGACCAGATGAAGAAAAGAGTGGAAGATTTAAAGGAGCGTACTTTTGAGCGTGAAAAGCTGGCTTCCTATTTATTGAAGTATCACGAACGCTTTAATGCCGGCAGCAAAACGATTGAAAATATCCACGCGCTGCAGAATGATGATACGTATGTTGTCATTGGAGGGCAGCAGGCAGGTTTATTAACAGGACCGATGTATACAATCCATAAAATTATCTCCATTTTGCAGCTTGCCGCACAGCAGGAAGAAGAATTGGGTATTCGGGTGGTTCCGGTATTTTGGATTGCAGGTGAAGATCATGATATAGATGAAATTAACCATGTCTATGTAACGAAAGAACGAAGCATAAAAAAATTCGTTTTCCCGCAAAAACACATTCAAAAAAGCACCGCTTCTGAGACAGCTCTTGATAAGGAGCTTTGCTGGAATTGGGTGCAAGATATATTCAAGACATATAAAGAAACGAAGTACACAAACGACATGCTGCATTTTATTAAAGATTGCCTGGATAAATCCCATACATACGTCGACTTTTTTGCTCACATTATTATCGAGTTGTTTAAAGAAGACGGATTGGTTCTTATTGATTCAGGAGATAAAGAACTGCGTAAGCTGGAAGCTCCCTTTTTTCAGACATTGCTTTCCCGTCATGAAGAGCTGCAAAAAGGGCTTAGCATGCAGAAAAACTTACTAAAAGAGAGCGGCTATACTCCGCTTATTGCAACAAAAGAACAAGCCATCCATCTTTTCATGCATATCGATGGAGAAAGATGGCTTCTCGAAAAAGAAGACAATGGTCTGTTTTCATGCAAAGATGGTTCTGTGACATTTAGTTATGAAGAATTGAGCCGGATTGCAAAAGAAAAACCGGAGCTTCTCAGCAATAATGTTGTAACGAGACCTCTGATGCAAGAGTACCTATTTCCGACGCTTGCATTTATTGGAGGGCCTGGCGAGGTGGCTTATTGGAGTGAGCTGCGGCAAGTGTTTTATGCAGCAGGCTTTCTTATGCCTCCTGTTGTTGCTCGCCATATGATCAGCTATTTAGAACGTTCCATTGCGACGGATGTACAAGATCTTAAAATCAGTGTACAAGATATTTTTGCAAAAAAGGTTGCAATGCTTCGGGAAGATTGGCTGGAGAATCAAGTATCTGAGCCGATCGAAGAAGAGTTCGAACGAGCTCGCAGCAGCATAGAAGACATTCATCAGGCGCTGCAGGAGCTTGCTGTCCGCGTTAACCCGGCTATGGAACCATTTGCTCAAAAAAATAAACAAAAAATTGAACAGCAACTTTCTGTTCTTGAACGTGCCATTCAGAAAAACATTGAAAACCGGCATGCAGTGGAATTAAATAAATTCCGTCGCATTGAAACTTCTCTTCAGCCGCTAGGATTGCTGCAAGAACGAGTATGGAATGTGTTTTATTACTTGAATGAATATGGGTTTGATTTCATTCGCCAAGCCGTGAATCTTCCGTTCGAATGGAATGCTCATCATAAGATTGTAAAATGTTAATAAAGAACACTTGGTTGCCACCTCTGGTGTGCAGGTGGCAACCTTAGTTCCTTGAAAAAGCGCGTTTTTTCTGCGTGCGACGTAATGCTCTGAAGTGTTCCTTGTGCATGGGGGACAAGAGAGTATGGTGCAATTTATTTTATACTTTCTTATCACTTTAAAGTGAAATCCTGCAGAAAACTTGCAGGATTTTTTTATTGATAAACGAATTACTATTATAATGCGGGATATATTGTAAGACATCCTATATCTTTTTTCTTCCGCATGAGGAATTCATGCTCGGCAAACAATAAGTAATGAAAATGTAAGCATATTATTGCGATTTTGCAACATTATTTTATTAAAATTCCGAGAAAAGATGGTAGAATTTATTATATAATGAAAGAGTTGCTATAGAATTAGAGGAATCATTTTACAAAGTAGGTGCATCCATGTTTAAACACGTAACAGTATTACTAAAGGAGACGGTAGACGGCCTGAACATCCGTCCTGACGGCGTATATGTTGATTGTACGCTCGGCGGCGCTGGACACAGCTCCTATTTGTTATCGCAGCTTTCCCCTGAAGGAAGATTGATTGCGTTTGATCAAGACGAAACAGCTATTAGGCACGCACAAGAAAAATTAGCTGCTTACGGGAATCCGTTCACAATTATAAAAAGCAATTTCCGCCATTTAAAAGAGGAATTGGCGGCCATTGGTGTTACACAAGTAGACGGCGTATTGTTCGATCTAGGAGTATCTTCTCCGCAATTGGATACGCCGGAACGAGGATTCAGCTATCATCATGATGCCCCGTTAGACATGAGAATGGATCAAGATGCTCGTTTAACAGCCTATGATGTTGTGAACAAATGGTCATACGAGGATTTAGTACGCATTTTCTTTCAATACGGAGAAGAAAAGTTCTCAAAGCAAATCGCAAGAAAAATCGAAACTTATCGCAACACAAAACCAATTGAAACAACCGGAGAATTGGTGGAGATCATTAAAGAGGGAATCCCGGCTCCTGCGAGACGTACAGGCGGCCATCCGGCTAAACGTGTGTTTCAAGCGATTCGCATTGCGGTAAACGATGAGTTGAGGGCGTTTGAAGAAGCCATTGAAGCCGCTATCGATGTCACGAAGCCGGGCGGGCGAATCAGCGTCATTACATTCCATTCATTGGAGGATCGCATATGTAAAACAACTTTCAAAAAGTACAGTACGACACCTCCGCTGCCTCCAGGGCTTCCTGTTATTCCGGATGAATTTAAACCGAAATTGAAGTTGATTACGAGAAAACCGATTTTACCTTCGGAGCAAGAGCTGGAAGAGAACAACCGTTCTCGATCTGCAAAGCTTCGTATTGCAGAAAAATTATAGAAATAAGGGGGAAACGTTTTGAGTAATCTTGCAGTCAAAATAAATAAACAAAAGCAGCAGTCACAAGCACCAAAACAAATGCAAAAGCCGGCTGTAAAACGATCAGGGGTTACCCGTTTTGAAAAACTGTTGTATGTTGCCTTCATCGGCTTTCTTCTTTATGCATCCGTTACGTTTATTTCTAATAAGGCCCGCATGTTCAATGTTAATGCAGAGGTGTCCAAACTTGAAAATGCCATCATTAAGCAGAAGAAAATGAATGGTGATTTAAACGCGGAAGTTCAGCAGCTCAGTACATACGAACGCATTGCGGAAAAAGCAAAAGAGATGGGACTCGAAATTAACGAAAACAATGTAAAAGGATTAAAATAAAGTCGGGTGATAGGAATGTTGGCAAGCAAAAAAATAAATACAAATAAGGGAGCAGGATGCTTGATGATACTATTTTCCCTGCTCTTTTTTCTATTGTTTGGAAGATTTTTATATATCCAAGTCTTTGCGAAGGTGCACGGGGAATCATTAGAAAAGTGGGCTGCTGCAAAACATAATAAAAATGGAAAGCTTGAAGGAGTACGCGGAACCATTTTTGATGCAAACGGGATACCATTAGCTCAGGATACAACGGCTTATAAGGTTGTAGCAATTTTAAAAGGGGAAGACAGGGTAAAAGACAAAAAAGAAACCGCTCAAAAGCTTTCTGCTGTTTTGGAAATGGACGAACAGGATATTTTAAAGCGTTTAAATAATAAAAAGGCGTATCAAGTGGAGTTTGGTACAGCGGGACGCAGCCTGTCAAAAGAGCAGAAGCAGCAGATTGAAAAAATGGATTTGCCCGGAATTGCTTTTATAGAAGGAAAAGCAAGGTTGTACCCAAACGGCAACTTTGCTTCTTATGTACTGGGGTTCGCCAAAACCAACGATAAAGAAGAAATGGAAGGACATATCGGATTAGAGAAAAGCCTGGACAAATATTTGAAAGCCGAGGATGGATACATCAAGTTTGAGGGAGATTCGCGAGGGCTTAAGCTGCCTGACAAAAAGGAGGATATAAAACTTCCTGAAAACGGCAGCAATGTATATTTAACGCTTGATCAGCGCATCCAGAGCTTTTTGGAAGACGCAATGAAAAAAGCGGAAGAAGAATATAAGCCTGCGGATTTAATCGGCATTGTGGCAGATCCGAAAACAGGGAAAATTTTAGCGATGTCAAGCCGTCCAAGCTTTGATCCCAATAAAAGGGACATTACATATTTTAATAACGATCCGATTTACTATGCTTATGAACCGGGTTCCACGATGAAAATTTTCACGTTGGCAGCTGCAATTAATGAAGGAGTATATAACGGAAGCGAATATTATCAGTCGGGCTCTTACCAGGTAGGAAAAACAAAAATTAAAGACCATAACGGAGTAGGATGGGGCTCTATTACATTTGATGAGGGAGTGCAGCGTTCTTCTAACGTAGCCTTTTCCATTTTAGTGGAGCATAAGCTTGGTTTTGATCGCTACTATCAATATTTGCACCGATTCGGCTTTGATAAAAAAACAGGCATTGATTTACCGGGGGAAGGAAGAAATACTATTATATTTAATTCTACTATTCAAAAAGTCACGACAGCATTCGGACAAGGATCAACAGTGACTCCGATTCAACAAATCCAGGCGGCTACTGCAATTGCAAACGGCGGTAATATGATGAAGCCGTATATTATTGACCGCATTGTCAATCCGGAAACAAATAAGGTGGAACTGCAAAATCATCCGCAAGTTGTTTCACATCCGATTTCAGAAGATACATCCAAGAAAGTACGCCAGTTGCTCGAAACCGTTGTTTCATCGGAAAAAGGAACAGGGAAGCCGTATCAGATTGAAGGATATTCAGTAGGCGGGAAAACAGGTACTGCGCAAATTCCGGATCCTGTTACGAAAGGCTATATGCATGGAAGAGAAAATTATATTTTCTCCTTTTTGGGGATGGCGCCGATCGACAATCCAAAGGTGATTGTGTACTTGTCAATTAAGCAGCCAAAACTGAAGCCTACAGATGTCGGTTCTACTCCACTTTCGGAAATCTTTAAATCGGTCACCAAAAATACTTTGCAGTACTTAAATATTAAGCCGCAGGAATTGAAAGAGCCATCTTCAGCCGCTGAGAATGAAAGTATTGTCGTTCCGGACGTAACAGGGGTTTCTGCCAAAGAAGCTGCGGCAACACTTGAAAAGATAGGCTTAAAGCCTGTGTTGTTAGGCGATGGAGATATTGATATGCAATATCCGTCAAGCGAAGAGAACGTATTGAAGGGTGAGCAAGTGTTTCTTATTACAAACGGAGGCAATAAAATGCCGGACATGACCGGCTGGTCTCTTCGTGACGTAACCAATGTGGCTGACTTGCTGGAACTGAAACTAACTTCTTCAGGAGAAGGGTATGCAACGGAGCAAAGTATAAAAGAAGGATCTCCAATTAAAGCAGGAGACGTTCTTGAAGTGAAATTCAGCCCGCCGCAAAAGCAGCAGCAAGAAAAAAAAGAGGCTGACCCGGGATCGCAGAGCGAATAGGCTTTGTTGTTTGACCACCTCCATCCAAACAAAGAATGCCAGGGGACGAATTCCTCTAAGCAATTTTTGTTACGTAGCCAGCTCAGCTTGTCCGGAGGAGGTCGCTTCTGTACCAGCATCGTAGAACAGAGCTGAAAAAAAAGGGGTTCGTCTTTTGTTCATAGTTAGTCCAAACTGCCGAACTCATACAGAAACGCCTTGACGAGCCCGGTATCTTATGTTCTAATCATGAAGGTACAAGCATATATTTGAACCGGAAGGAGGTTCGTATATGCGAGTATCCAATGTAACTGTTCGAAAACGTCTTATACTTGTATTAGTCGCTGGCATTCTCATTTTCACAGTGATTGATGTCAGACTTGGCTATGTGCAATTTTTCCTTGGAAATTGGCTGATGGATCGAGCGAAAGATTCCTGGAGCCGCAACATTCCGTTTGAACCGGAACGGGGCAAAATTTTGGATCGCAACGGCATTCCGCTTGCAACCAATAAAAGTGCCCCGTCCATTCTTGTTGTGCCAAGACAAATTGAAAATCCGTCTGAAACTGCTGAAAAACTGGCGGCAGTATTAGATGTACCCAAGGAACAAATTTATCGTCATGTTACAAAAAAGAGATCAGTTCAATGGATTAAACCCGAGGGACGAAAGATCTCACACGAAAAAGCAAAAGAAATACGTGCTTTAGGGTTGAAGGGCGTGTACATTGCAGAAGACTCTGTGCGGTATTATCCGTTCGGAAATTATTTGTCACACGTACTTGGGTTTACAGGCATTGATAATCAAGGCTTAATGGGGTTGGAGTTATCCTATGATAAGGAATTAAGCGGTGAAAAGGGATATGTCCGATTTTATGCGGATGCAAAAGGAAAGCGTATGCCGAGCATTGCTGACGATTATAAAGAACCAAAGGCAGGTCTTGATTTGCAGCTTACCATTGATACAAAGGTGCAAACCGTTATTGAACGGGAACTGGATATTGCACAGGCCACTTACAATCCGGATGGCATGATTGCCATTGCCATGAATCCAAAAAACGGTGAAATTTTGGCGATGTCGAGCAGACCAAATTTTGACCCTGCCAATTATCAAGAGGTTCCGCAGGAAATCTTTAACCGCAATTTGCCGGTTTGGAGTACTTACGAGCCCGGTTCTACGTTCAAAATTATCACTTTGGCAGCAGCTCTGAATGAGAAGTTGGTAGATTTAGATAAGGATACATTCAATGATGACGGTGCTGCGGAAGTAGATGGTGCGCGCTTGCGCTGCTGGAAGCGGGGGGGACACGGTCATCAAACGTTTCTGGAAGTAGTAGAAAACTCTTGTAACCCAGGATTTGTTGAACTCGGACAGCGTTTAGGAAAAGAGCGCCTGTTTGATTACATACATGATTTTGGCTTTGGGCAAAAAACGGGCATTGACTTGCAAGGGGAAGGAAAAGGGATTTTATTTGATTTAAAAAAGGTAGGCCCGGTTGAACAGGCAACTACAGCATTCGGGCAAGGAGTTTCTGTAACCCCAATTCAGCAGGTGGCAGCCGTTGCTGCCGCAGTAAACGGCGGTATTTTATATCAGCCGTATATTGCCAAGGAATTCATAGATCCGGAAACAAAAAAAGTAGTAGAACGGAAAGAACCGGTTGTCAAACGCAGAGTCATTTCCGAGGAAACGTCAAAACAAGTTCGTTATGCCTTGGAAAACGTAGTGGCCAAAGGTTCCGGTAAAGGTGCATATATCGATGGCTATCGTGTAGGGGGAAAAACGGGTACAGCCCAAAAGGTAAAAGACGGCAAGTACTTGGACAATAACTATATCGTATCATTTATCGGTTTTGCGCCTGCCGATGATCCACAAATAGTCGTCTATATTGCAGTTGATAATCCAAAAGGCATCGTGCAATTCGGGGGCGTAGTTGCAGCACCGATTGTCGGAAATATTTTACGCGAGGTGCTTCCGGCAATGGGGGTCGAAAAACGAAAAGGACAAATAGAAAAAGAACTGACTTGGCCAGATACTCCATTAATAGAAATTCCTAATCTTGTGGGAATGAAGAAAAAAGATTTACAAGGCCAATTGGTAGACTTAAAGATCAAAACATACGGCAAGGGAGATAAAATTATCGAGCAGTCTCCAATGCCGGGTATTAAAGTGAAACAAGGGTCCACAATCCGCATCTACTTAGGAGATTAGGGAGAGTATGAGACCCGTTCATTTACGACAAACTAAATAAAAAGGTAGAGAGGATTTAGTAATATGAAGTTGCATACACTTTTATCATGCTTGCATGATTTTCCTGCAATACCGGAAGAAAATCCCGTTATTACGTCTGTTGAAATGGATTCCCGTTTAGTGCAAGAAGGAAGCTTGTTCATTTGCATTAACGGCTATACCGTTGACGGTCATGACTTTGCAGAGCAAGCGGTGCAAAAAGGAGCAGCCGCAATCGTTGCAGAACGGCCGTTAGATGTGAAGGTGCCGGTAGTGATCGTAAAGAACACCTCTCGAGCAATGGCGGTATTGGCTGACTATTTTTATGGTCAGCCAACACAAAAATTGCATTTGATCGGAGTTACAGGTACGAACGGAAAAACAACCACATCGCACATTATTAATGAAATTATGCGGGAGCATGGCCAAACAACGGGACTTATTGGGACGATCAATATGAAAATCGGCGATGAAGTTTTTGAAGTGAAAAATACAACGCCGGATTCCTTAACATTGCAAAAGATGTTCCATGAAATGGTGAAGAAGAAGGTACAAACCGCGGTCATGGAAGTATCATCTCACGCCCTTCATTTGGGGCGCGTCCACGGGTGCGAGTACGATGTAGCAGTATTTACAAACCTTACACAAGACCATTTAGACTATCATAAAACAATGGAAGAATACAAGTATGCTAAAGGTTTATTGTTTGCCCAGCTCGGAAACAATTTTCAACATAATAAGGTGAAATATGCAGTACTTAATAATGATGATGATGCAACAAAGGATTACATTGCGAGCACACAAGCAACTGTGATTACATATGGAATCGATAAAGAAAGTGATATTTATGCGAAAAATATTACGATGACAAGCTCCGGTACATCCTTTACTCTTGTTACACCTGCAGACACAATCCAAGTGCACATGAAGCTGATTGGGAAGTTCAGTGTATACAACGTGTTGGCGGCAACAGCTGCTTGCCTTGTTTCTAAAGTGCCGCTTACAACTATCGTGAGAGTTATCGAGCGTATGACAGGTGTACCCGGACGCTTTGAAGTGGTGCATGAGGGGCAAAACTTTACAGTTATCGTGGACTATGCTCATACTCCTGACAGCCTGGAAAATGTATTGAAAACAATACGGCAATTTGCAAAAGGAGATGTCTATTGTATAGTGGGATGCGGGGGAGATCGCGACCGTACGAAGCGGCCAATTATGGCTCGAATTGCGGTTGAATATGCTGACAAGCCGATCTTTACTTCGGATAATCCAAGAAGCGAAGATCCGCAGGCCATCATAGACGATATGATCGCAGGGGTCGAAGGAAAACAGTTTGAGGTCATCCTTGACCGAAAGGATGCAATAAATCATGCGGTTTCTTCTGCAAAAGAGAATGATGTTATTTTAATTGCAGGGAAAGGTCACGAAACATATCAAATTATCGGAACCGAAGTGTTTGATTTTGACGACCGTCTTGTAGCGGCCGCGGCAATACGGCAGGTAAAATAACGTTCAAGCGTTTGTAAGCAGCGAGAAAAAAGGGGGGTCTATTTGTGCTTGAACACGGAATCTTAGTTACACTAGGGGTAGCATTCTTAATCGCAGTGGCTTTATCCCCGATTTTTATTCCATTTTTACGTCGTTTAAAATTTGGACAAAGCATTCGAGAAGAAGGTCCGAAATCACATCAAAAGAAATCCGGTACGCCTACCATGGGAGGTATTGTGATTTTTATTTCCGTCATGGTCACAACGATTGTCATGGTTGGGAAACTGTACGGAATGGACACGAAAACGTATCTGCTCCTTATTGTTACTTTCGGCTACGGTCTAATCGGGTTCTTAGATGATTATATTAAAGTTGTAATGAAACGAAACCTAGGATTGACGTCTAAGCAGAAATTAATAGGTCAAATTGTCATTGCCGTCGTATTTTTCCTGTTATATAAACAAGGAGGATTTTCTACAGATGTAAGAATCCCCGGTACGGATATCAGCTTCGACTTGCAGTGGGCTTACTTCTTTCTAATTCTTTTCTTGCTCGTCGGTGCATCCAATGCTGTAAATTTAACGGACGGGCTGGATGGTTTGCTGGCCGGTACAGCTGCCATTGCATTTGGAGCGTACAGTGTATTGGCTTACAATCAAGAGAATTATACGATTGCGCTTTTTTGCATTGCAGTAGTCGGTGCGGTGCTCGGTTTCTTGGTGTTTAACGCTCATCCGGCAAAAGTGTTCATGGGGGATACAGGATCATTGGCATTAGGCGGAGCCCTTGCAGCGGTGGCGATTTTAACAAAGCTGGAGCTATTGCTTGCCATCATCGGCGGTGTTTTTGCCATCGAAACATTATCCGTTATTATTCAAGTCATTTCATTTAAGACGACAGGGAAACGTGTGTTTAAAATGAGTCCGCTGCATCATCATTACGAGCTGAGCGGTTGGTCCGAGTGGCGAGTCGTTGTGACATTTTGGGCTGTCGGATTTCTGTTTGCGGTGTTAGGAATTTATATCGAGGTGTGGGTTAAGTGAAAATGATAGCAGATTATGAGGGGAAACAAGTATTAGTATTAGGGATGGCAAAGAGCGGCTTTGCTGCAAGCCTCCTTCTCCATAAGCTCGGAGCAAAGGTTGTCGTAAATGACATGAAGCCGCTCGAAGAAAATCCATTGGCAACAAAGCTTTATGATATGGGGCTGGAAGTCATTTGCGGGCATCACCCGCTTGATTTGTTAGATCGAGGAATTGAACTGATCGTGAAAAATCCGGGTATTCCGTACTCCAATCCGCTGCTGCAAGCAGCTATGGAAAAAGGTGTGCCCATTATTACCGAAGTGGAATTGGCTTATAAAATCTCGGAGGCTCCTTTTGTTGGGATTACGGGTTCAAATGGTAAAACAACTACAACAACATTAATATTTGAAATGCTTAACAAAGGACAGAAACAACCATTGATTGCCGGAAACATCGGGACGGTGGCATGTGAAGTAGCACAAGGGGCGAAGCAAGACAATGTCATTGTTACTGAACTTTCTTCCTTTCAGCTAATGGGAATACAAGACTTTCGTCCAAAGATTGCTGTTTTATTAAATTTGTTTGAAGCTCATCTGGATTACCACGGAACAAAACGGGAATACGGACTGGCAAAAGCAAACATCTTTAAAAATCAAACAGCGGATGATTACAGTGTCATCAATGCTGATGATGAAGATGTGATGGAGCTTTCGAAGGAAAGCAAAGCACAAAAAATCTATTTTTCAACTTCTAAAGAAATAGAAGATGGTGCATGCATCAAAAACGGAGCTTTGTATTTCAAAGGCGAAGAAGTCATGAAAGTACAAGATATCGCCTTGCCGGGTAACCATAATTTAGAAAATATTTTGGCTGCCCTCAGCGTGGCGAAATTATGCGGCGTGACAAACGAGGACATTCGTTCTGTTTTGCAAGAATTCAGCGGAGTAAAGCATCGGTTACAATATATTGCAACCATCAATGGAAGAAAGTTTTATAATGATTCAAAAGCCACCAATATTTTGGCGACACAAAAAGCATTATCTGCCTTTAATCAGCCAACTATCTTATTAGCTGGAGGATTGGACCGCGGAAATGAATTTGATGAATTAATTCCGTATTTCATTAACGTTAAAGCGCTTGTTACATTTGGACAAACTGCAACAAAGCTCATCAAGGCTGCAGAGCAAATGGGGATGAAACAGATAAAACGTGTCGATAATGTGGAACAGGCAGTGCATGTTGCTTATGAACTTTCGGAAAGCGGCGATGTTATTCTTCTTTCCCCGGCGTGTGCAAGCTGGGATCAATTCAAGACTTTTGAAGAAAGAGGAGACATGTTTATACAAGCCGTGCATAAGCTAGTATAAAAAAGCCTGTACTTAAAAGAGGTGTTTCCCATTGCCAACAAAAAAATCAACTCCTGATTTAATTCTTGTTACGGTCACGCTTTTGTTGTTAGCTGTCGGAATGATCATGGTATACAGCGCCAGTGCCGTCTGGGCATCGTATAAATTTGACGATTCCTTCTTTTTTGCTAAGCGGCAGCTGTTGTTTGCCGGCTTGGGCGTTGTAGCCATGTTTTTTATCATGAACATTGATTATTGGGTTTGGCGCACTTATTCAAAAGTCATCCTGCTCATTTGTTTTTTGCTTCTCGTTCTCGTATTGATTCCCGGCATCGGAATGGTGCGCGGCGGAGCACGAAGCTGGATTGGAGTAGGAGCCTTTTCGATACAGCCTTCCGAATTTATGAAAATGGCAATGATTATATTTCTGGCAAAGTTTTTATCAGAAAACCAAAAGAAAATCACTTCCTTTAAAAGAGGATTGGCACCATCATTGGGACTGGTATTCTTAGCATTCGGGATGATTATGCTGCAGCCGGATTTAGGAACGGGCACGGTGATGGTCGGGACGTGTATCGTAATGATTTTCGTATCAGGCGCAAGAATTATGCATTTTGCTTTTTTAGGAATGCTGGGAGTTGTGGGATTTGTTGGACTGATTGTGTCTGCTCCGTATCGGATCAAGCGAATCACATCCTATTTAGATCCATGGTCTGATCCGCTTGGTACAGGATTTCAAATCATTCAATCTCTTTATGCAATCGGGCCGGGAGGATTATTTGGATTAGGACTTGGACAAAGCAGACAAAAATTTTTCTATTTGCCGGAGCCGCAAACAGACTTTATTTTTGCGATTCTTTCCGAAGAGCTGGGCTTTATCGGCGGAACGTTCGTCTTATTGTTGTTCAGCCTCCTCTTATGGCGAGGAATTCGTATTGCGCTGGGGGCACCGGATTTATATGGAACTTTTTTGGCTGTCGGTGTTGTAGCGATGATTGCCATACAAGTCATGATTAACGTCGGTGTCGTAACAGGATTAATGCCTGTTACGGGAATTACACTTCCTTTTTTGAGCTACGGCGGGTCGTCGTTGACGTTGATGCTCATGTCGGTGGGCATACTTTTGAATATAAGCCGACATTCGAGATATTGAGGCAGAACCCTGTTCAAAACAGGGTTTTTTGCTTGAGAATGCCTTTGTTCAAAAGTGAGCGAACATGGTATAATCAATGAGCGGGGAAAAAAGCGGTATAGAAATAAAACTGTTAATTTTCACTATTTAACAACGGTGAATCAGTATGATAAAGTGAAACAGTCATTCTTTTACATTATGAAAACTTGGCAGCTTTTTGCTGAATAGATAATTACCGAAGTACTTGTACGAAAATAACGTTAGGTGAAAGCCCTGCATACTACTATAGTACGGAGAATTAACTTGGGGGAGATCATCATGGAACAATTAGCAAAAGAATTATTAGAAGCCAACGCAGGAAAAGTCACACTCAATGAACCATTAGCACAGCATACTACGATGAAAATCGGCGGACCTGCCGATATCATGGTTATTCCTAATGGAATAGACGGGGTATGCAAAACTCTTGAGCTGGTAAAAAAATATAATACAAAATGGACGGCAATTGGGAGAGGATCCAATTTATTGGTATCCGATAAAGGAATTGAGGGTGTCGTCATTAAGATTGGAGAAGGACTTGACCATCTGCAAGTAGAGGGTACGAAAGTGCTGGTCGGCGGAGGATATTCTCTTATCAAGCTTGCTACCCAGTTAAGCCGTCAAGGATTAGCCGGCTTGGAATTTGCGGGCGGTATCCCGGGAAGCATCGGCGGCGCCGTTTATATGAATGCTGGGGCGCATAAATCGGATATGTCAGAGATTTTGGTCCGTGCACATATTTTATTTGAAGACGGAACGATGGAATGGTTGACAAATGAAGAAATGGAATTCTCCTACCGGACATCCATCTTGCAAAAGAAACGTCCGGGGATTGTCCTTGAAGCGGAGCTTGAGCTAAAAGAAGGAAATCGAGAAGAAGTGATAGCTCTTATGCAAAAAAATAAAGATTATCGTCGTGATACACAGCCTTGGAATTTTCCATGCGCCGGCAGCATTTTCCGTAATCCGCTGCCGAATTATGCTGGTAACCTTGTAGAGCGCGCCGGTTTAAAAGGGCATCAAATCGGTGGTGCAAAAATCTCTGAAATGCACGGTAACTTCATTGTAAATGCAGGAGATGCAACTGCACAGGATGTATTGGATTTAATTGCGTTTGTCAAACAAACGATCAAAGAACAATTTAACGTTGAAATGCAAACGGAAGTAGAGATAATTGGGAGATAACTCATTACTGCACGTTCAGAAAATTGTGCTATAATGAAACTAAAAGAACGGCATGCTCAATCATGCCGTTCTTTATATTACATATCGGAGGATGGAGAATGAAAGACGGTAAAGTAATTCAACTGAACGACCGGGTTCCAAGGTTGAAAAAAGAGAAGCGAAAAAAAGCGAACAGGCGCTTGATTTTGTATATCTCCATTTTATTTTTTTTGCTCGCATGTGTGATATACTTTCGATCTCCGCTAAGTAATGTATCCTCTATCTCGATTAACGGCAACCGGTATTTAACAGACAAACAAGTGATGAAAATTTCGGGCATCACATATGAGACAAGCTATTTTCGAGCATCTGTGAAGAAAGCGAAACAGAAGCTCCTTAAACAGAAGGAAATTAAAAAAGTCTCTATAAAAAAAATCTTTCCTAATAAAATTTCCATAACAATCGAAGAATACAAAACAGTCGGGTTCATTGAAAAACGAGATAAATGGTATCCTTTGCTGGAAAACGGAAAGCTGCTTTCGCCGATAAAAGGAAAACAAGTTCCGGTCAGCGCCCCTTTCATGTTGAATTGGAATAAAGGAGAGGACATTCAAGAGATGGCATCTGAATTGAAAAAACTGCCTGACAGCATTTTCAGATCCATTTCAGAAATCCATTTTGCTCCTCTTCCATCCGATCCGTTACATATTACTCTATATATGAACGAGGGATATGAAGTCAGTGCAACGGTCCGGGATTTTGCAAAAAAAATGGGGGCTTATCCTCTTATTTTAAAGCAGGCAAAGGAATATAAAGGCGGCATCATTCATTTAGAAGTAGGAGCTTATTTTGAACCGTACTCTGCGGAGGATGAACAAAACAATGAAAATTAAAGGGAATTATGTATTGCTTTCCTTGGTTTGCTTGGTGCTTGGATTTATGGTTGCGTATTCTTATTCCATAACGTCAGAGCAGCTTAAAGAAGATCAGGGGCAAAACAGGAAATGGGACAGAGAATATGAGATTAGGTCCATGCTGATCGAACAAGAGAAAACAAACGCGAAACTCGAGCGCCAAGTTTCCAAGCTTCAAAAACAGGCACGAACGGAGGAACAGGAGTTTGCTAATCAAGAAAACAAGCTTTCAGATGTAGTAAAAGAAGTGGAGCAGCTTCGTGTATATTTAGGGGAGGTTAAAGTAAAAGGAGAAGGGCTGGAAGTAACGCTGTCTGATTCTGCAAAAATTCCGGCAGACAAAAATGTAAATAACTATTTAGTGCACGATGGGCATATACAAGCTTTATTAAATGAGCTTCGTGCAGCCGGGGCTAATGCGTTGGCAGTTAACGGCCAGCGGCTTTCTGCTAATTCGTACGTCACCTGCATCGGGCCGGTAATCAATGTGGACGGTACGGAATACCCTGCCCCATTTGTCATTACTGCAATAGGCAACCCTGAAGTGCTGTACGGTGCTCTAAATATTGCCGGCGGAGTAATCGACCAATTCGTGCGAGACAACATTACCATTAAGATTGAAAAGAAAAGCGATATTGTATTGGAACCGTATTATAAGAAATAACGCAATACTTCTATTATTGAGGAATATGAGAGATTTTGTGTCAGATTACCATGGGCGGGATAAAGGTGAACGGATGTGAATAAAAAAAGATTACATTTTTCATTAATTGCTCTCATCATTGGATTTATGCTGGCCGTGCAGTATGAAACAGTAAAAAATCCAGTTGAACCGGATACAAGAGATGAATGGCAGCTGAAAGAGCAATTAAAAACTGAACAGGAAGCACAAGTGAATTTATTGAAAGAAGTACGAAAGTATGAAGCGCAATTGGACAGCTATAAGGTGAAACAAAAAGAAAGCAAGAAAAAAGCCTTGCAAAAAACACTGCAGCAGTTGAAAGAAGAGGCAGGATTAACCGATATTACCGGTTCGGGCATTGTGTTGCGTCTGGCTCCTCTGTTCGGGGATATGGTACCGGGGCAAACAGCTCCTGTTTTGTCTCCGCAAACGCTGCAGCGTTTGGTGAATGAGCTGCATACATACGGTGCAGAAGCCATTATGATTGGCGATCAGAGAATTGTTGCAACATCTGCAATAAGAGAAGTAAACGGAAGGGTTTCGGTTAACAACGTTCCGCTCGGAGCTTTGCCAATCGAGATTAAAGTGATTGCAAAGGATGCCCAAAAGCTCTATGACCGAATGAAGGCGTCCAATGCGTTTGATCATTTTGCCATCGATAACATTGAGCTGACCATGTCTCAACCGTCAGAAAACATTGTAATTGAGGGGTATGAACGCCCGATACGCACAACTCATATGGAAGCTGTCGGGATAGAAAGAGAGGGAAAATAAACTATGTGGCTTCCTGTTTTAGGACTGCTTATTGGAATAATATTAGGACTCAGCTCGGATTTGCAAATTCCTAAAGAATATTCCAATTATTTGTCTATCGCCGTTTTGGCAGCACTGGACACATTGATTGGAGGAGTAAGGGCTCATTTGCAAAATATGTACGATGAAGTAGTATTTATCACAGGTTTCTTTTTTAATATAATCCTTGCAGCAAGTTTAGCTTTTCTCGGCGTCCATCTTGGTGTAGACTTATATTTGGCGGCAATTTTCGCCTTTGGTGTAAGACTCTTCCAAAATATTGCGGTAATTCGCAGACTTATTATCGCAAAACGCATGAAGACATAACAAAAATAAGAAAAATATGACTGTAAAAAAAGGGAAACGTACGTAAACGTTGAATATTTTTCTTATAAATACAATTGTAACATGATTGTTGTTCAATAGATAAATTTTTATGGTATAAATAAAAAGGAGGTGCCAAAGTATGAACAGCAATGAAATATACGTAAGTCTCGACATCGGTACATCCAATGTAAAAGTGATCATTGGCGAAATGATGAACGATACTTTAAACATTATTGGTGTGGGGAATGTCAAATCAAATGGATTAAAAAAAGGCTCCATTGTTGACATAGATGAAACTGTACAATCTATTAAAAAAGCAATTGAGCAAGCGGAACGGATGGTAGGAATCCATATTGAACGGGTGGTGGTCGGAGTCAGTGCGAATCAGGTGCAGCTTCTGCCATGCCACGGCGTTGTGGCAGTTTCAAGTGAAAACCGTGAAATTGGTAATGAAGATGTGCAGCGCGTACTCGAGGCGGCACAAGTTGTGTCCATCCCGCCGGAACGCGAGATTATTGAGGTTGTACCGCGTGAGTTTATCGTCGACGGGCTGGATGAAATCAATGATCCTCGAGGAATGATCGGGGTCCGTTTAGAAATGGAAGGTATGCTGGTCACAGGCTCCAAGACCTTGTTACATAACCTGCTCCGCTGCGTAGAGCGGGCAGGGTTGGAAGTTGTGGACATATGCTTACAGCCGCTTGCAGCCGGTTCGCTTGCTCTATCCAAAGATGAAAAGAATATGGGAGTTGCTTTGGTCGACATCGGAGGAGGTTCTACTACTCTATCAGTTTTTTATGATGGAGAATTGGCTGTAACAAGCGTGCTCCCAATCGGGGGAGACCATATTACAAAAGACATCGCCATTGGTCTGAAAACGTCCACTGAAGACGCAGAACAGCTTAAATTGAAATATGGACATGCTTTCTACGATACAGCATCAGAGGAAGAAGTGTTCACCGTTTCCGTTATGGGAAGCGACCAAAAACAACAGTACACGCAAGTTGATCTTGCGGATATCATTGAAGCTAGATTAGAAGAAATATTGCTGTTTGTGCAGCAGGAATTAAAAAAATTCGGTTTTAAGGAGCTTGCGAGTGGCTATGTACTGACAGGAGGGGTTGTCTCCATGCCGGGTGTGCTTGACATAGCGCAAATCGTCCTGAATCAGCCGGTACGCATCGCCACACCTGATTATATCGGTGTTCGTGAGCCGCAATATACAATCGGTGTCGGTCTGATTAAAAAGGCATACCAAAAAGCGAAATTAAAGGGGACTAAACATACGGTACAAGAAAAAGCGGAAAGCTTTGAACGACGCACTTCCGTTAATTACAGCCCGCAGCAGGTGAAAACGAAGCAGCAAAATGATGAAGAAAAAATGATGTCAAAAGTCAAAAAAGTATTCCGTTATTTATGGGAATAGTGTAAAGGCAACGAAAGAAATTCGAGTTTTTAGGGGGATTCTGACATGTTGGAATTTGATACAAGTATTGATCAGTTAGCAAACATAAAAGTAATTGGTGTCGGCGGCGGCGGAAACAATGCCGTAAACCGAATGATCGAGCACGGGGTGCAAGGCGTTGACTTTATCGCGGTAAATACGGATGCACAAGCGTTGAACTTATCTAAAGCAGAAATTAAAATGCAAATCGGTGCGAAGCTCACTCGCGGATTGGGAGCAGGCGCAAACCCGGAAGTAGGAAAAAAAGCTGCTGAAGAAAGCAAAGAACAAATTCAAGAAGCGCTCCGCGGCGCAGACATGGTATTCGTTACAGCCGGTATGGGCGGCGGAACGGGTACAGGCGCTGCTCCGGTAATTGCTCAAGTGGCAAAAGAACTTGGTGCATTGACGGTTGGAGTGGTAACAAGACCATTTACATTTGAAGGCCGCAAGCGCGCCACTCAAGCAGCTTCCGGTATTGCGGCTTTTAAAGAAAATGTTGACACTCTGATTGTAATTCCAAATGACCGTCTATTGGAAATTGTGGATCGAAATACGCCGATGTTAGAAGCATTCCGTGAGGCAGACAACGTATTGCGTCAAGGTGTACAAGGCATCTCTGACCTTATTGCAGTTCCGGGACTTATTAACCTTGACTTTGCAGATGTAAAAACAATCATGTCTAACAAAGGCTCTGCATTGATGGGAATCGGTGTCGGCACAGGTGAAAATCGTGCGGCAGAAGCTGCAAAAAAAGCAATTTCCAGTCCGTTGCTTGAAACGTCTATCGACGGTGCACAAGGCGTGCTTATGAACATCACAGGCGGCACAAATTTAAGTTTATATGAAGTGCAAGAAGCTGCAGATATTGTAGCATCTGCTTCTGATTTGGAAGTGAACATGATTTTCGGTTCCGTTATTAATGAAAACTTAAAAGATGAAATCATCGTAACAGTAATTGCAACCGGTTTTGATGACAGTGTCATAACTCAACCGCCGAAACCGGTCGTTCGCCCGACTGCGTCACAACCGTCAGTACAGCCGAAACGTGAAATCACTCGCGAAACACCTCGCGAAACACCTCGTGATGAAGCACCGGTGCGTGAGGTTTCTCGTGCAAGTACACAAGTGGATGACATTGATATACCGGCATTTTTACGAAATCGCCGCAGACGATAAATTTGAAAAAGCGAAGGGAATCTCCCCTTCGCTTTTTTTGTTGAATCAATCAGTACCCCATATAGAATCAATACACAGGAGAAGGAGTTAGGCAGAATGAAGAAGGCTATCTAATGGAACTGACAGAATACGTGAAAAAAACACAAAATAATTTGAAATTCCGTTACAGAAATTGACAGACTTTCCTCTTCTGTCTGCAGTATACTAGTTTCAAGTTTATATAAGAGCTCGTACTGCTTGCGGGAGGTTCAGGAGATTGGTTGTATATGCTGATGTGGTATGGTTATTGAATTTTTGCATTGATGGCTTACTCCTTTTTTTAACAGCTGTTATCTTGAAGCAAAAAGTAAGACAATGGCGGCTGCTTATTGGAGCACTGATCGGCTCATCGATTGTTATTTTTGCGTTTACTCCCTTGGCATATGTCATGACTCATCCTGCAACAAAATTGCTTTACTCTGTTATCATGGTTTATACGGTGTTTGGTTTTAAACGGTTTCGCACTTTTTGTCAAACAGCCATGATGTTTTATTTTGTCACATTTATGGTAGGCGGGGGATTGATTGGACTGCACTTTTTTATTCAATCAGATGCTTTATTGCAAGATATGATGAACACAAAATCTATCAGCTTCGGAGATCCAGTAAGCTGGTTATTTGTAGTAATCGGGTTTCCTGCAGTGCTATATTTTTCTAAAAAACGAGTGGAAGACATTGAAGTGAAAAAGCTTAAATATGACCAAATTGTAAAAGTTGAAATTATAATCGGAGATCGAACGATTCAAATTGACGGACTCATTGACAGCGGAAATCAGCTGTATGATCCTATCTCAAAATTGCCGGTCATGATTTTGGATGTCCAGCATGCAGGAGAATTGCTTCCTTCGTGGCTGATTGAGCATTCCAAAAATATTATGGCCATTACAGAAACAACGGAAGATCCGTTTTGGCTGAACCGTCTTCGCATCATCCCATACCACGGTGTAGGACAGCAGCACCAATTTTTAGCTGCCATCCGGCCTGATGCTGTTCGGATGCTGCACAACGGTGAAAGCATAAACGTCACAAAAGTGCTCATTGGATTAAATCATACGACATTATCAACAGACAATGAATATCATTGTATTTTACATCCTAAGATGTTTCTTTCTTATACAGCTTAAAGTCAAACTTCCGTTAGCGGCGAAAAGCTCCAGCTAACGGTTAGTTGAACCAATGTCTCGGGATAAACATTTAAGGAGGTATAAAGCATGCAGAAGTTGAAGCTTCGTTTAACGTATCTATGGTATAAAATATTACTGCGTCTAGGAATTAAGACCGATGAAATTTATTATATTGGAGGAAGTGAGGCTCTGCCGCCGCCGCTTACAAAAGAAGAAGAGGAGCTGCTGCTGAAAAAGCTTCCTAACGGCGATGAAGCAGCACGTTCTTTATTGATTGAAAGAAACCTTCGCCTTGTTGTATACATAGCGCGAAAGTTTGAAAATACAGGAATAAACATTGAGGATTTAATCAGCATCGGCACCATCGGCCTCATTAAGGCTGTCAACACGTTTAACCCCGAGAAAAAAATCAAGTTGGCTACCTATGCATCTCGTTGTATTGAAAATGAAATTTTAATGCATCTGCGCCGCAATAACAAAAACCGTTCAGAAGTTTCATTTGACGAACCGCTTAATATTGATTGGGACGGCAATGAGCTATTGTTGTCCGATGTGCTTGGAACAGAAGATGATATCATTACAAAAGATCTAGAAGCAAACGTCAATCGCAATTTGCTTCTTAAAGCTTTGTATCAGCTGAATGAGCGTGAGAAACAGATTATGGAGCTTCGCTTCGGACTGGATGGCACCGAGGAAAAAACGCAAAAAGATGTAGCAGATATGCTGGGGATTTCCCAATCCTATATATCACGTTTGGAAAAGCGCATCATCAAGCGGCTTCGCAAGGAATTTAATAAAATGGTGTAATACTTTACCATAATGGTCAATGCATAAAATTCCCTCTTAAGGAGATACTTTACACTGTACAGCAACTCCCGGTAGGAGGGAAGACATTGACTAGAAACAAGGTTGAAATATGTGGAGTAGACACATCGAAACTTCCAGTGCTCAAAAACGATGAAATGAGAAAGCTTTTTCAACAAATGCAAAGCGGAGAAACTACTGCGCGCGAAAAGCTTGTAAATGGAAATTTGAGACTTGTATTAAGCGTCATCCAGCGATTTAACAACAGAGGGGAGTTTGTTGACGATTTATTTCAGGTTGGCTGTATCGGACTTATGAAATCTATTGATAACTTCGACTTAAGCCAAAATGTTAAATTTTCAACATACGCTGTACCAATGATTATCGGAGAAATTCGAAGATATTTGCGTGATAACAATCCGATTCGAGTATCGCGGTCACTGCGCGATATTGCCTATAAGGCGTTGCAGGTTCGGGAAAAGTTGATGGCAGAAAATTCGAAAGAGCCGACTGCTTCCGACATTGCAGCAGTGCTTGGAGTAACCCACGAAGAAATTGTGTTTGCTTTGGATGCCATACAAGACCCTGTTTCGCTGTTCGAACCGATCTATAACGACGGAGGCGATCCGATTTTCGTAATGGATCAATTAAGCGACGATCGCCAGCGGGACGAACAGTGGGTGGAAGAGCTGGCATTAAAAGAAGGAATGAAACGGTTAAACGACCGGGAAAAGATGATTATCCGCAAACGATTCTTTCAAGGGAAAACACAAATGGAAGTTGCTGAAGAAATCGGTATTTCACAAGCACAGGTGTCCCGGCTAGAAAAATCAGCTATTAAACAAATGAATAAAAATATTCAAGGTTAAAACTGCTCGTATATGCACGAGCAGTTTTTTATTTTATGGGTTTTTAATTTCAATTACCGAATTGATAGGTGAATCAAAACATGAAATCAACCGTAAGGTTCATAGAGACATGGTCTGTCTCATATAATGTACAAAAGGAGAGGTGAAAACATGCGTATTTCAGAATTTCAGCTAAAAGATGTTGTGAACGTATCGGATGGAAGAAAGCTTGGAAATATAGGAGATATTGAAATTGATTTAAATACCGGAAAGATTGAGGCGGTTATTATTGCCAGACCAGGGAAAATGCTTGGGTTTTTTGGAAAGGAGGAGGAGGTCGTCATTCCGTGGAAGCATATTGTTAAAATTGGAGAAGATGTCATTCTTGTTCGAGCAAATCAGGAATTCCATCAACCGGAGTCTGCAGAAATTACTACGTTTTAATTAAAAATGTTACATTTCTTTCTTTTTTATAAGTCATCGTCATGAAAGAATAAAAGTATGGTAAAATAGACAAGAAGTACCATAATTCTCGCAATGAGGAGTTTTATATGAGGCAAGAACCATTTCAATATGACAAAGGTATTATGCGTTTAAGCCCTTGGGAATCTCAGAACCATACATTAACGGTGGGATTTACAACGAAAGAAGATGGAGTAAGTGAAGGGCAGTATTCTTCTTTAAATTTAGGACTGCATGTAAATGACAGCGAAGCCGTTGTTCATCAAAATCGAAAAATATTGGCTTCTAAGCTTGATTTTTCATTGGATACATGGATTTGTTCGGAACAAATCCACGACAATCGAGTGCAAAAAGTAACAAGGGAGCATAGAGGAAAAGGGGTATTTCAGTACGCTGATGGGATACAGGGAACTGATGGCATTTATACAAATGAAACGAATATCTTGTTAACTTCCTGCTATGCCGACTGTGTCCCATTGTTCTTTTATGCTCCAGCTGCCGGTTTTATCGGTCTGGCACATGCCGGCTGGAAGGGAACGGCCAAAAATATCGCAGGTGAGATGATTGCAAAGTGGACGCAAGAAGAGCATATTGATCTTGCGGATATTCACGTTGCCATTGGGCCGGCTATTGAATCCTGTTGTTACGTAGTGGATGACCGTGTGATAAACGAAGTAAAACAAGTGTTGCATCATGCTGTTCTCCCTTTTCGTACGGTTTCTGAAGGGCAATACGCACTGGACTTAAAGGAGGTAAACCGCTTATTATGTATTCAAGCGGGTGTGAAAGAAGAACAAATTCTCGTTTCTTCTCTTTGTACTAGCTGTGAAGAAACGCTGTTCTTTTCACATCGGAGGGACAAAGGGAAAACAGGACGAATGCTAAGTTTCATTGGCTTTAAGGAGGAGTGAGCAGTTGTCAGCAGCAGAAAATGTGCAGCATGTACAAAAGGAAATTCAAGCCGTATGTGAACGCGTCAACCGTTCACCGGAGGAAATAAACATCATTGCTGTCACAAAAACAGTAGGATTAGATACAACTCAGGAAGTATTGGCCGCCGGAATTCGGCATATAGGGGAAAATCGAAATGAAGGATTTTTGCAAAAGTATGAGAAAATAAAAGACGGGGCCGTTTGGCACTTTATTGGGTCCATTCAAACACGAAAGGTAAGAGATGTGATCAATAAACTGGATTATCTGCATTCTCTCGATCGCTTATCTCTTGCAGCGGAAATTCAAAAGAGAGCAGAAAAACAAGTGAAATGCTTTGTGCAAGTGAACACTTCCTTTGAGGAGGCCAAGCATGGGCTGCATCCAGATGAAGTGCTTTCATTTATACAGGAGCTTGCTTCCTACAATAAAATTCATGTAGTAGGCTTAATGACGATGGCTCCGTATACGGATGATGAACAGCAAATCCGCACATGTTTTCGTATGCTTAAAACATTGCAGCAAGATGTACAAGCATTGAACTTGCCATATGCGCCGTGTACGGAATTGTCCATGGGCATGTCGAATGATCATAAAATTGCGATTGAAGAAGGAGCTACTTATATACGATTGGGTACAATCTTGGTAGGCAATGAAAAATAGGGAGGAGAAAAAGTATGAGTTGGTCAAATAAAGTAAAATATTTTTTCTTTGACACACCGGAGGAGAGAGAAGAACAAATGAAGCTTGAACAAGAACAGCAATATCAGCAATATGAGGAAGATATTGCGTTGCCGAAAATGCCGCAAAAGCAAAATGTAGTAAGCATTGAAAAAGCGAAAAATTCGGCAAAGGTAGTGCTTCTGGAGCCGAGAGCATATTCAGAAGCACAAGCAATTGCCGACAACTTAAAAAATCGACGTGCTGTAGTAATTAACTTGCAGCGCATGTCGAACGATCAAGCGCTCCGCATCGTAGATTTTTTAAGCGGCACCGTTTATGCAATAGGAGGAGACATTCAAAAGCTTGGGGTGAAAACATTTATTTGTACTCCTGAAAATGTTGATATCGTAGGAGCCATTTCCGAGCTGTTCGGAGAGGACGAAGACAATAACGCGAAGAGGTGGTAAAGCTTCATGAGCTTTGTAGCATATATTCTATTACAATTATTCAACATCTATTACTGGGTATTGATCGTGTACATATTGCTTTCCTGGTTTCCGGGCGTTCGTGATTCGAGCTTCGGTTACTTTTTAGCAAGAATTACGGAGCCGTTTTTAGAACCGTTTCGACGAATTATCCCGCCAATCGGTATGATTGATATTTCTCCGATCGTAGCGATTCTTGCACTGCGCTTTGCAAGCTACGGTCTGCAGTCTCTATTCAGAATGCTTGGGTGGTATTAATCTTTTATGAGTATTTATGATCATTTTCGGGAGGAAGAGGCGGTCTTTGTTGATAAAGTGATGGAATGGAAGGAAGCAGCTGAACACTATCACAAGACAAAATTGACCGACTTTTTAGATCCACGCGAACAGCAAATTATAAAGCTTGTGATCGGCACCCATGCAGATGTATCCGTACATTTTTACGGAGCTGCACCTGAAGCGGAACGAAAACGAGCCTTCATATGTCCGTCCTATGTAGAGCCTGAAATGCAAGATTTCAGCGTGGAGCTCCTGCAAGTCGATTATGCGGCAAAATTTCATAACATTGAGCATCGTCAAGTCTTGGGCGCTTTAATGTCTCTTGGCTTAAAGCGCGAAAAGTATGGAGATATAGTGCTCCACGGTGATATAGTACAGATGGTTGTGGCTAAGGAGATTGCCGATTATATCATCATGAATTTGGAATCAATCGGACGAGCGAAAGTGTCTGTTCGTGCCGTTCCTGTCGAAACCATTGCTGTTGTGCAAGAAAAATGGCAAGAGAAAACAGGAACGGTGTCATCTTTGCGTTTGGATGTTCTTATCGCTGAAATGTTCAATCTGTCCCGTCAAAAGGTGCAGCCGTTAGTAAAAGGCGGTCTCGTCAAAGTGAATTGGAAAACGATTGAACAATCTTCATTCGAATGCTTGGAAGGTGACGTTCTTTCAGTACGGGGATACGGCCGAAGCAAATTGTTGTCAATTGATGGGAAATCGAAGCGAGATAAGTGGAAAATCGTCTTCGAAATACGAAAATAAATCGCTTTTGAGAAGGAAATGCGATGTTTTTTGTCGAAAACAACATGTAACAAAAATTGTAACAAAAATGACTACTTGGAGGTGGCGTTTGTGCCTTTAACACCATTGGATATTCATAATAAGGAATTCAGCCGCGGTTTTCGCGGATATGATGAAGATGAAGTAAACGAGTTTCTGGATCAAGTTATTAAAGACTATGAGCTTGTGATCCGCGAGAAAAAAGAATTGGAAGAGCGAGTAGCGGAATTGCAAGAAAAACTGAGCCACTTTGCAAACATTGAAGACACGTTGAATAAGTCTATCCTTATTGCACAAGAGGCGGCGGAAGACGTAAAACGCAATGCGCAAAAAGAAGCAAAGCTCATTATTCGCGAAGCAGAAAAGAATGCGGATCGAATTATTAACGAAGCGCTTGTAAAATCTCGTAAGGTTGCTTTTGATATTGAAGAGTTGAAAAAGCAATCCAAAGTATTCCGCACACGTTTCCGCATGCTGTTGGAAGCGCAGTTGGACATGCTTGCAAATGATGATTGGGACAAGCTGTTAGAATTAGAAGAAGACGTATTAAAGAAGGAAGAAACGGTATAATTTCTTTAATACTGTGGAAAACTAAGAAGAGCCTTGACGTTTTTTTCAATTTTACATATAATTCAATCACAAATGATTCTTTTGAAAAACGAGGATAGGGACAAGTACTTCTTTTCTCCCTTATACAGCGAATCGAGGATGGTGGAAGCTCGAAATAAGGAAAAGAAGGAATATCACCCTGGAGTTCTGAGCTGAACGAGCAAGTAAGCGACAGCGTGCATTCGCGTTAAGAATGTAAAGAGGACTTTTTATAAGTCTATTAGGGTGGTACCGCGGGAGACCTTCTCGTCCCTTTTTTGGGATGAGGAGGTCTTTTTTCTATCCTGCTAATGAAAGAGAAAGCAAATGGAGGAATTGACATGGACTACAAAGATACGTTGCTCATGCCGCAAACAGAATTTCCGATGCGCGGCAATTTACCGAAACGCGAGCCTGAAGTACAAGCAAAATGGGCAGAGATGAATATTTACGAAAAAGTGCAAGAGCGTACGAAAGATCGTCCGTTATTTGTTTTGCATGACGGACCTCCGTATGCAAACGGAGACATTCATATGGGACACGCTTTAAATAAAATTTTAAAGGATTTTATTGTTCGCTATAAATCCATGAGCGGCTATTGTGCTCCATACGTACCGGGTTGGGATACCCATGGATTGCCGATTGAACAGGCATTGACAAACAAAGGTGTGAAACGAAAAGAAATGACGGTTGCCGAATTCCGCAAGCTTTGTGAAGAGTATGCATACGAACAAATTGACCGTCAACGTGAACAATTCATACGTCTTGGCGTCCGCGGTGATTGGTATAATCCATACATCACATTGAAGCCGGAATACGAAGCACAACAAATCAAAGTGTTTGGCGACATGGCGAAAAAAGGATATATTTACAAAGGATTAAAGCCGGTTTACTGGTCCCCGACAAGTGAATCTGCGCTGGCGGAAGCGGAAATTGAATATAAAGATAAGCGTTCCGCATCTATTTATGTCGCATTTGACGTAAAAGACGGAAAAGGGGTATTAGAAGGAGACGAAAAATTCATCATCTGGACAACAACTCCTTGGACAATTCCGGCTAACCTTGGAATTTCCGTTCATCCTGAATTAGAATATAGTGTAGTACATGTAAACGATGCTAAATACATCATTGCTTCTGCTTTATTAGAAGAAGTAACAAAAACATTAGGTTGGGAAGGTCCGGAAGTTGTCCGTACGTTAAAAGGGAGCGAATTAGAATACGTAGTGGCGAAGCACCCGCTTTACGGCCGTGATTCTCTTGTTATGGTTGGCGAACATGTAACAACAGATGCAGGTACAGGCTGTGTTCATACAGCACCTGGTCACGGGGAAGATGACTTTTTAGTCGGTCAAAAATATGGATTAGATGTTCTCTGTCCAGTAGATGATAAAGGATACTTAACAAAAGAAGCTCCCGGTTTTGAAGGATTGTTCTACGATGAAGCTAACAAACCGATCACTGAGAAGCTAGATGAAGTTGGAGCGCTGTTGAAGCTTTCCTTCATCACTCACTCCTATCCGCATGACTGGAGAACGAAAAAACCGATTATCTTCCGCGCAACTGCTCAATGGTTTGCTTCCATCAAAGATTTCCGCGAAGAGCTGTTACAAGCGGTGCAAGATACGAAATGGGTGCCGGCATGGGGCGAAACGCGCTTGTTCAACATGGTGCGTGATCGCGGTGACTGGTGTATTTCCCGCCAACGTGCGTGGGGAGTGCCGATTCCTGTATTCTATGGTGAGAATGGGGAAGCGATTATTACAGATGAAACCATTGACCATGTAGCGGCGCTATTCCGCGAGCATGGATCTAACGTATGGTTTGAACGTGAGGCGAAAGATTTATTGCCGGAAGGCTTTACGCATCCATCCAGCCCGAACGGCATCTTTAAGAAAGAAACAGATATTATGGACGTTTGGTTTGATTCCGGTTCTTCCCACCAAGCAGTGTTAGAAGAACGGGATGACTTGCAGCGTCCGGCTGACCTTTACTTGGAAGGCTCCGACCAATATCGCGGCTGGTTTAACTCTTCCTTGTCAACAGCTGTTGCCGTAACAGGAAAGGCGCCTTACAAAGGAGTATTAAGCCACGGCTTCGTGTTAGATGGCGAAGGCCGCAAAATGAGCAAATCATTAGGAAACGTAGTTGTTCCGGCAAAAATCATGAACCAGCTTGGAGCGGACATTTTGCGTCTTTGGGTAGCATCTGTTGATTACCAAGCAGATGTACGCATCTCCGATGACATTTTAAAACAAGTGGCAGAAGTATATCGTAAAATCCGTAATACATTCCGCTTCTTGTTAGGAAACTTAGCTGATTTTGATGTTGCTCGCGATGCGTTACCTGCAGAAGAGCTGCGCGAAGTAGACCGCTATATGCTTGTGAAGCTGAATGACTTGATTGCAAAAGTAAAAGAGTCATATGAAAATTACGAGTTTGCAGCGATTTATCATGCAGTTCATAACTTCTGTACAATCGACTTAAGTGCCTTTTATCTGGATTTCGCAAAAGATATTCTATACATTGAAGCAGCAAACAACCGCGATCGTCGTGCAATCCAAACTGTTCTATATGAAGTGCTTGTTTCTTTAACGAAGCTGGTATCACCGATTCTTCCTCACACGGCTGACGAAGTATGGGCCTACATCCCTGGCGTAAGCGAGGAGAGCGTTCAGCTAACAGACATGCCGGAAGTACAAGAGATTGCAGATGCGAAGCTGCTTAAAAAGAAATGGGATGCATTTATGCTTCTTCGTGATGATGTATTAAAAGCATTGGAATTGGCGCGCAATGAAAAAATCATTGGTAAGTCTTTAAATGCAAGCATTATATTATATCCAACGCAAGAAATGAAGGAATTGCTGGAATCAGTTGAAGAAAACTTAAAACAACTGTTCATTGTTTCCGGCTTTGAATTAGCGGGAACAATGGATCAGGCGCCGGCAGAAGCGCAAAAGTTTGAGCATGCGGCTGTTGTGGTCAAACAAGCAGAAGGCGAGACATGTGAACGCTGCTGGGTTGTTTCTCCGACAGTTGGTCAAGACTCTGAGCATCCGACATTATGCACGCGTTGTGCTGAGGTTGTAAAAGAAAATTACATGAAATAAAACGAAAAGGCTATGCGAATGCATAGTCTTTTTTGTATAGCTTATCACTTTATCATTACCTTTAAAGGAAAAACTTGTGTTAGCTAATGCTTTCGATTTCGGACACACTAAAGCTTACCTAAGCAATACAACGCCGAGGGGGGCTTGATGTGAAGGAAGGTTACATTGAAATTAAAGTTGAACTGGAAATCATGAAAGAAGAACTCGAGACACGGCTGAAAAAAGAACGTATGCATCAGTACCATTCTGAGTTAGGGGAAGAGCTCATAGGGGAAATCGGTTCTCAATATGACGATGCAATGAAAAAAAAGCTTGTCATCCATCATATTCGGGAAGATTTAAAAGATGTGAACCGTGCTCTTTTGAAAATGGATATGGGTATATACGGCATTTGTGAGGAAACGGGGCAGCCGCTGTCGATAAAACAGCTGAAAATCATCCCCACAACACGCACAGTACACGAATTAGGATATCAGCGACTAAAACTTCTATAACACACAACATCATTATTGTATTTCCAATTTCACTTTTTCATCCTCCGCTTTGACAAAAAATATGGTTCATTGTGAAAAAAGACAAGCTATGCTACAATTTCTTAAGTATATAAAGTCGTAGCGGGGGAGTTGTATGTTCTATTTACTTGCACTTTTAGTAATATTGGCCGATCAGTTTACAAAATGGCTGATTGTCAAAAATATGGAGCTTGGTGAGAGCATTCCGATTATACACAATGTGTTATACATAACATCTCATCGAAATCGCGGAGCCGCATGGGGCATCCTGCAAAATCAAATGTGGTTTTTCTATATCATTACCATTATTTTCGTCATTGCGGTCGTATTTTACATCCAAAAATACGGAAAGAAAGATAAGTTTTTAGGAATTTCTCTAGGACTTATTTTAGGCGGTGCAATTGGAAACTTCATTGACCGCGTATTTCGCAAGGAAGTTGTCGATTTCATTCATACCTATATTTTTTCGTACAATTTCCCTGTTTTTAACGTAGCCGATTCCGCATTATGTGTAGGTGTAGCGCTAATCTTTATTCAAACATTGTTAGAAGGCAGAAAAAAGGAGAAATAAAATGGAAGTCGTAGAAATAAAAGCAACAGCAGAGCAGCATCTGGAACGGATTGATAAGATGCTGTCCTCCGTAAATGAAGAATGGTCCCGTTCCCAAGTGCAGCAATGGATTAAAGACGGTATGGTAACCGTCAACGGGCAAGCTGTAAAAGGCAATTACAAAGTAAAGGAAGGAGACACAATTACCGTTCAAGTGCCTGAGCCGGAACCGTTGGATGTGCTCCCCGAGAAAATGGATTTAGATATTTATTACGAAGACGCTGATGTGCTTGTGGTGAATAAGCCGCGAGGCATGGTGGTCCATCCGGCACCCGGTCATGTGTCGGGAACATTGGTCAATGGTCTTTTGTATCATTGCAAAGATTTATCGGGCATTAACGGTGTTATGCGTCCGGGCATTGTTCATCGCATCGATAAGGATACATCCGGGTTATTGATGGTGGCCAAAAATGATTTGGCACATGAGTCATTGGTGAATCAACTTGTGGAGAAAACCGTTACACGCCGTTATAAAGCGATTGTACACGGTGTCATCGGCCATGACAAAGGAACCATTGATGCGCCGATTGGCCGGGATAAAACGGATCGTCAAAGCATGACGGTAACGGAAGAAAACAGCAAGCACGCTGTTACACATTTTCAGGTGTTGGAGCGTTTTAGAGATTTTACTTATATCGAGTGTCAGCTTGAAACGGGACGAACGCACCAAATCCGCGTGCATATGAAATACATCGGCTATCCTCTTGCCGGTGATCCAAAATACGGACCGAAAAAAACGTTGCCGATTGATGGACAAGCTCTTCATGCAGGCATACTTGGGTTCACTCATCCAAGAACCGGCGAATATTTAGAGTTCGAAGCTCCGCTGCCGAAAGAAATGGTCGATTTGTTGGAGTATTTACGGAAATCCTATTGACAAAACTTTATATTACTGAAATAATAGCATCAACAGTATATGATCCTTTAACACAGCCCCGTGAGGTTGAGAAGGAAGCGGTATAAATATTTAAGGGTGCAGTGCGCCCCTTCGCTGAAGTCCTCTCACGCTGGTGAGAGGACTTTTTTAGTTGCCTTCTTCCACACTCACTATACTGTTAGCATTTGGATGTGAGGTGAACATGATGAACGAAAAAGCAGTAGTATTAGATGAACAAATGATTCGCAGAGCGCTGACAAGAATCAGCCATGAAATTCTTGAACGAAATAAGGGGGTAGAAGATTGCATCCTTGTCGGAATTAAAACGCGCGGCATCTTCATCGCCAAACGATTGGCAGAGCGCATTCAGCAAATTGAAGGAAAATCGGTTCCGGTCGGCGAGCTTGACATTACGTTATACCGTGATGATTTGACTCTTCAAACGAAAGATAAGGAGCCATTAGTAAAAGGCTCAGATATTCCGGTAGATATCACAAATAAAAAGGTGATCCTTGTGGACGATGTATTATACACAGGGCGAACTGTCCGTTCGGCAATGGATGCATTGATTGATATCGGAAGGCCTTCACAAATTCAATTGGCTGTCCTTGTTGACAGAGGGCATCGCGAGCTGCCGATTCGAGCAGATTATGTCGGCAAAAATATTCCGACTTCCAGCTCTGAACGAATTGTAGTTGCGTTAACGGAAATCGATAAAGAAGATAAAGTCAGCATATATGAAAAATGAACCCTTTTAATGTAGTCCCGTGAGGCTGCCAAAGGGTCTGGGTTTCGTATGCCTTCTTTCGGCATATACTCTCTAGGCTCTTTGTGCACTGCACAAAGAGTTTTTTTTATTGAGAAAATGAAAAAATCAAAGGGACCCACTGAAAAAGCGGTGTATAACGAGCGTTTATTGAAAGATTGCGTGCAATGCACAAAGGAGGATTTTTATGAACCAAAACCCAGTTTTAGATGTTCGCGAAGTTCCGCGTCCGGGACAATGGATTTTCTTAAGTATACAGCACTTATTCGCAATGTTTGGAGCAACAGTTCTCGTACCGTTTTTGACAGGCTTAAGTCCTGCGGTCGCTTTAATCTCAAGCGGACTCGGCACACTGGCGTTTTTGCTCATTACAAAAGGGCAAGTACCGGCATATCTCGGTTCTTCATTTGCATTTATCGCTCCAATCATCGCAGCGAAAGCAGCAGGAGGACCGGGTGCGGCAATGGTCGGAAGCTTTTTGGCGGGTCTTGTGTACGCAGTGGTAGCATTGTTTATTAAAAAATCAGGATCTGGCTGGATTATGCGCTTGCTTCCACCGATTGTAGTTGGACCGGTGATCATGGTTATCGGATTGTCATTAGCAAGTACAGCAGTTGGTATGGCAATGAACGATGCTTCTGGAAAATACAGCTTGCCGCACTTTTCGGTAGCTTTGGTTACATTAGGAATTATGATACTATGCTCCATCTTCGCAAGAGGATTCTTCGGAATCATCCCGGTGTTAATTGGTATTATCGGCGGATACACATATGCAAGTTTTCTTGGTTTAGTAGATTTCACAGTGATAAAAGAAGCAAAATGGTTTGCAGCGCCGGAATTCGTCATTCCGTTTGTCACATATACACCTGAGCTTTCTTTCAAAGTGGTATTACTGATGGTTCCGGTAGCGCTTGTGACGATTTCCGAACATATCGGACACCAGCTTGTGCTTGGAAACGTCATTAACCGCGATTTAATTCAAAAGCCGGGTCTTCATCGCTCGATCCTGGGTGACGGTGTAGCGACAATGGTAGCTTCCCTCATCGGCGGACCGCCAAATACGACTTACGGAGAAAACATTGGAGTTTTGGCAATTACAAGAGCATACAGCGTATACTTGTTCGTAGGATCAGCACTCTTAGCAATTACATTCGGATTTGTCGGAAAAATTTCAGCATTAATAAGCTCCATCCCGACAGCGGTGATGGGCGGTGTATCCATCCTGTTATTCGGAGTAATCGCCTCCAGCGGTTTAAGAATGATGGTGGATGATAAAATTAACTTAGGAGATAAACGTAACCTGATTATCTCATCCGTAATCCTGGTGATCGGAATCGGGGGAGCGATACTTCATGTAGGAAAATCGTTCCAAATTGAAGGGATGGCGTTAGCGGCTATCGTGGGAGTAGTGTTAAACATAATCTTGCCAGAAAAGAAAACGGCAAATGAAACATTGAAAAAAGCTTCATAAATATCCACCTTTTAATCAAGTCCAGAGAGGCTTAAAAGGGTGTAACATTTAGCATGCCTCTACACCCTGGTCTTAAAAAAGATCAGGGTATTTTTATGCGAATATTGTTATAAATATACTTTTGGTGTTATTATAAATAAAGATGGGGGACGAAACGATGAATCATTTGTTAACCATGAGTGAGTTAACTGTAGAAGAAATTGCGGAGATTTTACGCGATGCCGAGCGTTTTGCAAACGGAGAAACAGTAAAGGTGAGCGAGCAAACATTTGTCGCTAATTTGTTCTTTGAGGCAAGCACAAGAACGAGATTCAGCTTTGAAGTAGCGGAGAAACGCCTTGGTTTAGATGTATTGAACTTTTCTGCAGAATCTTCAAGCGTACAAAAAGGAGAAACGTTGTACGACACAATTAGAACGTTAGAAGCGATTGGAACAAAGACCGTTGTGGTCCGCCATCAAGATGATCGATATTTTGATGGACTGCGCCATAAAGTAAATATTCCGATTTTAAATGCGGGAGACGGCTGCGGCAATCATCCAACACAATGTTTATTGGATTTACTGACGATTAAACAAGAGTTTGGCAGATTCCAAGGATTGAAGATTGCGATAGTAGGGGATATCCGTCATAGCCGTGTAGCTCGTTCGAATGCGGAAGCATTAACAAGACTGGGGGCACAGGTATATTTTGCAAGTCCGGATGAATGGAAGGACGAAACGAATTCATATGGCACATATGCAAAGCTTGACGAGTTAGTGGAGTTTGCAGATGTGGTGATGCTTCTGCGCGTGCAGCACGAACGACATGATGCTTTCGCCGCACACATTATGAAATACTATCACGAAACGCACGGGCTTACACTAGAGCGGGAAAAACGCATGAAAGCAGGAAGCATCATTATGCATCCGGCACCTGTGAACCGTGATGTAGAAATTGCAAGCGAATTGGTAGAATGCCGACGCTCCAGAATCTTCAAGCAAATGGAAAACGGGGTTTATGTAAGAATGGCAGTATTAAAACGTGCTTTACCATCTGTACTAGGAGGGGTTACAAATGAACTATTTGTTTAAGAACGCAAAAATGGTAAATGATCAAGGAGAACTTCTGGCAATTGAAATCTTAGTCAAAGACGGCATTATCATAGAGATAGGAGAAGCGATAAAAGCAAAAAATGCAGAAATTATCGATGCAGAAGGCAATTTACTTTCTCCAGGCTTTATTGACGTTCATGTTCATTTGCGCGAACCAGGCGGGGAGCATAAAGAAACGATCGCAACAGGTTCATTGGCGGCTGCCAAAGGCGGATTTACAACAATCTGTGCGATGCCGAATACAAGACCTGTTCTGGATTCTGCAGAGCATATGGAAGCATTGCAAAAACGGATTCACGAAACAGCGCATGTAAATGTGTTGCCGTACGCATCGATTACAGTGCGCCAAGCTGGATCGGAGCTGACCGATTTTGCAACATTAAAAGAATTAGGTGCTTTCGCCCTAACAGATGACGGAGTAGGAGTGCAATCCGCAGCAATGATGCTGGAAGCGATGAAGCGTGCAGCTGCCTTGAATATGCCGATTGTCGCTCATTGTGAAGAAAATACATTAATTAATAAAGGATGCGTTCATGAAGGAGAGTTTTCAAAGAAAAACGGTTTAAACGGAATTCCTTCGGTGTGCGAATCAGTACATATCGCACGTGACGTACTATTAGCCGAAGCAGCAAACTGCCACTATCACGTATGTCACATCAGTACAAAAGAATCCGTTCGCGTAGTTCGTGACGCAAAGCGTGCCGGAATCCGTGTGACAGCTGAGGTTTCTCCACATCACTTGCTCCTATGTGATGAAGATATTCCAGGGCTTGACACAAACTTTAAAATGAATCCGCCGCTTCGCGGAAGCGATGATCGCCAAGCTTTAATAGAAGGATTGCTTGACGGCACGATTGATATGATTGCAACGGATCATGCACCGCATGCAGCTGATGAAAAAGCAATGGGAATGAAGCGCGCACCGTTCGGTATTGTAGGATTGGAAACAGCGTTCCCGCTGTTATACACACACTTTGTAGAAAAAGGAATTATGTCTTTGCAGCAGCTTCTGGACTTTATGACAAAAAAACCGGCGGAAACGTTCGGACTGCAATCCGGAGTGCTAAAAGTAGGAGCAAAGGCAGACATAACAATCATCGACTTGCAACAAGAAGAAACAATTGATCCGAGCACATTCATCTCAAAAGGGAAGAATACGCCGTTTGCCGGATGGAAATGCAAGGGCTGGCCGGTTAAGACATTTGTAAACGGCAAGCTCGTTTGGCAGAAAGGGAGTGTATTAGTATGAAACGACAACTGATTTTAGAAGACGGTACAGTATTTGTAGGAGAAGCATTCGGAGCAGAAAACGAAAAGACAGGAGAAGTCGTGTTTAATACAGGGATGACAGGATACCAAGAAATTTTGTCTGACCCTTCGTACTTCGGACAGATTGTCACTTTAACTTATCCACTGATTGGAAACTACGGGATTAACCGTGATGATTTTGAATCTATTAACCCAGCCATTCATGGGTTTATCGTAAAAGAAATTTGCGGTCATCCATCCAATTTCCGTAATGTGCAAACACTAGATGAGTTTTTCAAAAAACGCAACATTCCGGGCCTTTCCGGAATTGATACAAGAAAATTAACGCGAATCATTCGTCAGCACGGAACGTTAAAGGGAAGACTGTGCAGCATGGATGTAGACGTCGAAAGAGCAGTAGAGGAGTTACGTGCAACAGTTCTGTTCACTGACCATGTAAAACGTGTGTCGACAAGGGATGCTTATCCGAGTCCGGGCAGAGGCTACCGTGTTGTGTTAGTAGACTTTGGAATGAAGCACGGAATTTTACGAGAGTTAAACAACCGTAACTGTGACGTTATCGTCGTTCCATACAACACAACAGCGGAAGAAATTTTACGATTAAAGCCGGACGGTATCATGTTAAGCAACGGACCCGGAGACCCGAAAGATGTTCCGGAAGCTATTGAAATGATTAACGAAATTGTAGGTAAAGTGCCGTTATTCGGAATTTGCTTAGGACATCAGTTATTCGCATTAGCTTCTGGAGCAAACACAATTAAAATGAAGTTCGGCCATCGCGGCTCTAACCATCCTGTCAAGCATTTGAAAACAGGAAAAGTCGCTATTACGTCCCAAAACCACGGCTATACAGTAGAAGAATCATCTATCGAAAATACTCCGTTAGAAATCACGCATGTAGCGTTAAATGACGGAACAGTGGAAGGGCTGAGACATAAACATGCACCGGCATTTACAGTGCAATATCATCCGGAAGCATCACCTGGACCGGAGGATGCAAAAGGTCTGTTTGATGACTTCATGAATATGATCGAGAATTTCAAGAAAGAAGGGGAAGAGTTATGCCAAAACGCTTAGATATTAACACAATCTTAGTAATTGGATCCGGACCAATCGTCATCGGGCAAGCAGCAGAGTTCGACTATTCAGGAACGCAAGCGTGTCAAGCATTAAAGGAAGAAGGGTACAAAGTTATTCTTGTAAACTCTAACCCTGCAACAATTATGACGGATACGGCAACTGCCGATAAAGTATATATCGAACCATTGACATTAGAATTCGTAAGCCGCATCATTCGCAAGGAGCGCCCGGATGCCATTCTGCCGACGCTTGGCGGCCAAACAGGCTTAAATATGGCGGTAGAGCTTGCGAAGGCGGGTGTATTGGAAGCGTGTGGAGTAGAAATCCTTGGGACGAAATTGGATGCAATTGAGCGTGCAGAAGACCGCGACTTATTTCGCAGCTTAATGAACGAAATTCAAGAGCCGATTCCAGAAAGCACAATCATTCACAATCTGGAGGAAGCATATGCGTTTGTCAATGAAATCGGCTATCCGGTTATCGTTCGTCCTGCATTTACGTTGGGCGGTACAGGCGGCGGCATTTGCCATAACGAAGAAGAATTAATCGAAATCGTATCGAGCGGTTTAAAGCATAGCCCTGTAACACAATGTTTGTTGGAAAAAAGCATTGCCGGATTCAAGGAAATTGAATACGAAGTAATGCGCGATGCAAACGACAATGCCATTGTTGTATGTAACATGGAAAACATCGACCCTGTTGGTGTGCATACAGGTGATTCTATTGTAGTAGCACCAAGCCAGACGTTAAGCGATCGCGAATATCAAATGCTTCGCAATACATCGTTAAAAATCATTCGCGCACTAGGCATTGAAGGAGGCTGTAACGTACAGCTTGCCTTAGATCCGGACAGCTTCCAATACTATGTAATCGAAGTCAACCCGCGCGTAAGCCGTTCTTCTGCGCTGGCTTCTAAAGCAACAGGCTATCCGATTGCCAAGCTGGCAGCAAAAATTGCAGTTGGCTTAACATTAGATGAAATCATCAACCCGGTTACAAAGAAAACATATGCGTGCTTTGAGCCTGCACTTGACTATGTAGTAACAAAAATTCCGCGCTGGCCGTTTGATAAATTTGAATCTGCCAACCGTCTTCTTGGAACGCAAATGAAGGCGACAGGGGAAGTTATGGCAATCGGTCGTACGTTAGAAGAATCCCTTCTGAAAGCGGTTCGTTCCCTGGAGCTTGGTGTGTATCATCTAGAAATGAACCACTTAAGCGGCATGGACAAAGAGACGATGAAAAAACGTATTGCCAAAGCGGATGACGAGCGCTTGTTTATCGTAGCGGAAGCCATTCGTCAAGGTGTGACAATCGAAGAAATTCACGAGTGGAGCAAAATTGACCTGTTCTTCTTAAACAAGTTACGAAACATCGTAAACATGGAAGAAGAGCTCAAGCAAAATACAGACGAAATTGGTGTGTTACGAAAAGCGAAAGAGATGGGCTTCAGCGATCGTTACATCGCTTCTCTATGGAATAAAACAGAGCTTGAAATTTATGAAACTCGCAAATTGGCAGCCATTACACCAGTGTATAAAATGGTAGACACATGTGCGGCAGAATTCGAGTCTTCCACACCATACTACTACAGCACATATGAAGAAGAAAACGAGTCTATCGTAACGAACCGTAAGAGTGTAATCGTGCTCGGCTCCGGTCCGATTCGCATCGGTCAAGGAATCGAATTCGACTATGCCACTGTACACTCTGTATGGGCGATTAAAGAAGCTGGGTACGAAGCGATCATCATCAACAATAACCCGGAAACTGTTTCTACCGACTTCAGTATTTCCGACAAGCTGTACTTTGAGCCGTTAACGATCGAAGATGTTATGCATATCATCGATTTAGAAAAGCCGGAAGGTGTTATTGTACAATTCGGCGGTCAAACAGCAATCAACCTTGCTTCTAAATTAAAAGAGCGCGGCGTGAAAATTTTAGGAACATCTTTAGAAGACTTGGACCGTGCCGAAGACCGTGATAAGTTTGAAGCGACATTAACAGCACTAGGCATTCCGCAGCCGCTTGGAAAAACGGCAACAAATGTAGAGGATGCAGTGATAATTGCCGAATCCATCGGCTATCCGGTATTAGTAAGACCATCTTACGTACTGGGAGGACGCGCAATGGAAATCGTGTACCGCAAAGAAGAGCTGCTGCACTACATGGAAAATGCGGTAAAAGTGAATCCAGAGCATCCGGTATTAATTGACCGCTATATGATTGGAAAGGAAATTGAGGTAGACGCGATTTCTGACGGCAAAGACGTATACATCCCTGGTATTATGGAGCATATCGAACGCGCAGGTGTACACTCCGGCGACTCAATCGCAGTTTATCCGCCGCAAAGCTTAACAGAATCTGTTAAAAATAAATTAATTGATTACACAATCTCTCTTGCAAAAGGATTACACATTGTAGGATTGTTGAACATCCAGTTCGTAGTATACAAAGATGAAGTGTACGTACTTGAGGTAAATCCGCGCTCCAGCCGCACAGTACCGTTCTTAAGTAAAATTACGGGCGTACCGATGGCAAACATCGCAACAAAAGTTATTTTAGGGAGCACATTAGAGAACCAAGGCTATACAACAGGCTATCATCCGGAAGCAAAAGAAGTGTTTGTAAAAGCACCGGTGTTCTCGTTTGCGAAGCTGCGCTCTGTTGATACAACATTAGGACCGGAGATGAAATCAACAGGGGAAGTAATGGGGAAAGATGTGACGCTTGAAAAAGCGTTATACAAAGGTCTTGTCGCATCAGGAATTAATATTCCGACACACGGTTCTGTTATTATTACGGTTGCAGATAAAGATAAAGAAGAAGCGATCGAAATCGCAAAACGCTTCTACGAAATCGGCTATAACATTTTAGCAACAGACGGAACAGCAAAGACATTAATGCAGCACGGCATTAAAGTACAAACAGTCAACAAAATCGATTCCGAAGACTACAACCTGCTCGATATTATTCGCCAAGGAAAAGCACAGTTTGTGATCAATACGTTAACAAAAGGAAAACAGCCTGCACGCGACGGTTTCCGCATTCGCCGCGAGTCCGTAGAAAATGGGGTGGCTTGCTTAACATCGTTGGATACAACAAAAGCAATCTTACGAGTATTGGAATCAATGACGTTCTCTGCATACGAAATGAAGCCTGCAAGCAAGCGTCATGAGGTGGTGTATTCATGATTCAAAAGGAATTCATGATGATTGTCAAACAACAAGAGATTGCAACAAATATTTTTGAATTAGTTCTTGAGGGCAAGCTTGTGCAGCAAATGCGCGAACCGGGGCAGTTTGTCCACTTAAAGGTAACGGAGGGATCTGTCCCTCTGTTGCGCCGCCCAATCAGCATCTGTCATGTAGACAAAGACAACAATCAATTTACAATGCTGTACCGTGCAGAAGGAGAAGGAACGAAATTATTGTCCCGCCGTCAAGCAGGAGAACTGGTAGACGTTCTTGGTCCGTTAGGTAACGGGTTTCCGATCGATGGAGTACAAGAAGGAGAAACAGCATGCTTAGTAGGCGGCGGAATCGGTATACCGCCTCTATATGAATTATCTCAACAGTTGGTAGCAAAAGGAGTCCGCGTCATTCATGTATTAGGGTTTCAATCAAAAGATGCTGTATTTTACGAAGAAAAATTTGCATCTCTTGGAGAAACATATGTAGCAACAG
>JBHGXS010000104.1:0-59302 GCA_041920565.1 Bacillus sp. (in: firmicutes) | reverse complement strand
TTTCTGGACAATCTCACTGTACCACAGAACGAGGTGTTTTTTCTTTCAAAATGTGTTTTGTCAAGGAACAAAATGAAATAGCCATGACATCAGTCATTTCAACTAAGCAGAAGGATATCGATGTGCGAAAGTTGAGTAATTAGAAAAATTTTTCTCACATGAAAATGGGCAAATAAGGTCATTTTAATAACAAATGAAATTGGAAATATGCTAGGCTTATCACAATAGGAAGGTGGGTTCTTATGTTGAATTTTACCTGGAATGTCTTTTCTCAAACTGGAAGCGTAGAAACATACCTTATCTACAAAGAGCTTGAAAAAGAGAGACAAGAACGACTGAATGAGTCTAATGACAAGCTAGCAGAAATGGATTCTCCAATTTCTTGACCTTATTGTTCCGCCGTGGATGGTGACGAACATGTTTCAAAAAATTGAGGGAATTGTGCTTCGTGCAATTGATTATGGAGAAACAAATAAAATTGTGACTATTTTTTCTCGAGAACTCGGAAAAATCAGTGCGGTTGCAAGGGGAGCAAAAAAGCCAAACAGCCGTCTTTCATCCGTTTCCCAGCCATTTACGTACGGATATTTCCTGGTGCAAATCGGTTCCGGTCTAGGAACGTTGCAACAAGGAGAAATTATTTCTTCTATGCGAGACATACGCGAAGATATTTTTATCACAGCGTATGCCTCTTTTGTTATGGAATTGACAGATAAAGCGATAGAAGACAAGAAGAGCAATCCATATTTATTTGAATTATTGTATCAAACACTGCATTACATGAATGAAGGAGTGGATCCTGAAGTCCTGGCTTTCATTTATCAAACAAAAATGATGCCGGTATTTGGGATGTATCCTGAGTTTGACACATGCGCTATTTGTCACCAGTCTGATGCATTTGCGGCCTTTTCCGTTCGGGAAAGCGGCTTTCTATGTGTGAATCATGCAGAGCAGGATCCGCACCGGATCCCTATCAACGAAGCAGCAGGCAAGCTGCTGCGGCTGTTTCATCACTTTGACTTGAATCGGCTTGGGGATGTCTCTGTAAAGGAAGAAACAAAAAAGCAAATTCGCCTGATTTTAAATGCTTATTACGATGAATATTGTGGCATTTACTTAAAATCACGGCGCTTTTTAAATCAGCTTGAAAAATTGGATCCCAACATGTGAACGGCCTGCGAATAATAGAACCTGATTATAAAAGAATTCAGGTTCTTTTTTATACTTTCTTTTTTGAATGGTGCATTTAGTATATAATATTGAAAAGATAGTATAACTTTTTTGTGCAATGGGTTAATGAAGGTGGTGAGTACCATAGAACTGAATAAACGCCAAGAACAAATAATACAAATTGTAAAAGACGAAGGTCCGATTACCGGAGAGGCTATAGCAGATAAGCTGAATTTAACTCGTGCCACGCTGCGTCCGGATTTAGCCATTTTAACGATGGCCGGGTATTTAGATGCGCGTCCGAGAGTAGGGTACTTTTATACAGGAAAAACGGGCGGACAGCTTCTTTCTGAAACTATTAAAAAGCTGACCGTGCAGGCTTATCAGTCTCTGCCTGTAGTGGTGGATAAAAATGTTTCGGTATATGATGCAATTTGCACTATGTTTTTAGAAGATATCGGAACGTTATTCATTGTTGATCAAAATAAGGTGCTTGTCGGTGTCGTATCTCGAAAAGATTTATTGCGTGCAAGCATCGGAAAACAGGATTTGACGTCTTTACCTGTGAATATTATAATGACAAGAATGCCCAATATTACAACGTGCCGAAAAGAAGACAGTTTATACGATGTGGCGAAGAAATTAATAGAAAAACAGATTGATGCCGTGCCGGTTATCAAGGAAACAGAAAAAGGACTTGAAGTAATCGGACGCCTTACAAAAACAAATATTACAAAGGCCTTGGTTGATTTAGTAGATAATGAACTGCTGTAAGAGTATAGTCAAAAGTGAGGTAATGGAATGAGCAATCAAATTGTCTATGTTGTATCCGATTCCGTTGGAGAAACAGCAGACTTAGTTGTGCGCGCTGCGATGGGACAATTTCCGCTGACACCCGATATTCGCAGAGTCCCGTACGTAGAGGATACGGGCATTTTAAAAGAGGTAATTACAATTGCAAAAAGCAATCACGCTATCATCTGCTATACGCTAGTAAAGCCGGAAATGAGGCGGTATTTGGTAGAGGAAGCAGAAAAAGAAGGAGTAGAGATATTCGATATCATCGGTCCGTTAATTGACAAAATCCACCACCTTACGAAGGTTACTCCTCGCTATGAACCGGGAGTGGTTCGTAAGCTGGATGAAGATTATTTTAAAAAAATTGAAGCAATTGAGTTTGCAGTAAAGTATGATGACGGAAGAGATCCAAGAGGAATTTTAAAAGCAGATATTATTTTAATCGGTGTATCTCGCACATCTAAAACTCCATTGTCCCAATATCTTGCTCATAAGCGGCTGAAAGTAGCAAACGTTCCTCTTGTGCCGGAGGTTGATCCTCCGGAAGAGCTGTATCGCGTGCCGAAAGAAAAATGTTTCGGATTAAAAATTGTGCCGGAAAAATTGAATGATATTCGAAAAGAGCGTTTGAAAGCACTTGGTTTAAGCGATGGAGCAAGCTATGCCAATATCGAGCGCATTAAAGAAGAGATGGCTCATTTTGAAAAGGTAGTCAACAAAATCGGATGTCAGGTTATTGATGTTTCTAATAAAGCGATTGAGGAATCTGCAAACGTAATTTTAAATGCTATTCAAAATTATCGTTCCTTCTAGACGCATTTGCTGCGGGCAAGTGTGTCTTTTTCATTGAGTTTTTTTACAAGAATTCGTTCATTGAAAAAATAATGGCGGAAATGTGGCTAAGTTTTATAAATTATATTATAATAAAAAATTGTGATAAAAACTTTCATTAGTTAGGTTTAGACTTAGTTTATTCCGAATAAACTAAGGATAGGATTCGTTGTGGGCAATTTTATATGTAAAGAGAAACTTTTTGTAAAAAATCGACAAAAATCTAAGCAAGAAAACGCGCATTCTTGAAGGATTCATCGAAGGGATGTAGAATAGAGAAATATGCAAAATTTAATAAGGATTTTTGTTGATGCAGATGCATGCCCGGTGAAGCAAGAAATCGTCCAAGCAGGAACAGGATTTCATGTCGACATTTATTTTATAGCGTCTTATGCACATCAATCCGAATCTCACTCAGGTAACTGGATCTATGTTGATTCCTTTAAAGATCAGGTGGATTTTTATATCTACAAACATGTGCGAAAAGGGGACATAGTCGTTACTCAAGATATGGGATTGGCAAGTTTGCTCGTCAAGCAAGGTGTGCGAGTTTTATCGCCCCGAGGCACCATCCTTAGAGATGAACAGATGGATACAATTTTATACAATCGATACATGTCTGCGAAGCTGCGCAGAAACGGAACCTATACAAAGGGACCAAAAGCATTTTCGGCAGAAGACCGGAAACGATTTTTACGGGAATTGAAAAAAATATTGTCGAATCATGAAGGAATAACTTAGTTTATATCGAATAAAAACATAGAACACGGAGCTGTAGTTATGGGGAGCAGAATTCCCGAGGAAGTTGTTGAACAAGTTCGTCATTCTGTTGATATTGTCGATGTAATCAGCGAGTACGTTCAGTTAAAAAAGCAAGGAAGAAACTATTTCGGTTTATGTCCTTTTCATGGTGAAAATACGCCTTCCTTTTCCGTATCTCCTGACAAACAAATTTTTCACTGCTTCGGATGCGGAGCAGGAGGAAATGCACTCTCTTTTGTAATGCAAATTGAGGGAGTTTCGTTTGTTCAAGCTGTGGAAAAGCTGGCCGGAAAAACCGGAATTAACGTACAAAGCTATATTACTGACGCAAGCGTTGCAAGTGAATCCAATCATACTTCAATTATGACAGAAGCTCACGAGCTTCTAAAAAAATACTATCACCATCTTCTTTTGCATACGCAAGAAGGAAAACATGCGCTTCAATATTTAGTAGACCGAGGTTTTACAAAAGAACTCATTGCAAAATTTGAAATAGGATATGCTTCAGGGTCGCGGGATACCGCGGCAAAGGTTTTGCAAAAGAGAGGTTTTCCATTGCCTCTTATGGAAGAGGCAGGTCTTGTGATCCGCAGCGAGAAAGACGGAACATTTTATGACCGCTTTCGAGATCGTATTATGTTTCCTATCGCCAATGCGCAAGGAAAGATAATAGCATTTAGCGGCAGGGTGTTAGGGAACGGTTCACCAAAGTATTTGAACAGCCCGGAAACCCCGATTTTTAATAAAAGCCGCACTCTTTATAATTTTCATCAAGCTCGCTTACACATTCGCAAAGAACAACGAGCCGTTTTATTTGAAGGATACGCCGATGTAATCGCTGCTGTACAAGCTGGCATTGGTGAATCCATTGCAACGATGGGAACTTCCTTGACTGAAGAACAAGCAAGGATTATACGCCGCAATGTAGAAAATGTAATTGTCTGCTATGATGCTGACCAAGCCGGCATTGATGCCGCTTTTAAAGCAGCTCATATCCTTACTTCAGCAGGCTGTAACGTCAAAATTGCAACGGTTCCTGAAGGGCTTGATCCGGATGAATACGTTCGGAAGCATGGAGCTGAGAAATTTAAAACAGAAGTTATTGGACAAAGTGTCAGTCTGACAAATTTCAAAATAAACTATCTCCGTTTGGGGAAAAATTTACAAGATGAAGCGGTAAAAATTCAATATATCCATGATGTTCTTGAAGAAATCGCCAAATTGGACAAACCGATTGAGCGAGAGCATTATTTACAGCAAGTGTCAAAAGATTTTTCCATGCCGATTGAAGCTTTAAAGCAGGAATTGGGCGACATCTATCGAAAAAATAAAGGGCGACAAATTCAAGCGAAACAGAGAGTTGCGACTCCAAAGCGTGAGATAAGAACCAAAACGCTGCCTGCATTCGAAAATGCAGAACGTCATTTGTTAGCCCATATGCTGCAAGACAGAGACATCGCACGTAAAGTGCAAGAGGAGCTGCAAAGTTTTTTTCACATTGAGAAACATTCAGAAATTATCGTTCATTTATATGCATATTATGAAGAGGGGAACGAACCTGATGTAAGTAAATTTTTAGATTGGCTCCCCAATGATGACCTGCGCAGCAAAGTTACTGAAATTGCGAATATGACAATAAGTCCTCATTTGTCTGATAAAGAGTTCCAGGATTATGTAAGAGCAATTAAAAATCGAAGCAAGGAACTCGAAATCAAGGAAAAAGAACAAGAAATGAAAGCGGCCGAACGTCAAAAAGATTATCGGCTCGCAGCTGAAATTTCAAAGCAAATCCTGACAATTCGTTTGTCTATGAAATCCCAGTAAGTATTTGTATCTCACGTAAGGAGGGGGACAAATGGCTGACAAATCAGCTCGTTCTAAAGAAGTGGAAACAGATGTAACATTCGAACAAGTGAAAGAACAACTTACAGAGTTAGGTAAAAAACGCGGTGTTCTTACATACGAAGAAATTGCAGAACGCATGAACGGATTTGATATCGAATCCGAGCAAATGGATGAATATTATGAGTTTTTAGGTGAGCAAGGCATCGAATTAATTGGTGATGCAGATGAAGACCCGAATATTCATCAATTAGAAAAAGAAGAAGAATTTGACCTTAACGATTTAAGTGTTCCGCCAGGTGTAAAAATCAATGACCCTGTTCGCATGTATTTAAAAGAAATCGGGCGCGTCGATTTGTTATCTGCGGAAGAAGAGATTCAGCTGGCCAAACGCATCGAACAAGGCGATGAAGAGGCCAAACGCCGCTTAGCAGAAGCAAACCTTCGTCTCGTAGTAAGCATCGCAAAGCGTTATGTAGGACGCGGTATGTTGTTCTTAGACCTTATTCAAGAAGGAAACATGGGACTGATCAAGGCTGTTGAAAAGTTTGACTATCGAAAAGGCTATAAGTTCAGTACGTATGCTACTTGGTGGATCCGTCAGGCTATTACACGCGCGATTGCTGATCAAGCGAGAACGATTCGTATTCCTGTCCATATGGTAGAAACAATCAATAAACTCATCCGTGTGCAGCGCCAATTGCTGCAAGACTTAGGCCGGGAACCGTCACCGGAAGAAATCGGGGAAGAAATGGACCTTGCGCCTGAAAAAGTTCGAGAGATTTTAAAGATTGCTCAAGAGCCTGTTTCCCTTGAAACACCGATCGGTGAGGAAGATGACTCTCACCTAGGTGACTTCATTGAGGACCAAGAAGCAACTTCCCCAGCTGATCATGCAGCTTATGAATTATTAAAAGAGCAGCTGGAAGATGTTTTAGACACGTTGACAGACCGTGAAGAAAACGTACTTCGCCTTCGTTTCGGACTAGATGACGGACGTACCCGCACTCTTGAAGAAGTCGGCAAAGTATTCGGCGTAACGAGAGAACGTATTCGCCAGATTGAAGCAAAAGCGCTTCGTAAGCTTCGTCATCCAAGCCGAAGCAAACGTTTAAAAGATTTCTTAGAATAGATCCTAATATTAGTTTACTTCATAAATTATGAAGTAAACTTTTTTTCTTTTGTTAAATTTACGCTGTTTTTGCAGGTGATCCCGCCAGCGGAGGGGTTACCCTCCCTTAAAAAATTTACCCAATTTTCATGAAATTAAAATCGTTATCATTTTGCAGACACCTATCGCTATGAAATGTGTTAGCGGATAAAAGTATAAACGGTTACAATACTTGTAATTTATTTTACAGAATTGTCTATTGATTTGCAAATGCTCATTTTTATATTTTTCGACTGTATTCTCTATAATACAACAATAATTTTGTGTAATCTGCAGCTTGTTGACGTATTTTTAAGATATTTATGAGATTTTGCGAGTGAAAACCATAAGAAATTTATACAAAAAAATTGACATTTTTCTCAAATATTTTTAAACAGTTGCATACTTTGTACTTTTCCGATAGAGCGTTTTCAAGTAAAATAGAAAATGTCAAAGCAATATTCATTTCAAAAATGGGGTACATAGAGGGGGAGAAGAGAATGAAACGCAACCCATTAATTCCATTTGCATTGATCGCAGTTTTAGGAATCGGTTTAATGTTATTACTTTCATTTCAAGGCTTAAACAAAGCAGAGCAGATTGCCGAGGCAAAGAAAAACGGGGGAAAAGCAACGCAAACTGCTTCTAAGCCGGAAGATATCTACAAGCAAACTTGTATCGGCTGTCACGGTGACCAGCTGCAAGGTGGCGTAGGTCCAAACATAAGCAAAATTGGCGGCAAATTATCTGAAGACGAAATTAAAAATACAATCCTAAACGGTAAAGGAAACATGCCTCCTGGCTTGCTTCCTGCAGACCAAGCTGCAAAAATGGCAAAATGGTTAGCTGAGAAGAAGTAAAGCAAAAAACCCTTTGTGAAAATACACAAAGGGTTTTTTGTTATACTAAAAATATGTTCACTTGCAACTTTCAACAGAAATCTTTATGATGATAACGTAACTTTATAGAATATGTGGTGAAAAAGATGAATGAAGTGAAACTTTCCAAACGACTTGAGGAAGTGGCTGCAGAAATTCCGCAAGGATCAAAGCTGGCGGATATCGGTTCCGACCATGCATACTTACCTTGCTATGCGGTTTTACAGGATAGAATTACATACGCAATTGCCGGAGAAATAACAGACGGTCCGCTGCAGTCTGCAAAATCGAAAGTGAAGCAATGCGGATTGGAAGAGAAAATTGAAGTGCGAAAAGGGGACGGATTAGCTGTTATTTCACCGGGAGAAGTCGATGCCATTACCATTGCAGGAATGGGTGGCGCTTTAATCCGTGATATATTGGAAGCGGGAAAAGAAAAGCTTGAGGGTGTGACCCGTTTAATTTTACAACCAAATATCGGAGCTCATAATATTCGTGAATGGCTAATTGAAAATGGATGGGAGCTTATAAAAGAAAAGATATTAAAAGAAGACGGAAAGATTTATGAAATTTTAGTAGCTGAAAAAGGGGACCCTCTGCGTCCGTATGAGACAAAAAAAGAAGAGGGATTATTTTTAGGCCCGTTTTTAATGCGGGAAAAAAGCGATGTGTTTCAGGAAAAATGGACACATGAGCTAAAAAATTTAAAAAATATTTATCATCAGCTTCAACATGCGAGCGAAACGGAAGAAACGGCGGCCAAACGTATTGAAATTCAACGCAAAATACAAATGGTTGAGGAGGTATTAGGTTGACCAAAGTACCGAACGGACACGAAATAATCAGTTTGTTTGAAAGCATGTATCCAAAGCATTTAGCGATGGAAGGCGATAAAATCGGATTGCAAATCGGCACTCTTGCTAAACCTGTGGAGCATGTGTTAATTGCGTTAGACGTGACAGAAGACGTAGTGGAGGAAGCAATTCAGCATAAAGCAAATTTAATTATTGCCCATCATCCTCTTATTTTTTATCCGTTAAAGAGCATTCAAACCGATAAAGTATACGGGCGTATTATTGAAAAATGCATTAAGCATGACATTGCAGTATATACGGCACATACAAATGTGGATATTGCCGAAGGCGGCGTCAACGATCTGTTAGCGGAAGCCCTTGGACTTACTAATACAGAAGTGCTTGTCCCTACATATGCCGAAAAAATGAAAAAGCTTGTAGTGTTTGTTCCTGTTTCTCATGCTGATGCGGTGCGCAAAGCAATTGGAGACAGCGGTGCGGGGTTTATTGGAAATTACAGCCACTGTACATTTAATAGCCAAGGAACAGGAACATTCGTGCCGCAAGAAGGAACGAATCCGTTTATCGGCGTGCAAGGAAAGCTGGAGAAGGTGGAGGAAGTACGAATCGAGACAATATGCCCAGAATCTATACAACGCAAAGTGATTCGCGCCATGCTGGCAGCTCACCCGTATGAAGAAGTAGCCTATGACATCTATCCTGTTGATAATAAAGGAAGAGAACTTGGTTTAGGGAAAATTGGATACTTAAAGGAAGAAATGACGCTGGAACAATTTGCTCATCATGTAAAAGAGTGCTTAGATGTAAAAGGGGTTCGGGTAGTCGGGAACTTGAGTGAAAAAGTACGAAAAGTGGCAGTAGTGGGCGGAGACGGCAACAAGTATATTAATCAAGCCAAATTCAAAGGAGCAGATGTATATGTGACGGGAGATATGTATTATCACGTAGCGCATGATGCGATGATGCTTGGCCTGAATATTGTAGATCCTGGTCATAATGTGGAAAAGGTAATGAAATTTGGCGTGCAGAAACAATTGCAGCAAAAAGCAGCAGAAAAGAAATTTCAAACTGCTATACACGCATCCCAAATACACACCGATCCATTTACATTTATGTAAAAAAGCGGAAGGATTCTCCCTTCCGCTTTTATTTATTCGCTTTTACTTTCGGCAAAATTTTATTTAGAGGCACTTGGCGTTTACGTTCCCATGTAGCTGGATCATTTGGATCATACTGCTCTAAAAAGGCAATCACTTCTTTTGTAATTGGTGTCGGAGTAGAAGCACCGGCAGTTACGGCAACTGTATTTACTCCTTTAAGCCATTCCAGTTGAATTTCGCTTACATCCGAAACACGATATGCTTTTGTGGAAGCAATTTCTTCAGAAACCTGTGCCAAACGATTGGAGTTATTGCTTTTCGGATCTCCTACTACGATTGTCAGATCAGCGTTCACAGCTTGCTTTGCCACAGCTTCTTGACGCACTTGCGTAGCCATGCAAATTTCTTTGTGGAACTCCGCAGTGGGATATTTTTCTTTAATTTTATCCATAATGTGGAGCACATCCCATTGACTCATCGTAGTTTGATTCGTTACAAGAATTTTATCTGTCGGAATCTGTAAATGCTCTAAATCAGTCTCTTTTTCAATAAGATGGACGATATCGGGAGCAATTCCTACTGCGCCTTCCGGTTCCGGATGCCCTTTTTTTCCGATATAGATAACGTGATAGCCCTGTTCTTTTTTTTCTTTAATTAAATCATGCGTTTTTGTTACATCAGGGCATGTTGCATCGATTGTTGTTAATCCTTTTTTTCGGGCAAGCTCTTTTACTTCCGGCGATACGCCGTGCGCTGTAAAAATAACGGTTCCGGAATCAATTTTATTTAAAATGTCCAAACGGCTCGGACCGTCTAATGTAATAATTCCTTCTTCTTCAAATGCGTCTGTCACGTGTTTGTTGTGAACGACCATTCCTAAAATATAAATCGGTCTCGGCAATGTTTTATCTAATGCAGCATTGCGAGCAATCACCATCGCATCTACTACACCATAGCAATACCCGCGCGGAGCAATTTTAATAACTTCCATGGCATAAATCCTCTCCTTTTTATAGAGGGAACTTTTTCATTAGTATCTCCTGTTTTTGAAGTTCCGTTCCTTTTTTCATTATAAAGGAGGAGAGGAAAGTTGACAAAAGGAATGTACGTTACACGTAAAGTTTCGGTCCTGAGACGGCAGATCGAACAGGAGCCGTTTTTTCTTGTTTCATTTCTGGTTCTTCTGCTTCCATTGTTTCAGCGTTTACCGGATCTCTTTTTTCTTTCGGTATGCTTTTTCTTTCATGTTTTTCTTCTGTTGCCTCTTTTGCTTCTGCTTCAACAACGTTGTCAGATTCTTTATTGTCATTGCTGTTTATAGCCGTAAACATTTTAATTAATGACGGGATATTCTTTACTACGGGGCCGTACTGCTGTACCATAGGTCCTACCGTATTAGCGACTTGCATGACCTTTTCCATGTTGCCCATGAGCGAAGCGGGGTTGGAAAAAAAGTTAGAAAACCAGCTTCCGATTCCGCCTGTGGCATTCGCAGTTCCGGCTGCTCTTGTAGCGGAAGCCGTCATTTGCGGGTCCATCATTCGAAATTCATTCTGAAATGGTTGATTGAGGTTAAAAGGCTGTTGGTGCATTATCCCGTACTGTCCGTTCATCAAATCCCGAGGGTTCATTCCCATCATCGGAGCTTGCTGCATTGGGCCCATGCCCATCATTTGACGATTTCGATTTTTTCCACTTAAGAGCTTTGCTAATAAACCTTGTTTCTGTTGTGGCTGCGGCTGATGATACATCATAAAGTGTTGACTCATATTTGGCGGTACGTGTTGAAACTGTTGGTAGGGAGGGAATTGTTGACGATACATGTGCATCCTCCTTTCTCTATGCTGGTATTAGAGTATGCAGGATGCAGAAATTAGGTTAGTGTATAGTATGAAAAAGAAGGTTATGATAGATTTTAAAGGTAGAATTGGTTATAATGTAATTTTGACTGAACAGAGCATAAAAAGGAAAGAAGGTGGAGCTATGAAAGGCGTTACTTTTGAACAGTACAATTTTCAACCGTTCATTATAGAAGCAGTTCACGCATTAGGGTTTACGATCCCAACGGAAATTCAGCAGAAAATGTTCACCGTTTCCAGAAAAGGCGGAAGCGTAATCGGACAATCTCAAACCGGTTCTGGAAAAACACACGCTTATTTGCTGCCCGCTTTAAATGAGATAGATCCTTCTCATGAAGAAGTGCAAGTCGTTATTACTGCACCGACAAGGGAATTAGCGCAGCAAATTTATCATGAGATTTTAAAAATCACCAAATTTTGCCCGGAAGGAAAAGAGATTACAGCCCGATGCTTCATTGGCGGTACGGATAAGCAGCGAACAATCGAGAAGCTGAAGAAGCAGCCTCATGTTGTTGTAGGAACACCAGGGCGTATCCTAGATTTAGTAAAAGAGCAAGCGTTGTTTGTACATACTGCTTCTGTTATTGTTGTCGATGAAGCGGATTTAATGTTGGATATGGGATTCATCAATGAGGTGGATCAAATTGCCTCGCGTATGCCGAAAGATTTACAAATGCTCGTTTTCTCTGCAACTATACCGGAAAAATTGAAGCCGTTTCTAAAAAAGTATATGGAAAATCCAGAACATGTTCATGTAAATCCAAAGCAGACGGCTGCGGTGAATTTAGAGCACAATATTATTCCTTTGCGGCATCGGAATAAGGTAGAGTTATTAAAGGATATTTTAACTGTTTCCCATCCATATTTGGCTATTGTGTTTACAAATACGAAGAAGCGTGCGGAAGAAGTAGCAGAAGGGCTGGCAGAGCGAGGAATAAAGGTGGGACGTATCCACGGAGACTTGACGCCGCGTGAACGTAAAAAAATGATGAAGCAAATTCAGGATTTGGAGTATCAGTACATTGTGGCGACGGACTTGGCAGCGCGAGGTATTGATATTGAAGGAGTAAGCCATGTTGTTAACTATGAACTTCCGGATGATTTGGACTTTTATGTACACCGCGTTGGACGTACAGCTCGTGCCGGATATTCGGGTGTAGCTATCACCATTTATGAACCGTCGGATGAAGAAGCTTTAGATAAATTGGAAAAACGTAACATTGAATTTCATCATGTAGACTTAAAAGACGGGGAATGGATTGAGTTAGGTCCGCGTTACAGACGTCAAAGCCGAAAAAAACAGGAAACAGAAGCTGATATTGCAGCGAAAAAAGTTATAAAAAAACCAAAAAAAGTAAAGCCGGGCTACAAAAAGAAAATGGCGGCGGAAATAGAGAAATTTAAGAAACAGCAAAGACGAAAAACGAGATAGAGGGAGAGCGAGACTCCCTTTTTCTTTTGTATATTATTTTAGGATATGGATTTATGATATGATCGAATTCTGTTCTAAAAGTTTATTTTTATCGGAGAGGGGCGGAAATGATGTTGAAAATTGGATCACATGTATCAATGAGCGGCAAGAAAATGCTGCTTGCAGCAAGTGAAGAAGCAGTATCTTACGGAGCATCCACATTCATGATTTATACAGGTGCACCGCAAAACACGAGAAGAAAGCCGATAGAAGAGCTAAATATAGAAGCAGGGCGAAAGCATATGATTGAGCATGGTATTGAAGAAATTGTAGTGCATGCTCCTTACATCATTAATATAGGAAATACGCAAAACCTGGCTACATTTGAGCTTGGGGTAGATTTTCTGCGCATGGAAATCGAACGGACAGAAGCTTTAGGGGCAGCCAAGCAAATCGTATTGCACCCCGGTGCTCATGTAGGAGCAGGTGCAGAGGTGGGAATTCAAAAAATTATTGAGGGATTAAACGAAGTCATTACCCCGGACCAAACTGTTCAAATCGCTTTAGAAACGATGGCGGGAAAGGGATCCGAATGTGGAAGAAGCTTTGAAGAGATTGCAAAAATCATTGACGGGGTAACTCATAACGAAAAGCTATCTGTATGTTTTGACACATGTCACGTGCACGATGCCGGTTACGATATTGTGAATAATTTTGACGGTGTATTAGAAGAGTTTGATAAAATTATCGGGATTGACCGCATTAAAGTCCTTCACTTAAATGATAGTAAAAACCTATGCGGAACTAGAAAGGATAGACATGAGAATATCGGCTTTGGAAACATCGGATTCCAAGCGCTTAATTACATCGCTCATCACCCTGTTTTCGCAGATATCCCAAAAATTTTGGAAACACCATATGTAGGGGAAGATAAAAATAATAAAAAGCCTCCATATAAACTGGAAATCGAGATGCTTCGCAATCAGCAGTTTGACCCGTTCCTGCAAGAAAAGCTTATGAAATAAAAAAATGAGGGCAGAGACCCTCTTTTTTATTTTAACAAGTTTTGCAGCAATATATTTACTTGCTGCGCCGTCGCGGGGGATGTAACCTTGGCGATTTTCTTTATTAACTCCAGCCGTTCTGCAGTATTATAGATATTGATGTTTTGTCCTTTTATTAAGAAAACAACTTGTTGAGCTTGGTCCACTGTTATAGGAATCTGGTATTCCTTACTAAACTTTAACAATTCCTCAACAGTAATATTATTTAATTTTTTATTTATGATTTGCTGGATGATATTCATAGCTGAGCCTCCTTTTCAGCATCCTCTTGCTCAGTATATGAGCCGTATGCTTGTATGTATTCCGCAGAGTAAGCCATTATTCTGTAAAAAAAAGATGCATATGTTGTATAATTATGTTAGTAGAATGGAAAGAAAACCAAAAAAGGAGGACCCATGAATAAAAAACAACACAGAAAAGAAAGTCTTGCACATTTATTGTATCGTCTCATTATGATTGTCATTGGAGCTGGGTTGGCGGCTGTTGCCATTGAATTGTTTTTAATACCGAATCAAATTATTGACGGTGGCATCATCGGGATTTCGCTTATTGTAGATTATCTTACACCTGCATGGATCAGTTTTGCGATGTTAGTTGTCGTTCTGAATTTGCCGTTCATGTATTTCGGATATACACAAATAGGAAAAACATTTATGATTTCCTCAGTATTTGGCATCATTTGCTTGGCTTTAATTGAAAGCACCCTTCATCATGTGAAGCCGTTCACGAATGAGCCGATTTTAGCTACGGTGTTTGGCGGGCTCATTCTTGGAGTCGGTGTCGGTCTTGTCATTCGTCATGGAGGTTCCTTAGATGGAACGGAAATTATGGGAATTCTGCTGACGAAAAAGCTTCCATTTTCCGTAGGCGAGTTTGTGATGTTCATGAACATTTTTATTTTTGCATGGGCGGCTTTTGTATTTGGAGTAGAACAAGCGATGTATTCTGTTATGACCTACTATATTGCTTTTAAAACGATTGATACGGTGATTCAAGGGTTAGATGAGACAAAGGCGGTAATTATCGTTTCTGACTATTATGAAGAGGTGTCGAACGCCATCTTAGACCGTTTGGGACGAGGAACAACAAAGCTTGCAGGAAAAGGCGGCTATACGGACAATGAAAAGGAAGTCATTTATGCTGTCATTACTCGTCTGGAGGTAACAAAGCTAAAATCCATTGTTCATGAAATAGACCCGAACGCCTTTATTACCATTATGAATACTCAAGAAACAAAGGGAGCAAAATTTAAGTCTGCTATCCATTAACAGAGATGAACTAGTTCATCTCTGTTTTTTTTGGCGAAACCATGATCAAAGGCGATATAGTAGTTAGAGAAAAAATCTGTCATCAGTGAAAGAATAAGAAAAGAAAACTGCTAACTATTCTTCAAAGTGACAAGGAATAATAAGTTCAGTTTTTCTGAATGAAATATTTGACTGAAGACGGTTGTTTATTTTACAATAAATTGGTTTACAAATAAGAATAAGCATATTATAATTCGTACAGATATAATCGTAATGATTCTGAATTAGAATGTTAGGTGAGAAGAATGAGCCATGATACGGAGAATGTTATTGCGATAGAAAACGTATCGTTTCGATATGAAGAAAGAAATGTATTGGAAAATATAAATTTAACCATTCCAAAAGGAGCTTTTTTGGGGCTGGTAGGGCCGAATGGTTCGGGGAAATCTACGTTATTGAAATGTATTCTGGGGATTTTAAAGCCGAAAGAAGGAACAATTCGTCTGTTTGGAACAGATATCCGAAAATTTAAAGATTGGAATAAAATCGGCTATGTCTCGCAAAAAGCGAACAGCTTTAACTCCGGATTCCCGGCCACCGTGTTTGAGGTAGTATCCATGGGGCTTGTTTCTAAAGTTGGTTTGTTTCGCTTTTTAAACAGAACGTATAAGCAAAAAGTGTATAAAGCCTTAGAAGATGTGGGAATGACAGAATTTATGAATCGCAATATCGGGGAACTGTCCGGCGGTCAGCAGCAGCGGGTATTTATCGCAAGAGCACTCGTCAGCGATCCTCAGCTTCTGATCTTAGATGAACCGACAGTCGGGGTCGATGCAGGCAATGTAGAAAACTTCTACAATATGTTAGAGAATTTAAATAAAAATTTGAATATCACATTGCTGCTCGTCACGCATGATATCGGAACCATTACAGATAAAGTAACCCATGTGGCATGTCTAAATAAGTATTTACATTTTCATGGAGAGACAGAAACATTTAAACAACTGGAAGATCGTGATTTGGCACTTGTATATGGTCATCATGTCCAAGTTTTAAATCATGAACATAGTCACGGGGGGATATGATGATACAAGATTTTTTACAGTTTGACTTTTTACGAAATTCTTTGTGTGCAGGAATTCTCATCGGTTTTGTCGCTCCGCTTTTAGGTGTATTTGTAGTGATCCGCCGGTTATCTCTTATTGCGGATGCGCTTAGTCACGTTACGTTATCAGGGATTGCGGCAAGCTTATTATTAGAAAAAGCCGTTTTTACAGGAGGGTTTTTAAATCCATTGTATATGGGAATGATGTTTTCCGTAGGAGGAGCGTTATTGATTGAAAAGCTTCGTAGCGTGTACAAGCACTATCAAGAGCTTGCCATTCCTATTATCTTATCAGCAGGTATCGGGCTTGGTGTTATTTTTATCTCGCTGGCAAACGGGTTTAATACTGATTTATTTAATTATTTGTTCGGCAGCGTCAGTGCGGTCAGCAGTTCAGACCTTTATACGATTGTTGCCATTGCTGTCCTTGTTATTATTGTAATTATATTGCTGTATAAAGAATTGTTTTTGCTGTCCTTTGATGAAGAATATGCAACGGCAACCGGATTGCGTGCCAAGTGGATTCATTTTGTATTCATTATCATGGTTGCGCTTGTTATTGCCGTTTCTATGAGAGTAGTAGGAATTTTACTGGTTTCTTCCCTTATGACATTGCCCGTAGCTGCAAGCATTCGTATAGCCAGAGGATTTAAGCAAACGATTGTATATTCTGTTATTTTTGGAGAAATTGCCGCAGTCGGGGGGCTGGTTGTTTCTTATCAACTAGACTTGGCACCGGGCGGCACAATTGTTATGATTGCTGTTATAATATTAATTGGAGCAATTGCCTGGAAAAAGAAAAAAACGGCGTAAAGTAGGGATGCGTATGAATCTTGAACAAGCGTTACAGATTATGAAAGAAAAAGGATATAAGCACACGGGGAAACGAGAGGAAATGCTTCGTTTTTTCGCTTCCAACAACAAGTATTTAACAGCAAAAGATGTGTTGGAGCATATGAAAGATGATTATCCGGGGTTAAGTTTTGATACCATTTACCGCAATTTATCTTTATTTGTGGATCTCGGCATTTTTGAGCAAACAGAATTAGGAGGAGAAAAGCATTTTCGCTTCACATGTTCTGCTTTGCATCACCATCATCACTTTATATGCCTCGATTGCGGCAAAACAAAAGAAATTGTCATTTGTCCAATGAAAGAAGTACAGGATAGTATGAAAGGCTTTGAAATAACGGGACATAAGTTTGAGATATACGGAAAATGTCCTGATTGTAAATAAAAACGTGTCAGTCAAGCTGACACGTTTTTATTTTTCTTGCTTTGCAAAGTATTCTTCTGCAATTTTATCTATTTCTTTTTTCAATTCTTCTACCATTGTTTCTTCCGGCACTTTACGAACGATTTCACCTTTACGGAATAACAATCCTTCTCCGCGTGCTCCCGCAATCCCGATGTCTGCTTCGCGTGCTTCACCAGGTCCGTTTACGGCGCAGCCTAATACTGCAACTTTGATAGGAGCTTTAATTTTTTGAATATATTCTTCGACTTCATTTGCGATGCTGATTAGGTCAATTTCAATACGGCCGCATGTCGGACAGGAAATTAATGTAGCCGCATTGGAAGCAAGACCAAATGCTTTTAATAATTCTCTTGCTACTTTCACTTCTTCTACAGGATCGGCACTTAATGAAATACGCAATGTATTTCCGATGCCTTTGCTTAAAATCGCTCCTAATCCGGCAGCGCTTTTTACTGTTCCGGCAAATAGAGTTCCGGACTCTGTAATGCCAAGATGAAGCGGATATTTAAAGGCGCGTGCAGCTTTTTCATATGCTTCAATAGCTAAATTTACATCTGAGGCTTTCATGGATACGATAATATCGTGGAAGTTTAAATCCTCTAAAATTTTAATATGATGCAAGGCGCTTTCAACCATGCCATCAGCAGTTGGATACCCATATTTTTCAAGGATTTTGCGTTCCAAGGAACCAGCATTTACCCCAATGCGAATAGGAATGCCCTTTGCTTTCGCTGCATTCACGACAGCTTCTACTTTTTCGCGGCGGCCGATGTTCCCCGGGTTAATACGAATTTTATCAATACCGCCCTCAATAGCCTTTAATGCAAGACGATAATCAAAGTGAATATCTGCTACAAGAGGAATATTAATTCGTTTTTTTATGTCGGGGATGGCATTAGCAGCGCGTTCATCAGGTACTGCTACACGTACAATTTGACAGCCTGCTTCCTCCAGACGTTTAATTTCTGCAACAGTGGCTTCCACATCATGCGTTTTTGTTGTTGTCATACTCTGTATAATCAGTTCATTATTTCCGCCAATCGTTAAATTTCCAACCTTAACAGGACGGGTTTGTGTACGATGAGTAATTTCATTCACGAATAAATCGCTCTCCTTAAATCTATATTTGAAAAGATCTATACCCATTTTTAAAGACTAAGGCTCGTTTCTCAATTATTGTAACAACGGAGGCGTGATATTGACAAGAATTATGATGTCTTTCATTTATATAATGGGAATTTATATGATCGTCCTATTCGCAGCTTGTTTGGAGAAGCACCGGGATTTAATTTACGAAAATCAGCTGCTACTTTTTCCACTGAAGGAGGCTCTTTTTTATTAATTTGCTCTACTACAGATAACACTGTATCTCCGCTTTTAATTTCAATACTTTTAAAGGTTTTTGAGTTTTGGTCTTTTGAGACAGCTACAGAGGCAGCTTGTTTTTGTTTAGAATACGTATGGAGCAAAGGGAGAGTCCCGACAGTTACATCATAAAATAATGCGTATCCTATTAATAAAACCAAAATGGTAATAACAAGCCTTTTCATATTTCTCCCTCCTTTATAGAGAAATATATGCTTGTCCATTCGTTTTAGACCAAAAGAAAAAAACCGCATACGATTTGTACACGGTTTATTGTGTCTGTTTTCCGGTTTTTTTAGAAGCAGGAACCTCTTTCATTGTTAAATATAAAACGAGTATAGAAACCGCAGTGAAAATGATAAAGGATTGAGGGACTGCAGTATTTAAAAAATCCATAATCATAAAAAATATCGTCGGGATTGTAACGCTGTAAGCAGACAATGTCCATATTTGTTTGTAATTTAACTTTCGATTCATTTCACGGGCAAGAAACATGCCCGCCAGCCCTAAAAGTGTAACGCCAATAAACGTTGTAAAGCTTCCCGACAAAAACAAAATAAGAACTAACACAGCTAAAACAATGGGATAAATGTTTTCTGCCGTTTGAATAAAGTCCACTATATCTTGTTTTGTAATCACAATGCCATCTAAAGAAGAATAGGAAAATGTTTCTTTCTGACCTTGGATGTTAGAAATCACTTTATCTTTTAGGAAAAATATACCATCATCATGCTGCAAAGAAGAATTTTCGATTGTTGTTTCATTTGGATCAAATACAAAAGTAACATTATCTCCTTCTTTAATAAGCGGTTCATTACCGCTCGTTTGTAATTGTCCATTTTCAATCGTAAAATCAGGCACTTCCGCTTCTACGACTTCTTTAATAAAGCCGAACTCTGTCGTGATAATGTTATGGAGGTGAATGCTTGTCGGAATAACAGAAAGAAAAGATAACAAAAATATGTAAATAATGGTTCTTCCAATTTTTTGAAAACGATACCGAGAAATCTCTCTTGGAGCGTACAAACTTTTATACAGTTGTTTCAAAAATGACATGCTTTCACATCCTTATTAATAATCAGCAATTTCATTGTACATTACCGAATAAGGTCTAACAAGGAAAGAACAGTAATTTGTGACGCAAATACAGCAAAAAAAATGGATATTCTGGGCAATTTGGAGCGGCTGGGGAATCATGCAGTAAATATTGCAGAAGCTGTATTTGGAAAAAGGAAGTAAAAAAAGCAACGCTATTCTTTTACTATATAAAACATCGTGAAAAAGCGATTGACACCCTTATGGGCATATGATAAATTTATAAATGTCTTCACTATATTCAACAGCAGCTACGAGCGCTGCTTCAGCGAATTTGCTGCTAGTTGTACTTGCGAGTTGCTCCTTGCGTAAGCTTTTTGAGATGAGGACGATCAGATTTAGTCTGAAGATCATTTGGACATTAGCTTTAAATCATTCCACAGTAGCTCAGTGGTAGAGCAATCGGCTGTTAACCGATTGGTCGTAGGTTCGAGTCCTACCTGTGGAGCCATGGCGGTGTAGCTCAGCTGGCTAGAGCGTACGGTTCATACCCGTGAGGTCGGGGGTTCGATCCCCTCCGCCGCTATACATAAGGACCCTTAGCTCAGCTGGTTAGAGCAGACGGCTCATAACCGTCCGGTCGTAGGTTCGAGTCCTACAGGGTCCATTACGGAGGAATACCCAAGTCCGGCTGAAGGGATCGGTCTTGAAAACCGACAGGGGTGTAACAGCCCGCGGGGGTTCGAATCCCTCTTCCTCCGCCACTATAATACATAGTATAAAAGGCTTCCTTAGTAAGGAGGCTTTTTTGCACTGTCCTTTATTTTTGCTTAATCTTATATTTTTGGGGCAGATTATTTGAAATGGAAAATGAAATTTGATACTTTATAAATGTTAAAACTTGATGGACAAGCAGATTTATTTTTCATTATTCAGAAAATATAGTAAAATAAATCTGTACAGCCTACGCAAGCTGTAAGCTTGTAAATACATATTCAGGGAGGAATTTTCAATGGCAAAATACGAATTACCTCAATTACCTTATGCTTATGATGCATTAGAACCACACTTTGATAAAGAAACGATGAACATTCATCACACTAAGCATCATAACACTTATGTTACAAATCTAAACGCAGCTCTTGAGAGCTATCCGGAACTAGCGGAGAAAAGCGTGGAAGCTTTAATTTCTGACTTAAACGAAGTTCCTGAAGCAATCCGTACTGCAGTGCGCAATAATGGCGGCGGACATGCTAACCACAGCTTGTTCTGGACAATTCTTTCTCCAAATGGCGGCGGTGAGCCTGTTGGCGAGCTTGCTAAAGCAATCGACGCAAAATTCGGCGGCTATGATAAATTTAAAGAAGAATTTACAAAAGCAGCTACAACTCGTTTTGGTTCCGGCTGGGCTTGGCTTGTTGTAAACAACGGTGAATTAGAAGTAACAAGCACTCCAAACCAGGACTCTCCATTAATGGAAGGAAAAACTCCTATCCTAGGTTTAGACGTTTGGGAGCATGCTTACTACTTGCATTACCAAAACCGTCGTCCTGATTACATCGCTGCATTTTGGAACGTTGTAGACTGGAACGCAGTTGAAAAGCGCTACCAAGAAGCAAAGTAATGTAATTTGTGTATGTGAAGACCGAGATGTTTCTCTCGGTCTTTTTCTATGGATAAAACTTTTCTTTACATAATCACGCCAAGGATTGGAAAACTAAAGCGTGAAGTAAAGGAGAGTTTTTTATTATGAAAATGAAGCGTTTAATTGGTGATGTAGAAGTAAACAAGGAAATGCTGCTGCTTTTAACAATCGGGGGACTTTACACCTTAGCGATATCATTATCGAATACATTTGTAAACATTTATTTATGGAAGCAAACAAAAAACTTCTTTAATATCGGTCTTTACAATTTGTCTATTGCTGTTCTTCAGCCGATTACGTTTGCCTTTGCAGGGAAGCTGGCAAAAAAAATAGACAGAATTGTGGTTTTGCGTTTCGGGGTAAGTACCTTGGCCATATTTTTTATTACTGTTTTGCTTGCAGGGGTGAATGCGTCAAAGTATATTTTGATAATTGGCAGCATGCTTGGGGTCGGTTATGGATTTTATTGGCTGGCATTTAATTTGTTAACGTTTGAAATTACAGAACCGGAAACGAGAGACTTTTTTAACGGATTTTTAGGACTTTTGACGTCTTTTGCAGGAATGATAGGTCCTATTTTTTCAGGCTACATTATCTCTCACATGAAGAAATGGAACGGCTATACATTTATTTTTTTTCTTTCCTTAACCTTATTTACTATCGCTGTTATTTTGAGTTTTTTTCTATCAAGACGGGAATGCGATGGGAAGTATGAATTAAAAGAGGCTCTGAGAGAACGAAAACGCAACAAAAATTGGTGGAAAATTACACTTGCCCACTTTTTTCAAGGATTGCGTGAAGGAACGTTTGTATTCGTTATTTCTGTTTATGTTTACATCACTACAGGAAGTGAATTTGCAATTGGAAAATTTGGTTTGGTAAGCTCTGGTGTGTCGTTTATATGCTATTATTTAGCAACCCGGCTTATTAAAGATGAATACCGGAAAAAAGCGATTCTCATTGGTGGACTTCTTTTGTACGCAGTTGTTTATCTTGTTATTTTTGATGTTACATATAAAAAGCTAATCTTATATGCTGTTGGTATTTCCATAGCTTATCCGATTTTACTCGTTCCGTACATATCCATGACATATGACGTGATTGGAAAAGCAACAAGAGCGAGAGAATTACGGGTAGAGTATATTGTCGTCAGAGAGCTGTACTTAAATCTCGGCAGAATTATTTCCATACTTTCTTTCTTGTTTGCGGTCAGATTTTTTAAGCCTCAAAACAGTCTGCCGATTTTATTGGGGATCCTAGGAATGGGACATTCGCTTATTTATTTTGTTGTACGGAACGTCAGATATAATGCTCAAAAAGAAGAGCCGTCAGGTTTGGAGGTTTCGCAAACAAGACATGAGCTTACAGAAGGCGAAGGTTAACTTCTTTTTCGTTTTATGTTAAAATGAAACTCTGTTAAAAGAATAAAAAGGACACCTTCATAAGGTGTCCCTTTCAACATGCTTAAGCATTGTTGCAGAGGGGGTAACTATGAAAAAGAAAAAGAAGAAAAAAAATCATGTACCGTTTCGGTTAAATATGCTGTTTTTTGCTGTGTTTATCATGTTCTCAACATTAATACTCCGACTAGGGGTTGTTCAAATTGTATATGGTGAAGATTATACAAAAGAAGTGGAAAGAACGGAAAACTTGACAGTCAGCACTCCTGTGCCCCGGGGGAAAATTTATGATCGTTATAACAGACTTGTAGTAGATAATGAACCTCTACGGACCATTACATATACAAGGTTTAAAAACTCGAAAGAAGAGCAGCGGTTGAAAATTGCCAAGGAGCTTTCGAAATTAATCGACATGCCAACTGACAAAATTACTGAGCGTGACAAAAAAGATTTTTGGATTACGTTAAATTCGGAAAGAGCACAAAAGAAAATTACAAAAAAAGAAGAAGAGCTATTTAAGGCGAAAAAGCTAACGGATAAGGATATCTATAAGCTGCAACTCGAACGAATTACAGAAAAAGAATTAAATGAGCTCACTCCGGAAGATTTAAAGGTGTTAGCGATTAAAAGACAAATGGACAGCGGATATGCTATGACTCCGCAAATTGTCAAAAATCAAGGTGTAGAACCTAAAGAATATGCTATTATTAGTGAAAATTTAGACAAGCTTCCAGGTGTGGACACTACAACAGACTGGAAACGGAAATACGTATACGGGGATATGTTCCGTACCATATTAGGAAACATTACAAGTTCTGATGAAGGATTGCCGAGGGAACGTTTGGATTATTATTTAGTGCGAGACTATAATCGGAACGACCGTGTCGGAAAGAGTTATATAGAGCAAAAGTATGAAGATGTTCTTCATGGAACGAAAGCTAAAGTAAAGAATGTTACGGATAAAGACGGAAATATTTTAGAAACAAAATATTTATCCAAAGGGCAGCGGGGAAACGATTTAGTTCTCACTATTGATATGGAGCTGCAGAAAAAGGTAGAGCAAATTATTGAAGAAGAGTTGCTGGCAGCAAAGGGAACCGCGGGTGCCGATTTATTAGACCGTGCATTTGTTGTATTGATGAACCCGAAAAATGGAGAAATTCTCTCCATGGCAGGAAAGCAACTAGTGACAGACAAACAAGGAAAATTAAAAATAAATGACTATGCTCTTGGAACCTTTACAAGCTCGTACCCTGCAGGGTCTGTGGTAAAGGGTGCTACTGTGCTCACAGGATTCCAAACAGGAGCGATTCAGCCGGGAACAGTGTTAGTGGATGAGCCTATCAAAATTAAAGGAACACCTGTAAAAGCATCTTATAAAACGATGGGTGCGATCAATGATTTAGATGCTTTGCGTATGTCGTCAAACGTTTATATGTTTAAAACTGCCATGAATTTAGCGGGCGTAACATATAAACCAAATGGGACGTTGCCTGTGAAGCCGGAAGCATTCAATACAATGCGCTACTATTACAGCCAATTCGGGCTGGGAGTGCCTACGGGAATCGATTTGCCAAACGAATTTGCCGGATACAAAGGGCCAAGTGACAAGCCGGGTTTCTTGCTTGACTTGGCTATCGGCCAGTATGATACGTACACGCCTTTACAATTGGTTCAATATGCTTCCGTCATTGCGAACGGCGGATATCGCATTAAGCCGCAAATAGTAAAAGAGGTGCGAGAACCGACTACGAAGCCGGAAGAAATGGGGAAAGTAATTGAATCGGCTGAGCCGGTTGTATTAAATAGAATAGATATGAAAGATGAATATATTGCAAGGGTCCAAGAAGGCTTCCGTCAGGTTATGCAAGAACGAGGAGGAACCGCAAATCCTTACTTTGGTACTGCCCCATATTTACCTGCAGGTAAAACGGGAACAGCACAGACGTTTTACGATGGACCGGACAAAGTAAAGAGAAAAAGCGGTCCAAATGGAACTCCTCCTGCCGTATATAATCTTACTTTGATAGGATATGCTCCTTACGATAATCCGCAAGTGGCATTTTCTGTAGTGGTTCCATGGTTGCGAGATGATAAAAATCCGGTAAACAAAAAAATTGGAAGACGAGTTTTAGATGCTTATTTTGAGTTGATGAAAACAGAAGTAAATGCTGATTCCAATGCAACGGCGCCGGAACAGCCGCAACAGTAAATTAATAATATTTATAAAAAAAGGCACACTATCTTTTAGATAGGTGCTTTTTTTGTGCGAGAAGCATATACATTCCCTAAAGCCGTCTTCTTCTTGTACAAGCAGCCTATGAAACAGTGTAAAGAATGATGCGGGAGTTAATAAAAATATTTAGCGGAAAATGTCGAGATTTACAAAACCTTAACATTTCATTAAAACCGTATTAATAGTTGGGCATTATTCTTATACCTGTAGGACAAAACAAGACAAATCTTAGGAGGAAACAAAGGATGAAGAAAGGCTTTAAGTATGTTGCATTATCAGTAATGGCTGGTACGTTACTAGCGTTCTCTACAGCTTGCGGAAACGGTGCAGATAAAAACGCAGCTGAAAAAACATCAGAAGAGCAAAAGAAATTATCCGGTGAAGTAAAAATTGATGGTTCTTCTACAGTGTTCCCAATCATGGAAGCTGTTTCCGAAGAATACGCAGCAGAACAGCCTGATGTAAAAGCTCCGGTTGGTGTATCCGGTACTGGCGGCGGCTTCAAGAAGTTCGTTGTTGGTGAACTTGATTTAAGCAACGCATCCCGCCCGATTAAAGATGAAGAAAAACAAATTGCTGAACAAAATAAAATTGAATATACAGACTTCCAAATCGCATTTGACGGTCTAACAGTCGTAGTTAATAAAGACAACGATTGGGCTAAAGATTTAACAGTGGACGATCTTAAGAAGATGTGGTTAGAAGACGGAAAAGTAAAAAAATGGTCTGATATCAACCCTAAATGGCCAAATGAAGAAATTAAATTCTATTCTCCTGGTACTGATTCCGGTACGTACGATTTCTTTGATGAAGTAATTCTTGAGAAAAAACCTATGGTTAAAAACGCGACTTTATCTGAAGATGATAACGTTCTTGTACAAGGTGTTGCTGGTGATAAGTATGCAATCGGATTCTTCGGTTATGCTTACTACCAAGAAAATAAAGATAAAATTCATGCAGTGAAAATCAACGGTGTAGAACCAACCCATGATACAATTCAATCTGGTAAGTATACTCCGCTGTCTCGCCCATTATATGTATATGCTAACAACGCTTCTGTAAAAGAAAAAGATTATGTATATGACTACTTGAAGTTTGCATTAGAAAATGCTGACAAGTTAGCTGAAGAAGTGGGATACGTAAAATCACCAAAGAATATTTATGAAGAAGATATGAAAAAACTTGAAGAGTTAAGAAAATAAAGAAATAAGGGGATGAGGGGCGGAAGGATTTCTGCTTCTCATCTTGCCATGGAATGGAAAGGGGTTTTCACCATTGGCTTTAGGGAAGAACATTGAAACAAAGCTGTCTATAAGAGAGATGATTCAAGAGAAAAAAGCAAAGAAATCAACTGGACAATTAGCAGAAAAAGCAGTTCCTGTAATTCTTTTGCTCATAGCCATCATCTCGGTTTTAACAACTTTAGGTATTGTGTTCACATTAATTTTTGAAACTATTACGTTCTTTAAACGTGTATCCATCGCAGAGTTTTTGACTGCAAAAGAATGGCTGCCGTTCTTCAGCAGCAATCCGAAATACGGAATTTTACCGTTAATTGCAGGGACGTTGCAGGTTACATTTATTGCAATGATTGTAGCTGTTCCAATCGGTTTGGCAAGTGCTATCTTTTTGAGTGAATATGCGTCTGATAAAACGCGACGCATTATTAAACCGATTTTAGAAGTGTTAGCTGGTGTTCCGACAATCGTATACGGTTATTTCGCTTTAACATTTGTAACACCTATGCTTCAAAAACTGATTCCAAGCTTGCAATTCTTTAATGCATTGAGTCCGGGAATTGTAGTAGGAATCATGATTATTCCAATGATTGCCTCTTTATCTGAAGATGCGATGACAGCTGTTCCAAACGCTATGCGTGAAGGTGCATTGGGATTGGGATCTACTCGTTTGGAAGTGGCGTTGAAGGTTGTATTGCCTGCAGCATTATCCGGCATTATTGCTTCTGTTGTGTTAGCGATTTCCCGTGCTATCGGAGAAACAATGATCGTGACAGTAGCCGGCGGTGCTACACCGGTACTTTCCTTTGATCCTACCCATTCAATCCAAACGATGACAGCGTATATTGTGCAAGTAAGCTTAGGTGACGCAGGATATGGTACAACAATCTATTATAGTATTTACGCAGTAGGCATGACATTGTTCGTATTCACATTATGCATGAACTTGCTCGCACAATATATTTCTCGCCGCTTTAAGGAGGAATATTAAACATGAAATTAATCGACCAAAAGCAAGTAGCAAGGAGAATGTCATTCCGTTTGCAAAAAAACAACATATATAAAGGATTGTTTATTGCTGCAACGGGATTTGCATTAGTCATGCTTGTTGTATTGTTATATCGGATATTCACTCAAGGAATTGGCTATTTAAACATGGACTTCTTAACGAACTTTGCTTCAAGAAGCCCGGAACGCTCAGGGATCAGCGCAGCTCTTTGGGGATCGCTTTGGCTTATTTCAGTAGTTGCTCCTGTATCTTTAATACTTGGTGTAGGAACTGCGCTTTATCTGGAAGAATATGCGAAGAAAAACAAATTTACACAATTCATTCAGATTAATATCCAAAACTTAGCAGGCGTCCCATCCATTGTATTCGGACTTCTGGGTCTTACCATTTTTGCTCGTGCGTTGAATCTTGGAGGAAGTATCTTATCGGGCGGATTAACAATGAGTTTACTGATTATGCCGGTTATTGTAGTAGCGGCTCAAGAAGCCATTCGTGCAGTTCCAAAATCGCTGCGTGAAGCTTCTTACGGCATGGGAGCTACAAAATGGCAAACCATTCGCCGCGTTGTACTGCCAGCGGCGGTGCCGGGGATTTTAACAGGAAGTATTTTGGCGTTATCTCGTGCGATCGGAGAAACTGCTCCATTACTGGTGGTTGGTGCTTTGGCATTCGTAAACTTCTTGCCGAGAAGCATTATGGACAGCTTTACGGTTCTGCCGATTCAAATTTATAACTGGACGAGTCGTCCGCAAGAAGCATTTCACGATTTAGCTGCAACCGGGATTATCATATTACTGGCGGTATTAATCGTGATGAACTCTATTGCCGTATTGATTCGAAATAAGTTTCAAAAGAGATACTAAGCAACTGTTTGTAATTGGATGAAAGGGGAAGTCATTTATGACATCTACTGTTATAAAAGTAAATGCAGGTTTACAAAATCAAGAAACGAAAAACGAAGCTTCAAAAAACATTGTATTTGACACGAAAAATTTGAACCTTTGGTACGGTGAAGATCATGCCTTAAAGGATATTAATTTAAGCATATATGAAAAAGAAGTAACTGCTATTATCGGACCGAGCGGATGCGGTAAGTCTACGTATTTAAAAACGTTAAACCGCATGGTTGAACTAGTGCCGATTGTACGCACTACGGGTACAGTTGCTTATCGCGGGCGAAACATTTTTGATAAATCATACCGTGTAGAAGAGCTTCGTACACAAGTTGGAATGGTATTCCAAAAGCCAAATCCGTTTCCGAAGTCCATTTATGAAAATGTAGCTTACGGACCGAAAATCCACGGTATCCGTGACAAAAAAGTGTTAGATGAGATTGTAGAAAAGAGTTTACGAGGTGCAGCGATTTGGGATGAATTAAAAGATCGTTTGCATGATAATGCATACGGACTTTCAGGCGGTCAACAGCAGCGCTTATGTATTGCTCGTTGCTTGGCTATTGAACCGGATGTAATTTTAATGGATGAGCCGACGTCTGCACTTGATCCGATTTCTACACTAAAGGTAGAAGAACTTATTCAAGAATTAAAGAAAGATTTCAGTATTGTTATCGTGACTCATAACATGCAGCAAGCTGCCCGTATTTCTGATCGTACAGCATTCTTCCTAAATGGTGAGGTAGTAGAATTTACAGATACAAATCGTCTGTTTACAACTCCGACAGACAAGAGAACAGAGGATTATATTACGGGACGATTCGGTTAATTTTTCACCATCTAGGAGGGTATAGACCATGGTTCGTGAACAATTTCAGTTTGACTTAAGATCACTCCAAGCCAAAGTGATAGAGCTTGGAGAACTGTCCCAACAAGCACTGGAAACAGCAATGGAGGGACTTCGTTCTAAAAACGTTGAAATGTCTTTAAAAGTGATTGATGATGACCAACACATGGATGATTTAGAGGAAGAAATTAATGACTTTGCTCTTATGCTGATTACAAAACAACAGCCTGTGGCTATTGATTTAAGAAGAATTTTCGTTTCCATTAAAATTGCCGCAGACTTGGAGCGCATTTCCGATCATGCAGTGAATATTGCGAAAGCGACTATCCGTCTTGGAGAGAAAGATGTAGAAGTTTCATTAAAATATATTGAGGAAATGTATAAGTCTGCAAAAGAAATGCTCAGCTTAGCAGTTAAGGCCTATCATGAAGAAGATTTAACAATTGCTAAAAAAATTGCAGAGATGGATGACAGTGTGGATGAATTATACGGACAAGTGATAAAAGAGCTGATTTCATCTATTCCGAATAAACCGGAAGACATCAGCCAAATTACACAGTTATCTTTTATTGCTCGATACATCGAACGTACTGCTGATCATGTAACAAATATAGCAGAGAGTGTTTTTTATCTTGTAAAAGGCAAGCATTATTTGTTAAATGAATAAATGAACAAAGAAGCATGAGGGGTTATTCAATCCTCATGCTTCTTTTGTTTATACTGTAAAATCTCCAAAAGCAAAAATCAACGGTATGTTACAACTTTAGACAAAATAGGCTCGTTGTATGGAAGGAACATGGATGTTATGATTTTAAATGAAACGATTAATTCTCTTTTTTATATGTGTATAGTCATAAATATGAATTTCTTAATTTGATTGTCTGCAAATGAAATAGCAACAGGAAGTGAAGCGAACAATGTCTCTTACTTGAACGGAGGCAGAAAAGGGGTGAAAGATGGAAGCGTTGCAGATTTTAATGCTAGCTTGGGAATATCCGCCTATGATAGTCGGCGGGTTAGGCAGACATGTATATGAGCTGTCAAAAGCATTAGCAAAGGAAGGACATAGTGTACATGTAATTACAACTTATGTAGAAGATTCATGTATTTATGAATATAAAAATGGCGTTCATATTCATCGAGTGAAAGGCTTATACGAAAATAAAGAGCATTTTTACAAATGTATAAGCGGGTTGAATAGTGCAATTGAGCAATATACAAATCAGCTTTTCCAAGAAACTAAGTTTGACCTCATTCATGCCCACGATTGGCTTGTTTGTGCATCAGCCACTGCGATTAAACAAAAGAACACTCTCCCTCTAGTAGCAACGATTCATGCCACAGAACACGGACGTAACAACGGAATTCATACAAACTTGCAACATGAAATACATATGAAAGAAAAAGAATTGGTTAGAGAAGCAGACGCTATAGTTGTTTGCAGCAGATACATGAAAGATGAAGTAATTACAATACTGGATGCCTCGCCAGATCGTATATTTGTATTTCCAAATGGAATTGATGAGAAGTTTTTTGAACAAGTTGCCGGGAATATTGATATTCGTGAAAAATATCAGTTGCAAAATCGAAAGGTCGTTTTTTCAATTGGAAGAATAGTCAACGAAAAAGGATTTCAAACGATTATTGATGCAGCGCCTTCTCTTAGCTCGCGATATCGCAATATCTTCTTTCTTATTGCAGGAAAAGGGCCCATGCTGGATTATTACCGCCAGCTTGTGGCAGATAGGGGAGTAGCAAATGTGATTGCCTTTCTTGGACATATAAGTGAAGAGGAGCAAAGAGCTTTTCTGCAGCAAAGTGATATTGTTTTAGTTCCAAGTCTTTATGAGCCTTTCGGAATTGTTGCATTAGAAGGCATGCTTGCAAAAAAACCCACGATTGTCTCGGATGTAGGAGGTTTAAGTGAAATTATCAGCCATGAAAGAACAGGATTGAAAATGCAGCCGGGAAATCCGCACAGCTTGGTTCAGCAAATTACGACAGTGCTGAACGGGAAGAAAGAAGCGGAAAAGTTAGCCCAAGAAGGACAAAAATATGTTCTTGAACACTACTCTTGGAGCAGAATTGCAGAACAAACAGTAGGAGTGTATAAACAAGCAATGGCTGCTTGTGGAAAATGCAGGGGGTGAAAGGGATGAAGGGAGTTATTTTAGCAGGCGGAAAGGGCGCACGCTTAAGACCTTTAACATGCAATCTCCCTAAGCCTATGCTACCTCTATTTAATAAGCCTGTAATGGAATACAGCATTGAGCTGTTAAAAAAGCATGGTGTTGAAGATATTGCTATTACAGTTCAATATATGAGCTCCGCCATCAAGAATTATTTTGGGGATGGAAGCAGATGGGGGGTAAGGTTATATTACTTTGAAGACTCGCCTCCTTTAGGAACAGCAGGAAGCATCAAGCAAGCAGAAGGATTCTTGGATGAACCGTTTCTTGTCATTAGCGGAGACGCTTTAACAGACTTTAATTTATCAAAAGGGATCGATTTTCACAAAAACGGCAATCGATTATTGACCATTTTTATGAAGGAAGTATCTAACCCGTTAGAATTCGGGTTAATTATGACAGACGAAGAACAAAAAATTCAGAAGTACATTGAAAAGCCTAACTGGAATGAAGTGTTTTCCAATACGGTTAACACAGGAATTTATATGATGAGCCCTGATATTTTTTCATACATAAAAGAGGAAACGTTTACTGATTTTAGTCATGATATTTTTCCTGCGTTAATTAAAAAAAAAGAAAATATTTATGGATATTTGTGCGATGGGTATTGGCTTGATATTGGAACGTTTCCGCAATATCGACAAGCGCATTTTGATTTGTTAGCAAAAAAAGTAGATGTTCCTATAAATCATACGGAAATTTTACCAAGTGTCTGGATTGGAAAAGGAGTGACGATTGAGCAAGGAACTACGATTCGCGGACCTGTATTAATTGGGGATGGAGCTGTAATAAAAACAGGAGCTGTCATTGAGCCATATACCATTATCGGGAAAAATAGCATCATTTGTGAAAATGTAAATGTAAAGAAATCTATTCTATGGAATGAGGTATATATAGGGAAGCAATGTGAATTGGCGGGAACTACAATCGGGCAAGGTACTTCCATAGAAGATGGATCTACTGTATACGAAAAAGCCGTTATTGCAGATCATTGTAAAATCGGGAAAAATACCGTTGTTAAATCGGCAGTCAAAGTATGGCCGGGGAAAATCATTAATGGCAGCGTTGTTGTTACTTCTTCCATTGTGTCAGCTCAAGAAATTTCGTATTCTTTGTTCAAGAGAGGAAGCATAGCTGGCAGAGCCAATGTGGATATTGTGCCGGAACAAGTTGTTAGGATCGCGGCTGCCTACGGATCCACGCTGCCGGTTGAATCAAAAGTATTAATTGGCAGCGATTGTCATATGTATGCCACATTCTTGAAGCAGGTGTGTATGAATGGATTGCATGCCGCAGGTATTTATACATTGGAATGTCAAGAAATCAGTGATGCATGCTTTCGATACGTGATTTCCGAAGAAGTAGTAGCGGGCGGAATTTTTATTTCTATGAATAAAAATGGAGATAATGAGCAGGTTACTATTCGTTTTTACAACGAAAACGGTGAAATCATCCAGTCAAGAACAGAGAAAGAAATCCAGACTATTTATACATCGGAAGCATTCCGGCACGTAGAACCGATGCGAATCGGGCACAATGACCGCATCCGTTTATATGAAGAGCAGTATGTGCATTCCTTGTTGCAGCATGTACATACGGAGCTTATTCAAAAGGAAAAGTTTCATCTTCTTGTCAATAAAGTAGATAGTCCGTTTCAAGAGGCGGTTGTTTCGTTTTTTCGAATGTTGGGATGTTCTTTAACATGGGTTTATTCCTATAATAATGAAGATCATATTAAGTCCATCATGAAAACAAGCCGTGCACATATAGGAGTGATTTTTAACGAACAAGGAAACTCTTTTGAACTTTATGATAAGTATGGAAATGTGTATACCAGCGTAGACAATGAGGCAATTTACATTCCAAACTCCATCATGAATAAAGAAGGAAATTCTTTTTATCCGCTGTCTTTAAAGCATGGAACAAATTATATCATCTCTTATTTAGATGAAATGATTACACATTTGCCATTTCGAGAAAGTCAATATAATGGCCGATTTAAAAACGATACATTGTATCGGATCGCTAAACTATTAGAAATTATTTCGCTTGAAAAGTTATCGTTGCACGCAATTTTTCAAAAGTATACTCAGTTCCATTTATTAAGAGATGAAGTGATTTGTCCGTGGAAGGAAAAAGGAAAAGTGATGCGCAGATTACTGGATGATTTTAAACAAAAGCAATTCGAAATCTTGGACGGAATCAAGTTTGAACATCAGGACGGCGAATGGTCCTACATTGTGTCTGACATTAGTCAACCGAAATTTATTGTGTATTCCCAATCGTTAAATCCCTCCAATGCGAAAGAAAATATTTCCTATTTTATAGAAAAAATTAGACAATATCAAAAGGTGTAGAATTTTTATTTAAAAAGTGATATCATAGTAAAGTCTGATTTAGTTTTTTACGACTGGAGGGAAATAATAATGCGCGTAAATATTACTCTAGCATGCACTGATTGCGGAGATCGTAACTATATCTCAAAGAAAAACAAGCGTAACAACCCTGAACGCCTTGAGCTTAAAAAATACTGCTCAAGAGAGAAGAAAGTTACATTACACCGTGAAACAAAGTAAGCAGTAGGACATATTCCTACTGCTTCTTTTGTATAGAATGGAGGATATGTTTTGTGAACAGTTCTAAAAATGAGATACGAAAACAAATGAAAGAACGCTTTCTCTCTCTTTCAGACGAAGAGCATAGAATGTATTCAGCATCTATTGCTGAGAAATTATATGAACAAAAAGAATGGCAAGAGGCAAAGACAATAGCTGTTACCCTATCAGTGAACGGTGAAGTTGATACATACAATATAATCCAACAAGCTTGGAAAGAAAGAAAACGAGTGGCAGTTCCTAAATGCATACGGGAAACGCACGAAATGGTCTTTCGGGAAATTCTGAATTTTGATCAGTTAGAAACTGTATACATGAATTTACGAGAACCTATTCCCAATGTAACGGAAAAAATTAGCAAAGAACAAATTGACTTAATTATTTCACCAGGCTTAGCATTTACTCCCAAAGGGGATCGATTGGGATATGGCGGCGGGTATTACGACCGTTATTTAAAGGAATATAAAGGTAACGTCATTGCTTTAGCATTTGCGTTTCAAATCGTACCTTCCTTACCTACGGAAGAGTTCGATCAAAGTGTTCACAAGATTATAACTGAAAATAAGCTTTATTCAATTGGACCATTTGGATAATAAATACAGTTACATATAACAGATTGACAGCTGACGTCTATATTTACGAGCGTCAGCTTATTTTTATTGCAATTTCTTATTGTAAAAAGGACATCTTTGAGGTTTTTTCTCACTAGCTATTATTTTTTGTCCATTATTATGCAACTAAGCGAATACCATTTATAATAGAAGGTATAAGGCAAAGAAGCGGAGGGGACGACTTGCATAATAGACAAGATTCGCTGTACTGGGCGCTTCTATATCATTTTCTGTCTGCTTATAATTATGAAATGGTCTATTATTCAAATGAAGATAGTGAAGTTTGGTTAGAAGCAAATGATTGGAATGACAGTACACTCATTCGATTGAAGCGGCATGATATTGATTGGAGCAATTGGCTTCGAAATGATGTCATCCGGGTGCAAGAAATAGGGAAACAACTGTTAAAAAGAAAAATACGCAAACAGCAAAAAGTAGTTAATATTTACATATCTAAATTACATCCTGTTGATGATTGGGAATATATGCTGGAAACAGTTGCGGATCGAACAGGAAAATCGCTTCAGGTAGATACCGTCCTATTTACGGAAGAAAACGGAAAAGAGCAACGTGAATTCTTAAAAGAAGCATTTCAAATGCAATATGAAAATTTCATTTCTATTGCCGCTTTGCAGGAGCAAGATCCTGAAATATTGCAATTTCAAGTAGCTCAGCTCATGCAGAAAAAAAAACAACAGCAGCAAAACATTTTAAATTACGCAAGGCCGGTTTTCACAATGCTGTTTCTGGCAGTTCAAGTACTCATGTTTGGGTTATTGGAGTTTTTTGGCGGAAGTACTAACACCATTACTCTTATTAAATTTGGCGCTAAATATAACCCGCTTATCGTACAAGGAGAATGGTGGAGATTTTTTACGCCTATCTTTTTACATATTGGCTTTCTTCATCTATTAATGAACACTGTGGCTCTTTACGTTATCGGCAGTCAAGTGGAAAAAATAGTGGGGAACTTGCGCTTTTTGTTTATTTATTTGTTTGCTGGTTTTTTAGGAAGCACGGTAAGCTTTGTATTTTCCGCTGGTGTTTCTGCCGGAGCATCAGGAGCTATTTTCGGTTGTTTTGGTGCGCTCCTTTATATAGGATTTACATATTCTAAATTATTCTCCAAAGCAATGATTCAAAGTACATTAACTTTAATTGGGATTAATCTTGTATTTGGTTTACTAACGCCCGGAATTGATAATGGCGGACACATCGGCGGACTAATAGGAGGATTTTTAGCTGCAGCGATTGTTCATGTTCCAAAAAGAACGATGTCTTTTGCAAAACGGGCAGGAGCTGCTCTTCTAGCTTGCATTCTTGCAGCCAGCTTTTTAATATACGGTTTTATTATCCATAAAAATGAAACTGATACAATGTATTCCTTATATGAAGTGCGACAATCCTTAAAAGAAGACGTCTGACAGTTTTGCATCCTCAAGATCCTGACTGTTAAAAATTGTCCGAAAATTGTTGAAAGAGCTGTTGATGACAAATTGACGCTATCATAGGTTCTTCTTATAATGGAGTATGTGAACGTTTTCTATAATATAACTGCGGAAAGATGAAAGCTTTTTCATTGTATAGAAGGTGAACTCATGAAAACGATATATGATATTCAGCAAATACTTAAGAAATTTGGGACAATTATTTATACAGGAGACCGAGTAGCAGACCTTGAATTAATGGAAGAAGAAATTCGAGAGCTATATAGATCTCAGCTTATAGAAGGAACCGATTATCAAATGGCCCTTTTATTGCTTAAGCAAGAAATACAGAAGGAAAAAGAAAAACGCGCTAAAATTTAACGACAGAGGAAGGATAGCGGTATGGAAGATAAGTGGTTAGTCGGTGTAGACTTAGGGGGCACAACAATTAAATTAGCGTTTATTACTATGTATGGTGAAATTCTTCATAAGTGGGAAATCCCTACGAACATAAGCGAGCAGGGAAAACATATTACGCTTGATATTGCCAAAGCGATCAATAAGAAATTGGAAGAGCTTGGTGAAGAAAAAAGTAAGCTGATAGGAATCGGCATGGGAGCGCCGGGACCTGTAAATGTGATGACGGGGCTTGTATATGAAGCTGTAAACTTGGGCTGGAAAGACTATCCGTTAAAGGATTTATTAGAAGTGGAAACGGGACTTCCTGTTATAGTAGACAATGATGCAAATATTGCAGCATTGGGAGAGATGTGGAAAGGTGCCGGAGATGGCGCGAAGGACTTAGTTTGCGTAACTCTTGGTACCGGTGTGGGCAGCGGTGTTATCGCAAACGGAGAGATTATCCACGGAGTAAGCGGTGCAGCAGGTGAAATCGGCCATCTTACAGTTATACCGGAAGGAGGAGCATCATGCAATTGCGGGAAAACAGGGTGCTTAGAAACAGTTGCTTCTGCTACGGGAATAGTGCGCATTGCATTAGAAGAATTAACTAACAGCCAAGAAGCGAGCATTCTCCGGCAAGTGAAAGAAGAACAAGGAGCAGTTACTGCTAAAGATGTATTTGATGCAGTTCGCCAGGGGGATGCTTTAGCTGAAAAAATTGTGAATAAGGTGGCATTCTACCTTGGATTGTCCATCGCGAATATTTCTAATGCGCTGAATCCTGAAAAAGTGGTAATAGGCGGCGGTGTTTCTAAAGCAGGAGATGTACTGTTAGAAGCAGTGCAACGTTATTTTGAACAATTCGCGTTTGTTCGCGTGGCCAAAAGCACAAAGTTGGCCATTGCCACTCTTGGCAACGATGCAGGTGTCATTGGCGGGGCATGGCTAGTCAAAACAAAAATCGGGAATTACTAAGAAAACAGAAGAGCCTGCGCAATGCTGCAGGCTCTTTCATAATTAATGTTGCGGCGGGTAACCGTGTTGCAGTACTGTCATAACAGTGAACCAACCGAATACAGCCAAAGTTGACAGCGCAAGAACAACGCCTAATATATTTTTTGATTGAATTGTTTTTAATACAGCATATACAGCTAAAAGAGTGACTAATCCAAAGATGATTACAAGACCGTACATAACATATCCCCCTCTGTTACCTTTTGTATGAACGAAGTAAAACTATGTAGCTATATTTACTCATTCATAATTTTACATGGTTTAGAAGAAAATGTCGAGATGAAAACGAAAGCGAATACATAGTCCTTTGCTTTTCCTTCCCTCTTTCCTGGTGTATCATGAAAGAAAAGCATTAATTTGGAGGGATTTATATGAAATGGGAACAGCTGCCGCTAGGACCGCTGCAAACAAATGCTTACATATTAAAAAATGAAAAAAATGAATGTATCATTTTTGATCCAGGGCATGAAGGGGAGCGATTGGTTTCTTATCTGCAAGAACAGAAATTGCAGCCGCTCGCCGTTTTGTTGACTCATGCTCATTTTGATCATATCGGGGCTGTAGATGCCGTAAGAGATACATATAACGTTCCTGTTTATGTTCATAAGAACGAAAAAGGTTGGCTAACAAATCCGTCTTTAAACGGCTCAGACCTGTTTATGATCGGGGAGAGTATTCAAGTCAAGGAAGCAGATGAAATTATATCAGGAGAAGGAACGTTAAAAATCGGAAGCTTTGCCTTTACTGTGCTGGAAACGCCAGGGCATTCTCCGGGAAGCGTTTCTTACTATTGTAAAGAAGCAGGGGCGGTATTTTCGGGTGATGCTTTGTTTCGAATGAGCATCGGCCGAACAGATTTGCCGGGCGGAAGCTTTAATGAGCTTATTGAGAGCATTGAAGAAAAGTTATTTGTTTTACCTGATGAAACGGTTGTGCTTTGCGGACATGGACCGGAAACAACGATAGCATTTGAGAAAGCAAATAATCCGTTTTTAAGTTAAGGTGAAAGCATGTTAGAGATATTAAAAAAACAAATACGCCAATCTGAGTTGCAAGCAATTACGTATTGTTCTTACATGGAAACCGTATTGTATCATCCGACAATGGGCTATTATATGAAAGAACGTGAAAAAATCGGCAAACAAGGGGATTTTTATACGAGCACTAATATCTCCAATGTATTTGCAAAAAAGTTTGCCCACTTTTTCATTAAGCTTGTCGAAGATAAAATCATTCCTGCTCACATTTGTGAAATTGGCGGAGGAACGGGAAAGTTTGCCTATGATTTATTGGGAGAATGGAAACAGCGTTCTCCCCATACTTTTTCAAAGCTTCAATACAGCATGGTAGAAATGAGTCCGTATCATCGGATGCTGCAGAAGCAGGCTTTAGATGTTTTTCCGTTTGTTAAGCAGGTGGATAATGTTGACTCGTTGGGAGCATTTGAAGGTATTATTTTTTCAAACGAATTGTTTGATGCGTTTCCTGTCCATGTCATTGAAAAGCAAAACGATAGGCTATATGAAGTTTATATTGCTTTGAATGAAACAGAGCAGTTAACAGAAGTTTTCATACCATTGCAAAATCCGCAAATTGAAGAGTATTTAAAAAAACATAAATTGGTTTTACAAAACGGACAGCGCTTTGAAGTGCCGGTGTTTATGAGTGGCTATATTGCTAAATTAGGAAAATGCCTGAAACAGGGGCTTCTTGTGACAGTGGATTACGGTTATACAAATAAGGACTGGATGAAACCGGCTCATCGTGAGGGAAGCTTGCGAGGATATTATAAGCATACTCTTGTTTCTGATCCTCTGAAGCATCCCGGCGAAATGGATTTAACAACGCATATTCATTGGGATGAGATCGTATTAGAAGGAAGAAAACATGGCTTTGACTTGATTTGGCACACAAGACAAACTGAATTTTTGCTTGCAGCAGGTATTTTGCATGATTTGGTCGAACATGCAGATCCGAACCCGTTTTCAGAACAAAATAAACAAAATCGAGCCGTTCGCTCTATGATTCTCAGCGGAGGGATGAGTTCCTTTTTTGATGTTATGATTCAACAAAAAGGATTGGATGCTTTTTCAATAGAATCCTACCTGGATACAACTGTTGTAAAACGTTAATATTCATAGGCATGAAATCTCGTTTTCATTCATAGGTTGTAATAATTAAAGGAAAGCGGGAGGATTGCTTATGAACTTTTTAGACAAGCTTCGAAAAGCGATTGATGATGAATATACGGCTGCTATATTTTACGGGAAATTAAAGAAGGCAACAAAAGATCCGTTATACCAAGAATTTATCGAACATGCCAGAGAAGACGAAAAGAAGCATTTTCAACTCTTTCAACAGCTCCACAGCAAGCTGACGGGATCTTATTATGAAAATAAGAAAAACAAAAAGGAATTTAAAACCTTTCAACAAGGTGTTGAGATGGCATTAAAGGATGAATTGGAAGCTGGGGAAATGTATCGGGATATGCTCTTTGAAATGCCGACGAACGATGCTTATTATTCCTTGTTTGTAGCCATGACAGATGAGATGGAGCATGCGACCCGTTTTGCAGCCATTTATGGAAGCATGAAATAAAAAATGCGCAGAGATTTGTTCTCTGCGCATTTTTTATAGGAACAGATCCTTCATAATTTGAATGACCTTTTCATTTTCTACTTTATAATAAATTTCCAATCCTTTTCGTTCGCTCGCCACGATTTTTGCACTTTTTAATTTAGCTAAATGTTGAGAGATAGTAGATTGCGGCATGTTTAATCCAGTATACATAGTTGAGACGTTACATGGTCCTTTTTCAATTAGACCTTTCACAAGGCATAAACGAACAGGATGGGCAAGGACCTTTAATAAATCAGCGTTATTTTCATATACATCTAGTTCTTCTTGAAAGGCTTCCATCATTTTTTCAACACCTCCGTACAGTTACAGCCTATCGTATTAACAAGATAACACAGAAATCGCATGTTTTTTTATAAATCGGAAAAACGTTGCACAAATTTCACTGAAACATAAACTTTTTATAACATTTGTAAAAAAACAGAACATTCAGTAATGGATTTGGGTTAAATTGTAAGTGAATGGGTATTGATGGTTTCTAGGAAAGCATCTAACAGTTTTGTTCGTTCCAGATGAGCGGGTAACACATATGAAAAATGACGGATGTAAGAATCCGGCAAGGAAATAATGCTTAAATCCTTTTGTTCCGCCGCCCTTTTCACCACCCATAGTGACAGCATAGTAATTCCCATTCCATTCACAACAGCCTCTTTCACTCCTTGATTGCTGCTGATGGAAGTCACCTTATTTACCTGCAAATCATACGTTTGCAAAAAGTTATCCATATATTGGCGAGTGGCGGAGCCTGCTTCTCGTGCAACCCAGTTTTGATTGTGAAAAGCATCTCGTCGAAACGGTTTATAAGCGCAAGGGTGATTGTTGGGAACCACAAGCACCATTTCATCTTTCATAAAGGTTTGTACAAGCAAGTCTGCGTAATGAATAGGTCCTTCAATAAGTCCGATATCTACTTGCAAAGAACGGACTGATTGAGCTACAGCCTCTGTATTTTCAATAATTACATCAAATTCGACTTGCGGATATTGCTTTTGAAATTGAACTAACAGCGCTGGAAGCACATATTCTCCTACAGTGAAACTGGCTGCAATGCGAAGAGTTCCTTTTAGTTCATTGTAAAAATTAATGACGGTTTCCTTCGTTTCTTCATAAAAGGAAAGCATTTGCTTGGCACGCTTGTACAATAACTCTCCGGCAGGAGTAAGACGAATATGTTTATACTTTGGAGATCGGTCAATTAACAAGGTGTCGAATTCCTGTTCCAAATGTTTAATATGGAGGCTGACGCTTGGCTGAGATAAGTTTAATCGTTCTCCCGCTTTTGTAAAATTACGTTCCTCTGCAACAGCTATAAAAATTTTAAATAGTTCTAACATTACCGGAATACTCCTTATTAATTTTCTTAATGATCCCTATTATAACTCTGTATTTCATATTTCGTCTTTCTTTCATTATAGTAAAAGAGACAGCAGAACGGAAATTTTAAAGCGGAAGGAATTAAAAAATATGAGTATTATATGGTTTTTACCGTTAGGAATTTTTATCGGCATTTTATCGGGTTTTTTCGGTATCGGCGGAGGAATCATTTTAACTCCTCTTTTGCTTATATTGGGGTTTCGGCCAAGTGTAGCGATCGGAACAAGCTTAATGCTGACATTGGGCTCTACCATTAGCGGAGCTGTTTCGCATTCTAAACATAATAATGTGAAATGGAAAGACAGTTTAACGGTCGGGATTGCAGGAATTATCGGCTCGCAAATCGCGGTGCCGCTTGTAATATGGCTAGAAGGCAGCAGCAGGGCACACACAGTGATTTCAATTTCTTATATCTTTCTATTAGGATACTTCGCATACGGATTTCTATCCAAAAAACAAAAGAAAAACTCCGGTTTTTCCTTAATAAGAAGTTGCTTCTTTGGTTTAGTATTTATAGGGTTATTTGCCGGTTTCGTTTCTTCTTTAATGGGGGTAAGCGGAGGATTTATCATTACTCCCTTGTTAGTAAGTTTGATCGGATATGAATTAAAGCAAGCGGTCGGCACCAGTGTAGCAGCCGCTTTCTTAATTGTAGTTTCAGGTGTAGTCAATTATAGTCTCATTTCCGAGCTCAATTATGTATTAGGAATTTTATTGATTGCAGGTGCTTTTATTGGAGCGCCTGTGGGAGCTAAAATGTTAAACGGGTTTAAAAATGCAACAGTCAAAACATATTTAGGATGGTTTTATATTGCCATTACAGTGAGCGTAGCGTTTGAACAGTTTCAATTAAAGAATGTTTCGCTTGTTGTTTTGTTAGGAGTAGCTGTGGTATATCTTTGTGTTTTGCTTCGCCAAAGCTTTACACAGCGGAAGCGAGGAAAGGAGCATATGAGACATGCCGGATAGGATGATAGGAAAGAACCCGCAAAAGAAGCGGGTTCTTCTTTTTTAATGGGTAACTCAGAATGCTGTTTGTTTAGTTTTTTCAGAGATTGGTTCAGCTAATATTTTGTTTAGCCGGCTCAACATGTTGGAGGGCATTGTGAAAATCATTTATCAAATCCTGTATGTTCTCCAATCCTGCTGACAGGCGGACAAGTGAATTGGAAATACCGCGCTTTTCTCGTTCATGCTGAGGCATGGAGGCATGGGACATTTTTGCCGGATAAGAAAGAATCGATTCCACAGCTCCCAAGCTTACAGCAAAGACAGGCAGCTTTAAATGAGAAAGGAAGCTGCGCAGGGCATGTTCGTTTTCTAATTCAAAAGAAAGTACGGCGCCATGTCCTGAAGCTTGTTCCTTTTGCAATGTATGTCCGGGATGATTCGGAAGTCCAGGGTAATACACCTTTTTAATTTGCGGCTGTTTTTCTAAAAAAGCTGCAAGAACAGCTGCAGACTCCACAGATTGTCTAAGCCTCACGTGTAAAGTTTTTAATCCGCGCAATACGAGCCAAGCATCCTGCGGACCTAAAACTGCCCCGAATGCATTTTGCAAAAAAGCAAGCCTTTTTCCAAGCTCTTCATCTTTTACCACTGCTAATCCTGCGGTAACATCACTGTGACCGGAAAGAAACTTTGTGGCGCTATGAAGGACAACATCTGCTCCAAGTGTAAGCGGCTTTTGCAGCATTGGTGTTAAGAAAGTATTATCAACAAAGGTTAAGGCTTTTTGTTTTTTAGCCAACCGAGAAATCGCTCGAATATCCGTTACCTTTAACAAAGGGTTGGAAGGTGTTTCAATATAAAATAGTTTCGTATTCGGACGCACAGCCTGCCGAACAGCATTTACATTTGTCATATCAACAAATGTGTATTCGATTCCATAGCGAGTAAGAATTTCTGTCACAACACGGTAAGTGCCCCCGTACACATCTTCAGAGATGATAACATGCTCTCCTTGAGAAAGAAGGAGAAACGCAGTAGAAATAGCTGCCATGCCAGATGAAAAAGCAAATCCGCGAGTTCCTTCTTCTAATAGAGCAATGGTCTCTTCCAATGCTTCTCGAGTAGGATTTAAGCTACGGCTGTAATCGTATTTTCCAAATTGATCTATATCGTGTTGATGGTATGTAGAAGCATTATAAATAGGTACACTCACTGCCCCGGTCGTTTGATCGTACTTGTAGTCGTTGTGTAAAAGGAGGGTATCAAGTTGGTAGTTTGTCATAATACCACCGCCTTTTGTACGGCAACAAGGGCTTGTTCTAAATCTTCCATTAAATCGTTTACATCTTCAATTCCCGCAGAAAAGCGTAATAACCTGTTGCATACTCCATTTGCAATGCGAATCTTTTCCGGAATATCGGCATGTGTTTGCGTTGCAGGATAGGTGATAAAACTTTCTAATCCTCCTAAGCTCTCAGCAAAGGTAACAAGTTTTAAAGATTGTAAAAATGGATTTACCCAATTTTCTTGCTGCAGACGGAAGGATAGCATGCCGCCTTTGCCTGGATAAAGCACATCTGTAATACCCGGATGATTTTTTAAATAAGCGGCAATTGCTTTTGCGTTTTCTTCATGTTTTTTCATTCGCAGTGCCAAGGTTTTCATTCCCCGCATAAGAAGCCAAGAATCAAACGGACTTAACACTGCACCTGAGGCATTATGATAACGAGCCAGCGCCTCGCATAATTCTTTTCCTTTGGCTACGATAAGACCGCTTAATACGTCATTATGTCCGCCTAAATATTTTGTGGCACTGTGAATAACAATATCTGCTCCCAATGGAATCGGTTTTTGTAAAAATGGGGTATAGAACGTATTATCCACGATAAGAAGCACGTTGTGACGTTTAGCAACAGCGGCAACTGCTTCAATGTCAGTCTCTTGCATTAACGGGTTTGTCGGTGTTTCAAGAAAAATAGCCTTCGTTTTTGGGGAGATGGCGTGATGTAATTCTTCTATGCGATTTGTATCTACATACTTACAACAGAGACCCCATTTTTTATACACTTCCTCAAATAAGCGATATGTTCCGCCGTATAAGTCCCTTGACACGATCAATTCGTCGCCGGATTGAAACAAAGAAAGGACGGTTAAAATAGCAGCCATTCCTGAGCTGCAGGCATATCCTTGTTCTCCTTCTTCTAAATCCGCAATTGCTTTTTCTAATAGCTGACGAGTCGGATTTCCTGTTCGTATGTAGTCGTATCCTGTTGATTGTCCAATCCCTTCATGCCGATAGGCTGTTGAAAAATAAACAGGCGGATTGACTGTTCCTGTTGTTGATTCGCTTCGATTTCCGATTTGTGCCAATTTTGTTTCTACATTGTACATTTCTTTTTCCTCCCCTTAATAAAGAAAAGCCTTCTTTAAGAAGAAGGCTTTACGTTTCATGGTCTTCTTCTTATCTTTCAAATTCAAATGAATTTGCTGGAATTAGCACCTTATTAACACATGGTTAATGGTTGCTGAGGTGTCGACGGGCCAGTCCCTCAACCTCTCTGGATAAGAACATGTATGCAGCTTTTCTTTATACTTTATAACAAATATGCGGATTAATGCAATAATATTTTGAAATTTTAAACAAAATACATTGACTTGTGCAAAAGAGCGTGATAATTTTATAGAAAAATTGCGCGTTTTTATGCCTGAAGAAAAGCATATATCTATAACGTTGACAGGGAGATGAATAACGGAAAAATAAATGAATATATTGCATTTGAAATACTCTTATCGAGAGCGGCGGAGGGAAAGGCCCGATGAAGCCCGGCAACCTTCAAACAATCGTTTGAAACGGTGCTACTACCTGCAGAACATAGTTCTGAATGATAAGAGGAGGCCGAATCCCCTCTTCTTATTTAGAGGGGGTTTTTTTATTATCTGAACATATGCATTGTCCAAGGAGAATTTGCGGAGCGGAGATAGAAGATATAGAGGGGGAAAACACATGAGGCTGTTAGAAAGATTAAAAGAGGGGATTGTCATCGGAGACGGAGCGATGGGTACGCTCCTTTATTCTTACGGATTGCAAAGCTGTTTTGAGGAACTTAATATTACTGATCCCGATCGAATCACTTCCATTCATCGGCAGTACGTAGAAGCAGGCGCTGATGCGATTCAAACGAATACATATGGCGCAAACGAAGGAAAATTGCGCATGCATGGATTAGATGAACAAGTAACAGCTATCAATAAAGCAGCTGTCAGAAATGCAAGGGAAGCAGCAAATGAAGATACTATCATTTTAGGGACGATAGGCGGAATGAAGCATATCGGCAGTATTACAACCACTTCAATGGAGCGTGAGTTTATGCTGCTCGAACAGGCAAACGCCTTGTTGGAAGAAGGGGTGGACGGTCTGTTGCTTGAAACGTTTTACGATGAAAAAGAATTATTAGACGCTGTCCGTATTTTAAGGCCTCGTACCAATATTCCTATTATTGCCCAGCTTGCTTTACATGAAGTAGGATTGACCCAAAGCGGCAGACCGATTGAAGACGTACTGAAAGAATTGTTCTCCCTTGGATCTGATGTAGCAGGACTCAATTGCCGGCTTGGGCCGCTCCATATGATTGAATCTCTGCAAACTGTGGAAATTCCGGAAAACGTGTTTTTGTCAGCTTATCCAAATGCAGGACTTCCCCGATACGCAGACGGGCGATATGTGTATGAAGCGAGCCGGGAATATTTTGAGGTGATGGCAAAGCGTATTGCAGAACAAGGAGTACGGCTAATTGGAGGATGCTGCGGGACGACACCGGAGCATATCGAAGCAATGAAGAAGACGCTTGCCTATACAAAACCAATCGTTTCTAAAGAAGTCATCAAACGCAATTCGCCTATAATTGTTTCGACTGGAGGGGTGGCCTCTGCACCTTCCGTAGCCTGCAAAGCAAAAAAGGAAACAACGGTCATTGTGGAACTCGATCCTCCCAAAACGTTGCACACGCAACAATTTTTTGAAGGGGCAAAAGCATTGAAACGGGCAGGTGCCGATTCTATTACATTAGCTGACAATTCTCTTGCTTCCCCGCGCATTTCCAATATGGCGATGGGAGCGTTATTAACACGTTCGGAAATTCCTGTTCTCGCTCATTTGACGTGCCGTGACCATAATATTATCGGCTTGCAATCGCATTTACTGGGATTATCATCTCTTGGAATTCATGATGTGTTGGCACTTACGGGCGACCCGGCAAGGGTAGGAGATTTTCCGGGAGCTACTTCTGTTTACGATATTTCTTCGTTTGAGCTGATCCGCTTAATAAAAGAAATGAATGAAGGGCGTTCTTTTTCAGGCAAAACAATAGGATTAAAAACATCGTTTACAGTTGGAGCAGCTTTTAATCCAAATGTCCGACATTTAGATGCAGCTGTACGGCGAATGGAGAAAAAAATTGAAGCAGGTGCTGATTACTTTTTAACACAGCCAATTTATGATGAGGAAGCACTGTTAAAAACGTATGAAGCAACAAAGCATATAGAGCAGCCGATTTTTATTGGAATCATGCCGCTTGTCAGCAAGAAAAACGCTGATTTTCTGCATTATGAAGTACCTGGCATTACTTTACCGGAGCATGTAAGAAACAGAATGGATGGCCATGAGCATCCAGAGCAGGCAATACAAGAAGGTGTACAAATTGCGAAAGAACTGCTGGATATAGCAATGAATTTATTTAACGGCATTTATCTTATTACACCGTTTTTGAAATATGAAATGACCGAAGTGCTTGTTCGTCATGTGAAACAAAAACAAAGAGAGGAAGCAAATGTATGAAAACAATGGAAGCCGCGCTGCAAGAACGAGTTCTGATTTTGGACGGAGCCATGGGAACGATGATTCAACGAGAAGATTTGACTGCTTCCGATTTTGGCGGAGAGCAATATGAAGGCTGCAATGAATATTTGGTGAAAACGCGTCCGGATATCATCTTGAAGATTCATAAAGCTTACATTGAAGCAGGCTCCGATATTATTGAAACGAATACTTTCGGTGCAACGAACATCGTGTTGAGCGATTATGGATTGGAGCATTTAGACGAAGAATTAAACGAACTTGCAGCTAAACTGGCAAAGCAAGCAGTAGAAGAATCAGGGAAAGAAGTATATGTAGCGGGAGCGATGGGACCGACTACGAAAGCCATCAGCGTAACCGGGGGGGTGACGTTTGAAGAGCTTATCGAAGCGTATTATCGACAAGCAAGAGGGCTGCTGAGAGGCGGAGTGGATGCTTTGCTTGTTGAAACGAGCCAAGATATGCGAAATGTGAAAGCGGCTTGTTTAGGAATTGAGAAGGCTGCCAAAGAGCTCCAAAAGCAGGTGCCTTTAATGATTTCGGGGACCATCGAACCGATGGGGACAACACTGGCAGGGCAAACCATTGAAGCCTTTTATTTATCAGTAGAGCATGTGAAGCCTTTATCTGTAGGTCTTAACTGTGCCACAGGTCCAGAATTTATGCGTGATCATTTGCGTACGTTATCGGAATTGGCCGAAACATATACTTCCGTTTATCCGAATGCGGGATTGCCCGATGAGGAAGGGCATTACCATGAGTCTCCGGAATCATTAGCTGCCAAAGTAAAAATATTCGGGGAACAGGGATGGGTGAATATTGTAGGCGGCTGTTGCGGTACGACACCGGAGCATATTAAGGCAATAAAGAAAGCATTAGAAGGGATTAAGCCGCGACAAAAAAAAGCTCGTGAAGGTCATGCGGTCAGCGGACTGGAAGCGTTGAACTATGAAAAGTCTATGCGTCCGTTGTTTGTGGGGGAGCGCACAAATGTGATCGGGTCTCGCGCTTTTAAAAGAATGATTGCAGAAGGAAAGTTTGAGGAGGCATCTGAAATTGCAAGAACACAAGTGAAGCGAAACGCTCATGTCATCGATGTTTGTATGGCGGACCCAGACAGAAATGAATTAGAAGATATGGAACAATTTTTGCAAGAGGTAACGAAGAAAATTAAAGTACCTCTAATGATAGATTCCACAGATGAAAAAGTGATTGAACGAGCGCTTACGTATTCTCAAGGAAAAGCAATCATTAACTCTATCAATCTTGAAGATGGAGAAGAACGATTCCAAAAAGTCGTGCCGTTAGCGAAGCGCTACGGAGCTGCATTGGTAGTCGGTACAATCGATGAAAAAGGAATGGCGGTAACAGCAGAACGGAAGCTGGAAATCGCTAAGCGAAGCTATACATTGTTAACAGAAAAATACGGAATTCGAGCATCCGATATCATCTTTGACCCGTTGGTATTTCCGGTTGGAACAGGGGATGAAGCGTATATTGGTTCTGCTGCTGCTACAATCGAAGGAGTGCGCCTCATTAAGGAAGCATTTCCGGAATGTTTGACGATTTTAGGGGTAAGTAACATTTCTTTTGGTTTACCTCCTGCCGGACGAGAAGTGTTGAACTCTGTCTATCTGCACCATGCCACAAAGGCGGGCTTAGACTATGCCATTGTAAATACAGAAAAGCTGGAGCGGTATGCATCCATTTCGGAAGAAGAAAAGCAATTGGCAGATCAGCTTCTCTTTGAAACAACAAATGAGATATTAGACCGGTTTACAAATTTTTATCGTACTGTGCAAAAGAAGGAAGAGAAGCCGCAAGAATCATTAACGTTGGATGAACGCTTATCACGATATATCATTGAAGGGACGAAACAAGGACTGCATGATGATTTACAATTGGCTTTGGATGAAGGACGTCCCCCTTTAGCCATTATTAACGGTCCATTGATGGCAGGAATGGATGAAGTAGGACGTTTATTCAACAACAACGAGCTTATTGTAGCAGAAGTTTTGCAAAGTGCGGAAGCGATGAAAGCGGCTGTCGCATATTTGGAACCGTTTATGGAAGCAACCGATTCCGCCAAAAAAGGAAAGGTGCTGCTTGCTACTGTAAAAGGCGACGTACATGATATCGGGAAAAATTTAGTAGATATTATTTTAACAAACAACGGCTTTGAGATTATTAATCTCGGTATCAATATTCGTTCTGATGAACTCATTCAACAAGTGCGTAAGCATAAGCCTGATATTATAGGGTTGTCCGGGTTGCTGGTAAAATCAGCACAGCAAATGGTGTTAACAGCGGAAGACTTGAAATCTGCCAACATTCATGTTCCGATTCTTGTTGGTGGTGCAGCATTGACAAGGAAATTTACAGAAACAAAAATTTCTTCTGCTTATGACGGACTAGTGCTGTATGCAAGCGACGCCATGAACGGATTGGAATTGGCAAACCGTCTTCAATATGAAGAAGAACGTCAAAGGATGCAAGAAGAAAAAATGAACAAACAGGTCAAAACAGCTGTGGAAACACCAAAAGCCGCTCCTATTATTGTGCACGAGAGACCAGCTTTAGAAAAAGCGGAAATTAAGGTTCCAGCTTCTACAAAACGAGTAATATTGCGAGATATTCCGGTATCTCATGTTGTACCATTTATAAACTTTCAAATGCTGCTTGGTCATCATCTCGGTTTAAAAGGAAATGTTCAAAAACTATTACGGGATGGAGATGAGCGTGCACATGAGTTATATGCGCTTATTCAAGAGATGCTTCGTGACGAGCAGGAACTGCTTCGTCCGAAAGCGGTGTATCAATTTTTTCCTGCACGAAGTGATGATAATAATATTCTCATTTATGATCCGGAAGATCACAGCCGCGTGATAGAACGATTTACATTTCCGCGTCAAACAAAGCCGCCGTATCGAACATTAGGAGACTATCTTCGTCCGGTGGGAGATGAAATGGATTATGTCGGATTTTTGGCAGTGACGGTGGGGAATGGGATACGGAAAACAGCGGAAATATGGAAGGAAAACGGAGATTATTTGCGAAGTCATGCAATTCAATCATTGGCATTGGAAATGGCGGAAGCATTAGCGGAAAAAACTCATATGCTGATGCGCGATCGATGGGGCTTTCCAGATGCTCCAGAGATGACAATGGAAGAGAGATTTCGCGCTAAATACAGAGGGATCCGTGTATCTTACGGATATCCTGCTTGCCCGGAACTGGACGATCAACAAAAGTTGTTTGGTTTAATCCAGCCGGAGGAAATCGGCATTTCATTAACCGAAGGGTTTATGATGGAGCCGGAGGCTTCTGTAACAGCGATGGTGTTTGCTCATCCGGAAGCCCGATATTTCAGCGTTTGACAAATGCAGTGTATTGCATTTGTCTTTTTTTGTCCTTATAATGCTTAAAGTACAAGAATTTACATTTCCAAAGTATAATAATAGAAGAATCCATAATAAAGGAGATAGAATCGTGAAGAGAATTGTATTTACAGGCGGAGGGTCCGCCGGACATGTAACACCGAACTTGGCGCTTATTCCAAAGTTGGCAGAACGCGGGTGGGACATCCAATATATAGGTTCTAAGAACGGAATCGAAAAAACGATTATTGAAAAAGAAGGCATTCCATATCACGGAATTTCCAGCGGCAAGCTGCGCAGATACTTTGATTTGAAAAACTTTAAAGATCCGTTTAACGTTGCGAAAGGAATCATGGAAGCATATATTAAGATTCGTAAGCTAAAACCAGATGTTATTTTTTCAAAAGGCGGTTTCGTATCCGTTCCTGTTGTTATCGGCGGATGGTTAAATAAAGTCCCAGTTTATATACATGAATCCGATATTACACCGGGCTTAGCCAATCGTATTTCCGTAAAATTTGCTTCTAAAATCTTTGTAACATTCGAAGAAGCTAAACGTCATTTACCTTCAGACAAAACTGTTCATACGGGTTCTCCTATTCGTGAGGCCATTTTAAAGGGAAATAAAGAAAAAGGATTGCGTTTTCTTGGATTTACAGCTTCTAAACCCGTTATTACCGTAATGGGAGGAAGCTTGGGATCTATTCGCGTTAACAATGCTGTACGCGAGCTGCTTGATGAACTGCTGCAAACATACCAAGTTGTTCACATTTGCGGAAAAGGCAATAAGGATGAAAAATACGAAGGGCGTCCCGGTTATAAGCAATTTGAGTATATAAGCGAAGAGCTTCCGGGTGTATTTGCCGCAACAGACATGTTTATTTCTCGTGCAGGTTCTAACGCCATTTTCGAGTTTCTTACGTTGCGAAAACCAATGTTGTTAATTCCGCTTCCAAAGGCGTCCAGCCGCGGTGATCAAATTTTAAATGCGCAATCTTTTGAGAGCCTTGGGTATTGTCATGTGCTTTACGAAGAAAATTTAACAAAAGAAACGCTTTCCCATTCTATTCAAGAGCTTTATATGAACCGTCATCGTTACATTGAAAATATGAAAAAATACTCTGCAGAGAGTGCGCTTGATGAAATTATAGGGTACATTGAACGTGCGTAACTAGAACATCCGATTGAGCTTGGCTCAATCGGATGTCTTTTCAGGTAAATACCCTTTTTCTACAGCATCTTCAATTAAAGTCTTCGCATACTGCCATAATTCTTCAGAACCTTCAGCAATGATTGTATTTCGCTGCAAGACTTTATCGCTTGTTACGTTATTCTTTTTCCAAGAATATCCTTCAGTAAAATAGTTGTGTAAGAGAGGCTGCAATCGGTCTAGTGCAGCAGCAAAGCGTGCTTCCGGTGTTTCGCGTTTTTCAAACTCTCTCCAAAGCGCATGTATCTCGTTTGCTTGTTCTTCAGGAAGCATACCGAAAATACGGTCGGCAGCTTTTTGTTCGCGTTCTGCCTTATCTTCGTATCCTTTCTCGTCGTAACAAAATGTATCGCCTGCATCAATTTCTACAATATCGTGTATTAGCAGCATTTTTACGACGTGAAGCAATGAAATATTTTTTTCATTGGCATAGTCCGATAAGATAAGGGCCATCATAGCCAAATGCCAGGAATGCTCGGCATCGTTTTCATGTCTTGATTTGTCCATAAGAACAGAGCGCCTGTATACTTCTTTCAGTTTATCAACTTCTACAAGAAAAGCGATTTGCTTTTGCAAGGAATTATTTATCATTCATTTCCTCCTTTCTAGTATCTCTTTTTCCATCATACAAAACAAAGACAGAATTTTAAACTTTTCAGAATTGTAAGAAAATTCCAGAATGGAATTGTTACAGTCAAAAGAGAAGGAGAGAAACGTGAGAAAAAATGAACAAATATTATTGGCCAGCCGTCCTGCCGGTACTCCGACTGAAGAGAACTTTCGATTTGTTGAAATTCCGGTTCCTGAATTGAAAGATGGACAAGTACTCATTCAAACAAAGTATATTTCTGTTGATCCGTACATGAGAGGAAGAATGAGTGACAGCAAATCGTATGTGGCTCCTTACGCTGTAAATGAAGTTATTACCGGGGGAATAGTGGGGGAAGTTGTCGAATCCAAGTCAGGTAGTTTTCTAGAAGGGGATATGGTCGTCGGCGAGTTAGGTTGGCAGCGTTATTGTGTAGCAAAAGCTTCTCAAATTCGTAAAATTAACAAGGAGCTCGCGCCTGTGACAGCTTCTCTTGGAGTGCTTGGGATGCCCGGACTAACGGCTTATTTCGGTTTATTAGATATCGGACAACCTCAAGAAGGAGAAACCGTTGTCATCTCCGGAGCGGCAGGAGCAGTTGGAATGGTAGTAGGACAAATCGCGAAAATTAAAGGATGCCGAGTTGTCGGAATTGCAGGCTCAGCTGAAAAACTGGCGTATTTACAAGAGGAACTTGGTTTTGATGCAGTGATTAATTATAAGGAAGAAAATCTGAAAACAGCACTAAAAGTAGCGTGTCCAAGCGGAGTAGATATATATTTTGATAATGTAGGGGGAACGATTTCGGATTATGTAATTCGCAATATCAACAAAGGAGCTCGTATTGTCATTTGCGGGCAAATAGCATTGTATGACTTAGAAAAAGCAGATTTGGGTTCGCGTGTACAAACACAATTGTTAATTAACAGTGCAATGATGAAAGGGTTTATTGTAAGCGATTATACTCCGCGCTTTAAAGAAGGTGCTATACAATTGGCTAAATGGGTAGCAGAAAGGAAAATTAAATACAAAGAAAACATTGTAGAAGGCTTCGAAAATATACCGAAGGCATTCCTGGGATTGTTTACCGGAGAAAATCTAGGGAAGCAACTTGTAAAGGTAACAGACTAAAAAAGAAAAAGACGCATTTTTAAAAGTGCGTCTCTTAGTTTATATTAGCTGCTTGATTGTATACTAAAATCGTGGTTTCCGGCTTAGAATACATATCTCTGGCACCTACGTGAGCAATAACGCGGTATGTTCCGTTCTTCAGAAAGGTTTTCCGAGTATAATATACTCCATTTGCTTTTTTCTTTCCCTCGAGCTCTATACGATTCTTCTTTCCGGATTGTTGTATTTCAAATGTAACTGCATCCACATCTTTCACTTTCACCGGACCTTGCTTAATCGTTGCTTGAATAAGGGCCGTATCTCCTGTTTTTATATTATCCGGTGCATGAAGCTCGACGTGAAGCGGTACTTCTTCTACAGTTCTGGTTGCCTCATTATTGTCACATGCCGCTAATAAAAGAAAAGAACCTGCAAGCAATATTAACTTTTTCATACGCTGCCTCCTTGTTTCCCATCTTCATGCACAGGTTCTATTCTAAAAGGATGCATCGCATGTCACAATAAAACAAAGGCGTTTGTTTTACAATTGTAAGCAGTTGAAACAATTGTAACGAATTAGTTAAAGTGTTGTAATTTTAACTAATTTGATTGATTCGAATTCTGCTAATGTTCCGTTTATGTAAGCACAACGATGCTCAAAGTGATTGTCATTTTCTAAAGCGATTGGTAAAAATTTTGGAATGTTGCTTACTACGCCAAGATTGTTTTCATTGGTAACCCAGGAAATATCCTTCCATTCTAAAATGCCTTCGCATGTTTTTTGCGGAGTGGGATAGGAATATTCTGTTGGAAGTTCAGCTACAAACAAATACATCCCTCCGCGTTTTTCTCCATCTACTGTCCAGCATACGGTTCCTTTATATACTGCTTCATTCAATCGAATTCCAGTTTCTTCATGTACTTCTCTTATAATACATTGCAGGGGAGATTCTCCCTTTTGAATTTTACCGCCAACTCCGTTCCAAAGCCCCATATTAGGGGCAAAATTTCGGTTGAGCATTAAGACTTGATTTGCTCGTTTAATAAAACAGATAGTGTATGGATACATGGCTTTTAGCTCCTTCGTTTTTTTATTCCATATGATCAATTATAATAGATTTAGAAAGAATAATTGTCTCTATATACCAAAAGTCATAGAAGCAGCTTGTTAAATGAGGGAATTTTTGAAAAATAGAAATATCGTAATATCCATACGAAATGTTCGTAGTAAAGAAAAAAATATGCTACAATAACATAGTTTAAGCGGGAGTTTTTTAATAAAACAGTGAAGTAGATTTGGAGGTACAAGATGTATTTTAGTCTGACTGAAGATGTCGTACTTGCTGTCTGTGTTTTGTTGTATGTTATCGGTTTTATATATTTCTTTATTAGGCCGTTTTTGCAAGAACGAAAGCTGAAGAGAACGGAATTCAGGGCGGAAATTGACATGCTGAGCGAAAAGAATTTGAAAAAAAGAAAAGAAAAAGAGAATCATTTTTCATGATTTCTTTTTGCTTTTCCTGCATATTACATATGCTCAGCTGTCTGAACTGTGAAAAAGACTCCCGGTGATTTTTTTATATACACACCAGTTCGGTTTGAGAACAATTTTTCTCCCGTCAGAAATTTCTTTATCTGAAACTATGAGGTATTGAGAATTATGATGCCCTAAAAGGAGATAAGAAAGAGTCGTTGGAGGAAAAGATGATTCTTTTACATATAGCCCTTTTTCTGTTTGAAACAAAGAAATAATATTGTTTGGTAACGTAATAGCATCGTAAAGAGCGACGGAAATATCATCATATGTTTTCCCTTGATTTGTTTGCAAATAAATTCGATCATGAATCGTCTCCATAAAGATATCATAGCTTTTTTGATTTTCCCAACAAGCTAATATGCAAGCTTCTCCGGCAGCTGACCATCCTCCTATTTGCCATTGGAAGCCTTTCGCATGCTCCAATACGCTCCATTTTTCTTGAGCGTCAGAAAACTTTTCTTTTTTTTTCTCTTGCACTGTACAAACAATCCATTTAAGTATCATGTTTATCCCCTTCATTTTTATGCCTTTTATTATCGTCACCCTGACACCTTTGCTGATTTGAATTTTACCATATTTAAGCTAGAAAACCCTTGCTTCAATTTTGTTAATATATTTTTTCTTATTTGAAAAATAGGTGATTTGGGACAAGCACTTTTTGTCACTATTGTTTCATTTGTTAATATCTTACAATTAACATAAAAATTGTAGGAATTGATACGATGGGAGAGAGAAAAGTGATTTTAGATCAACTGTTGTTTTTACGAAAATTTATTGCTTCCCCGCGTACAATGGGAAGTATAGCACCAAGCTCCGCATTTTTAGCATATACAATGTTAAAAGATATAGATTGGGAGAAGTGTGATACTATTTTGGAATTGGGAGCAGGAACGGGAGTATTTACAGCAATCATAAATGATAAAGCAAATGGAGAAGCATTTATATTTGAAAATGATCAAGAGATGAATGAAAAGCTGCAAAACCAATATCCTAAGCTGTCCTATTTTCGCGATGCCCGAGAACTGTCCGTTGCGTTAGAAGGAAAAAAAGCAGATTATATCATTAGCAGTCTTCCATTCGCCAACTTCTCTGAAACTCTGCAACATCAATTGCTGGACGAAATTCAAACCAGTTTAAAACCGGGAGGTACATTTATCACGTATCAATATTCCCTTCAATTAAAAAAGAAGCTGAAGAGAAGGTTTCAACATGTAGCGATTTCTTTTCAGCCAATTAATCTTCCTCCAGCTTTTGTATATCGCTGCCGGTAAGGGTTATCCCCTTTCTTTATATGTGTGATAGGATATAGAGAGGAGGATAAAGGGGGAACAACATGAAGTATTATATTGCTTCCAGTTTTCAAAATAGGGAAACAGTTCGAAGAGTGGCAGGACTTCTAAATGAGGAAGGCTGGATTCAGACATATGATTGGACAAAAAATGAGAAAGCGGCTGACGCGGAAAGCCTGCGAAAAATCGGAGAAAAGGAAAGAGAAGCTGTAAGAAAAGCTGTAAGAAAAGCTGATCTTTTAATTTTAATTTTGCCCGGCGGAAAAGGGAGTCACATTGAAATGGGCATGGCGTTAGGAATCGGAAAGCCGGTTTATATTTATTGTGCGAATGAAAATGAATATAGTATGGAACAGCCCACAACCTTTTATCAGGTAGGAGGAGTGGAGCTGTTTTGCGGGACTATAAAAGGGATGCTTAATGAAAATAAATGATATAGTATATGGAGAATGGGAAATTGAAGACGTTTTGGGAGAATTGCTTTTATCTTCGCCAGTTCAACGATTAAAACGCATTCACCAGGGTGGTGCAAGCTATTTAGTCAATCCAAAATGGAATATTACACGCTATGAGCATTCGGTTGGAGTTATGCTGCTTGTTAAAAAATTGGGAGGGAGCATGGAGGAGCAAATTGCTGCTTTACTGCATGATGTTTCTCATACGGCGTTTTCCCATGTCATTGATTTTGTCCTTGAACGAAAGAACGAAGATTATCATGAAATGATTTTTCAGTCTATAGTAGAGAAGTCCATAATTCCTGATATACTTACAAAACATGGGTATAACAGCCAAGAGGTTTTTCAGTGGGAGAAATGGCAGTTACTTGAACAACAGCTGCCGGCTTTATGTGCAGATCGAATTGATTATACTCTTCGGGATATGCTTATATACGGATATGTTACAAAGGAAGAAGTCAATAATTTTTTAAATTCATTAACCGTAGCAAACGGTGAAATTTGTATTCGCTCCTTATCGATGGCGGAATGGTTTACAGAGTTATACTATAAAGAAACCATTGATTTCTTTTTGCATCCGCTGAATGCATATGCATATCATGGGTTAGTACAAGCATTACGGAGAGCGGTAGAGAAAAAATTTCTTACCCTTGGTGATTTTTTAATGGATGATGATACTGTATGGAAGAAGTTAAATCAGTGCGAAGATCAAGAAATACTAGAATTGGTAAAACATCTGCACCCGGGTGTTTATGTAATAGAAGATGATTTGCAATTTGATATTATATATAAAGGCGGCAAAGCCCGAATCATTGATCCGCCCGTACTCTTACATAATGAAAAGACAGCATCGGGCTCTTCTTTATCTGAAAAAATCATGAAACAAAATGAAATAGCAAAAGCAAGATTCAAGAGAGATACTTATATAAAAATTGTGAAACATTGAAAGGAGACTGTTATGAAGTTACAAAATGGATGGGAAACAAGTTTTTTGCAAATCGTGCAGCAAAGTGATTTTAAACGCGATGCTTCCTTATCTCAACTAATGTTTGAAGAGGGAGAAGAAGTAGAAGAACTTATTGACGATTACGGATTTGATGAAATTTTAGCACGAGAGCATGATGAAGAGTTACGGGAAATCATGGGTGATGAATTGTTTGAAAAAATGGAAGCATATGTGTTTGCATCTTCTTCGTGTGAAAAGCTCATCACATTTATAAACGGATTGGGATTTCATGTTCTTGATTGTATCGTGTTACTGGAATCGGCATTTAATATAAGCAGTGAATTATTTACAAAAGAAGCAATAAAAAAAGTGGAAAAGCGTCTCCCTCAATTTCCATATGTGCAAGATGAAAGGACTATTTTTAATCTTTCGATACAAGAGGTCGCCGATTTATTGAAAAGTGTTACGGACGGGGAAGTGGATTTGCACGCATCAATAGCATCTTACATAAAATAAAGAACGTGAAGTGTTCACGTTCTTTTTTCTTTAGATAACAAGCTTAGAATCGGCTTCATTGCCATCTTGGTCTAGTATAGCGTTTAGTTTTTTGATACAATTTGCCAGCTTATAAATTCGTTTCGCTACTTCTGTCAGCTCTGTTGCGTTGGAAGTTTCAATCCGATGAATCTGTACGTTAAACTTCTTAAACTGACTGCTGTATGTCACAGTCACATAATTGTTCATAATATCCGAGTTATTGTGAAAGTGAAAGTTCTCAAATTTCTTATTATATTCTACATCTTCAAATCCGAGCTTCTTTAACTCGCTTATTATTTGAATAATCGTGTTATCTTTCATATGTATCCCTCGTTAAGAAAGTTTTTCCATTATCACCAATTCATCTATCATTGTAGCGGCTGGCTTAGTTGAATTCAACGAAACGGCAGTCTTTTTACAGTATTTTTAAACGCAAGAAATATAATGAAAGATATTGTAATAAATCGTAATATTGAAGAAATAGTACTGTACTTTTCATATTTTGACTGGCTTGTAAATATACATACAAAAAACAAAAAATAAAGAGGTGAAGGGATTTGATTTTTGATATTATAGGGAAAAAAGCATATTTGAAGCATGGACCATACAGAAATCAGCTAGGGATTATCGAGAGAAATAAACGGAGCGGCTCCACAGACTACTCACTTATCATTGATGAGAACATTCATATTGACGTAGAGCTGAGCGAATTGGTGTTAGTAGATGTGAATTTTAAAGACTTTCACGATTGGTGTGAAAACAACGGATATATGAAATATTAAAAGGATCTGATGAACAGCTCCTTCTTCAATAAGAGAAGCCTTGCAATTGTTCTTTTCGCTTCTCATTTTCTTGATGTTCATCACTATGTAAAAGGGGAAGGTGCAGTTTCACGTACATCGTCTTGTAATATCCCATATTGCAGTGTATACTTCAGCCATTTTTTCTGTATTATATCATCTTGAGGAGAGTATTTCTCTTGTAAAATATAAAAAGCTTCTTCCGCGCTTCCGCGATTGCAGCAATGGCAATTTTGGCCGTTCAATTGTTAGTCTGGAGCTTTTTTATGTGTTTCTCTTATTTGTCGATTTACAATAAAAACTGACCCACTTTTATCATTGAAAATTGACCCACCTAAATAAGAATAATTACACTAATCTCATCAGCTAGATGAGAGGAGTTTCAGGGGGATGATTTCAATCGATAAGTGGACTACTATTCG
>JBHGXS010000103.1:0-1666 GCA_041920565.1 Bacillus sp. (in: firmicutes) | reverse complement strand
TGTTGATAAATTTGCGTTCACAGGATCCACAGACGTCGGAAAAATCATTATGAGGCAAGCTTCCGAAAGCTTAAAACGCGTCACGCTTGAGCTTGGCGGAAAATCACCGAACATCATTTTACCGGACGCTGATCTTTCCCGCGCGATTCCAGGTGCATTATCCGGGGTTATGTTCAACCAAGGACAAGTGTGCTGCGCAGGATCCCGTCTCTTCATTCCGAAGAAAATGTACGACAATGTCGTTGCAGACCTTGCGTTATACTCTAAAAACCTAAAACAAGGCGCTGGCCTCAGCCCTGATACGCAAATCGGACCGCTTGTTTCACAAGAACAACAAAACAGAGTATTAGGCTACATAGAAAAAGGTGTGAACGAAGGCGCCGAAGTGGTAGTCGGCGGAACCAATCCGTACGAAAATGGCTATTTCGTTTCTCCTACCGTCTTCGCAGCCGTACAAGACGAAATGACGATTGCGAAGGAAGAAATCTTTGGACCGGTTATTGCTGCGATGCCGTTTGAAGATTTAGATGAAGTGATTGATCGTGCAAACAACAGCAATTACGGTCTTGCTGCCGGCGTTTGGACAGAAAACGTGAAAAACGCCCACTATATCGCAAGTCGCTTACGTGCCGGTACGGTTTGGGTCAACTGCTATAATGTATTTGATGCAGCTTCTCCATTCGGCGGCTATAAGCAATCCGGCATAGGACGCGAAATGGGGTCCTATGCATTGAATAACTACACGGAAGTAAAGAGCGTTTGGATTAACATGAATTAATTATTCGGCTCCCAAAGTGATTTGGGAGCTTTTGTTTCGAATATTTTTTATTGATTGACAATAATGTTTTTCGAACTTATAGTTGACTTGTAATTCCTTACATAATGAAGGAGGGATTAAGATGGAAGAACAACAAATAAACTATAGGTTGTTAGTGCGCCCGAGAGGATTGAGTGAAGCAAAATCTCCCTACGACTGGTACAAACAAATGAGAACGGAATCTCCGGTTGCGTTTGATCCGGAACGAAATTGCTGGGACGTATTTTGCTATGAAGATGTACAAATGATTTTACAAGATTAAAAACGTTTCAGCTCCAAGAGAAACGGCCAGCTTCCGAGTTTGTTAGATTTGGATCCCCCAACACACCGAAGATACCGCAACATCGTCAGCCGAGCATTTACTCCAAAAGCTATTCAAGAGCTCGCACCGCGGATTACTTCAATTGCCCAAGAATTGCTTGCATCCTTACAAGGAAACAATACGATTGATATCGTCGCAGATATCGCTTATCCTCTTCCTGTCATCGTCATTGCTGAAATGCTCGGAATCCCTAGCCAGGATCGTGACATGTTTAAAGAATGGTCTGATATTTTAGTAGCAGGAACACAATCGTTATCACAAGATGAAATGAACAACCTTTTTCCGCAAACTCATCAGTCGTCTGTTTCAGACTTTCTTCATTCACATCACTGATTACAACATGATCCGCTAAAGAAGCCTTTCGGCAATTGCTTTTCCAAGTCCCTTTGCTCCTCCTGTCACAACAGCTACTTTATTTTACATGCATCATATACGTCCTTCTCCTTTTCGTCTTTTCAATCCCCTTTATTCCATTTGACGAAATTAAAAAAGGCTCCTATTTATACACATAAAATTATCCAAACCCG
>JBHGXS010000101.1:0-10660 GCA_041920565.1 Bacillus sp. (in: firmicutes) | reverse complement strand
ATGGGAGTATCGAGAAACACTGTAAAGAGGGCATTACATGCAGGGGAGGTTCCAAAATATAGGAGAGCACCAAGAGAGGACAAGTTGTTAAGTGGTTATGAAGACAAAGTGTTTGAAATGATGGAACAAAAATTAATTGGGGCGAGTCTGTTTTGAGCACTTGGATGCATTGCCATTTTAATAGGCGAAATCTGTTATTCTTCAGGCGCCTTCTATTCTAAACATGTGATGCCGCGCTTTCAGAATACATCGCCTATTGCATTAAATGCGGCGCAAATGATGTATGGAGGGGCCATGCTGCTTGTTCTGTCGTTATTCACCGAACAAGTGCACATGGAGCAACTGCTGGCGACGAATGTGATAAGCTCGTTCCTGTATTTGACCTTCGTTGGTTCTATGCTTGGACACACCATATTTTACTGGCTTGTCGCCAAAACGAACCCTGTGTTTCCGTCCACTTGACTTTATATTTCTCCATTGATTGCGCTTGGATTAGGAGCTTTGTTGTATAACGAAGCTGTCACATGGGTTACGATGGCAGGAGTTTTCACGATTATTGTTGGAATTGCGCTCGTCAATATGGAGACCTTGCAGCAGTTGATCAGGAAACCCGGAACAGCCTCGAAAAAATGTAAGGAAAAACGCAGAATGGTTTTCTTAAGCTGATTTGCCGGTCACCGCTTATAGCAATTACGAATGAAATATAGATGTTTGAGCCCCATTGAGTTAGTAACCAATTTATATGGTAACGAGGAATCTATTTTTGATTTCTCGTATTTTTTTACTCGAAAAATGAATTCTATGTAGATAAGAAGGAGACCAATCATATATTTACGAAATATAATATGAGATTAAGTTGTTGATGAAATTTCATTATGGGCTGAAAGTATAGTCACCACTTAACTTGCAAATGCACAGCTCGCTCTTTTTTGACTGCGGGTTGCGTACAGCCGATATAATAGTGTAATAGTGACAAACATTCGATTATCGGAGGAACAGAAATGAAAAAAGGAAACATTATTCTTCTGAACGGCGTTTCAAGTTCAGGAAAATCAACCTTATGCAAGGAATTAGTAAAGTTATTGCCCAACTACTTTCACTTCAGTATTGATGACTTTGATATTGTGATTGAGAAAATGGAAGACAGAGAGAACGAGCGGTTGATTCCTATTGAAACGGAGTATTTTTTTCATCGGTCCATCGCCATGTTTTCTGACAGAGGAGTAAACCTTATCATTGATCAAATTTTACATAACACATTTACAACGGAAGATTGCTTTAAAGCTCTGCATGATTATCCCGTATTATTTGTCGGCGTGCATTGCCCTCTAGAAGAATTAGAACGAAGAGAACAAGCACGAGGCGACCGTACGATTGGACAAGCAAAACATCAATTACAATATGTACACAAAAACGAAATTTATGATATAGAAGTCAATACTTTTAAAGAAAACATGGAATCCTGCGCAAAGCGCATTGCTGATGCATTGAATGTTGATGACCATCCAAGCGGCTGGCTGCGCACATATGAAACATATAAACGAAATAAACAATTTACTTAAATGAGAGAGGATACATACTATGTGGAAATCTTTTATCGGCCATATTTCACCTGATTATACATTCAACGCACCCGCAAGCGAAAATGAGATACTAGGATTAGAGGAAGCTTTGAATGTAAAGCTTTCCGACGAGCTAAAAAGCTTATTGCGTGAATCGAATGGCGTTGATGAACAATACGGCGCATTAATTTGGTCTGTGAATCGAATCATCGAAGAGAATGTAAGCTTAAGAAGTTATCCGGATTTTAAGGATTTGTATATGCCCTTTGATTGCCTGTTGTTTGTTGCAGATGCAGGAAACGGAGACCTTTTCGGGTATTCAGTATTAAACGGCGCCATTCAAAAGGACGATATTTTTGTTTGGAATCACGAGGATGACAGCCGCACTTGGGTGGCGCCGTCTTTGCAAACATTTATAGAGTGGTGGACTGGCGGAAAAATTAGTGTTTGAGCTAATTTTATATAAAAAGGAGACTCTATGATTCTAAAGCGATTCATGTATACAGCAATAATTATAGTTTGTGTATCTATCTCCATTGCTTCCTATCTCATGATTTCTACCGCTCAAAACACGCCGGCAACCGAAGCGGAGTACATGATAATATTAGGAGCAAAATTGAACGGAAATACCCCCAGCCTGTCATTGCAATATCGCTTAGACACGGCTCTTTCCTATCTTCAAGATCACCCGGGGATGAAGGTCGTTGTTTCCGGAGGGCGAGGTTCCGATGAAGAGGTTGCGGAAACATATGCCATGGCAAAATATTTAAAGAAATCCGGGGTAGACAGCAACTATATTTTGCTGGAAGACCAATCCTCCAGCACGTATAAAAACTTGAAATTTTCTATGGAAAAATTCCATATTGAGCATACGATTGTAGTGAGCAACGATTTTCATCTGTATCGAGTAAAAGCAATCGCGAAACGTCTGAGACGCTCGCCGCCCCTACACCCCACATAGCCAAATTCAAATCCTATCCTCGCAAATATATAGCTATCATCAAAACGTGGTTGTTGGATAAAACCGGCAGTGGATGCTGTCGGTTACAGGCTATGTCTTCTCTTTGTCTAATTGTGCTGCATGGATTGAGCAAAATGTCCCAACGTTCCTTGCGCATAAGAACGCACAACGCCCGGAACCAATGACCGTAGCACTTGCTTTTCATATTCGCTTTGATGCCCGCCCTGCCGAAGCTCTTTTTTAATCTCTTTGACTGCTTTGATTGCGCAATAGGTTGCTATGCCATTCACTTTTTCTACCGTCTCTTCCCGATCGATAATGACACGGCCGATCTGGGAGTACATCTGACTGATGGAATGGTTTGATTCCTCCATGACAAACAGTCCGTTTCCGTTTTCCCGTAAATCATCAGCTTGACCGACAAACTTCACCCCTGCCCATTTTACACGAGGGTACTGCTGCTTTAAGTCCGAAGTATGTGCTGCGGTTGCCATATTAATGAAAACAGGATTTTGTAAGGATATATTACTAGATTCAAGGCTTTGCATAAAAGGGATGATTTGATTGGCCGGAAGAGCCAGAATCAAGAAGTCCGCCCTGTCGAGTTCTTCCTTTTTTACGACTCTATGAATCGGATACTCTTGTAAGCAGCGATTCACCTTATTTATATCCGGATGAAACATGCTCATTTGAACACCCCTTTTCTCAAATCGGGACAGTAACGCCTTCCCCAGCTTTCCTATTCCGACAACAACCCAATTTTGTTTCTCCAAAAATAAAAACTCCTTTCCTGAGGGAATTGTATAAAACAGCTTTTCCTTTCCCTATCTTATCTGGCAGCTACTTCTGCCGATGTTTTATTTTATAGATGATGCTCGCTGCGATAAAAGACGGCCAGTTCCATAGATTGCCTTGATTATGGAAATGCAGCTGCTCCTCCTCGAATAACATCTTTTCGTACATCTCATGCTGCTTCAGTTTGGATTTTTTCTGTTTTTCTTTCAACGCGGCAATATAGCGGTATTGAATAGGAGTCATAATCAAGAAATACAATACCGCGATACCTAAGAGAATTTTAAATGGTAACATAATGGTTCCCCCCTTTTGAAGACTTTTATGTGCAATTGAAAGACCTTAATACTATTTCCATGCTATCCTTTGATTTTTTTTCTAAAATACTCATTACAAGCAAATAAACCACCTCTGGAATATAAGACATGACCGCCGAAATCCCTCTTAACAACAAGCCGAGAAACTCCATTAACATCCCCCCTTCTAAGGATAATTGGATTTCAAACCGCTTGAGCGAGGAGTTTATGAATATAAAAAGACCTTTACCATTTACGGTAAAGGTCTTGCTAGACACGAAACATGCCAACAAAGCCGATGAATGTTCCATTCATGAATTGACGACTTTGTTTCGGATTTCTCCGACGCTACTCCCCTTTAAAACATGTAAGAAGATTATTGAATTACATGCATTATATCATGTGTAGTCAGAAAATTCACTTATAAATAAAAATTTTTTGAAGCATAATTGAAGAAAAGGAATTTCGAGCAATTTAAAAGGGCCTTTTCTTATATTAAATTATCAGGAGATACCGTACCCTTAACGGAAAAAATGAAACCACAATGCATTTGTTGCGGTTACCAACTAGCAGATATTGCGAGATATACGATATATAAAATGACAAGCCCTATTCCAATAACATAAGCAAGAAAAACAGGGTTCAGCAAAATAGGGTGCCTTTGAATTTTTTCATTGATTTCAGTATCAAATTCCCTTTGTCTAATACTGATCAATCTCCCAATTTTCAATGTATAAATGAAACCGCCACCCAATATTAAAAATGCAATAACGGCTAAAATGATATGCAAGTTACTCATTATATAACCACCTTTTTTCCCTTATGATTTGAGGAAAGGCGGCAAAATATTCATCCATTGCAGAAGTCAATATTGCTCATAGTTAAGAATAAAGTTGGTTAATCAAAATATAATGCTTTTCATCAATCCGATTAAAACTGTCTTATAAGGGAAAATAATGTTCTGGTAATCCGAGTTCTTTTATAAGAACATTGTAAAATATTCAAAGGGGTAAAAAATTATAGTTAAGTCTAATCTCAAAAGGAGGGACGGAAGCAATTCGAGGATTGAGAGGCCACTCAGGAATACATATCCACAAAGCATTGATTTAAACCTTATTAGATCAAGGTTTTACATACTTGAGTTAGTTAACAAAACTGATCTTTAAGTTTAAAAACTTCATAAAAACACATGATACCTAGTGTTTTTGAATCAGTCTACAACAAACTTCTTCTCCTGAAAGAGGAGAGCAAAATCTAAAAAAGGCTGTGGCTATATTCGCGAGAAAGTAACCAATGCAAGAATTACATGAGTTCATGGATCATCAGAGAGGCAACTACTCCGTTACCACCATGTGTGATGTGCTTGAAGTAGCTCGAAGCACATATTATCAATCCCATCACAAAACAGGATCGAAACGCAGTCGTGAAAACTACGAATGAGTCCAAAAGATTGTGCAAATTCATAAAGAAAACAAAAAGAGAAGGATGTTACCCTCCTCTTTTTTGTTCAGTTACAGGTTTCCTTAAACAGTTATCAATTCAACATTTTTAATTGGAATCGTGTAATCGTGGGCTTCATCTTCACTTTTTAATGAGAACATAAATATTTCTGGATGATATCCTGTAATATAACCTTCACAGGTTTCGAGGTTTCCCCCTACTCGATAAGTTACAGAAACCCTCAAATTCTTTCGAGAGCATAAATCAAAATAAGAATGGCTAGTATTGCTTTCAATAAATAAATCATCTAATGTTTTTTCATCATACATTTTCATCCCTCCCCTTAATCTATATAGATACTAAGAATGAAAAAAATTAGAACTATTATTCTTAATTTCTCCATACACCAATTCCAACTTACCCTTTCCTCACTAAACTCCGAAACCTGCCGCACTCCTTCACAAACTCCAATTCTATTGTCCCTGTCGAACCGTTCTGCTGCTTGTCGATAATCACTTCCACAATATTTTTCTTTTCCGTATCTTTATCGTAAAAATGGTGTATATAGTCATGGTATGATGAGTATGTACAATGAAAAAAGGAGGGTATAGGATGAAAATATATGACGTTACTGAAGGAACGGGGATTTTGAAAGTTTATATTGAGAACATACGCGACAATCGGGTATTGGTTTCCATTCAGCAAAAAGAATGGTCCTATTTGCTTCGGTATGATATCGGAACGCAGTATGAATTTGAGTCCGAACACAAAGAAATGCTTCGCTCTCTTTGCCGGCGGGGATTGCAATACAATCATGCGAAAGAGTTATGTGATCTGATCGAGAAATGGATTCATGACAAAAAAACGCTCTATGATAACATAGTCAAGTGGTGATTTAGAAGACTAGTAAACAAGCAATTCCAATTCTGGAACAAAACTTCATTGACGTACAATAACAGAGGCAGACAAATACTGGATTATTTTCTCTTTAGTGGAATTTGGCGTAAATTCGCATAGCTCATCTTTATGCACACAGTGAAGAAATTCATGTCCGCAGGCGGTGTGGAAAATGGTGTAAGGTTCCGATGCCATGTCTGTTTCAACAGCACATATCCAGAATATTTTACATAATTTCCTAATATCCTCTTCGAAAAAACAGTTCATGTCCAGTTAATACTACTCCTATTGGAGGTGATGACATGGGACACAATCAAAATCCGTTTGCTAAGGTTAACAAGCAGCAGACATCTGCAGAAAGCAGCACTGATCAGACTGCTGAACGGCAACGCAGCAGCAAGAATAATCAGAAGAAAAATGGAGCCGGCTGCGGAGGACTGTAATGCAAAAAGGGGCAATCCTTTTTTGCAGGATTGCTCCTTTATTGTCTGTTTACTCAAGAAGCTCCCGGTTCCGTGTTTTCCCATAAAACCGCTTTGACAGTTTCCCATTGATGCTCTTCGCATCGGATCATCAAAAGCTGGATGACAAAACCTAAAAGGCATCCAGAAGCAGCTTCTGGATGCCCATTTTTACAATACGCTTTCAATTGCCTGCTTCATACCCTCAGGAGACGTTTGCGGCGCAAAGCGCTCCACTACGTTTCCGTCTTTGTCGACCAAAAACTTGGTGAAATTCCACTTTACTGCTTTGGAACCGAGAAGACCTGGCGCTTGCTCACATAAGTATTTGAACAACGGATGCGCGTTTTCCCCGTTTACATCAATTTTCGCAAACATCGGGAATGTCACGCCGTAGTTCATTTCGCAAAAGCTTGCGATTTCTTCGTTTGTTCCTGGTTCCTGCTGCATGAACTGGTTGCAAGGGAAGCCCAACACCACTAAGCCTCGATCCTTATACTCTTCGTAAATGGCCTGCAAGCCTTTGTATTGCGGAGTGAAGCCGCATTTACTTGCCACATTGACGATGACAAGCGCTTTTCCTTTGTACTGTTCTAATGATACTTCTTCACCTTTAATGTTTTTAACCGTAAAGTGATAAACTGACACGCATTTCCCTCCATATCTCTACATAAATTTGAATTACCTTAAATATTAAAGATTTTCATCCGTAAAGTCTAATCATAGCACTTTGAAAAAAATCGTAAAATTCTTGAAAATTTTTAAAATAAATTGCTAGACAGCATAAATAAAATCCCTTACAATAAAAATGTGAACAAATTGTGACAAATTCTAGTCCGTTTTGTGACACTGATTTCATAGGTAATAAAGGACGGTGCACTATCATGAAAAACGTACATACAGAAGGAATTTCCGATCGCGAATTTTATTTTGTACTTTATATGGTTACACTTCTAGTTTTAGGCTGGTTTATGGATACAAACGGCATTTTCTTAAGCAAATCATTCAATTTGGCAGGTATTATTCTCGCCCCGACGTTAGGCGGCATTCTCGGTTACTTCGTGATGACGTTCGGAAAGCGAGCAAAAGCATAGGATCCCCACTCTATAAGTTTTGCATATGGAAGAAGACAACCTTTGTTTTCTTCCTTTTTATTTTATAATGAAAATAGAACAAATAAGATTGGAGGCATTAACATGAAACAACCGCAGCATTTGGGACATAATGTGTATTTGATTGATGATTTTGATTTAGGACGCGAATTGCGTACCGGTACATATGTCATTTTGGATGAAAAAGTGACGCTGGTAGAAACTTGCGCTTCCCCTTCTGTCCCTTACATTTTGGATGGCTTGCAGCAATTGAATGTGCAATTGGATGACATCAAATATATTATTGTGACCCACGTTCATCTTGATCATGCCGGTGCGGCGGGCATCTTGATGGAGAAATGCAAAAACGCCAAACTCATCGTCCATCCGCGCGGGGCACGCCATATGATTGACCCGACGAAGCTCATCCAAGGCGCACGTGCGGTATACGGTGACAAGTTTGACAAACTGTTCTCTCCGATCCTTCCTGTACCGGAAGACAGAGTGATTACAAAGCGAGACGGAGAAATACTGCAAATCGGACAAGGCCGCACGTTAACGTTTTATGACACCCCGGGTCATGCGAAACATCATATAAGTATTCACGACTCTGTAAGCAACGGTATCTTTACAGGCGATACGATCGGCATTTATTATCGTGAATTAGATGAATTGCAAATCGAATTGTATTTACCGTCAACATCTCCGACTCAATTTCATCCGAGAGAAATGGAAGAATCGAAGCAAAGAATTGAAAGCATGCATGTAGATACGATTTATTTCGGCCATTACGGAAAAACATCAAATGTACAAGAAGTGTACAGACAAATCTCCTATTGGCTTCCTCAATTTGTGGAAAGAGGAGAAAGTGTTTTGCAACAGCACACCGACTTCTCGGCGGCAGCCATTGCATTGAAAGAGGAGCTTCTTACGCTTATTCGTACATATTTAACGGAAAAAGGAGTACCGGAAGATCATTGCGTCTATGGCATCCTTGATCTGGATATGGAAGTCAGCGCCATGGGCATCGTGGACTATTTATTAAAGCAAAAACAAGCAGTGAAATAAGGGGATTGGGCCGATATATTCTATCGTTCGACCGATTTCCTTATAAATTTGGACGGATAGCTCTACCCCATTAAAAAAGAAAAGCCTAGATTATCTAGGCTTTTTCGCGTTTTTGCGGCCCCCATAAGCAGGCTTCTTTTTCTTTGGCACGAACGGCTTCTTCGCAACAAATTCTCCTTTGAAAATTTCTTGTTTTACAAATTCGATACCGAGCTTTTTCGAGAACTGAAGCAGCTTCTTCTCTTCAGCCGGCGTTACAAGTGAGATGACGATACCTTCTTTTCCCATACGTCCTGTGCGACCGGAGCGGTGAATGTATTGATCCAGCGTTTCCGGTATATCCAGATGAATAACATGCATAAGGTCTTCCACATGCAAGCCGCGCGCCGCGACATCTGTTGCTAAAAGCAGCTGCAGCTTTCCTTGATGAAACTGACGGAGCATTGCTGCACGCTCTTGCTTTGTTGCTTCTCCGTGCAGTGCGCCCACCTCTACTTTTTTATAGCGCAGCTTTGCGGTCATTTCATCAAGCTTGAACGGATCATTCATGAATGCCAATGCTTTCACGTTTTCCATATTCACGATTTTTCTGACGTTATCCAACTTTTCGCGCCAATCGCAAACGATATACAAATGCTGGACTTTTGACGTTTCACTTGTGCGTTTAATGCGCACGATTTCCGGTTCATTTGAAAAATTACGGGCAGCATCTTCTACCTGCTTGGAAATCGTCGCCGAGAAATACAACAGCTGTCGATCTCTCATGGCCGCTTTTACAATATCCGATAAAACCGGCAGCATATCTTGCTGGATCAACTGGTCAAACTCATCAAAGACAATGGTTTTCACTTCATGCATTTTCAGTTTTTTCATGCGAATGAGCTCTAAAATTCTGCCTGGTGAGCCGGCAATTACTTGCGGATGCTTTTTCAGCTTTTCGACTTGGCGTTTTAAATCTGCACCGCCAACAATGGATGCTCCTGTAATTTCGCTGCCCTCGGTGAACTTTTGAACTTCCCCGTGTATCTGCATGACAAGCTCGCGAGTCGGCGCCAGCACAATGATTTGCGGGTTTTTGATTTCTGGTTCTACATTATGTAACAGCGGCAGCAAGTACGCCAACGTTTTTCCTGTTCCGGTCGGAGATTCAGCAATCACATCTTTCCCTTCCGCAATAAGAGGAATCGTTTGTTTCTGAATATCCGTCATATCTTTAAATCCTGCTTTTTCCCAAGTAGTTTGCAAAAATGGTTTCATTTGTTGGATCATACACAAGTTCTCCTTTAATTTTGTTTTTCCGTCATGACTGTCAGCTGCTGTAGAGTTTCAATCATGTAATCGACGATGATCGGAAGATCATTAATGTGGTCTTCCGTTATGATTTTTTGAAACTGTACAGAAGCCGTAACCTTGTAATCTTGCTTTCCGTATTGATAAGACACTTGTTGCGTGATGATGCGTTCTTCGCCCCATACAGATTTTAATAATCGATCGGCCTGTTGGCAATACCGTTCCGGTTCGGCTGATGGATATTGGAATACTACTTCCACAGTGCAGCCGGGAGTAAGGCTCGGGTCTTCCGTTATTTCTCCCAACAGGTTCCGTGTATCCGCTCGCAGGACAAAAATCGCTTTTATATGTATGTTATGTGAATTTCGCAAAACAAATGACAACCTATACTGCCGATTCATGGAAGCTAAATCGACAAGATCTTTCCGATCGATCACTAAAATGTCACCGTCTAGATCCCTGTCATACACATACCCTTCTACAACGACTTTTAAATTATCAAAGACTGTTGGATCAAACATAGAGCCCTCCAAAAAACGGAACGCCTTCCCCAGCAGAAAGGCGTTCGCATTCTCATATGAAGTTAACTATACAAAAGATACGCTCTAAGTGCAACAGTGAACTACCCGCCACCTACGCTTCGCTTAGAGGTGGGGGCTTCTAAGGTAGTCGTACCTAACGGTACGAAATTTACTTAGCTATCGAGCCTGTTCCATGCTCTATCTATGATTACGCTAACAGTCGCAATCCTTCATTTTTGATGTTGGTAGCAGCATTCCAATCTCTATCTGCAACAAACCCA
>JBHGXS010000094.1:0-9526 GCA_041920565.1 Bacillus sp. (in: firmicutes) | reverse complement strand
GACCTACTTGACCATGCCCTTTTAAGAGATTTCTGGAGATGCTCAAGCGCGGACTCTCATCAGTACCCTCGTACATTCTCCATAGTCTGGCTTCCCGATACCAACGTTCAATCGGCAATTCTCTCGTATAGCCCATCCCCCCATGGATTTGGAGAACACGGTCAACGACTCTATTTCCCATATTGGCACCATATAATTTAGCCATAGATGCTAAATGTCGATTGTCTTCACCTTGATCAAGTGTAAAGGCAGCGTTAAGTACAAGCCATCTGGCAGCTTCTATTTCAATAGCTGAGTCAGCAATTTGCCATTGGATAGCCTGTCTCTCGGCAATCGGTTTACCAAATGTTTCACGCTCTTTAGAGTAATCAATTGCCATTTGCAATAACCGTTCCGCAGCTCCAACTGCACGTGCTCCAACAATCCATCTTGCAAAGCCGATCCATTCCAGTCCAAGCTTGTAACCACCATGCACTTCACCTAAAATATTTTCATCTGGAACACGAACATTATCAAAAATTAAGCTTGCTGGTCCCCATTCTCCCATGGTATGAATATATTCTGATTTCCAGCCCATATCTCGATCAACAATAAAGCAAGTTACACCATCCCGGCCTGTTGCCCGATGTTTTTCTTTATCAGTAATAGCAATGACCATTACAAAGTCTGCTTCGTTCCCGCCTGTAATGAATGTTTTTTCGCCATTTAATACCCACTCATCACCGTCTTTAACGGCAGTCATTTTGATATTTCTTGTATCGGAGCCTGCGCCAGGTTCTGTTATCGCAAAACATGATTTTTTCTCACCGTTGATAGTAGGAATTAAATACTTTTTCTTTTGTTCATCGTTTGCATAATAAAGGATGTTATCAGCTGAACCGCCAAACTGAAACGGGACAAACGTTTTAGCAACTTCCATTTGCACAATGGCTAACATCACCTGTCCAAGGTCGGCTCCGCCATACTCAGCAGGAGTATTAATCCCCCAGAAACCAAATTCCTTCGCCTTTAATTGGAGTTCTTTCAACTTACCTGGCGGGAGGTTTGGTCTGCCTTCCCTCTCATTTCTTAGCACCTCATTCTCAAGAGGTATTAATTCATTTTCTACGAATTTTCTAATCGTTTTTTGTACCATCTTTTGTTCATCAGTCAGACGTAAATGCATCAAATTCACTCCATTCATTTTTCTTTATTTGTACTCTAATATGCAAAATACGAGAATTACACACTAATCAGCTGATATGTGATTATATTTTGAATTTTCAGTAAAAAAGACCTATTTTTATATGAAACTGGAATACCGCTTACCTTGTAAATTGCTTTTTCAACTCCCTTTTTAAAATCTTCCCTACCGCTGTCTTCGGTAGTTCTTCTACAAAAGTAACCACATGCGGCACTTTGTACGCCGCTAACCGCTCACGACAAAATTGTATTAATTCCTCTTCAGATAGCCTTTCATTTTCCTTCAGAACCACGATAGCTTTTATCGTCTCACCACGGTACTCATCCGGGATACCAACTACCGCCGCCTCGAGTACTTTAGGATGGGTATAGATGACATCCTCAACTTCAATCGGATAGACGTTATAGCCGCTTGCAATAATCATTTCTTTTTTTCGGCCAACAATATAGAAGAACCCGTCATCATCCATCTTGGCTAAATCACCTGTATATAACCAGCCGCCCCGAATCGTCTGCTTCGTTTCTTCAGGCATACGCCAATACCCCTTCATGATTTGCGGACCTTTGATGATTAATTCACCAACTTCACCAACTGCCAGTGATTGTTCCCCAGTTGCCGCATCTACAATTTTGGCATCAGTATTTTGAATCGGGATACCAATACTACCTGGTTTTTGTAAACCCGAAATCGGATTTCGATGTGTAACTGGCGATGCTTCTGATAGACCGTAACCTTCTGCGATTGTCGTTCCGCTAATTTCATTAAATCGATTTAAAACTTCAACTGGTAATGGTGCGGAACCGCTTATACATTTCGTCAAACAGCTCAAATCAAACTTGTTTGACTTGTAATAATTAAGTAAAGCAATATACATCGTCGGCACAGCCGGAAAAACGGTCGGCTTCGTTTGTTCAATAATTTTAACAACCTGCTCAACCTCAAACTTAGGAACTAAGATTAAGTTTCCACCATTATAAAATGTTAGGTTCATAGCACTCGTCATGCCGTACACGTGGAACAATGGAGAGATGGCAAGTACTCGTTCCTCCCCTAATCTCGTTTTTACTTTGGATGTGGCAGCACTTTGTAATGTGTTCGCTACTAAATTGTAATGCGTTAACATGACCCCTTTTGACCGCCCTGTTGTTCCGCCCGTATATTGGAGAACCGCCACATCCTCTTTCGGATCAATCGAAACAGTAGGGATTTGATCACCCGAATCTTTAAGAAATTCATCGAAATCGCAAGCATTTTCAAATGAGACTGTAATCGTTGCAGTAACAGATGTTTGGTCTAAGATACTCTCGACAACCAGGTGTAGTTTATCAAGAACAATGAGAACTTTCGAACTTGAATCATTTAAGACATGCAATAATTCAGCTGCTTTATACATCGGGTTAATTTGAACAATTGTTGCCCCGCACAGTAGTGATGCAAAATAACTAATCGGATATTGCGGGCAATTAGGAAGCATTAAAGCTACTCTATCTCCTTTTTTAACGCCAAGCTTAAACAATGAACTTGCAACCTTCTTAATGCATATATCTAGTTGGCTATATGAATACGTCCGGCTATAAAACGTAATTGCAGTATGGTTATAATACTTATCAACCGACTGACTCAATAAATCAGTTAGCGAGATTTCGGGAATTTCAATTTCCTTTGGGTTTCCTTCAACTACATGCTTTAACCAAGGTCTTTCCAATCGTTTATCCCCCCTTTGCACTATTTTTTAGCTTTTGACTGACTCAATTTAACCTCCTACTAAATAGCCGACTATCACTTGGATGCTATAAAACCCCTCCCATTTGTTTTTATTTGCAAGAAGTATGCCAAAAAAAACAAGCGTTGTTTCAGAGATTTTAATTCACGAATATGCCACCCGATTCATTTGCGCATTATTTTCTTCTTTATTTTCAGACTATTAAAAGGGGATCTATTGATTCATTTTTAGATTAATAATCCATTTGTGTATTATTTTTGTATTTTATTAATCTAGTAATATGTACTAGAAAATTCGGTTCCGATGCAAAATTTCAGACTGAGGGTAAGTTATCTATAAATCTGGGACATGCTGATACTATGACTCTAAAACAATAGTGTATCCGGTATGATTTGACTGAAGTACGTTTAGAAAACGCTGCAAGACTATTAGCTTCTTCAATTAATATGAATTTGGAATAAATTTCAAAACAAGCAGATTTTCATGTGCCAACTATGTCGGGAAAGTGTTTAAAAAGAATATAGGAGTGTCACCGTCGAAATTCCACAGAAGCAGTAGTCTTTATGAAGTACAGATGGTGTTATTTCAAAAGTGAGCGGAGACTATGTGAAGTAAAAATGGAGTAAGGCTGCCCTTACTCCATTTTTCTTAGCAATGTTGTTCAAATGCTTGCAATAAGTTGTTCATGATGCCTTCTAAAGAGTTGTCTTCAATGTCGTGGCGATGAATGAAATGGACAACTTCTTTTCCTTTCAGCAATGCCATTGACGGAGAAGAAGGCGGAATTTCTTCAAAGTAAGATCTCATCATTGCCGTAGCTTCCTTATCTTGTCCGGCAAACACAGTCACAAGATGATCCGGCTTCTTTTCTGCGCGCATGACAGCTTGCGTTGCCGCTGGACGAGCCAAGCCAGCCGCGCATCCGCATACGGAGTTAATCACAACCAATGTTGTACCCGTCGCGTTCTCCATGTACTGTTCTACATCTTCAGCTGTTGTTAATTCCTTGAATCCTGCTTGCACTAACTCTTGGCGCATCGGGATTACCATTTGTCTCATATATTCTTCGTAAGCGTTCATTTCTTCTCTCTCCTTACTCGTAAATCATTCCTGCTTCATCATATCATGATGAGCGAACAGAAGTAAAATGTTGTTATTCCATGGTATTGCGATATTCCGTCATTTGCTTCCAAACGGAGCCCTTCGCTTCTTCTCCGCCTTCAATGCGCTCAATTGCCAGACTTGCTTGCATCGCCACTTCAAATTCAGGGTCATGCTGCGCTTGCTTTAATGCTGGCAGCGCGCTTTCGTCCCCTACTTCAAATAAAAACATAGCAGCCCTCCAGCGAACAAGCTTGCTTGGATCTTTTAATGCTTCAATCATAACCGGGATCGCTCGTTCGTCACCGATATCAGATAGGCAGTCACCAGCCGTACGGCGCACACTGACAGATTTATCCTTTAACGCTTTGTACAATAAAGGAAGAACGTATTCTCCCTTGATCATTCCTAGATATGCGGTAGCCAGACGGCGAATATTGGCTTTTTCATCATCTAACGCTTTTGCCAACACAGGAATGTCTTCTTCTGTCGGCTCCATTTGTTCCAGCGCAGCGTAACGTTTCGTCCAGTCCGGATTATCCAGCATCTCCAGTGTCACTTTATATGGAACTCGTTTTTGCACAGTAATCTCTTTTCCGTCTCGTTGCTTCACTAAATTCTCAACCAGCGCATGCAATCTCGTTTCCGGATAAGCCGCAGAAATTTCGTCTACTACCTCACTCCCGATTTCGCTCAGTTCACCGTAACGAGTTCCTTGCTCCACCCATTTTCGTTCTGCCACCACATTGACTGATTGCATTTGCAGTTTTAAAACAGCCTCTTTAAAGCGCTCCGGCAATCCAAATCGCGCTTCGGTTGTGCCATCTGACAATTTGACCTGCATTGGAATATCATAGAACATTTGAACGAATACTTTTACTTCCCCAAATGGAGTTTGCGATTGTGCTGCTTGTTCGATTGCATCTACATCTTCTCCAAATACAGCGCGCACTTTTTGCAAAATCGGCTTCCACTCATATTTCGCGTTTCGTTCCACTGCCAAAAAGTCAGCAACATGGTATACGCCTTTTACCCCTTCGATAGCCAAAATGTGCTGGATGGTTTCCGGCGCTTGGTCTTGGTTCATCAATGTATAGTTATTCCGTTGTCCGGCCGGAAGCTCTTTATTTAAAATCACTTTCATCGTATTCGGACTCGGTGTCGGTTCAATTGCTTTTATTTTCATGCTACAACGCCCCCTTGTGTAAACTCTCTTCCGTTATTGTAGCATGTTACAAAATTTCAATACCACTCTTACGCTTCTACTTTCTTTCGCTCCAAAAAAGCAACAGAATCTGCCGTTACTTCTGTGCGATATACTTTCTTCCCCTCTTGATTTTCAAAGTTATTATTGTGGATTCTTCCGGTCACTCCAACAAGGGAGCCCTTTTTACAATAGATTGCGATGTTTTCTGCCGGTTTTCTCCATACAGTGCAATCAATAAAGTCTGCTTCTTGCTGCCCCAAACTGTTTTTAAACGAACGGGACACCGCCAAACGGAACTTTACATATGCAATGCCTTGCTTTGTGTAATACAACTCCGGGTCCTTTGTCAGCCTGCCGATTAACACTACTTTATTCATCACCCTTGAATCACCTCTTGTTTTTTCTTCATTGTAAGAAGAATGATTCAATGGGTAAAATCAGGATAATGACATGATTCTTTATATAAGACCGTACTTTTTTATATTAATTTTTTCGTTTTCAAAGCGGGTTACAGTTATTTTCACAGATAGACCATATTTACCAACAATGAATCTGTCTTTTCTTGCATGAATATACCAATTACAACAAAAATAGTTTACTTGCTTTTTTATCGCGTCTGAACCAATGGGTGTTCTTCAATATATTGCACCCCTGGCATTTTCGAAATTTCTTCAGCTGTTGATGGTGTTGCCATAACGTACCAGAACCACGGACCTGATGGATTGACCTCAGCGTCTGTTTTCTCCATTCTTATTTTCAACGCAGTGTAATCCGCAGCCGGTGTGATCCGTACAAAATACTTTTTCACCGAGGCGGTTTGTTTCATTTTCGGTTCACACGGCGCTTGTATGCAGTGAGCTTGTTTTTTTCCACTTTCTGAATGATATTCCGTTTGGCATCCTGCCATTAACAAGATACAAAATATAAGTATACGCTTCATGTTTATCTCCTCCTTACCGGATTATATGCCGGCAACACAGGAGAGTAATCCATTGTTGATCAAGGCTATGCTAAAATACCATTTATTGCGGTAATGTTTGGTACATATAATGTTATCAATCAAAATTTTATTGATTCTACTCCATCTTCATGAGTCTCTTTCTCTAGTTGTTCTCGCAACTCGCATTCTTAATCCTTTAGCAAGGTATTATTGATATAAAAAAGGAAATAGGGAAACAATCGCTGTTCTGATCATTACATTGCAATAACCCTTCTCTTGCATAAAAAGCTAAAAAAAGCTCAAGCTATTTATGTAAAGGCTGATATTTTTATGGAAAAAACGGTTTAACTAAAGAATCGTTTTTGTTTAAGGCTATACTGCAAAAACAAGCTCACAAGGCATACATACTGAAAATTGCTCAACATACTAAAAATAGGCGGTGTTATCAAATGGGATTTTTAGATACTCTATTTCGTGATTCATCTAAAAAAGAGGGAAATGATTCAGTAAAGGACTTTTATACAGCGGTAAAAGAAAGACGTTCTATTTATGGCATCAGTAAAGAATCTCCAGTTTCCGATGAGCGCATTAAAGAAGTGGTGCATCATGCTGTTAAGCATACTCCTTCTGCATTTAATTCACAAAGTACAAGAGTGGTTGTTTTACTAGGGGAAAGTCATACAAAATTATGGAACATCACTACAGAAACATTAAGAAAGATTGTTCCTGCTGATCAATTTGGACCTACCGAAGAAAAAATGAAGGCATTCAGTAATGGCTATGGTACCATTTTATTCTTTGAGGACATGGCTGTAATCGAGTCGCTTCAAAAACAGTTTGCTGCATATGCAGATAATTTCCCTATTTGGTCTCATCATACAAGCGGCATGCATCAATATGTTATATGGACAGCATTAGAATTAGAAGGCTTTGGCGCATCCTTGCAACACTACAATCCGCTTATTGACGATGAAGTAAAAAAAGAATGGAATATTCCTGATAACTGGAAATTAATTGCTCAAATGCCATTCGGAAAACCGACTGCTCCTCCGGGAGATAAGGAATTTAAGCCATTAGAAGAACGCGTTAAATTTTTTAACTAATAACAGAGGCATGACATATTATAGCAACAATGGGTGAGCGATAATTATAACACTAAAAAGCATCGGTCCCCGGTGCCTTTGCTTTTGTTCCATTCCGTCATTGTGTTTACTGATGCCTACTATTTTATAAGATAAGTCAACAACCGGTAGATATCCTCAACAAAAATACATTCAGCACTTAAAAACCGGCAAGGTCACCCCTTGCCGGTTTTTATGCTAATCGTTTCTTGCAAAGTACGAAAGCAAGCGAAGGATTTCAAAGTACAGCCAAATCAATGTTACCATCAACCCAAATGCTCCGTACCATTCCATATACTTCGGAGAGCCGTATCGAGCTCCGTTTTCGATAAAATCAAAGTCCAACACAAGGTTTAACGAAGCAATGACAATAATAGCCGCACTTACAATAATGCCGATTGTCCCTCCTTGATGAAGAAACGGAACCGAAACCCCGAACAGCTGCAGCAAGAAGACAACGAGATACATAATAAACACGCCTAACGTCGCTGCCATTACTCCCATACGGAAGTTGTTTGTTACTTTAATAATGCGGAGAGCATACACAATCAACAATCCAAACAAGATGGAAACTGTAAGAAGCACAGCTTGAAGCACGATATTATCGCCAAACCGGGTTGCGTATAGTGCAGAAATTGTTCCAAGTACGACACCTTCCACCGCCGCGTAAATCGGAGCGGTAAACGGGGAGAAACGAGGTACAAAACTTGTCATCATTGCTATGATAAAAGCGACGATCATAGCTCCAATCGCTACTGTTAGGTTCATCTTGTTTGTCAGCACTTGCACATAGGAGAAAACTGCTGTGCCAAGCAATAACATCAGCATGATAAATGTTTTGCCGACCGTTCCCCCAATTGTCATTGCCGAACCGTATGAACCTGTTTTACGGAAAGCATCATCCTTTAAAATAGGATTTGACGTTCTCACAAATAACACCTCCATTATTTTCTTTCTAGTGTAAAAAATTTTTCTTCTATATCCAATATATGCGAAAGGTTGTCAAGATTATTTCATGCCTTCTACAATCTCGGACAATTCGCTCCAGCGCTCCATTTTTTGTTCGAGCGCTTCTTCTGTTTGCTGCTGCTCCTGCATGATTTGCTGAGCTCGGGTAAAATCTGAGCCGACGTTGTTCAGCTCTTCTGTCAGCTCTTCCAGCTTAGCTTCCAGTTCCGCAATCTCATCTTCAATTGTTTCCCATTCCCGCTGTTCTTGATACGTAAGCTTCCGTTTTTTCGGCTTCACCGGCTCTTCTGCTTTTTGCACTTTCAGCACTTCAGCTTTCAAGATAGCCGCTTTTTGCCTTTTCTCATCTAAATAGTCGCTGTAACTGCCAAAAAAGACTCTTACCTTTCCGTTGCCTTCAAACACGAACAGTTCTTCTGTTACTTTATCTAAGAAATAGCGGTCATGGGACACGGTAATGACGACACCTGGAAAATCTTCTAAGTAATCTTCCAGCACCGTCAATGTCTGTGTATCCAAATCGTTCGTCGGCTCATCCAGCAATAAAACGTTCGGCTCGCCCATTAAAATGCGAAGCAAATACAGACGACGTCTTTCTCCTCCAGATAACTTTCCAAGAGGCGTACCATGCGTTTGCGGCGGGAATAAAAAGCGCTCCAGCATCTGCGAAGCGGAGATGAGCTTGCCATCCGTTGTATGAATGACTTCTGCTGCTTCCTTTATATATTCAATCATGCGCTGATTGAGGTTCATGTCTTCATTTTCCTGCGTATAATACGCAATTTTTACCGTTTGACCAACTTCAATCTCCCCGCTGTCCGGAGTCAATTTGCCTGTCAGCATATTTAATAAAGAAGATTTTCCGCTTCCGTTTGGTCCGATAATTCCGATACGATCGCCCGGCTTGACGATATAGCTGAAGCGATCCAGCACGGTTTTATCTTCAAAGCGCTTCGTTACTTCTTTCAGTTCCAGCACCTTTTTGCCAAGACGGCTTCCGCCGATAGAAATGTCTACATTTTGTTTCACTGCCGGTCCTTCTTGATTTGTCAATTCTTCAAATCGCTGAATACGGGCTTTTTGCTTTGTCGTGCGTGCTTTTGCACCGCGTCGGATCCAAGCTAGCTCTCTGCGGAATAAATTTTGTCGTTTGGCTTCTGTCGCCAACTCCTGCTCCTCCCGAATGGCCTTCGCTTCCAAAAACGCGGCGTAATTGCCTTCGTAGCTATACAATTTTCCATTATCAATCTCTAATATGCGATTGGTCACACGGTCTAAGAAG
>JBHGXS010000092.1:0-13529 GCA_041920565.1 Bacillus sp. (in: firmicutes) | reverse complement strand
ACCTCAATATTCATTTCTTTCAACTTCGTAATCACTTCTTTACTGGATATATTCTTTGTCTTAGCGTATTCATATACTCGAATCTTACTCATACGTTCACCCCCGATAAGTTTTATACATCGAGCATAGTAAGCAGCTTATTGGCGAAACCCTCATCTAACACTGCTACCACCACACGCGCCTCTCTCCCGATTGCATTTCCGAGTTCCTCCCGATTGATGACTTTGCGAAGAGGAACTTTATAGTAGCTCGTTTTATCCGTCACTTTTTTTGTCGTATTTGCTGATGCATCTTCGGACAAAAGGACGAGTTTCGCTCTTTTGCTGCGAACTTCTTTTAACACAAGCTCTTCGCCCGATACGATTTTTCGTGCTCTGTTAGCCAACCCTAACAGCGATTTCCATTGATTCGTGCTCATGACGACTCCTTTTCTACAAGCTCCAGCAATTGTTCGTATAGAGATGCATCGATTTTAGCTTTTAAATGATTTTCCAAAATATTTTTCTTTTGGGCATTTAAAATGCACTCGCGATCTTTTGTCAAATATGCGCCTCTTCCTGATTTTTTGCCGGTCAAGTCGATGGAGACCTCTCCTTCTTTGGATCGAACAATGCGAATAAGTTCACGCTTCGGCTTCATTTCTTGTGTCACAACACATTTTCTTAATGGAACTTTACGATTGCTCACTCGTCTCACTCCTATTCCACATCATCTTGGAATAAATTAAATGCATCGGAATCATATTCTGTGTCTAAAAGCCCAAGCCGTTTCGCTTCAGATTCGCTTTTAATGTCAATTTTCCATCCTGTCAGCTTAGCGGCAAGACGTGCATTTTGTCCGCGCTTGCCGATAGCTAGAGAAAGCTGATGATCCGGCACAACCACCGTTGTTGCTTTTTCTTCTTCCTGTACATTCACTTTTATGACTTGAGATGGACTCAGCGCATTAGCAACATATTCAACTGGATCATTGGACCAACGAACGATATCAATTTTTTCCCCTTTCAGCTCATTTACAATCGCTTGTACACGTTGTCCCTTTGGACCAACACAGGAACCTACCGGATCTAAATCCGGATTGTCGGAGTACACGGAAATCTTAGAACGGTCTCCCGCTTCTCTCGCCACAGAACGAATTTCAACCGTCCCGTCGTAAATTTCAGGAACTTCTAACTCAAACAAACGCTTTAACAGACCCGGATGTGTGCGGGATACAAAGATTTGCGGTCCTTTTGTCGTTTTTTCTACTTTCGTAATGAACACACGAATACGGTCATGCGGCTTATAATGTTCATTTGGCATTTGCTCGCTTACCGGTAAAAGTGCTTCCACTTTGCCTAAGCTGACGTATATGAAACGTGCGTCTTGACGCTGCACAATGCCGACCATGATATCTTCTTCCCGGTCAACGAATTCGGAATAAATAACACCGCGTTCTGCTTCACGAACACGTTGTGTTACTACTTGTTTCGCTGTCTGAGCAGCGATACGGCCGAAATCCTTCGGTGTCACTTCAATTTCAATAACATCCCCGACTTGATAATTCGGATTGTATTGTCTCGCTTGTTCGACTGAAATTTCTAAACGAGGGTCAAATACATTGTCTACTACATCTTTTCGAGCGAATACTCGAATGGATCCGACCTCAGGATTAAAACTTACGCGTACATTTTGCGCTTGATTGAAATTGCGCTTATAAGCAGAAATCAAAGCTGCTTCTATCGCTTCGATGATTACATCTTTGCTGATACCTTTTTCTTTTTCCAGCACCAATAAAGCATCTAATAATTCAGTGCTCATTTAGATCCCCCTTCTTACTCAAACGTAACAGCAAGTCTTGCACTTGCCACTTTTTCCATTGGAATGATAATCTCTTTTTTTCTTGTCTTAATGGTGATTAATAAAGTGATGGAAGCGCCGTCGTACGCTAACAGCTTTCCTTCAAACACTTTTTCGCCGTCAAGCGGCTCATACGTTTTGATATTTACTTGTTTCCCAATTGCTTTATGAAAATCCTGCTCCTTCTTCAACGGGCGTTCTGCGCCGGGAGAGGATACATCCAGAAAATATAAATGAGGAATTGGATCAGCTTTGTCCAACGCTTCGCTTAACCGCTCACTTACGAGTCCGCATTCTTCAATGTCTATCCCCGCTTCAGAATCAATAAATACGCGCAAAAACCAATCTTTTCCTTCTTTTACATACTCGACATCCACCAATTCAAGCTGCAATTCTTCTACGATCGGCTTTGCTAATTCTTCTACGATTTCTGTTACTTTCTTGCTCATAAGCAGCCTCCTTTCTAACCCGATAACAAAAGCCCCCGCCAGCGGCAGGGAATATCTGTCTTAGTATTACCAAAAGCAGCAAAAACTCTAGAATAATATGTATATAAACTTTACTGCTTTCTTAAAAAGTAAGTAAGTAACACGAAAGAGTGGGTTTCCCCACTCTTTTTTGACAAATTTCATGTTCATCTAAACTAAATGCCTTCCGCCTAAAACCTTTTTTCACGTTTCAATGCGGTAAGGAACAACACATATACTGAAAACGGACATAAAGCATCCTTGGGATATGTTTTCAGTACAGTAATAAATATAGCACACATTACTATATTTTGCAAAGAAAATCTAAATTCTTTTCTGTTTGTCTTTATTATTTGGCTGTTTTTGTAAGTTTTATTGTTTTTCGAACGTAAAAACGCAACACAGCAAACAAAACATGCCAGTGACGACCCGCAATAGATCATTTCTAGCAACAATCTTTTAGAACAGAGCCGATTACTTTCTACTAAACAGACAAACGGAATTCCTCTTATTGCAGCAGAACAAAAACTAAAATAAAGAGAGTTGATTCTGATCAGGAAGAGATTCCAGACAGCCTTGACTATCCAAGTATTCTAGTATTGTTTTTGAAATTTTGCTACGCTGCTGTAAATCTTCTTTCGATAAAAACTCTCCCTCTTCTCTTGCTTTTACAATGTTTAATGCTGCGTTCGTCCCTAATCCCGGGATAGCGTTAAACGGCGGAATTAACGAATTGCCATCAATGATAAATTCAGTCGCGCTGGAACGATATAAATCTACCTTGGCAAACGAAAATCCTCGTTCGCACATTTCAAGCGCCATTTCAAGAACCGTTAACAGGTTCTTTTCTTTTGCTGATGCATCCAAGCCTTTTTGTACAATCTCGTCAATTTTTGCTCGAATAGCATTAGAGCCTCTGACCATGGCTTCTACATCAAAATCCTCTGCACGAACAGTAAAATAGGCAGCATAGTACAACAGCGGGAAATGCACTTTAAAATAGGCAATTCGAACAGCCATTAATACGTATGCAGCGGCGTGCGCTTTCGGGAACATGTACTTAATTTTTTTACAAGAATCAATATACCAATCCGGCACATTATTCTTTTTCATTTCTTCTTCCCATTCCGGCGGTACGCCTTTTCCTTTACGCACAGATTCCATGATTTTAAAGGCAAGAGATGGCTCTAATCCCTGATAAATTAAATACACCATGATATCGTCACGACAGCCGATTACTTCGCTCAGCGTACATGTGCCGCTGTAAATCAGCTCGTTTGCATTTCCCAGCCATACGTCTGTCCCATGAGAAAGACCGGAAATCTGTACGAGCTCGGAGAAGGTTGTCGGCTTTGTTTCTTCTAGCATTTGCCGAACGAATTTTGTACCGAACTCCGGGATGCCGAGCGTTCCCGTTTTACAATTGATTTGTTCCGGCGTTACCCCCAACGATTCTGTTCCGGAGAAAATCTTCATGACCTCTGGATCGTCTGTCGGAATGGTTTTCGGATCGATACCGCTCAAATCTTGGAGCATACGAATAACAGTCGGATCATCGTGCCCCAGAATATCCAGCTTCAATAAGTTATCGTGGATGGAATGGAAGTCAAAATGGGTTGTTCTCCATTCTGCGGACGTATCATCAGCCGGATACTGAATTGGCGTAAAATCATATACATCCATATAATCCGGCACAACTATAATTCCGCCCGGGTGCTGACCTGTTGTACGCTTTACGCCTGTACATCCCATCGCAAGACGCTCTACTTCCGCTCCCCGTATTGTGAGATTATGGTCGGCAGCATAGCCCTTTACATATCCAAATGCCGTTTTATCCGCCACGGTACCGATTGTTCCGGCACGGTATACGTTATCCTCTCCAAACAGCACCTTTGTATAGTTATGGGCACGTGGTTGGTACTCACCGGAGAAGTTCAAATCTATGTCCGGGACCTTGTCCCCTTTAAATCCAAGGAACGTTTCAAATGGGATATCATGTCCGTCTTTTTTATATCTTGTCCCGCAATTCGGACAATCTTTATCCGGCAAGTCAAAGCCTGAGCCTACAGAACCGTCGTTAAAGAAATGCGAATGCTTGCAGTTTGGACAAATATAATGCGGCGGAAGCGGGTTAACCTCTGTAATTTCCATCATAGTGGCTACAAAGGAAGATCCTACAGATCCTCGAGATCCTACAAGATACCCATCATCAAGAGATTTTTTTACGAGCTTATGAGAAATGAGATAAATAACGGCAAAGCCGTGGCCAATAATACTCTTTAACTCTTTCTCCAAACGCGCCTCTACTATTTCCGGAAGCGGATCGCCGTAAATGCTCTTCGCACGCTCATAGCTCATCCTGCGTGTTTCCTCGTCTGCCCCTTCAATTCTCGGTGTATAAAGATCATCCTTAACCGGTTTGACCTCTCCAATCATTCGAGCGATTTTTTGAGAGTTCGTTACGACGATTTCCTTCGCTGTTTCTTCCCCTAAAAACAAAAAGCATTTAAGCATTTCATCCGTAGTCCGAAAGTGCACATCCGGCAGCTTATGACGATTTAACGGATTGGCTCCGCCTTGGGAGCTGATTAAAATTTTACGATAAATGGCATCCTCTGGATTCAAGTAATGGACGTTTCCGGTCGCCACAACCGGTTTGTCCAGCGTTTTACCGAGCTTGACCAAATTAGAAATAATTTCTCGTAAATCATTTTCATTTCTGACAAGCTCTAATTCAATTAAATGCGAAAGCACTTCCGGCGGCTGTACTTCTATATAGTCGTAAAACTGTGCAATTTCCTCTACTTCCTCCGGCGCTTTCTGCATCATCGCTTCGAATACTTCCCCTTTATCGCAGCCGCTGCCGACGAGAATTCCTTCTCTATATTTTTTCAATACCGAACGAGGAATGCGCGGCACCCGATAATGATACTGCACATGAGACAGAGAAACGAGTTTGTATAAATTCTTCAACCCTTCTTGCGTTGCAGCGAGCAAGGTAATATGACTTGGTCTGCCTCTCTTGTATGAATCTCCTTGCCCCATGCTGTCATTTAATTGATCATGATACTCCATGCCGCGCCCGATTGCCTCTTTTATCATTTTGGCCAGCAAGTAACCAGTGGCTTCAGCATCATAAATCGCACGGTGGTGCTGCGTAAGTTCAATATCAAACTTTTTACACAGCGTATTTAAACGATGGTTTTTCATGTCCGGATATAAAAAGCGGGCGAGCTCTAACGTATCGATAACCGGGTTTTTCGGTTTTTCCAGCCCGCATTTCTTAAATCCTACATTAAGAAACCCCATATCAAACGATGCATTATGAGCTACAAGCGTGTCATTTTGTATCCATTCTGCAAATCGCTTGAATACAACGTCCACATCCGGTGCATCTTTCACCATATCATCAGTAATGCCGGTTAATTCAATGGTTGTGGCAGATAACGGATGATGGGGATTTGCAAAGGACTCAAACCTGTCGATAATTTCACCGTTTCTAACTTTTACGGCCGCTAGCTCAATAACAGTATCGTAAACAGCTGATAATCCAGTTGTTTCCACATCAAACACAACATATGTTTCATCAGCGAGCAAGCGATGATCTTCGTTGTAAGCAATTGGCACCCCGTCATCGACAAGATTTGCCTCTACTCCGTATAGGATTTTAATGCCTTGCTTTTTCCCTGCAGAATAAGCCTCCGGGTACGATTGCACAACAGCATGGTCAGTGATAGCAATTGCTTCGTGTCCCCACTTTTTCGCTTGTTCAATCAGCTTGGACACAGATGTCACCGCATCCATCTGACTCATGGGAGTGTGCAAATGAAGCTCTACGCGTTTTTCACCTTCAGGAGCAGTATCTTGGCGCTGCGGTGCTTTGACTTCATTTATGTCGTTTGCAATCATCACTAAGTCACGGACGAACGTGTCATTTTGTACAGATCCTCTGACTTTCAGCCACATTCCTTTTTTGATTGATTGCAACAATGGAATATCTTCTTTATCCCGCGAAAACATCTTAATCATTAAGGAATCAGTATAATCAGTGATTTTGAACGTTAACAGGGTACGTCCGCTGCGAAGCTCACGCGTTTCGACATCGAATACATATCCTTGAATCGTTTTCCGCTTTTCTTCATCTTGAATTTCACGAATTTGCGTAATTTCTTCCTCTTCCCGAATGAGATATCCAATGACAAGCGGTTCATCGGACAGCGGAGCACTTTGTTCCTGCTCAGCCTGCTTTTTCGCCATTTCTTCAATGGCTTGCATCACCTTTTCACGGTCTTCTTGTTCTTTCATTTCCCGGAACCGTTGTGTTTCTTCATCATTTTGCAGCACTTGTGCTTCAAATTGAAAACGCGGGAAGCCGAACGTTTCATATCGAGCGGAAATTTGCTTAGCTAAACTATCCTTTATTTTCGTTGCTTCAATCTCGTTTTTAACATGCAAAATACATTTCAATCCGTTTACATGCGGGACTTGATTTTGTAAGTACATGAACATGGGAGATAAGGAAACTTTATTTAAACATATAGGCCAATATTGCTGCACGTCTTGTTCAGTGTATTCGTTATTTTCGGCCTCCAACACAAATGAAACAGCTGCAATATGAGAAAACGACTGGACAAGCTGAGTTTCCAATATTTCATATATGTTTGCCGGCAAAAGATTTGGCAGCGCAAAATGAAAGCACCAGCTTTTATTTGCTTTATCTACTAATAGTTTCTGAATTCCGCCGCCGTTAAAATATTGATTGACAATTGGTTTCGGAAGCTGGATTTGATCGAGCAGCATCTGAAACCGTTCTTGTTGTTCTTGCGTTAATGCTGCCAGTTGAAAAACCTCCCTCCGTTTTCATTGTAGAGTACAGAAAGAAAAGCTTTCTCATCCCGCTTAAGCCCCTTCGGCAAAATCCCCCGCGCACAACCCGCCCGGCGTGGCGCACATTATTCGAGGATCGTTCCTTGCGTACTTCTGCTCTTTAGCTTTGTTTGGCAAGGTCATTTTGTCGGTGGGAGCTGGATGAAAAAGCTAGCCAATAAGGTACCTCCTAAAGAGGTACCTGTCCTTATTTTACTATATTTGCAATGTAGGCGCTAAGTTCTTCTAGCTTCACTTCAGCAGATTCATTTGTTTGACGAAGTTTCACTTCGACGATTCCCTCGTCAATTCTTTTTCCAACTGTGACACGTATCGGGATGCCAAACAGATCAGAATCAGCGAATTTAACACCCGGACGTTCTTGACGATCATCAAGAAGCACTTCGTACCCCTGTTTTGTGAAGGCTTCGTATACTTCTTCCGCCTTCTCGCGTTGCAGGTCGTTTTTCATATTCACAGGAATCACATGAATGTGGAATGGAGCGACAGCCATCGGCCATTTCAAGCCGTTTTCATCGTTAAATTGCTCAGCGATTGCAGCGACTGTACGAGACACACCAATACCGTAGCAGCCCATAATCATCGGATGCATTTTCCCGTTCTCGTCTAAGTACGTTGCATTCATCGCTTCACTATAACGAGTGCCGAGCTTAAATACGTGGCCGACTTCAATTCCCTTCGCAAACTGAATCGTTCCTTTGCCATCCGGAGAAGGGTCGCCTTCTTGGATAAAGCGTAAATCGGCATATTGTTTAACCGAAAAGTCGCGCCCTGGATTGACATTGATATAATGATATCCCTCTTCGTTTGCTCCGCAGCTGCCGTTCACGATAGCTTCCACTGCATGGTCAGCAATGACTTCTACCTTCTCAGGCGCCCCAATCGGACCGAGTGAACCGATTGAACAGTTCATCATTTCTTTAATTTCTTCTGGAGAAGCAAGCTCTGCAGTTGTTGCCCCGTATAAGTTTTTCACTTTAATGTCGTTTACTTCATGGTCACCGCGGACAAGAACAAGCACAAACTTGTCATCTACTTTAAAGCCCATCGCTTTAATGCATTTTGCAGCCTCCATTTGTAAAAATCGGGACACTTCTTCTATAGATTTTTGATCAGGTGTAGCCACCTTCTCTAACACTTTTGCTTCTTCGCTGCTCTTTTCATACTTCATCACAACCGGCGCCATTTCAATGTTTGCAGCAAAATCGGAAGCATTAGAATAAGCAATTGTATCTTCTCCTACATCAGAGAGCACCATAAATTCATGTGTGTCTTTTCCGCCCATCGCCCCTGAATCTGCGATAACAGCACGGAAATTTAATCCGCATCGTCTAAACACGTTAGAGTATGCTGTATACATTTTGTCATATACATCATCCAAACTTTCTTTTGAAGCATGAAAAGAATATGCATCTTTCATTAAAAATTCTCTGCCGCGCAATAGCCCGAAACGCGGACGCTTCTCATCACGAAACTTTGTTTGAATTTGATACACAGTTAATGGAAGCTTCTTGTAGGATTTTACTTCGTCACGAATTAAAGATGTAATGACTTCCTCATGCGTTGCTCCAAGCGCAAATTCACGGTCATGTCTGTCACGCATGCGCATGAGCTCAGGACCATAAGAATACCAGCGCCCGGATTCCTGCCAAAGCTCAGACGCTTGCAGAGCCGGCATTAATAATTCCACCGCTCCTGCATTATTCATTTCCTCACGAATGATGGCTTCTACCTTCTTTAACACTTTTAATCCAAGCGGCAAAAAGCTGTATACTCCTGAAGCATTTTGACGCATGAAACCGGCGCGAAGAAGAAGCTGGTGGCTTTTAATTTCTGCATCAGCAGGCACTTCGCGCAGTGTTGGACTAAATAACATACTTTGTCTCATTAACAGCACCTCTTATCTAGCGAAATGTTTTTTTGTCTCCTACGGAAACAGACAGAGAGACAAACAAATTTGTCTCTTCTGCCGTTTAAATATACAACTTTTATAAGAAAAATTTCTTGATGTCATTCCAGGTTACAACGAGCATTAACAGCATAAGTAAAGCAAAACCGATAAAATGAACAAGACCTTCTTTTTGACGGTCAATCGGCTTGCCGCGCAAGGCTTCAACTAAGAAGAACATCAGTCTTCCTCCGTCAAGTGCCGGAATCGGAAGCAGGTTAAATAATCCTAAGTTGATGCTGAGCGCAGCCGTTAACCCCAGTAAGTTAATAATGCCGGATTCAGCTACTTTTCCTGTCAGATTATAAATCCCGACCGGACCGGATAGCATATCAATCGAAAACTGTCCCGTTACAAGCTGTACTAACGATACAACAACAAGTTTTGTCCATTTATAAGTTTGAGTTGCTCCAAACTCCAAGGATCCAAGAAGAGACTTTTCGATCGGACCGTACACTCCAAGTCTTCCCACTTGCTGCTTTCCTTCTTTTTCAGCAGCAGGCGTAACTTCGATTGTCAAGCTCTTGCTGTCGCGTTCTACATCAAGGACGATTTCTTTTCCCGGGTTTTCACGAATAATAGAAGTCACTTCCGCCCATGTTTGGGTAGGAGTATCGTTAATGGCTTTAATAACATCTCCTTGTTTCAGACCGGCTTTTTCACCAACGCTGTTTGGCACAAGCTCTCCTACAATCGGTTTATCTACAGGAATGCCCTGTAGTAAGCCGATTATTACAAAGATGAGAAAAGCAAGCACAAAGTTCATCGCAGGACCGGCAAAAATGGCAAGCGCGCGCTGTCCTAATGTTTTCGAGCCGAATTGGCGATCATAAGGTGCAATTTGAATTTCTTCCCCTTCTGATACATAGTGTGCTTTATCGTGCACTTTGAAGGTTTGCAATGTTTCATCGTCGCCTTCTTCGTATCCGCTGATGATGAGCTTGCGCTCTAAATCCGCAGCTTCTACTTCAATCATCATAGCATTTGGATATTTGTCTCGATTATCCAAGATCAGCTTTGTTACTTCCTGCTTTTCGTTAAACAGTAACCCTACTTTTGCCCCTGCTTTAATTTCAATCGTTTCAGGGTCTTCTCCCGCCATACGAACAAATCCGCCCAATGGCAGCAAACGAATGGTGTAAACCGTTTCGTTTTTCGTAAACGAAAATACCTTTGGACCAAAGCCGATTGCAAATTCACGGCATAAAATACCTGCGCGCTTTGCAAAGTAGAGATGGCCTAGCTCATGAAAAAACACGAGTGCGCCAAAAATGAGAATAAAGGCAATCGCTGTATTCAAGTTAATACCCACCTTTGCTCTATATTAGTTCGCTAATAAACCTTCTTGCAGCTTGGTCAATTTCGCGGATTTCTTCTAAGCTTGGATTCTGAATTACATCATGCTTTTCCATTGCTCGTTCAATTAATTCTTCAATTGCCAAAAAGCTGATCTTACGTTGTAAAAATGCGTCAACTGCAGCTTCATTTGCCGCATTCAACACTGTCGGAAGACTGCCCCCTGTCTTTCCGGCTTGGTAAGCAAGCTTTAAACATCGGAAGCGGTCAAAATCCATTTGCGCAAAATGAAGAGTGCCTAATTCCCACAAATGAAGCTGTTTTGCTGAAGGCAATGGTAGACGTTTTGGATATGTAAGGGCATATTGAATCGGAACTCTCATATCAGGTGTTCCTAACTGTGCAATTACACTTCGGTCTTCAAATTCAACCATAGAATGGATGATACTCTCTTTATGTAAAACAACATCGATTCTGTCATACGGCATGTCAAACAACCAGTGTGCTTCAATGACTTCCAATCCTTTGTTCATCATCGTAGCAGAATCGATTGTAATTTTCGACCCCATTGACCAGTTTGGATGCTTTAGCGCATCTTCCACTGTTACATGTTGCAATTCCATTCTTGTTTTATCTCGGAAGCTTCCTCCCGATGCGGTTAAAATCAATCTTTCAATCGATTCTTTCGGCTCTCCGTTTAAGCTTTGAAAAATCGCAGAATGCTCACTGTCAACCGGCAATAAGGCTACGCCGTGCTTCCCTGCAGCTTCCATGACCAAATGCCCCGCTGTAACCAAGGTCTCCTTATTTGCGATTGCAATGGTCTTTTTTGCTTCGATTGCCTGTAATGTCGGAACTAACCCCACACTTCCTATCACTGCATTCACAACGACTTCAGCGTCAGGATGCAATACAACTTCCAGTAATCCTTCTTCTCCATAAACAATTTTTGGCACACGCGAAAAACCATATGTTTTCAGCAGCTCAGCATCTTCTTTTCGTTGTACAGATACAATGTCCGGAGAAAATTCTTCAATAATTTGAGCTGCTGACGAAACATTTTTCCCCACAGAAAATGCAACCAACTGAAATTCTTCCGGGTGAAGCCGAATGACATCTAATGTTTGCGTACCGATAGATCCGCTTGCACCAAGTAAACTTATTTTTTTCATGACTCCAGCTCCTCAATGAACAACGCTATGAAATAAATTGTAAGAAATGCAAAACAGGCAGGACAAACAAGAGGCTGTCAAATCTGTCCAAAATTCCGCCATGCCCAGGTAAAATCGTTCCGGAATCTTTGACCCCGTAATGACGTTTAAAAGCTGATTCTACCAAATCGCCAATTTGTCCAAAAATGGATACAAAAACGGTAACTACTATGACAACAAACAAGCTTTCATGGAGTGGAATAAACATATGATAGACAATAGCTACCGCCACTCCGCAAAGAATACCGCCAAGAGACCCTTCAATTGTTTTGTTCGGACTGATTTCAGGCCAGAGCTTGTTCTTTCCTATTGCTTTGCCAATAAAATAAGCTCCCGAGTCTGTCGCCCAAATTACCAATAAGGTATAAAACACATACGAAAGACCTGCGATACGTGTTTCGTTAAAATAGTAAAATCCCATAGCTACATAAACTGTAGACAGTACTAAAAAAGAAGCATCGTCAAAAGTAAATGTATTCTTTGAAAGCACCGTATATGATAATAGTAATAACACGATTACGAAGGTAAATTCAACTTTCGATAACCGAAGACCTTCAAAATAGTTCGGCATTGTACTCGGCGCAAGAATTACCCAGAGTAAAACTGTAGTTAAAATGCCGGGTACTGATAAAAAACTGAGCTTTTTCATTCGGATCAGTTCAAACAAGCCTACAGTTGCCAAAGCATAAAGTAAAATGGTAAATGGAATGCCGCCATATATTACAATGGGAATAAATAAGGCAGCCGCAACCACGCCTGTAATAATCCGTTGTTTCATAACCAACACATCACTTTCTATACGCCTCCAAATCTGCGTCCTCTTTGCTGGAAGTTTACTATAGCTTCAAGTAAATGCTCTTCTGTAAAATCCGGCCAATACACATCTGTAAACCAAAGCTCTGAATACGCGATTTGCCAAAGCATAAAATTGCTGATACGAATTTCACCGCTTGTACGAATGAGTAAATCCGGATCCGGTAAATCTTTTGTCATCAAATAAGAAGAGATTACGTCTTCTGTAATATCTTCCGGAGAAATCCTTCCTTCTTTACTATCTGTAACCAAATTTCGCACCGCGTAAACCATCTCGTCACGACTTCCATAGTTTAGCGCAAAATTTAAAATCAGTCCTGTATTGCCAGCTGTGTCTTGCATTGCTTTTTCCACCGCTCTGCGAGTATGGGCCGGAAGTTTATCTTTTTGTCCAATCATGCGCACTTGCACATTTTCTTCAATCAATTCGGGCAAGAAGGTTCCTAAAAATTCTTCTGGAAGTTTCATTAAAAAATCCACTTCCGTTTTGGGACGCTTCCAGTTTTCAGTAGAAAAAGCATACAGCGTCAAGGTTTCCACTCCAAGATCATTCGCAAAACGCGTGATCTTTCGGACGACCTTCATTCCTTCATGATGACCTGCTACACGCGGCATTGCACGTTTTTTCGCCCATCTGCCGTTTCCGTCCATGATGATGGCAATGTGCTTTGGAATTTCCCCTTTTTTCGCTTCCTCTATCATTTCAAGTACAGAAGTACTTGCCTGTTTCCCTTTCCAAAAGGCTAATTTCTTTATCATAGAAACCCTCCAAGAGCACTATAATTTAGGCTGTGTTCGTAAATTTTGTTAGTTTTGACCACCTTAACGTTAGAGGATGGCTTAGAGCAATCCTTGCTCTGTTCCTCCGGCAAGCCTGTTTGCCGGAGGAACAGAAGCACCTATCTTTAGTAATATTTAGAACAGAGCCTTCATTTAATTCCTAGAAAAGTGTAAAAAGACCACCTTTGTCACAGGGTCATGAGCAAATAAACTTCCATACTTTCTTTTTCTTTTTCCATTGTTACTTCGTCGATTTATGCAATATAGTTATCAGTTTCTTTTTGAATCG